>CAYHCE010000003.1:83331-159961 GCA_964355015.1 uncultured bacterium | reverse complement strand
CAACCGTTGAGACGTCAATTAAACGGGTAACAAATGAAATGAGTCAACGCGCCCCTACCTAATCGTCGCCGTGCACGAGCACATGCTGATCTTCGCCCGGAAGGCGAGAGCTGTCATTGATCGCCTCAAAATCGTCGAGATCGAAGAAGGCGGCTTCCCCCCTGAAGAAGCCCGGGCACTTGAAAGTGTCCATGGCCCCGGTTTCACGGCACACCCCTGCTGTGACTCGTTCTGAACGTGCAGATAGGATCCGTCTCCTCACTTATCTCCTGGTGGAGAATCATGTAGTCATCGGAGAAGGGCGGATAACACTTCTGCGCTGCCGTAATGTTGGAGACCAGCGCCTCGCTTTCGCTGTAGACAACCAGCTTGTAGAAGTTGGCGAAAAGACAAGCCGAAAGGATGGCAAGTTACCGCCTGCTCAGCGATGGAAGATAGCTGCCGCGACGCAGGGGCAGCGGCATCATGCCGGGGTGGGCATCAAGCCTGTCTCCCTTGATGCCCTGATGGCTCAGTGCAATGCCAAGATGCTTCAGTTCGAGGGGTTGTGAATGGGCAGCCTGAAAGAGACGATTCTTGACTGAGGCAAGCTTTTGATCGAGTGCGATAGAAGGATTCGGCGCTGGCTTCTGGGTCGGCGAAAGTGTCATGCCAACAAGCCTCTACCTTCTATCATCCTTAATACTCAGGTGAGATACCACATTCAGATTCGTAGGCAACATTGCGCAATCACGGCTGTCGCCCAGCCCCAGCGCGAAAGGCAGCCACGAGGACCAAGCCAGAGCCCGACCGCAGGAATGTGCTGGAGCCCGAACATCAGCACCCACCTGCGGACCGATAACTTGGCGCACGACGCCTTGCCCAGATGGACAGCATCCGCCCGACACGCCGCCAGATGCTCGCCTTGCTGGCGGGAGCCATGGCCTCTCCCCTCTGGGCTGCCGCCAGGGCCGCAGCACAGAAGGGCTCGAACCCGACCGGCAAGCTGCGCTGGCTGGCACTGGGGGACATGGGCAGCGGCGATCGCCAGCAGCAGGCGGTCGCCGACCAGATGGCGGCCGTGCATCGCCGCCGGCCCGTGGATCTGGTGCTGATGGCCGGTGACAACATCTACAACGACGGCGATCTGCGCCAGGTGGAGAAAGCCTTCAGCCGTCCGTATCGTTCACTGCTTGCAGCGGGGGTCCCCTTCCATGCCGTGCTGGGCAACCACGACATCCGCACGGGCAACGGCGATCCGCAGGTGGCCTATGCACCCTTCGGGATGAAAGGGCGCTGGTACAACCTGCGGCGGGGTCCGGTGGAGTTCTTCCTGCTGGACACCAACATGAATGCCGCCTGGCTGCGTCAGCTGCCCTGGCTGAAGCAGGCCCTGGCGGCCAGCAGCGCCCCGTGGAAAGTGGTGGTGGGCCATCACCCGATCTATTCCTCGGGCCACTACGGCGACGATGCACAGGCCCAGGCACGCTTAACGCCGCTGTTCCGCCGCTATGGCGTACAGCTCTACATCAACGGCCATGATCACAACTACGAGCGCACCCAGGTGATCGCCGGGACCACCTATCTGGTGGTGGGAGGTGGGGGAGCGACCCTGCGACCCGTGCGAGCCAACCAGCGCAGCGCCAGGGCGGTGAGCGTGCACTCCTTCGCGGAACTGGAAGCCACACCCAGAACTCTCACCCTCTCCGCCTGGGATGATCAGGGGAAACGAATCGATGAGGCTGTGCTGCTTCGGTAGCGCTGAGGCTCCAGAGGGGTGCGCTGCCGCCCAACACTCAGTTCATCCGCTTCACGTTACCGGGATGGACACGGTACTAGCGGATGCCAGCTTCCACCTGCTCGATGGCTCTGTCGATGTTGATCAGAGCTGCCTTCCGGTAACCGCCCTTATCGGGGGTGGCTCTCACGAGATGGGCCCTGGCCTGGCGCAGGTTAGCCAGTGCGGCTTCCATCTGGGGCTGCTCCGCCAGGCTCTGTCCCGACAGCGTCAGCACCGAACCCACGCAAGCCGCTGTGCCGACGACGAGCAGTCTGGCCATCGAACGAACGGGGATCTGGAGGGTCACGGCAATTGCACACCTGAGCTTTGATCGTCACGTCGGCGCCTGAGGCGGTCAATGCATCCGAAAGGCAACTTCAACACGGGCCTGGTCCAGATCCATTCATGCAGGGTCACACCATCAAAATGGGCGGAGGCGATCAGCGTTCGAAGGGTGCTCCTGCTTTCGATTTCTGTACTCAGACCTGCAGAAGATCCCCTGGCCTGCGGATGATGCCAGCGGATCATTCCAGGGCTCATGCTTGCCGGCACCGCCGAAACTCAGCTGGAACCCATCCAGCTGGCGTGCCTGACCTCACCGTTGGCCTGGCCCGAATCCATCAGGACCTTTTCGCCAACAGTTGACACACCTGCCTCTGAATCCATTGTTTCGCTCAGGAGATCCTGCGTTTCCCACTCTCGGAACGGGCCTGCCCATCCGGCGGTCCCAGGGCCGCCGGAGAGAGCTTGCGTCAGTCAGGCTGACCGGCCAGCAGGAAGGCGATCACGAGAACCGACACCCAGGCCCAGCCTCGCAGCTCCAACAACGGGGTCCACCACTGGGTCAGGGGATAGATCACGCTATGGGAGAGGCTGAGCAGGGCCGCCACCGCCAGAACGAGCCAGAGCATCGATGCCTCAGCGGTGGCAATCCTGCGGCATCACAGCACCGGAACGCAGCAGGCGCCACTCGCCGGAGGGCATCCAGGCCAACACGGTGCTGGCCTGGCCGGTCGGCTCTGGCCAGGGATCGGGAGCCAGCCGAGGCACCATGGGAAACACAGCCGCCGCCTGCTCGGCCGTAAGGCAGGCCGGCTCTCCCGAACGGTTGGCGCTGGTGGTGGCCAACGGGCCGGTGAGCCTGAGCAGTTCCAGCGCGAGGGGGGAGGCGGGGATACGCAGACCCAGGCTGGCGGCGGCCGGGGTGGCTCCGGGATGCAGGGCCGCCACCACCGCCCCCCGGGCCGGCAGCACCAGGGTGAGGGCGCCTGGCCACCAGCGCGCGGCCATCGCCCGCCACTCCTGACGCAGCGGCAGCCCAAGCGCCTCGAACAGGGGTTCCGGTTCGGCCCCCATCAGGATCAGTGGCTTGACGGCCGGCCTCTGCTTGAGGGCCCAGAGCTGCCCCGCCGCCGCCGGCAGCGCCGCCAGGGCGGGCAGGGTATCGGTGGGGAAAAGGGCCGCCGATCCTGCCCGGATGCGTTCGGCCAGCTTCAGGGCGTCGAGAGCAGGGTGGGCGGCCATCAGGGGGCGGGGTCGGGGCGGCGGGCCTGGGCGAAACGGCCGTGTCCTTCCAGATCAGGCCGTGATTCCACCTGCACCAGACCCGCGGCTTCGAGCAGGGCCCGCACGCGCTCGGCCTGGTCGTGATGGTGCTCCAGCAGCAGCCAGCCGCCGGGGGCCAGCGCCCGGGCGGCTCCGGCAGCGATCCGCCGGATCGGCTCGAGCCCATCGGGGCCACCATCGAGGGCCAGCAGGGGCTCGTGCAGGCGGACGACCGGGTCCAGAGCGTCGATCAGGGCCGTGGGGATGTAAGGAGGGTTGCTCACCACCAGGTCCAGCTGTCCCCACAGGGACCGCAGCGGATTCCACCAGGAGCCCTGCCACAGATCGACCCTGCCCTCTGTGCCCGCCTGCGCGAGGTTGAGCCGCGCCAGGGCGAGGGCCTCCGGGCTGCAATCCACGGCCACGCCCAGGCCCTCAGGGAAAGCCAGGGAGAGGGCCACCGCCAGGCAGCCGGAACCGGTGCCGAGATCGGCCCAGAGCAGGCGGCGGCGGCGATCGGCGGGCAACTGGCCGGCGGCGGTGACAGCCAGCTCAGGCAGCAGCTCGGTTTCCTGACGAGGGATCAGCACCGCCGGGGAGACCCCCAGCTCCAGATCCCGCCAGGGGCAGACCCCCACCAGGTACTGCAGGGGAGTGTGGCTGCGGCGATGCTCACGCCAGAGCCGTTCGAGCCGGGCCGGGGGACAGGCCAGGCTGACCGGGCCGTCCGCCTCGAGCCGGAGGCGCTGCAGGACAGGCCAGGAGAGACCGCCAGCCAGGTCGAGCAGCCAGTCGAGATCGACGGCACGCCCCCCCTCCGCCAGCAACCCGCGACGCCAGGCCAGCAACTCGGCCCCAGCAAGGGTGACGCCGGAGCGTTCAGCAGATCTCTGGGCCGGAATCTCGGTGGTGATGTCGGGCGTGATGTCGGAGGTTCAAGCCTAGGGAGTGCCCCAGCCGCAGGGCCGCCAGCAGAGCCCGGGCTCGGCCCGGATCCGGCCCGCCAGTTCCAGCTCCAGCAGCCGGCAGGAGAGTTCCGCCGCCGGCCGGCCGAGGGAGCGACAGAGCTGCTCCAGCGAGGAGCCCTGCCCCAGGGCCTGCAGCAGGGCCCTGTCAGAGGGGGGCAGTGAGGCGCTGGTGCCCAGCTCCCCGACCAGCGGGCCGAGCCCGAGCTGGCTGATGAGGTCAGACGGGTCGAGCAGGGGGCTGGCGCCCTGCAGCAGCAGCCGGTTGCTGCCGGCAGCGGAGGGCTTCCCCGCATCGGCGGGCACCACCCAGAGCGGCAGGCCCTGCTCCCAGGCCAGGGCGGCGGAATGGAGGGCACCGCTGCCATGGGGACACTCCACCACCACCACTGCCTGGGCCAGAGCCACCTGGAGCCGGTTGCGGGCGGCGAAGTGCCCGCGGCAGACGGCCGCCCCCGGTGCCTGTTCACTGACCAGCAGACCCTCGCGGGCCACAGCCGCCTGCAGGGCGGTGTGATGGCGCGGATAGACCCGCTGCAACGGTGTGCCCAGCACGCCGACGGGACGCCCGCCCCGCTCCAGACAACCGCGATGGGCTGCGGCGTCGATCCCTTCGGCGAGGCCGCTGACCACGGGCCAGCCCGCCTCCGCCAGGGCGCCGCCGAGGGCCTGGGCCATCGACAGACCGTGCAGGGAGGGACGCCGGGTTCCCACCACCGCGATGGCCCTGCGCCGACACAGCTGGGGCCAGAGGGAGCCCCGCCCACTCCAGTGCAGCACCAGGGGCGGACGCTCCAGCCCGGCGAGAGCCCCGGGCCGGGCGGGATCACCCGGCAGCAGCACGCGGCGGCATGCGGCGATCGGCCAGCGTCCCGCCGCGAGCGGATCCGGACCCCAGCGGGCGCGATGGGCCTCGATGCGGGCGAGCAGGCTCGGCCCGAAACCGGGCAACGGGGCCAGCCTGTGCAGTGGAGCCTGCCAGGTGGCGGCCAGGCTGCCGAACGCCTCCTCCAGCTGCCGCAGCCGGGACCAGCCCAGCCCTGGACAGCGGCTCCAGAGCAGCCACCAGTGGCGGCGCTCCGCCGACCAGGGCCCAGGGGAGGAAGCAGGCGGCGGGAAGGGAGCGCAGAGAAGGTCACCCACGGCAATCCCGTGAAATCAGTATCAATGTACTAGCCGCCGGGCGGGCCGTGGCCCAGGTCCTCCACCGCCCGGGCCAGGTCGGACGGCAAGCGGCGCAGTACCCGGCCCCGGGGCTGGGCCGGGCCGAACTCCACCAGCACCAGCTCCACCCGCGCCACCGCCGCCACCACGCCATCGCCGCGCACGAAGCGGCTGTTCCAGGCCAGCCGCACCCCCCGGCGGGGGTCCACCAGGCTGCGCAGCTCCACCGTCTCGCCGTGCAGCAGGGCCTGGCGGTAATCGATCCTCAACCCCACCACCGGCAGTTCGAGCCCCCGGCCCGACAGCTCCCCGTACTCCAGGCCCACAGCGGCCAGGGCCTCCACCCGTGCCTCCTCCAGCCAGGCGAGGTAGGCCCCATGCCACATCACCCCCGCATGATCGGTGTGCTGGGGCAGCACCCGCCGCCGCAGGCACCAGCACGGCCCCTGCCAGCGCGAGTCCATTACGACCTCACCTCCCACTGCGCGCCGAATCGGATGTCGGCCATAGGCTGCCCGAGACCCGCGACCGCCCCGTGTTTCGCAATCTTCTGATCGCCGATTCCGGCAAGGGCCACGTCGAGGAGATGGTTCGCATGCTGCGCGACCTTCCGGCTTTCCGCCAGGCCCGGCTGAACCTGCTGCACGTGGTGCCCGAGCAGGCCGGCAACGACTTCCAGGAGCACTGGCAGAACGCGGCCGGGATCGTGGCGGAGGCCGTGAAGCGGTTGAACCTCGACCCGGGCGATGTGAACGCGATCATCCGCCAGGGCGACACCAAGCAGACCGTGCTGAAGGTGGCCGACGAGCTTGACGCCGATCTGATCGTGATGGGCTCCCGCGGGCTGGGCCGGCTGCAGTCGATCCTGGCCAACAGCTCCAGTCAGTACGTGTTCCAGCTCTCCACCCGGCCGATGCTGCTGGTGCGCGACGACCTCTACGTCCGTCACATCAACCGCGTGCTGGTGGCGATCGACGGCACCGGTGTCGGGGACGACGCCCTGCGGATCGCCTGCGAACTGGTGCGCGAGATCCCCGGCGGCACGCTCAGCGGCGTGCACATCTCCCGGCAGGACATCACGCCCAGCCGGGGCGGCAAGAGCCCGGCTGACGAGGTGCTGGAGAAGGCGGTGCAGCGGGCCCGGGGGTTGGGAGTGGAGCTCAAAGGCCTGCACCGCACCGGCGATATCGGCCGAGGGGTCTGCGCCGTGGCCGGAGAGATCAACGCCGACCTGGTGGTGATCGCCTCCCAGGACCGACGGCCGCTGGTCGCCAAGAGCCTGGTGGACATCGACCGGCTGCTGGGGAACTCAGTGAGCGATTACATCCGCGTTCACGCTCCGGCACCGGTACTGCTGGTGCGGGAACCCGAAGGGCGCCGCTGAGGGGGTCGCCTCCCCACTGGAGCGCCTGGAGGGAGCGCCCCCCGGACGGGGCGCTCCCTCCAGGCCTGGGGGTTCAGCCCTGCTGACGGCTGCTTGTCTGGATGTACAGCACGATCAGGAAGACAGCCGGCACGAGCACGAACAGCAGGCTGGCCACAAAACCCAGATCGTTGGTTTCCATCGGTTCTGTCGAACGGTGCTGACGGGCGTCACTGGAAGGTATCACCGCCGGCGGGATCACCCCCAGCCGCTTCATCGGCCGTAGCGGTCGGCTCTGCTTCGGCCGCGATCGGCTGCGGCCAGGCGGTGGGGCCCGCCGCCAGCGGCTCCTCCCGGGCGGCGGCCAGCCGGCTCTCGCCGTCGGCCAGGCCCACCTGGGGCCGGGTCAGAACCGCCACCGAGCGCGTCACCAGGGCCTGGCAGGCCAGGCGCCAGGACTGGGGCCGACGTCGCAGCTTGCGCTCCTCCACCGGCGTGCGCCCGCTCAGGGCGCCAGGAGCGGCTTCGGCGACCACGTCCACGAAGCAGGTGATGCACTGGCCGCAGCCACCGCAGTTGCCGAGCTGGCCCTTGAGTCCATAGAGCTGCAACCCCTCGCGCAGAGCCACGTCGCGCAGGTTCTCGCCGGGAAAGCACTCCACCTCACGGTCCTCACGGACGAAGCGGATCACGGGCATGGCGGAGCGTGGCGGGAAGCGCCATTCTGAGCCGCGAAGTTGCGATTTGTAACCGCAGCCCGATCAACCGGTCGGACTCCTCGTCACGGCTCGTTTCAGCTGACCCGGCACGCTCCCGTGGGCCTGGTGAACCCCTTACGATCGCCAGCACGGATCGATCCCGTCGATCGTCCGCTGCCAGGCCACGCCTCGGCAGCTGTTTGTCACCCCGGACCTAACCCCCATGGGATTGCCCTGGTATCGGGTGCACACGGTCGTCATCAACGACCCGGGCCGCTTGCTGGCCGTGCACCTCATGCACACCGCTCTGGTCGCCGGCTGGGCCGGCTCCATGGCGCTCTACGAGCTCGCCATCTTCGATCCTTCCGACCCGGTGCTCAACCCCATGTGGCGCCAGGGCATGTTCGTCATGCCCTTCATGGCCCGCCTGGGTGTGACCGGCAGCTGGAGCGGTTGGAGCGTCACCGGTGAAACCGGTGTCGATCCCGGCTTCTGGAGCTTCGAAGGCGTCGCCGCGGCGCACATCATCTTCAGCGGCCTGCTTTTTCTCGCCGCCATCTGGCACTGGACCTTCTGGGATCTGGAGATCTGGCAGGATCCACGCACCGGTGAACCGGCGCTGGATCTTCCCAAGATCTTCGGCATCCACCTCCTGCTGGCCGGCCTCGGCTGCTTCGGCTTCGGTGCCTTCCACCTCACCGGAGTCTTCGGACCGGGGATGTGGGTCTCGGATCCCTACGGCCTCACCGGCCATCTCGAGAAGGTGCAGCCGGCCTGGGGTCCTGAAGGCTTCAACCCCTTCAACCCGGGCGGCATCGTGGCCCACCACATCGCCGCCGGGATCGTGGGCATCATCGCCGGCATCTTCCACATCACCACCCGCCCACCGGAGCGCCTCTACAAGGCCCTGCGGATGGGAAACATCGAAACGGTTCTCGCCAGTGCGATCGCGGCGGTGTTCTTCGCCGCCTTCATCGTGGCCGGCACCATGTGGTACGGATCGGCCGCCACTCCGGTGGAACTGTTCGGCCCCACCCGCTACCAGTGGGATCAGAGCTACTTCAAGACCGAGATCAACCGCCGGGTCGCCACGGCCATGGAGAACGGCGCCACCAAGGAACAGGCCTACGCCGCGATCCCCGAGAAGCTCGCCTTCTTCGATTACGTCGGCAACAGCCCGGCCAAGGGCGGCCTGTTCCGGGTCGGCCCGATGGTGAACGGCGATGGCCTGCCCACCAGCTGGCTCGGCCACATCAGCTTCACCGACAAGGACGGCCGCGATCTCCAGGTGCGCCGCCTGCCCAACTTCTTCGAGAACTTCCCCGTGGTTCTGGAAGATGCCCAGGGCGTCGTCCGGGCGGACATCCCCTTCCGCCGGGCCGAGGCGAAGTACTCCTTCGAGCAAACCGGCGTGACCGCCACCGTCTACGGCGGTGCCCTCAACGGCCAGACCTTCAGCGACCCCGCCGACGTGAAGCGGCTGGCCCGCAAGGCCCAGTTGGGTGAAGCGTTCGAGTTCGACCGCGACACCTACCACTCCGACGGCACCTTCCGCAGTTCGCCCCGCGGCTGGTTCACCTTCGGCCACGCCACCTTCGCGCTGCTCTTCTTCTTCGGCCATATCTGGCACGGTGCCCGCACCCTCTACCGCGATGTGTTCGCCGGTATCGACCCCGACCTTGGCGAACAGGTGGAGTTCGGTCTGTTCCAGAAACTGGGCGACCGTTCCACCCGCCGCCTTCCCGAGGGTTTCGTGCCCCCGGCTGGCTCCACGCTCAGCTGATCGCCACTTCCCCGGAGATTCCCGATGGAGAGCTTCGCCTACATCCTCATCCTCACCCTGGCGATCGCCACGCTGTTCTTCGCCATCGCCTTCCGCGATCCGCCGAAGATCGGCAAGTGATCCCCGGGCCCTGAGCAAGGGGCCTCGGCCCTTCCAGCCCCCGCCCAGGCGGGGGCTTTCTGCTGGGCTGGGATCCCCGCGGAGCTGGCTGCGCCGGCTCGACCTGCCAGACCGCCTGCGGCGGAACCCTTCTCAATCGGAATGTTGCTGTCTACACTTCCCCCATGCCGAGTGGGTACCACAGGGATGCAATGTCCCTCCTGCCAACACACCGATAGCCGGGTGCTGGAATCCCGCTCCGCCGACGGGGGGCGCAGCGTGCGTCGCCGCCGTGAGTGCCTCAACTGTGACTTTCGCTTCACCACCTACGAGCGCGTTGAAACCGTTCCGGTCACGGTGGTGAAACGGAACGGTGCCCGCGAAACCTTCAACCGCTCGAAGCTGCTGCACGGCCTGCTGCGGGCCTGCGAGAAAACCGGTCTCGAACCGGCCCGGCTCGAAACGGTGGTCGACGAGATCGAGTTGCAGCTGCAGCAGCGCAGCGGCCGGGAGGTCAGCAGCGCCGAGATCGGCGAGCTCGTGCTCCAGCAGCTCAGCGAGATGAGCGAAGTGGCCTACGTGCGCTTCGCCTCGGTCTACCGCCAGTTCCAGGGCATCAGCGACTTCGTCGCCACGCTGGAGGGTCTGAGCCGTCGCCCTTCGCGCAAGCGGGCCAGTGGGGCCATGGCCGGCGATGGGGCGTTGGCGGCCATCAGCTGAGCCCCCGGGAGCGGCGGGTCAGGGATTTGTATAGTGAGGGATTGCGCATGTCCTGTCGGCGGGCAGGCGCGCAGTTCCCTTCGCTCTGCCCCAGGCAGTCCGCCACTCCTTCATGACCGTGACCCCTTCCGAGATCAGCAGCACCGAGGCCGAACTGGATCTCGCCAGCGACACAGCGGCTGATCTGGGCCTCGACATTCCGGAAGAGGTCCCGAGCGCCGACGACCCGAGCAGCCGGGTGGCCGCCCGCGACAGCGACGGCGCCGGCTTCACGCTCGAGGAGTTCGCCTCCCTGCTCAGCAAGTACGACTACAACTTCAAGCCCGGCGACGTGGTGAACGGCACCGTGTTCGCCATGGAGCCCAAGGGCGCCATGATCGACATCGGCGCCAAGACCGCCGCCTTCATGCCCCTCCAGGAGGTCTCGATCAACCGGGTCGAGAACCTCTCCGACGTGCTGGAGCCCGGGGAGGTCCGCGAGTTCTTCATCCTCAGCGAGGAGAACGAGGACGGGCAGCTCACCCTCTCGATCCGCCGCATCGAGTACCAGCGGGCCTGGGAGCGGGTGCGTCAGCTCCAGAAGGAGGACGCCACCATCTACTCCGAGGTGTTCGCCACCAACCGGGGCGGAGCCCTGGTGCGGGTGGAGGGCCTGCGGGGCTTCATCCCCGGCAGCCACATCAGCACCCGCAAGCCCAAGGAGGATCTCGTCGCCGACTTCCTCCCCCTCAAGTTCCTGGAGGTGGACGAGGAACGTAACCGCCTGGTGCTCAGCCATCGCCGCGCCCTGGTGGAGCGCAAGATGAACCGGCTGGAGGTGGGCGAGGTGGTGATCGGCACCGTCCGCGGCATCAAGCCCTACGGCGCCTTCATCGATATCGGTGGCGTCAGCGGCCTGCTGCACATCTCCGAGATCAGCCACGAGCACATCGAGACCCCCCACACGGTGCTCAATGTGAACGACCAGATGAAGGTGATGATCATCGACCTCGACGCCGAGCGGGGCCGCATCTCCCTCTCCACCAAGGCACTCGAGCCCGAACCGGGCGACATGCTCACCGATCCTCAGAAGGTGTTCGACAAGGCCGAGGAGATGGCCGCCCGCTACAAGCAGATGCTGCTGGAGCAGGCCGAAACCGAGCCGATGGGTGTCACCCTCGACTGAGCCGGCCCTGGCCGGCGGGCGGCCGATGGCCCGACTGAGGCTGCGGGATCAGCCGCTTGGATCCGTGAGTGCCGTCCTGTTCGACAAGGACGGCACTCTCAGTCACAGCGAGCCGGGCCTCACCACCCTGAGCCGGGCCAGGGTGCTGGCCTGCCTGCCGCTGGTGCCCCGGGAGCGCAGAGCCGGCCTCCAGGATCTGCTGGAGCGGGCCTACGGAGTCATCGACGGCAGGCTTCATCCCGCCGGCACCACGGCGGTGGCCTGCCGGGAGCACAACCTGATCTCCACCGCCACGGCCTTCTGCCAGGTGGGCCTGGGCTGGCCCGAAGCCCTGGCCCAGAGCGAAGTCGTCTTCGCTGCCATCGACCGCGATCTGGAACGGGAGGGCGCTGACCTGCTCGCCCCGACCACCGACGGGCTCGAACCGCTGCTGCAGGCCCTCGACGACGCGGGCGTCATCCTCGGTGTGATCAGCAACGACGTCGTTGCCGGCATCGAGCACTTCCTGGCGGGCCATGGCCTGGCCCGCCACATCCGGGGCATCTGGAGCGCCGAGCACCGGCCGGCCAAGCCCGATCCCGCCGCGGTGCACCGCTTCTGCGCCGAGCTGGGAGTCGATCCCGGCAGCTGTGCCCTGATCGGCGATGCCAACAGCGACCTGCGCATGGCCCGGGCCGCGGGGGTCCCCCTGGCGCTGGGCTACACCGCGGGCTGGCGGACCCGGCCCACCCTGCTGGAGGGCCACCCCCTGATCCATCACTGGTCCGAACTCACGGTGCAGACAGAAGTGGAGGAGGCTCCGGGGGCGGCAATCACCGCCTGAGCACGCCGGTGTTCCGGGGTCGGGCGATATGCTCAGCCCGCCTGAGGTCGGTGCAAGCCCGGATGAGCCGCTACGTCTTCACCTCCGAATCGGTCACCGAGGGGCATCCCGACAAGATCTGCGACCAGATCAGTGATGCGGTGCTCGATGCCCTGCTGACGGCCGACCCAGCCAGCCGGGTGGCCTGCGAAACCGTTGTGAACACAGGACTCTGCCTCGTGACCGGCGAGGTGAGCACCACGGCCAGGGTCGACTTCACCACCCTGGTGCGCGGGGTGATCGAACGGATCGGCTACAGCGGAGCCCGGGCCGGCGGCTTCGATGCCAACAGCTGCGCCGTGCTGATCGCCCTAGATCAGCAATCCCCGGACATCGCCCGCGGCGTGGATGAGGCCGACGACCACGACGGCGATCCCCTCGACAAGGTGGGGGCGGGCGATCAGGGCATCATGTTCGGCTTCGCCTGCGACGAAACGCCCGAGCTGATGCCGCTGCCGATCAGCCTGGCCCACCGCCTGGCCCGGCGCCTAGCCGAGGTGCGCCACAACGGCACCCTTCCCTATCTCCTGCCGGACGGCAAGACCCAGGTGAGCGTCGTCTACGAGGACGAACGGCCCGTGGCGATCGACACGCTGCTGATCTCCACCCAGCACCAGGCGGAGATCGATGGCATCAGCGATGAGGCGGGCCTGCGCCAGCGCATCGCCGACGACCTCTGGACCCACGTGGTCGAACCCGCCACCGCCGACCTGTCCCTGCAACCGAAGCGACAGGACACCCGCTTCCTGGTGAACCCCACCGGCAAGTTCGTGGTGGGTGGCCCCCAGGGGGATGCGGGTCTGACCGGCCGCAAGATCATCGTGGACACCTACGGCGGCTCAGCCCGCCACGGCGGTGGTGCCTTCTCCGGCAAGGACCCCACCAAGGTGGACCGTTCGGCCGCCTATGCCGCCCGTCACGTCGCCAAGAGCCTGGTGGCCGCAGGCCTGGCCCGGCGCGTCGAGGTGCAGCTCAGCTACGCCATCGGCGTCGCCCGGCCCGTGAGCATCCTGGTGCAGAGTTCCGGCACGGGCCTGCTCAGCGACGACGACCTGACCGCCCTGGTGCAGGAGCATTTCGACCTGCGGCCCGGGGCCATCATCGACACATTCGGACTGCGTCAGCTGCCCCGCCAGCGGGGGGGTCGCTTCTACCAGGACGTGGCGGCCTACGGCCATTTCGGCCGCAGCGACCTCAGCCTCCCCTGGGAGGACGTCGAGGCCCCCGCCGCCAGGCTGCGCCAGGCCACGGCCGATCGTGTGCCCGCCGGCAGCCCGGCCTGATCCCCGTTTGACGCTCCCCGCCTCGTCGCCCGAGCCGCTGGCGGCGGGCGTGGATCTGGGCAGCAGCGGACTGCGGCTGGTGCTGATCGATGGCCGGGGCAACACCCAGGCCGAACGGGCCCTGCCCTATCCCCTGCCGTTCGCCGATCCCCTCGGCTGGCGCCAGGGACTGGCCGACCTGTTCGGTTCGGTGCCGCCGGGGTTGCGCCTGCGGGTGGCCGCGCTCTGCCTGGACGGAACCTCGGGAACCCTGCTGGCCTGCAGCCCGGACGGCCTGCCGCTCGGGCCCGCCCTCCCCTACTCCCTGGCCTGTCCGGAGCAGGCCGAAAGCCTGGCTGCCCTGGTGCCGCCGGACTCGCCGGCGGCCAGCCCCAGCGGCAGCCTGGCCCGGGCCCTGCGCCTGCTCGGACCGGCGCACTCGTCGCTGCTGCTGCGCCATCAGGCCGACTGGCTGATGGGCTGGCTGCTGGGGGACTGGCGCTGGGGCGAGGAGGGCAACAACCTGCGCCTGGGCTGGGATCTGATCCAGGGTCGCTGGGCCGGAGGGCTCGCCGGGCAGCCCTGGAGCAGGGCACTGCCGGAGATCGTGCCCAGTGGGACAGTGCTGGGCAGCCTCCAGCCGGGCGCGGCCACCGCCCTGGGTCTGCCTTCCGGCTGCTGGGTGGTGGCAGGCAGCACCGATGCCAACGCCGCCGTGCTGGCGGCCGAACCCGCGGACGACGAAGGCCTTGCCGTGCTCGGCACCACGCTGGTGCTCAAGCAGTTCATCGACCGACCGATCCAGGCACCGGGGCTGAGCTGCCACCGGCTGGGCGGCCGCTGGCTGATCGGGGGAGCCTCCAATGCCGGCGGGGGTGTGCTGCGCCGCTTCTTCAGCGATGCCGAGATCCGCCGGCTGAGCCGTCAGATCGATCCGTCGCGCCCCAGCGGCCTGCGGCTGCGCCCCCTGCCGGGACCGGGCGAGCGCTTCCCCGTGGATGATCCCGAGCTCGAACCGGTGCTGGAGCCCAGACCGGTGAGCGACGCCCTGTTCCTGCAGGCCCTGCTGGAGGGCCTCGCCAGGATCGAAGCCCAGGGCTGGCGGCGGCTGCGGCAGCTCGGGGCGCCGCCGATCCGCCGGGTGCTCAGCGTGGGGGGCGGGGCCCGCAATCCCCAGTGGCGCCAGCTGCGTCAGCAGGCTCTGGGGCTGCCGGTGATCAGCCGCGCCGAGCGGTCCCCGGCCCTTGGCATGGCGCGACTGGCGCTGCAGGCTCTGGGCGAGCCAGCACAGAAGCAGGGACAGGAACTTGAGCGGGCGTGAGCACCGAGGATGGAGCGGATCCGCCCGGACGCCCCTTCCGCCCATGAACGAACGCATCCGCACCGCCGTCTCCATGACCCTGTTCGTGCTGCTGGCCGGCTACGTGGCCTTCAGCGGGCTGCGGCTGGCCCTGCTGCTCTGGCAACGGTTCGCGGCCGGCTGAGGCGAAAGGCCGGCTGGCCCCGCCAGAATCCTCAGTCAGCTCCCAGCCCCCGCCACGTCATGGCCGCCGATCCCCTCACCGAAGCCGTCAGTGCACGCATCTGCCAGCACATGAACCAGGACCACGCCGCAGCCGTGCTGGCCTACGCGCGCCATTACGGCGGGGTGGCGGACCCCGGCACGGCCCGGATGCTGCGGGTGCGGCCCGAGGCGATGGATCTGGAGGTGGACGGGACCACCGTCTCGGTCGGCTTCGATCACCCCCTCAGTGACAGCGAGGATGCCCACCGAACTCTGGTGGCCATGCTGCGGGCCCTGCCGACGGGCTGAGGGGCGAACCTGGAAACGCTGGGAATCCTGAGCGGGTCTGATCGCCGCGGCTCCACCGGGCCGCCCTGCCATGTTCCATGCCGTGCTGCGCGGCTGCCTCGACCTGCTGACCGTGGCCAGCTGCGAGCTCTGCCGCCAGCCCCTGCAGGAGCAGGACGAGCGAACGCTGCCCTGCCGGACCTGCCGCCAGCAACTCTCCCTGCCGAGCACCGGCCTGCAGGGGAGCGACCCCCTGCCCTTCTGGGCCCTGGGCTGGTACCGCCACGAGCTGCGCTCCCTGCTGCTGCGGCAACGGCGGGAGCCCCAGGCCCGCACCCTGCGGAGCCTGGCCCGGGCCCTGCGCCGCACCCTGCCCGCCTCGCTGGCCGAGGCGGCGCTCGTGGCGATCCCGAGCTGGAAGCGGCGGGGGAATCCCCTGCCACTGCTGATCTGCGAAGGCCTGGGGCTGCCCCGGCTCGAACCCCTCAGGCGCAGCCGTCCGACCCTGGGGCAGCACCATCTGAACCGCCGCCTGCGGGCACTCAACCAGGCGGAGGCCTTCACCACACTCGGCGTCCCCCCGGACGGATGCAGCCCCGTGGCGGCACCGATCCTGCTGCTGGTGGACGACATCCTCACCACCGGAGCCACCGCGTCGGCAGCCGCCGACGCCCTGCGGCAGGGTGGCTACCGGGTGGCGGGACTGGCCTGCCTGGCCCGCACTCCCGCACCTGGCCGTGATCTAGGATCCGCTGGTGCTGCCAAGCGGCCGGCCGGGATAGCTCAGTTGGTAGAGCAGGCGACTGAAAATCGCCGTGTCCCCAGTTCAAATCTGGGTCCTGGCATCCTCCTTTGAAGGCGATCAGCTGCACGAAGCCGGCGGGGAGCCAAGCCGAGGCACTCCTACCAGTTCCTCGGTCGGTTGGACGGTTCGATCGTCCACTTTGTCCCACCAGGGACTTTCCCACCAGAAGCGATGCGAACACCACCCGAACGACCCGCTGATCAGCAGTTCAACAATGCCGATAGCTACGGCATGGCCTTCGATACGGCCTGGGAACGGATGACTGTGCGTCAGCCGATGGAATCCCAGGATCGGGAAGCGACCGTAGAGCGCATCCTTGCCGAGTTAAGCGACCATCCCTTCGCCCAGAGCCAGCCTGAGCTGGTGCGCCAGGTCGCCGGCTTCCGGTTGCGGCTGCTGAAGATCTGAGGGCTGTTGGAGACAAGACCGGCACGCCTAGCTGTGTAGCACAACCACGTTGTTCCGGCTGACAAGGGAGTGTGGGATCGCCAGGGTTGAGGTGTCACCGCCCCTCACAAGACCTCACGACCCATGCCGAGCCACCCCAAGCCCGGCTGACGCCATTCGGTCGGGAACGCCTCATCAGGCGGCACCACGACGAGGCAGCAGCGCTCAAGCCGCGAGCGGCAGGGGTTGCAATCAGCCGGCGTTCGGCCTACAAGCGGCTAGCGCGGCTTCGCGAAGGCGGTGCACCAACACAGGCGGAACACCAAAGCCCTGACCGGGCCCCACGCCACGGTTGGCCGGACCATGAAAGCCCTGGGGCTGGGACGGCCCAAAAACTTGGAGCCCTGGCCGGAAGGGCTGCTGCGACCCAGTGGAAACCGGTGCAGCGGTCACCAAGGGAACGGCCAGGCGCCATGATCCCTGTCGAACCAAGGCGGGTTGCCTGCTTTGAGCGTGTAGGCCAACCACCGGGTCACTGGTGATCGCCGTCAAGGCTCCTCCAGGGGGGCCGGAAACGAGAAGGTGCACGTCGCGATCGATAACGCCACACGCCTGGCCTGCGTCAATGTGCTGCCGAAGAGAAGACAACCACGACTTGGGCTTCCGAGCCCGGGCCGTGGGCTGGTTCTGCGAGCAGGCGATCACCTGACGAAGCATCCACTCGGACATCGGCTCTGCCGAGAGCTCAGTCGACTGGCACAAAGCCTTACAGGCAGAGGATCTGAGGCCCATCCGCACCAAGCCCCATGAACCGCAGACCAACGGCAAGGCAGAACGGTTGATCAAGACCCTCCTGTTGGTAGGGGCCCAGATCGTCGCCTGCCACACCGCGGAGGAGGCAACCATTGGCTGCCGCGCTACCTGGGGCACTTGAAAGGCCACTGGGGCGACATGGCACTCGGTGGCCGCACGCCTCAGCAATGCCTCCAGCAGGCTGCTGAGTGCTGCATGACCTGGTGAGAAATCACACCTAGCTCATAGGATTCCAGCCATGACCAGTGCCCTGCTGCGCCTGATTCAGATGCTGAGCGCCGGCTTCAGCAATCAGGATCAGGCCTTTGAAAATCCACCGATCTACGCCCACATCCTGGTGCGGTTCCGGCCCCTGCCCCAGTTGGCGCCAGGATCACTGCTGCTGGAGCAGTGGTATTCGGTTGCACCTGCCCAGCCCTACCGGATTCGGGTGCTGAGAGCGGAGAAAGCTCCCGGCGGCGAACTGCTCATCCATAACCAGGCCCTCCGAGAGGAGCAACGCTTCTGGGGCGCCGTCGAGGATCCCGAGCTCATGGCCCAGATTCAGGACCAAGATCTGCGCCTGCTCGAAGGATGCACCTACGTGGTGCGCGAGCAGGGAAACGGATTCGTCGGTGAAGTGGAGCAGGGTTGCCGCTGCCTCGTGGAGCGCAAGGGCGTCACTGCCTATCTCGTGAGCCGTTTCGAACTCGATCCCTTGGGCATGCGCACGATCGATCGCGGACATGATCCCAGCACCCACGTACGTCTATGGGGCTCACTGGCAGGTCCGTTTGAATTCCAACGCACGCATGACTTCAGTAACGAAGTCCCAGCCAACTGGGAGGAAGCTCTAACCCGATGATCGCCCTACTATGCGAGGCACTGGATAGACCCGAAAACATCCTGAAGTCATCTTTACTAGCGCTGAGCAATGGTCTGCTCAATAGAACTGTTGTGTACTGCGAGGCTGCATGCATCACCACCAGCTCTGTAGTATCTGGAGGACAGAACCCGTAGAAAGAGGAATGCGTTCAGGCCTCAGTCGCGAGCCCCTGATCGATGGCATCAGCCACTGAGCTCATCCATGAAGGCCTGTTCCTCTTCTTCGTGGAACGGCTCAGGTGCAAAGGAGTTGCTTCCCAGCTCCACATGCTCACGAGAGGAAAGCAACTCCTCTGAGCGGCCAACAGCACAGGGATCCATTCGTCCGCTTGGTGGGGCCTCTACAGCGGCCTCCAGAGCGAAGGGTTCTTCGATCAGCAGCTCGGACCTCGTTGGCACAACCTCAAGGCAAGGCACTCCCTGTGTGGTCGCGGTGGTGGCGACGGCAGCATCCAGCAGCGCCTCCAGACGAGAGAGCCGATCCTCTGTCTGCTCCAGCAAATCCACCATCACAGCGGAGCCATCAACGTGCTGGCCATCAAGCCTGCCGATCTGGCCCTCGCAGAGGGAAAGACGCTCCTCCAGATCAAGGAGCCGCAGGGTGAGCGTTTCGCTGAGCTCACTTAGGATCTGAAGCTGGGACCCAAGTCGATGTGGCCAGGGAACGACCTCCGAAGCGAACGTCATGAGTCAGACTGCGGACTGCGTTTTCTCAATGCTATCGCCGCTCAGAAGACACGCCAGACCCATCCTTTGTAAAGATTCTTAAGCCTGCGCTTACATCGAGGCCGCATCCGATATCATCGACAAAGAAGGCAGAAAGCTATGCTGAAGGAAGAAAAAACTATCAATCACCTGTCAATAATTAACCTTATCCCCCCCCACCACGCCTGCACCCAGTTAATACTCGAAAAACGAGGCACATGGGCTCCAAGTCTTCACGATCGTTCAACAGTTGGGTTCAGAGCTGCTCAGCAAGGCTATCTCAGACCTCAGCCGTACGCTGATCGGAGCTCCTCACTTGTGCTGCGCACGGTTGCTAACGTTAAATGAGGAGTTCCACCAGCAAGCTGGGCACAACTCCAGCGGCGGCTAGATCAACTGAATTCTCCTCCCCACACACCCCTTTGCGGCTCCAGCCATGAAAGTTTCAGCAGGCACTCGCGGCAGCGAGATCAGCAGCAACCGCCAAGTCACCATCAGGGTCACCGGTCTGGCAAACAACAGCTACGTTCGCAGCTCTGATTGTGTCATGGAGGTTCCTTATTCATCTATGAGTAAAGCCCTACAGTTGGTGCAAAGGCTAGGCGGCAAGATCACGAATGTTCAAGTGAGCGGTGCGGCCAACTACCTTAACTCCTGAACCATAGGCTTACAGGCCAAGCCTGCTCATGCAGCCAAAACCAGCCCCACCACGGGGCTTTTCCCTGTCGACACGACAATTTCTAACGACTTGAACTGGAGAGTTCTCGATGCAGAGCGAATCGCAGTCTGGATCCTTAGGGCTTTCTTTGAGTTTGCCTTCGTAATCCGCAAAGAACCTACCGATCAGTAAGCGCTGGAGGCCAAGCGACCAAACCCTTCGCAGCTGAACAAGTGGCTGGAATGCCGATGCGCACAGGCCTACACGCATACCTTCATAGCCGCATGGCTCATTCCAGTCAGCGGTCAGGATGATGCATGAACTGATACACCATTCAGAGCAGCCGTACACGCTCCCCCTGAGAAGCTGCCTGACGTCGCAAAGCCCATTGGCGCAGAGGCACAAGAAAGCCTGGTGACTGTTTGTTAAGCATGGCTCATGAGACAGACAGACGTATCCGACAATTGCCAAGGTCCAGTCAGGGCGCTTCTGGGTGTGTCCGGCCACGCCGGGCAATACCAGGCACAACTGAACAAGGTACCCGAGAGGGCCTCAGGCTCTTTCGTCTTGAACACCTACTCCCGACCCCACCCGGCGACAAAAGGAGCTTTATTCACATGTTCGACGCCTTCACCAAGGTCGTTGCTCAGGCTGATGCCCGCGGCGAATTCATCAACGCTGGTCAGATCGACGCCCTTGCGGCGATGGTGGCCGACAGCAACAAGCGCATGGATGCCGTCAACCGGATCACATCCAATGCATCCAAAATCGTGACCAATGCTGCTCGCGATCTTTTCGCTCAGCAGCCGAGCCTGATCGCCCCAGGTGGAAACGCCTACACCAGCCGTCGCATGGCCGCATGCCTGCGCGACATGGAGATCATTCTCCGCTACATCTCCTACTCCATTTTCACCGGGGACGCTTCGGTGCTCGAAGACCGCTGCCTCAACGGCCTTCGGGAAACCTATTTGGCCCTTGGCACACCCGGAGCTTCCGTTGCTGAAGGTGTTCGCAAGATGAAGGCAGCTGCGATCGCCACCGTCAATGACCGCAGCGGCATCACCTCCGGTGACTGCTCAGCACTCGTCTCCGAGATCGGCACCTATTTCGATCGCGCCGCCGCCTCCGTCGGCTGATCGACCTTCCTCTCAGGTACCCCTTCTTCCTCCCCTTCAACCATGTCGAAGACTCCCCTCACCGAAGCCGTTGCCTCCGCTGACTCGCAAGGCCGCTTTCTGAGCAACACCGAAATCAACGCAGCTTTTGGGCGTTTCACGCGGGCCAAGGTTGCCCTTGAAGCCGCCAAGAGCTTGACTGCGAAAGCGGACTCCTTGGTCAATGGTGCTGCCCAAGCGGTCTACAGCAAGTTCCCTTACACAATACAGATGCAAGGGGCCAATTACGCCGCCGACCAGCGTGGCAAAGACAAGTGCGCTCGTGACATCGGTTACTACCTCCGCATGGTCACCTACTGCCTTGTGGCTGGTGGGACCGGCCCAATGGATGAATACCTGATTGCTGGTATCGACGAGATCAACCGGTCGTTCGAGCTTTCTCCGTCGTGGTACGTGGAGGCGCTGGGCTATATCAAGTCCAACCACGGACTTAGCGGTGAAGCAGCAACCGAGGCCAACAACTACATCGACTACGCCATCAACGCGTTGGTTTGACCTCGTTCTAGCCCCTTGGCTCAACACGGATTACCATCAAAATGCAAAGGGCTCCAGTCGGAGCCCTTTTTTATGCCTGCTACTGGCTGACAAAGCCACCAACAGATAGTAGGGAATGCGTCACAACCAACACCGCTCTGCATGGGCAGGGGGGGCTCTACCAGCTCAATCGACTCCTGCGCCGAATACACCCAAGACTGAGCACCAGTAACAAAAGATTGGATCCTCCAAGTAAACGAAGTCTGCCTCGCCGTCGATCGAAGGGGCACTGGATGCTGCCACTACCCCCATGCAAAGGCTTGCCCAGCTCCTTGCTTCTGGATGCACCCAGGCGCCCGCTCGCACAAGTCGCAGCCACAAGCAAGGGGGGTGTCCGCTGACCAGATCAACAGAAGTGAAGCTTGATGTACATTCATCCTGACGAGATCTGATGCAGCTTAGAGGCGTTGGATAATTCAACAGATTTCATTCGCCCATGGCCCTCCCGCTTCTTGCTACACAGCTGCTTACCATGAATGCGCGGGTGAACAGCTTCCTGGTGCCCGGCGGACAGGACAGCCGTGAGTTACAGTCCGGAGCTGGTGAGCTCAGCGGCAACGGCAACTTTGAGAGCCAGGTTGCACAGGCCTACCAACAGATCTTCTTTCACGCCTTCAAAGTCGATCGTGATCCAGCGCTTGAGTCGCAGCTGCGGAACGGCCAGATCACGATGCGGGATTTCGTGCGTGGTCTGCTGCTGTCTCGCAAATTCCGGGACGATTTCTACCGCTGCAACAGCAACTACCGCATGGTTGAGCAGGTGGTGAACCGGGTCCTGGGACGTCCTGTACACGGCAATCGTGAGCGGCTCGCCTACTCCATCCTGATCGCCCAGCATGGTCTCGGGGCGTTTATTAATACACTACTGGATTCAGAAGAATACATGGATACATTTGGATATAATGCCGTTCCCTACCAGAGGTCACGTACTTTGCCCGGCCAAGCCTTGGGCACCATGCCCTTCAACCAGCAGGCCCCCCGCTACGACAGCGCCTGGAGGGACAAAGCCGCCATGCGAGCTCCCGCCAAGCTGGTCTGGCAGAACGCCATCACCCAACGACCGGCCTGGCTCGCCAACGCCCCCGCACCGTGGGCTCGAAAGCTCTGGCAGAATACAGTGGCAGCCGGAGGTTTCGTGATCACGGGACTCGTGCTCTGGATTGCAGTTGCCATGCTGAGCACTGGAGTACAATAAAATGGGATTTTTAGTAGTGGGATACTGCCGTCATCCATTGAGCAATGGGTTCATGGTCAATCAAGCTACTGATGGGCTCAACTGATGGCCGAAGTGATGGGTCGTGCTTTCATACTGCGGAAGGTGAGCCAGATTAAGATCTTCTCCCCGCAACGAGAACTGAGATGACCGATCCCCTTAGCCAGCTCAATGCTCTTATCGGCTCCCATCACGGCCAAGACGAGGTTATCCCTGACGCCAGTCAACCCGGATTTCGGATTTCCCTGAATCCTCAGAATCTTGAGCTATGGAGATTAGAGCATAGGCAAATTGCTGGAAAGGAGACAAATCTCCTGTTGGCTTGCTTGAGTTCCACGGGGCCACTTGAAGATACCTCGCTGGGCTGGGTCGTAGGAGCAGCAATTCGCCCTGCTTCTGTAAGGAGTCAAGATGATTGCAGGGTGCTCTTGCATGCTCTTGGCCTAAACTCTGGCTTGGTAAATTCTGTCCTATTGAACTGTCCGGGTATTGCCGGAAAAGTTGCTTGGGCACTTTACTTTGAACGTCATGGCCACCTTGTTGCCACGCCCGTGCTCCATCATGAGCAAGACTCTAACGACATCACGCTTGACGCCACTGCAAGCACCGATGACATGAAGCGGCTGAACCCAGAATGATCCCATGAACGAAAGACTGAAACAGCTGACAGTCAAGGCGCGCATACTCGGCTTGATAAACGATCAATCTCTGCCACCATCCATTCGTGCAATAATTCAGCAAGCAGATGCAGAGGCTCGGCCATTAAACGATCATGACTTGGGCATCATCTGTAGTTTCACTACTGTCAATGCTGATCATCTGCAGCGGCTTCAGTCAAAGGCTCCACTGATCATTGCCTCTGCCAAGAGTCGATTACTTCGGGAAGATCCAGGCTTAATCCTGCCCGGTGGAGCACTATACCCTGAGGCAAGAGCGGAAGCGTGTTGGCGCGACTGTTGGCACTTTCTGAGAGTTACCATTTATGCCGTTGCGGCAAGCCGCCCAGCGTTCACCCATCCTCTCGGAGTAAAGGGTCTTAGTGATTTATATCGGGAATTAGCGGTGCCAATCAGCAGCATGGCGCTGGCGATAGGCTTTCTAAAGGCTGAGGCAGTTTCAGACTATTCTACCTATTCGAGCCCAAGTGATGCATCCCTTTTAGGAGAGGCCCTTCTTCACCTTGAGCATATTATCCAACAGTTGCCACAACTATCCAGTTCAGCCACTGAGGCTCTCTTATGATCTTGTTGGGCCCGCCGTTTCTAGCGCCAGCATCAACAGGCCTGCCAACGGGTTCAACCTACTTTCCTGCTCCGGTCTGGAGCGCCATTGGATGGAAGCCCAGGGCGACAAATACAAAGTCGATGCCATTATCCAAACGAAACATCAAATCTCCAGATATCATGACTTCACATTCCCCCTTCGCTTCACTCTCCTTTTACAGCACTACCCCAGAAGAGCAGAAACCTCCTGGCAATATGCATGATGGTGGGCTTGATGCCAGGGGAGCCGATTGGCGCGACCTAACATTGGGTGAGATAGATCTTTCTAAGGCGCGATTATGCCGAGTAGATCTCAGAGGTGTTGACCTTCATGGCTGCCGACTTGAAGGCACGGATCTCCGATTGGCTCGTTATGACAGTCATACAATCTGGCCGAACGGCTTCGATTTCCGAAGCTGTGGGGCGATCGGCCCGCAGGCAAGGCTTAATGGGGCCTTTCTCAACAGTGCGGATCTTTCCGGCATGGATCTGGAAGGAGCATCGTTGATGGGCGCCTATCTCAGCGGAGCTGATCTCTCTGGTTCTTGCCTGCGTGGCGCGCGACTGGCTGGAGCAGATCTACGCCACGCCCGATTGAGAGGTGCATTATGTGAGGAGACTCGATTCATGAACTGCCAGCTTGACTATGTCGATTTCCGATGTGCAGAGCTCAACAACGTTGATTTAAGCAGCGCTGGCTGCATTCGCGGGGCTGACTTTTCAGGTGCAATCTACCTCGACGCCCTTCGAGCATCTCTGCTTGGCCGGGCCTTCCAGGAACTCGACTGCTGGAACCCACTGACACGCCGAACGACGCGCGAGAGCCTTCTTGGCTGAAGCCAGTCTTGAGTTTACTGCCCGTATGGAACCTTCTGCAACCAAACGAAAGCCCCGAGTCGGCGTGCTCCTGCTGAACCTTGGCGGGCCGGAACGTATCCAGGACGTCGGGCCCTTTCTGTACAATCTGTTCTCAGATCCGGAGATCATCCGCCTTCCGGTATCAGCGCTGCAGAAGCCATTCGCCTGGCTGATCAGCAGCTTACGCAGCGGCAAGTCCCGGCAGGCCTACCGCTCAATCGGTGGAGGTTCGCCGTTGCGACGCATCACCGAGCAGCAGGCCCGAGAACTACAAAGCAGCCTGCGACAACATGGAGTGGAGGCCACCAGCTACGTAGCCATGCGCTACTGGCATCCATTCACCGAATCCGCAGTAGCAGACCTCAAGGCCGACGGAGTGGATGAAGTGGTTGTGCTGCCGCTCTACCCTCACTTCTCGATCAGCACCAGTGGCTCGAGCTTCCGGGAGCTGCAGCGCTTGCGCAATACCGATCCGGCCTTCAGCCGCCTGCCAATCCGCTGCATCCGTAGCTGGTATGACCATCCTGGCTACATCCAAGCGCTGGCCGGTTTGATCGCACGCGAAATAAAAGCCTCTGAGGATCCGGCAGCTGCTCATGTGTTCTTCAGCGCCCATGGTGTGCCCAAGAGCTATGTGGAGGACGCCGGGGATCCCTATCAACTGGAGATCGTGGCCTGCAGCAAGCTGATCCTTCAGCGGCTGGAGCAGCAGCTCGGCCATACCAACCCCTTCACCCTCGCCTACCAGAGCCGTGTCGGTCCGGTGGAATGGCTCAAGCCCTACACCGAAGATGCCCTGAAGGAATTGGGAGAGCAAGGAGTGAAAGATCTTGTGGTAGTGCCGATCAGCTTTGTCAGTGAGCATATCGAAACCCTCGAGGAAATCGACATGGAATACCGAGAGCTCGCCACAGCAGCCGGAGTGAAGAACTTCCGACGCGTACCTGCGCTGGACACGGATCCGGCGTTCATTGCCGCCCTGACCGACCTGGTGCAGCAGGCGATGGCCGAAACGGAAACCGATCTCGATCAAGCCGCTCAGCTGCCCACCAAGGTGAATCTCAACCCCCAGAACAAGTGGGCCTGGGGCTGGAACAACAGCTCCGAGCTCTGGAACGGTCGGGTGGCGATGCTGGGGATTGCCGTCTTCCTGATGGAGGTGATCAGTCGGCACGGGCCACTGCATGGGCTAGGGCTGCTTTGAAAACTCCGGGATTTCCACTGTGTTCGGCTGGTGCCCGTTGCCTCATGGAAAAAGAGATTACCCAGTCACTATGAGCCTGCAGCAATGGGCAGGGTGGTACACCAGTTCCTCCAGCCAGCCAGGCAAGGACAGAGTTGCGCTTTGTGAAACTACTGTCCAATTAGCCCTATGTCATACCATGATCAACTAGTAATTCCAGGAATGCTTTCTCATGTCTTTCGGCCCCGCCTCGATCCTGGGCGTTGAACGATTCGACAGCGAAACCCCCCTCGAGCTGCTTCCTGGTGATAGCAGCGCGAACAAAGAGCAGCTGATTCAGGCCGCCTACCGCCAAGTGTTGGGCAACGCCTATGTGATGGAGAGCGAGCGCCAGCTGGTTCCAGAGTCTCAGCTGAAGCTGGGTGAGATCAGCGTACGTGAGTTCATTCGCACCATCGCCAAGAGCGATCTCTATCGGGCTCGATTCTTCGATGCCTGCACACGCTACCGCTATATCGAACTGGCCTTCAGGCACCTGCTGGGTCGTGCACCTGCAGATTTTGAAGAGATGCGTGCCCACGCAGAACGCCTCGATAGTCACGGCTATGACGCAGATATCGACAGCTTCATCGATTCAGACGAATACCAGAGCGCCTTCGGTGAGTGGACTGTTCCCTTCCAGAGGGGCTGGAAGACGGAAAGCTGTCTCACCATGCAGGAGTTCACTTGGACCTTCCAGTTACTCAGGGGAGCCAGCAGCAGCAGCCTCAAGGGCAGTCTTGCCGGTAAGGCTTCGCGGCTCGGTGGAAATGCCTATCTTAACCGAGCGGTTGCAGTGATTCCACCCTCCTCCGCCGACAGCCAAGGGTGGAGTTTCAGGCCTTCTTCTAATCTACAGGATGCTCAGACGCGTTTGGGAGTAGGCGCTGGAGCAGAAGGTCGCATTTATCGAGTGGATGTTACGGCGTATCGCGCCAGTAACGTGAAACCGGTTTCTCGTTACAAGAAATCGAACCGCACCTACTTCGTACCCTTCAATCAGCTATCAACTAAGTATAAGCAGATTCACCGCGAAGGAGGAGTGATCGCCAGTATTACCCCTGCATGATTATTCAATGATTGTCACTTGACTCAGGGAACGTCCAAAACTGTTTGGCGGCATATTCACTCCCTGCCCCAGCCCTCCCCGATCTCTCCCTCTCCCCCCCCTCCCCGACGTGTCATGTCCAACCAATCCTTTGCACTCAGCTTTGGCGCTACGCCCCTTCTTTACAATCCGGTTAGCTACAAGGATGGTGACGATGAATCCAGCCTGAACCTTGTGATCAGTGCCTGCTACCGGCATGTCTTCGGTAACACCATGCCGATGGAAAGTGAGCGCCTCGAATCTGCGGAATCACAACTGAAGCATGGCCGCCTAACGGTCAGAGAGTTCGTTCGTTCACTCGCGAAGTCGTCTTTCTACCGCTCACGCTTCTATGCAGCCGTGACGCCACATCGCTGCGTTGAATTGGCCATCAAGCATCTACTGGGTCGCCCGCCAGTGGATGAGGCAGAAGTGAGCGCCGAAGTGGCGAGGATTGCTAGCGCCGGCTTTGACGCGAGCATCGATGCCCTCATTGATTCAGAGGAGTACGGAAGTTCATTCGGAGACCACACGGCCCCCTACATCCGCACTTGGAACAGCCCTGCCGGCTCGCCACAATCCGCATTCAATCGCATCGCCGCCCTGGAGCAGAACTTTGCTGGCAGCGATTCCGCGATCGGCTCCAAGAGTCAGCTCCTCGTCAGTCTGGCCAGGAATCAGCCCATCACGATTCGTGTACCGGCCCAGGTGTATCGAGCGCAAAGCTCTGGAGGCTTCGGAGGAACAGCAACGGGTCGTAGAGCCTTTGCGCCTGTGCGTCGCAGCAGCAGCGATGGAGGAGATTCCATTCCGCTGCGTGGCGATCTGTATGTGGGATTCGGGCTCGGCCAGCGCAGCCAGGAAATCTTCCAACGTGTCCCGGGAGACACACCCGATCAGATTCAGGGGTTGATCCGTGCTGCCTACCGCCAAGTGATGGGCAACCCCCATCTCATGGAAAGCGAACGGGTACTCAGCGCCGAAAGCAAGTTCGCCGAAGGGTATCTCAGCACCCGTGAGTTGGTGCGCGCAATTGCCTGTTCACCGGAATACAGGTGTCGCTTCTTCGAAAGCAATGCTCCCTATCGCTTCGTAGAACTCAACTTCAAGCACCTGCTCGGACGCGCGCCTGCTTGCCAGGCCGAGCTGAGTGAACACATCCAGCGGCTGGCCGTTCAAGGCTACGAAGCGGAAATCAGCAGCTACCTTGATGGCACAGAATACCAACAGTGGTTTGGCGAATACACTGTTCCCTTCGCCCGCATCCAAACGGAGAATGGCCGCGACCAGATCGGGTTTAATCGTCACTTGGCGCTGGTGCAGGGCTACTCCAGTAGCGACACCGTGCAAAGCTCCTCCAGCCTGGTGACTTCGTTGGGTGCCAAGGCTCTTCCAGGCGGCTGGAGCACCACAACGGTGCGCCTGAACCGCCGCTCCGCCTTCAGCGGTTCGGTTGACCCCACCACAAAACGGTATCGGATTGCCGTTCAGGCGCAACCCGCAGGTGGCCGCCAGCGCACACCCAACGCCAGCTACCTTGTCTCTGGTAAGGACATGACCACGCAATTGGCCTACATCCACCGCCGTGGCGGACGCATCATTTCAATTACTGAAGTTGCCTAAGCCTGGCTATTCTCCCTGCTCTGATCGCAACACTCGTTTCTCCCTTTGCTGTTTTCTCCATGACAAAGACCATCACACTCACCACTTCATCAGCGCAAGACCAAGCCCATGCGCAGGACGTACTGCGGGCTGCCTACCGGCAGGTGTTTGGCAATGCGCACTTGATGGAAGAGCAGCTGGTTCCGACCGCTGAAAGCCTATTCCTCCAAGGAGATCTCACAGTTCAGGGACTGATTTCCGCCCTTGCTTGCTCAGACACCTATCGCAGTCTGTTTCTCGAGAAGAATGGTCCCTATCGGTTCGTTGAACTCAACTTCAAACACCTGCTGGGCCGAGCACCACGCAACCAAACAGAACTGAGCGAGCATGTTCAGCGACTGGCAGCTGAAGGGTATCAAGCCGAAATCGACAGCTACGTCTATTCCACTGAGTACGCCGACGCCTTCGGTTTCGACAGCGTTCCTTACTGGCGGACCACCGTTACCATCACTGGAGAAAGCAATATCACCTATGTGCGTTCCTTGAATCTCAGGGGTTATTTCGCTGCCTTTGATGGGGGTACACGACCGATCCTGAGAGCAAGCCTTGCAACGGGTTCGGCACCGGCTTCTGCTGTTCGCGGCAACCGGGGTGCAAGTTCAAGCCGCAATCAGCGTCGCTATCGCATCAGCTGGAGCACGTTGTCCCCAACCGGAGTGAACCGCCGAGCTGTTCAAGTGTCCGTTGTCCCCTTCAGCAGCCTCACCTCCACGCTACAGAGTGTGCAACGTCGCGGCGGTTCAATTCTGTCCGTGACAAATGGCTGATCGGCACGTTTTGGACTCCTAGCCTGGCTTGTGGTGGGACAGTCAATGAAGTTTGACCTAGAGGGAAACAGCTTGGCGCTTCCCACCACTTGCCGATCTCCTTTACCCGACATGCAATCCCAGTCTCAGTTCGCACAGGTCCCATCCAGAATGCCCAAGGCCAGCTCGGCTGAGGCAAGGGATCTGATGATCAACAGCCTGGTCCACATGGTGCAGGCCGCCCGCCCGGAAACTGATAGGCTCGCACAACTCCCGCAATTGTTGTATGAGCATTGAGCAGTTCGTTGCCCGTTCAGAGGGGCAATGGCGCTCAATGCGTTCAGCGCACGCTCTGGCCTTTAGACAGTTTGAGGATGTGATAAGTAATATCAAGATTGAACGCCTAGCCATTAATCATCAAGAAGTAGTGGATTACATGGCATTGCAGTCTATTCTACCTGGCACGATCTCCAGCCCTTTTCAGATGTCTTGGCAGGCAGAGTCGGATTGGGAGCCCGATGATCCCACGGCCGTTTCTCAAGGCACCTGCATCCTGATTCCTATTCCAGGAACCGAACGAACGGGGCAACTTCTGCGCAGCACAGGCTATGCAGAATCGGAGCCTGCAGTTTCATCCTATAGCTTTCTTGATGATGGCACATTTATCCTCAAGACTGTCTATGGCCAATCAATAGCAGAGGAGCGCATCTGGTTTCTTTCTGAGCATGTGCGTTGCCGATCATCTGTTCTTCGTACATCAGAGGGATCAGGCATACTGCAGACTTCCTTCAGCTCGGAAGTCAGAAGGATTGAGGCTTGAGCCATGAATTCTTCATCCATACTGCATTTCGCTCAGACTATTTCAGGCTGTTTCAGCAACCATCAACAGGCACAGGCAGAGCCATCCAAGTTCTCTCATATCAACATTTTCTTTCGTCCGTTTCCATGGGAGGTTTTTCGTGGTCCTTGGTTTTACTCTGAGCAGAGTTATGATTATGATCCTTGGCGTCCTTACCGACAGGGAGTGCATCATTTGATCGTTGCAGACGACCATCTTCTGATGCTCAACTTCGGCCTTCGTAACGGAATTCGCACGGCCGGAGCGGGATCTCGGCCCGAATTACTGTCTGGCATCGTTGCAGAGGATCTGCTGCCCCGTCTAGGCTGCGCGATGGTCTTTCGCCAGAAGGGAGATGGTTCTTTCTGGGGTGAAGTGGAGCCGGGTTGCAGATGCCTGATTCCCCGCGATGGTCAGCTGACCTATCTTGTCAGCGAAGTAGACTTTGGCGAGGATCACTGGGTGAGCCGAGATCGCGGCTTTGACCCCAGTACACACGCCTATCTCTGGGGAGCTGAGTATGGACCCCTACGCTTTAGCCGATCACAACGCTATGGCGACCATCTCGATGAAGCCTGGCTCCAGAATGATCATGAGATCAGCTGAGTAAGATGGGCACAAAGAGCCCACAGCGACAGCTGGAAAGCTGGATTCGTTCGCAGCATCTAATCTGCCATGGGACTGACTTTATCTTTGAGACAGTTGATCAATCTCTGATCGAGCGCTTCGAGCACTGTCTGCTTTCATTTGGGGGTGAGATCATCTCAATACGAGAAGTAGGCGCTTGGCCAATGGGGCCAAGGCGCACTTTTAAGATTCTACGTGCCTTGGCAAAGGTTCCACGACCTGCCGGTCACGCGATCGTGAGCTATTGGGCAAGCAATGGAAGCACAAAGACACGGTTTTCAGAAATCAGCGAGTAGCCCAGCCACCTGCCGTTTCTTGCTCTCGACAAAAGTGCTTGGATCATTAGTCTTGATATGCAGTGGCACTAGTTGAGTGCCGATGGACATTCCCATTGTGATCATCTGTTCAACCGCCATCCACGATGCATAGCGGCATTCCCAGTTCGACTCCGCTTCAGGGTCCAGCAGTTGAGTTAGAGGAGCATTCAATCGTTCGGGCTGAAGACGTAATAGAGCCAGAATGGCCGCTGGACGAGACTTGGCAAACTGTGGCCGGCGGTTGAAGATGGCATCTTCGCAATAACTTTCTGCCTTACCCTTTTCGGCCCCCCAGCCATCCATCATGGAAAACAGGCGAAGAAAGAAGTAGTGAGCTCCATAGTCGTTGTGGGCCTCTTCCAGCCAACGCTGCTCGAGCAGAGGCCATAGGCGGGCGCCCGGTTCGCAGGCAAGTGTTTGAAGCGCAAGATAGCAGCGACTGAAATCGGTACCAAAGAACTCATTAACTAAAAACAAACTCTCTTGCTTTTCGCCATAGCTGTGCACAAGCTGAAGGCGCTCAGGGCTGTCCAATAGCAGCGAATCGAGTGTATCCAAGAGCGATAGGCCGTTGCTCAGCGGCTGCGCCTCGGGCCAGAGCAGACGCACCGCCCGCATGCGAAACACCGGCGAAACAGGTGTGCGCAGAACTTCCTCAAGCAGCTCTCTTGCGCCAGCATCAATCACATCCTGAATAGCCGACTGCCGGTCCATCTGATTCGGCAGAAACAGATGTTCGCCAAGGCTCAGGATCCGATCTCTCGATCCGGCCAGAGTGGCCACAGCCGCGATCGCTGCACCACGGACTCCAGGGATATCGTCATCCTGGAGAGCTCTGATCTCAGGAAGTGCTTGCACGACCCCTAGGCCGGCCAAACTCTGAATCAGCACACGACGATTCTGACGGCGGTCTGCCAATAAGGCCATCATCTGATTGATGATACCTTGATCCTGGCAGCCCAACTGGTGTAAGGCCCAAGCCCCATTCTCGACCAAGTAATGATCGTCACTGATCAGGCACTTGCCAATGCTCTTGATCGCATCTCTGCAACCAAGGCGTGCCAGCACCTCCACGGCTTTGCGTTTGGCGAGTTGGGTTGCTTGCGTGTCGTCGACCTCTGCGAGAAGCTGAAGCAAGGCCTGTTCGGATTGCCTGCCGGGAAAGTTGAGCAATTGGGCCGCTGCCATGTAGCGATCACTGCTTGCCTCCAACTCTGCCACTGGTAAAGACAGGATGCGCAAGGCCTCTTCCTGATCAAGGCCCGGATGTATGTTATTGAAGCGGCTTGAACTCACTGGCTCGTTCGTCCTTGATTACATCGGTCATTTTCCCATGCGCTACCGATCACGGCAGCGCATGGCAGGTGTCAGAATGTGTAGCGATCGGCGAGCCCGATAGCCTTGAGCGACAATCCAGGTATTATGCACGCGAAAGCATGGGTATCATGGTGGGTGAGATATTTTACGTGAGCGTGGTCGGATCCTTGAAAGGTGGGCACGTCGCTTGCAGAACCATTCGAGTTCCACTGCAAACCCTGAGTGTCGTGATGCATGGGCTTCATCAGCAGGGAATGAGGGTTACCGATGTGAATGGCCTGCTTCACGCCCATGCTGATGTCGGTGCTACCCCCCAGCCAGCTTCAGCTGAGGAGAGTTTCGAAGCACTGCCCTCCACTGACGCTGATCGGTCGGAACCTGAGCGGTCCAAAGAGAGTAAGCGCGGCAGCCGACGCGCGCCCAAGCCAGCCTCCCGGAGCAAGCGGGCCTGAAGCTCTTCCCCTAACGCGGCTTGTAGAGCACCTCAAATACGCCATCGGCTGGGCGGCCAGCCTTCAGCTGTTCCCATTGAATACCCTCCAGAAAAGCATCTGCATCAGGAGTTTCGACGACGTCGACCCCCCAGGCGCCGAAACCGAGCGGTGAAGAGCTGGCTGCCGGTGTGTCCTTGCGCCCTCCCAGCGCAAGAATCGCATGATTGACCACATGGCCGCATTCGCTACGCAGTGAGGCCCATCCTTCCACCAGTTCCGCAGCAAAAAGTGTGGCATCCAGCGGGCTCTCCAACCGGAGACGCCAGTGCGGGTGGGAGAGAGCTTCCGCAGAGGTGACCGTTGGACAGAACCGTTTCAACCCTGCCGCCAATTGCACCCCATCCCAGGGGGGGCAGAATTCACTCGCCACCTGCAGGTTGTGGGAGACCAAGAAGGTGGTCATTGCTTTGCCTCGATGAGGCTCATGTTACGGGGAGACTCGCCAGCCGGGTGCCGACTGGCTCTGCGTCAAGAATGGGTCCTGGAATGCCACACCGCCTTGATCCACCAGACTCCGCCACTTACGCCGGTATCTGCGGCCATCTCCCTCAGTGAAGAGGAAGCAGCCCTTTTGGCTTCGGAGCTGAAGCAGCAGTTGCGCTCCGGAGATCGCCCCCCCGGTGATCAGGAGTTGATCAAGAAGATGGTGGCGGGGCTCGGCGATCCACGCGGCCTGATGCGGCTCACCTTCGCCGAGAGTCTCGGTGCCGTCGGTCCCGCAGCCGTTCCGGCTCTGTGCCAGGCCCTGCGAACCCACGCCAATGTGACCGTACGCCGTGCCGCCGCCAAAACCCTCACCCTGATCGGTGATCCAGTTGCCCTCCCCGATCTCCTGGCTGCTCTTCTGAATGATCCGGATCCGGTGGTGCAAGGATCTGCCGTGGGTGCCATGGCAGCCACGGGTGAGTGCGCCGTGGAGGCTCTGATCGCTGTTCTCTCCAATGCCGAAAGCACCACCATGCACCTGGGTCTGGCCAGCTGGGGACTTGCCTTCGTAGGTGCCCAGGCGCCAGAAGCACTGCGCCGAGCAGCTCGTTCTGCCGACACTGAAGTGCGTACGGCGGCCATTGCGGCTCTTGGTGAGCAGATCCAGACCCTGGACGACGACGAGGCCAGGGTGCTGGTGATCGAGGCTCTCGCCGATCCTGCTGAACAGGTGCGCGCAGAGGCCGCCACTCTGCTGGGGAAGCTGCATGATCCGATCTGGGCATCACCTCTCCTGCAGCCATTGCTGCGAGACCGTTCGGATCAGGTGCGCAAGAATACGGCCCTTTCGTTGATGAAGCTGCGAGCCATGGATGCCATCACCGAGCTGGAGGTTGCCCTCGCAGCAGAAGCCAGCGACCAAGTCAAGCCTGTGCTGCAGGTCTCACTTCAGCAGCTGCGCAAACATCAACGAGACGTTGACGACCTCTGACGGCTGCCTGAGCGGCAGAATTGTTGACCCCTGTCAGGCCAACGCCTGCCGCATCCGTAGATCCTCCAGCCTGGCCAACGACGAGATCACCGTTTCGAGCACGTAGGGATCGGTGTTCTCGGCGGTGGACAACTCGACGAGGCAAGCGGCCACATCCGGATGATCGATGCCAGCCAGGGCAGTGACCGCTGCCACTGCCTGTGCCTCGTTCTTGCCTCGGCACACCTGGAGCAACAGCGGCAGGGCCTGCCTGCCGACCTGGCCGAGGGCCATCACAGCGGTGATCGCCACCACGGGGGATCCGTCATGCAAGGCGGCCTCAAGGGCGGCCATGGCTTCAGGAGGAACGTCGATGCCGGGCCGATTGGAAGCAATCTGGGCATAGGCCTTCACGCAACTGGCGCGAACGGTGGCATCGGAGCTGGCGTGGAACTTAGCGGCAAGGGGCAGCATCGCCCGATCGGCGAAAACACCCAGAGCGCGCACCGCTGCCCGTCGCCTCACCACATCCTGATGATCGAGCATCAGAAGCAACCGAGGTAATGATGCATCGGCATGGTGCCGAACCATCTCCAGAAACGCCTCGGTCTGCACGTAGGGATTGGGATGCCCAAGATCGTCGAACAGCTGATCGAGGGAGCCGGTGCTGGTGGCAGGAGCCATCGGGAGGTAGTCGTTGCGAGGGGAAGGGCCTCAGAGGGGCCGTCAATAAAAAAGGGGAGGCCTAAGCCTCCCCCTGCGGAATCAAACGGGCCTCAGGAGAGGGAATTGATGGCGTAATCGAGGTAGCTCTTGAGCTCGTTCAGAGCCTGAGGGCTCATGTCGCGAGGGGAGCAGGCGCGGTCACGGGTGTAGGTGAGCGCTTCGACATAGGCGCCGGTGGGGAGATTAAGGGTGCGGTAAACCTCACGGGCGCCGGCAATACCCCACTCGTCGAGGGGGCCGGTGCCGCCCACCACCAGGCAGTAGTTGATCAGGCGCATATAGTGGCCGAGATCGCGGTAGCACTTGTCAACCTTGGTCTGGTTGCTACCAGCTTCGCCCTGCTGCTTGAGATAGGGGTACTTCTTGAAGCAGGCATCGCCGGCCTCCCGCACAACTTTGTCCATACCAGCAGCCAGCTTTTCAGCGGCTTCCAAGCGGGCAGTGGCGCGTTGAATGTTGCCCTGAACGGCCTCAAGGTCGTTCTGGCTGGGGAAGCGACCGGCGGCGTCAGCGGCGGTCACGACAGTGGTGACAACAGATTTCATTGAATGGTTCCTGTGATGGAAGTGAAAAGGGTGAAACGACTACTGCTTGAAGCCGATCAAGCCAGAGCGCTGGCCACGCGGTCGAAGTAGGAGGCAGCTTCGGCCACCAGTGCGGAGCAATCGCCCTGGATGGTTTCCATCTTGCGGAAACGGGTTTCGTCCGGATTGGTGCCGGTGGTGTTGGTCTCGTTGATGTGAGCAGTGGAAGACGCCTTCATGATCCCCACGGCACGAGCGGCAGACTGCAGGGGCACACCCAGAGCGATGTAGGTTTCCTTCAGGCCGTTCAGGCAGCGGTCGTCAAGAACGGAGGGATCGCCGGCCAGCAGGGCATAGCTGATGTAACGCAGCACGATCTCACCGTCGCGCAGGCATGCGGCCATGCGGCGATTGGGATAGCAGTTGCCACCAGCCTGGATCAGTCCGGTGTTCTCGCAGATCATGCCGGTCACCGCATCAGACACAATGCAGGATGCATTGGAGGAGATGGCATTGACGGCGTCGAGGCGCTTGTTGCCCGCAGCGACATAGGCACGAAGACCTGCCAGTTCACCGCTGCCGATAGCAGCATTTTTCGAATCAGCGCTTAAAACAGCGCGGGAGAAGGCGTCGAGCATTTGGAGAGAAGCCTGGTTTAGGGACTTGGGGAGCTTCTTACAGGCTCTGGCCTTTCTAAAATTGCTGGGAAAGCAATTGAAAAGCCGCTGTTGAGCTGGTCCTAAGGACTGAAGCACCATGAAATTAGCCTGAGGGTCTCGCCGGGACTGCAAAGCGGATGTGTGACGCAAGATTTCGTGATCAAAGCCCGATCGGCCGATTCCCAGACCCTGGCCTGCCGGCCCAGATGCTTTGGCGCGCAATCGATCTCGCGGGTTGGGCAAGGCCTCCCATTTCGGGAGTGCCCCCGGCCGCGGCCCCCCTGGGAGGTCCGGGCCGCGGTGACAGCTCCCGGGCTCGTACGACTCCCTACCCTGACCAGAGACGCCTCCTCCGATCCATGACCGATCCCAGCCATCAGGACTGTCTCGAGTCAATCGAAGTGCTCACCGCTTACCGCGATCGCCTGGTCACCGATGTGAAGGCCATGGGCCAGCGTCTCAAGCTCCCCCAGAAGCAGGTGGAGGCCACCCTCGCCTCCCACGCCGAACTGCAGCGCATCGAGGCGGTCCTGATCCAGCTGGCCAGCCAGCTGGAGGCCACCGCTCCTTCCTGATCCGATTCAGGCATGCCGTTCGGCTGGCCTGGCCTTGCATTGATGGCTGCAACCGACGGACCTGATCCCGGACGATCCTCCCTTAGGTTCAAGCCAGAATCCATTCCTGCCTTGCCGCCATGGCTGTCAACCTTGCTCTCCAGCTGCGGGAGGGGACGAAGAAGGCCCACACCATGGCCGAGAACACAGGCTTCGTGAGCTGCTTCCTCAAGGGGGTGGTCGACAAGGCCAGCTACCGCACCCTGGTGGGGGATCTCTGGTATGTGTACAGCGCCATGGAGGAGGAGATCGGCAAGCTCGCCGATCACCCCGTGGTGGGGCCGATCGGTTTCCCCCAGCTCAATCGGCGCCCGGCGCTGGAGCAGGACCTGGCCTTCTACTTCGGTTCGGACTGGCGCAGCCAGGTCAAAGCCACCCCAGGCGCCCAGGAGTACGTGGCCCGCATCCACCAGGTGGCCCAGACGGCCCCCGAGCTGCTGGTGGGTCACCACTACACTCGCTACATCGGCGACCTTTCCGGCGGGCAGATCCTCAAGAACATCGCCCAGAAGGCCATGAGCCTGGGCGAACACGATGGCTTGCGCTTCTATGAGTTCGATGCCATCGGCGACGAAAAGGCCTTCAAGGCCGGCTACCGCGCCACCCTCGACAGCTTGCCGATCGATCAGGCCTTGGCTGACCGCATCGTGGCGGAGGCGAACCAGGCCTTTCACTGCAACATGAAGATGTTCCAGGAACTGGAGGGCAATCTGGTCGCCGCCATCGGCAAGGTCATGTTCGGCTTCCTCACCCGGCGGCTCCGGACGGGCAGCACCGAGGCCGTAGTCGCCTGAAGGTGATGGCACAGCTTCCACCGTTGACCATGGCGGATTTCCTGGCCGCCAGCGCCGGCACTTGGCTGACCCGCCGCGCCGTGCACCATCTTGATCACCAGGACGACGAAGCCGGCGACTCCAATCTCACCATCGAGCCTTTTGATAGCTCAGATGCGGCCGTGCAGAGTATCTGCGAAAGCCTTGGAGTTGCCTCCGGCCAGGTGAGCGGCGGTGCGCGCTTCTGGTGGGAGAGCAACCTCAAGGAAAACAGCCGCAGTGAAGACCATGCCGCCGTTCTGCTCGATGTTGCGGACCTTGCGAACCCACGCCGTGGCTTTCTACTCCGGGACAAGGGCTACATCGAGAAACAACCGGTGATCAGCAACTACTGCTTTGCCGAGGACGGCCTGCTCACCATCACCACTCGCTACGACACGAATGTAGGGGTGGAGCGCTGCTGGTTCGTCACAGAGGGGGTACGCATCCGTGTCAGCAGTGTGCAGTTCCTTGATGGCGTCAGCATGACGACCTACTGCACCGAGCTGCGCTGTCCCAATGACGCTCAGCTGGAAGCCATCAGCGCAACGGCACGGCAGCGTTTCCCACTCGCCTCGCAGCCGCTGGCTGCGGCAAGCTAACCGCACACCATGTTCGATCCCTTCCTCGACGAGCTTCACGCACAGATCCGGGCCAGGGGGGCCGAATCCCTGGCGATTCCGAACGACCTGGCGGAGTGCCGCTCTGCCAAGGGCAACAGTGTGATCCGCAGTTGGCTCTGGCAGTTGCCTGGCATCCGCCGCTGGCGGGTGACCCGGCTCGATGCCGGGGAGAGCCTCCAGGTGCTCAATTCCGTGGCCTATCCCGAATACAACCGCGATCAACCACTGCTGGGGATCGACCTGCTGTGGTTCGGCGCCCGCCAAAAACTGGTGGCCGTTCTCGATTTCCAACCTCTGCTCCAGACGCCGGAGTATCTGGCCCACCACCTGGAAGATCTTCGGCAGCTGCATGAGCGCTTCCCCGACCTCAACGGCGAGGAAACCATGCGCTCCTACGATCCGCATCAGTACTTCTCGCCATGGCTGCTGTTCTGCAGGGGGAACGCCGAACAAGCCGAGGGATCGTTGCCTGCCGCGTTCACGGCGTTCCTCGCCAGCTACTGGGCCCTCCATGATCGCCCCCAAACGGCCGCTGGGCTGGATCCCGACGAGGTACACCGCCTTCAGGATTCCTACGACGTCTATAGCGCGGAACGAGATCCCGCCCATGGACTCTTCACCAGCCACTTCGGCAAGGCCTGGTCGGATAGGTTCCTGCAGGATTTTCTGTTCCCCGGCAGTGGCCAGGTGCCGGTTCTTCCCACCGAGATTTCCCCATGACGTCTTCCGCGCTGCCCCAGCCCTGCAGCCTCGATCCGGTCACCCTGGCTGGCTGGCGCTGGGCTCCTTTCCTGGAGCATGCGGTGGAGGCTCTTCAGCCTTTTCAGCCGGTCGCCTATCCGATCGAAGCGAAGTTTCTGCGGCGTGAAGGCGTCGCCGGGTCCAAGGCCCAGCCCGTTGCCGTGTCCACGGCCACCTGGGGCTGCAGCACGGAGAAACTGCGGCAGGTGCGTGCCGCTTGCGTGGAAGCGGGAAGCGCCGCCTCGGTGCTGAATTTCGTGGCCAACCCCTCCAGCGGCTTCGATCTGCCCTTTTTCGGTGCTGATCTGGTCACCTTGCCATCGGGTCACCTGATCGCCCTTGACCTTCAACCAGCCCTAAAGGCCGACCAACGGCACACCGCCCCTGTCTGGGAGCGACTGCTGCCGATCTGGGACCAGTGGCAGAAGGTTCTCCCCTCGGGTGGGCCGATTCCAGCCGAGGCCGAGCCGTATTTCTCTCCCGGATTCCTCTGGACAAGGCTTCCCTTGGGCAACGATGGCGACGCGCTGATCGAGAGCGCCGTCTTCCCGGCCTTCGTGGCCTACCTCGACCTTTACCTGCAGCTGGTGGCCGAGGCCCAACCCGTGACTGACGATCGCCGCCAGGAGCTGCTGGCCGGGCAGCGCCGCTATGTGGCCTACCGCGCCGAGAAGGATCCGGCCCGGGGCATGCTCGGCCGATTCCATGGCAAGGAGTGGACCGAGGCTTACATCCACGGGGTCCTTTTCGACCTCTGAGCTCCGCCCGGTCTCGGGAGCACTATCGGGCCCGATTGCTCACACAAATGAGAAGGAGAACGGCAGCGAGAGTATCAACCTTTACGATGACCTCCGTTTTACTTCTGGACGGTTGCCCCCATCGGCTCCGGAACACGCATGAGTGCCGCCCCACCCCTCGCCATCGCCGGCGACAGCAGCTCGAGGTTGCTCCTTGCCCTGATGCTGCAGCGCCAAGGCCATGAGGTGAAGCTGTTCGAGCGCGCCGCCGCTCCCCACAAGGAGGGCCAAGGGCTGTATTTATGTATGTGTATTCAGGTGACGGACTGGCGCCACTACTGGATCAGCAATATGTCGGTGGCCAGCATAGTTGTGGGAGCTGAGTGGCTCTTATCTGCTGATCATGGCATGAGCGGATGATGATCCCATTGCGATGGGGATGACTTGAGCGCAGAGAGCCACTTCCGCAATACTCGATCCTGTGCTCGCTGATGGCCAGGAGGTACCCAAGCCATTTGATCCATCTCAATGGAGATCTTTTGATGTCTTGATAGGCAGCTAAGTTACCCAGGGAATCACGAGCGTCCCCACTGTCATCAGCCGCAATCCAGATCGATCAGACCAGCAACGCTCTCTTCTGAATCACCTCCCATCGCTACCGATATGGCAACATCTTCTTGATCCGCACAGAACAGGGGGGCAATGGCTGCTGACCCTTCAGATCCAACAACGGCACCAGGCGCAGCCGGCGCACCGATCGATGAGCAGGAGGCCCTGCATCGCCTGCGACAGAGCGAGGATCATTCCCAGCGGTACTACGCCGCTTGGTGGCTCGGCCGCAACCGTAGTCGGCATCCGGACACCGTTCCCTTGCTCCTCGAGGCGCTGATGCAGCGACAGCCCCGCGAACAGGGTGCGGGGGTTGAAGAGAATGCTGTGGCTCGGAATGCAGCGCGGGCGCTCGGCAAGCTCCACAGCCCCCTGGCGATTCCCGACCTGATCGCTTGTCTTGCAGATGAAGACGAGGGCCTGCGTGAAGCCGCCGCGCGGGCACTCGGAGATCTGGGCGCCAGTGCCGCTGTCCCGGACATCTGTCGCCGGTTGGCAGGGGGACCGGAGCATGCAGGTGCTCCAGTGGAAGGTTCCACCCGCCTGCAGGAACCCTGCGAGGCCCTGCTGGAAGCCTTGGGCGACATCGGGGTTGGCGGACCGGAGGTGGAGACCCTGATCGAGGCCTTTGTCCACCACGAACGGCCCCTGGTGCGAAGTGCCGCCTGTAGAGCCCTGCTTCAGCTCTCCGGGGACAAGCGATGGGCGGAACCGCTGGTGGAGCTGCTGAGCCACCCCCAGCTGCAGATCCGCCGTGCCGCACTGATGGATCTGGGAGCCGTTGGCTGGCGGTACGCCCTAGAGCCGATCTGCCAGACCCTGGCGGAAAACAGCCTCAAGCTGATCGCCCTGCGGGGGCTGGTGGAGAACAAGCGGAACCTGAACCCGGACGAACCCGACACCACAGCCGTGCTGACGGCCATGGACAGCTTGCTGTGATGGAGCACCCAGGCGCCTCTCAGACGATTGAAGACCTCATCCTTGCCGTCCGCAACGCTGACAGCGCAACATCTCTGGTCGATACAACGGAACAATTAGCGGCGGCGGGTGATCGGCGCGCCGTACCAACCCTCGTCGAGGTGCTTGGCTTCAACAACCCCGGTGCAGCTGTAGCGGCTGTGGATGGCCTCATCGTCCTCGGTGCTGATGCGGTGGAACCACTGCTGACGCAGCTTGATCCACGCAACTACGGGGCACGGGCCTGGGCATTGCGTGCCCTCGCCGGCATCGGCGATGTGCGGGGTCTGGAGGTACTGGAGGAGGCTCTCGCGCACGATGTGGGGCCCAGTGTGCGCAGGGCGGCGGCCAGGGGGCTCGGTCAGTTGCGGCTGGAGAATCTGGAGCCAGAAGTACGGATCCCCGTGCTACAGCGCTGCCAGCGAGCACTGGTGTGCGCCTGTGCGGATGGGGAGTGGGTGGTTCGCTATGCGGTGGTCGTGGGGCTTGAAGGGCTGGTGCGAAACCTCCCGGCAACGGGAGAACTTCGCGCTGGGGCCATCAAATGCCTGGAGGGCCTGGCCAACACGACCGTTGAGGACTGCGAGGTGGTGCAGCTACGAGCCCGGTTGTCACTGGATCGGTTGACCCCTCCTTGAGCAAGCTTCCTTACCGACTGCTGTTCGTCTGCCTGGGCAACATCTGCCGCTCCCCCGCCGCCGAGGGGGTGTTCCTGCGCCAGCTGGCCGCGGTGGGCCTTCAGGAGTGCTTCAGCGTGGATTCCGCCGGTACGGGCAGCTGGCACGTGGGCCAGCCGGCGGATCGGCGCATGCGGGACGCCGCGGCCCGGCGCGGCATCGATCTGCCCAGCCGGGCCCGGCAGATCGAGCCGGCGGACCTGCATCGCTTCGACCGCATCCTGACCATGGATGACGACAACCTCGCGGCGGTGCGTGGACTGGCCAGGGGAAGCGGACAGCGGGCGCTGGTCGAGCCGATCACCGACCATTGCCGCGCGTTCCGCAGCCGCGAGGTGCCCGATCCCTACTACGGCGGACCGGACGGCTTCGAGCGCGTGCTGGATCTGCTGGAGGACGCCTGCGCCGGCCTGCTGGAGAAGCTGCTGGCGGATCCCCGCAGCTCCGGCCACGACAACGGCAGCAGCTAGACGCTCAGACGGCCGCGCCGCCCGCCGGGGTGGCCGGATCGGGCCAGGCTTCCTCTGGCACCCGCTGGCGGAACAGATCCACCAGGCAGGCGATCACCGCCTCCACCTCCATGCCGTCGGTGATCAGCTCCACGGCGTCGTCGGCCTGCAGCAGCGGCGCCACGGCCCGGGTGGAATCGAGCTGGTCGCGTTCGGCGATCTGGGCCTCCAGCACGACCAGCTCCGGCACGGCAAAGCCACGCGCTTCCAGATCCAGGGCCCGTCGCCGGGCCCTCTCCCCCACCGTGGCGGTGAGGAACACCTTGAGCTCGGCCTCGGGGAAGACGGCGGTGCCGATGTCGCGGCCCTCGGCCACCAGGCCGCCCAGGGCGCCCATCGCCTGCTGTTGCCGTGTGAGAGCCTCACGCACCTCGGCATGGGCCGCCACCAGCGACACCTGGGCGGTGACCGCCGGGTCGCGAATCGCGGCGGTGACGTCGTGGCCGTTGATCCTGACCTGCTGTTCGCCCGCACCGTCGGTCTCCAGCCGCAGCTCCAGATCGCCCAGCAGGGGCGCCACCGCGGCAGGATCGGCCGGGTCGACGCCGTGGCGCTGGACCCACCAGGTCACGGCCCGATACATGGAGCCGGTGTCCAGATAGACCAGGCCGAGCCGGCGGGCGAAGGCCCGGGTGACGGTGCTCTTGCCGGCGCCGGCAGGGCCGTCGATGGCGACGATCGGGGGACGGGGCATGAGGAAGACGTGATCGATCAGGCGGCTGGGGCCGCAGCGGACGGCCGCCGCCAGCAGGACCAGTCCAGGCCGTGCGGGCGGCGTGGCCAGGGGCCTGAGGCGATGGGCCTCCACCAGTTCCACATACTCCACCGCCAGTCCCGCCTGCTCCAGCCGCCTCCGCAGCCGCTCCCGGAGCGGATCGCCTTGCCGCTCCCCCGCCTGGTAGGCGAGCTGAGCCGCCCGCAGGGCGGCGGGCAGGGCGGCGGCGGCGCGGCGTTCGCCTGCGGAGAGGTAGCGATTGCGTGAGCTGGCTGCCAGACCATCGGGCTCGCGCCAGGTGGCACAGCCCTGCACAGAAACCGGCAGCCCCAGATCGGCGACCATCCGCCGCAGGATCACCAGCTGCTGCCAGTCCTTCTCGCCGAGCAGCAGACGGTCGGGGCGGACCAGGGCCAGCAGCCGCGCCACCACCGTCGTCACTCCCGCGAAGTGTCCCGGTCGCGAACGGGCGCAGAGGCTCTCCTGCAGGGCCGGTGGGGGGATCACCCGGGTGAGCTCGGCGTCGCCCCCCGGGAAGAGATCCTCGGCGGCGGGGGCGAACAGGGCGTCGGCTCCGGCGGCTGCCGCCAGGCGGTCATCGGCGCTCAGATCACGGGGATAGCGCTGAAAGTCCTCGCCGGGGGCGAACTGGAGCGGATTGACGAAGACACTGACCAGCACCCGGGGCCGGGCGGCGCCGGGATGCTGCGGCAGGCAGGCCCGCTCGATCAGGGTGCGGTGGCCCTGATGCAGGGCCCCCATGGTGGGCACGAAGTGGAGCGGGGCCCGGCCGGGGCAGCCCGGTGGGCCGCACCAGCGGCGCAGGTCGGCGCAGGTTCGCAGCAGCTGCACGGACGGATGGAGCGAAGGCCCAGACGGCAGATTGCCGGATGGGCCGTAGAGGGGGTCAGGCGAGAGCCCGACCTACTGGATCACTTCCAGCCGCACCTGGGCCACGCCGCTGGCGGTCAGGCCGAGCTTCTGGGCGGCGCCATGGGCCAGATCGATGATGCGACCGCCGTGGAAAGGGCCGCGATCGTTGATCCGCACCACGGCGGAGCGTCCGTTCCAGAGATTGGTCACCCGCACCTGAGTGCCGAAGGGCAGGGTGCGGTGGGCGGCGGTGAGAGTGCCCGGTCGGAACACCTCACCACTGGCGGTGCGGTTGCCGAAGAACCCGGGGCCGTACCAGCTGGCCTCGCCACGGCCGAGGAAGGTGGAGCGGCGGGGGACGGGTGCCGGAGCGATCGGCTGGGGAACCACCGGAGCGGCCGGGAGTGGCTGCGCCTCAGGAGTGCCCACCGGATCCTGGAGCTCACGGATGGCGACGCTCGCCGGGGCGGCCTCTTCAATGGCAGCCGGGGCTGCCGGCTGAGCCATGGCGAGGCGGAGATCGGATCCGGAGCGGACCGAATCCGCCAGAACCGGAACGGCCACGCCACTGCCGGACATCAGGAGCACTAGGGCTCCAAGGGAAAGAGTGCGAGTCATAACAAGCGAAACTCGCTGCCGTAGAGCAGCAGCCATCCAATGGATGGCGCGTCAGTAGATGGAACGTTCTCGCAATTGGAAGAGGCGGAGAAGCGAACCGCTGACGGAGTTCCTGACGAGAATGGACGACCGACGAAACTTAATCGGGATTTCCAGGGATTTGATCAGCAGATTGCGGGCAGGAATGGATCAGCAATGGTCATCGAAGCCGACATCACTGGCCCCCACAGAGATCAAGCAACCTCGTACGCACCCATAACGATCAGAGAACCGAATGACCGACATCAGCAGGCCTGATCGTTGATTGTGCCGATCCGACATCCGTCTACCGGCGTGGAGGCTTTCCTGCCCGGGCCGGCCCCATCGGAGGATCTCAGGGTCGGAGGATCTCCCCAGCAGGACCGGACCATGGACTACCGCACAGCAGGCGTTGATGTGGCCGCCGGCCGGGCCTTCGTCGAACGCATCCGAGCCAGCGTCGAGAGCACCCGCCGGCCCGAGGTGCTGGGCGGACTCGGTGGCTTCGGCGGGCTCTGCCGACTGCCGGCGGGACTGCGCCGTCCGCTGCTCGTGGCAGGAAGCGACGGGGTGGGCACCAAACTCGAGCTCGCCCAGGCCCATGGTCACCACCACGACGTGGGCATCGATCTGGTGGCGATGTGCGTCAACGACGTGATCACCAGCGGCGCCGAACCCCTCTTCTTCCTCGACTACATCGCCACCGGCAAGCTCAGCCCGGCGGCCATGGCCGAAGTGGTGGAGGGCATCGCCGACGGCTGCCGCCAGAGCGGTTGCGCCCTGCTGGGCGGCGAAACGGCCGAGATGCCCGGCTTCTACCCTGCCGGCCGTTACGACCTGGCCGGCTTCTGCGTGGCGGTCGTGGAAGAGGACGCGATCGTGGATGGGCGCCTGGTGCAGCCGGGGGACCGGATCCTGGCCGTGGCCAGCAGTGGCGTTCACAGCAACGGCTTCAGTCTGGTGCGGCGCATTCTGGAGGCCCGGGGCGTGGGCGAGGCCAGCCGCCTCGGGCCCGAGGGCCCACCCGTGATCCAGTCGCTGCTCCAGCCCACCCGCCTCTACGGCTCGCTGGTGCGGGGGCTGCGCCAGGAGGGGGTGCCGATCCACGCCATGGCCCACATCACCGGCGGCGGGCTGCCGGAGAACCTGCCGCGCTGCCTGCCAGCGGGGGTTCATGCCCGGATCGCGTCCTCCAGCTGGCAGCGGCCGCTGCTGTTCCGCTGGCTGCAGGAGCAGGGCGAGGTTCCGGAGGAGGACCTCTGGAACACCTTCAACCTGGGGGTGGGGTTCTGCCTGGTGGTGCCGCACACCGCGCTCTCCACCGCCCTGGAGCACTGCGCCCACTTCGGCCACCGCGCCTGGGAACTGGGGGTGGTGGAGGCGGGAGACTCCGGGGGCCTGCCCCTGGGGGGTTTGCCGTACTGACCGGCCGCCCCGCAGCGCTGGCAGATTGCCCCTCGGCCCCGGAGCCTGGCTCCGGAGGTCCTTCCCGATCCGTGCATCCATAGTCCGCCCGTAGCCATGTTCGCCGCTTCCGGTCGCCTCACCCGACGCCGCAGTTCTGCAGGCCCCCCGCCGGCATCCGCGCCCCTTCGCCCTCGCCAGATCCCCGCCGGACGGGGCTCGATCCGACCGACCTACCTCACCCTGCGCGATCACGGCAGGGTGTTCGTGGCCGATCTGCCTCGCTTCTCCGACGGCCAGCTGTCCCAAGTGGCCAAGGAGGCCCGGGACGTGATGGAAAGCCTCTGCCGGCGGCTGGAGGAACTGGGACAGCAGCCCTCCCTGACGCCGGCCGAGCAGGAAACCCGGATCCGCGCCACCACCAAGCGGGCGGTGACCGAACGGTTCATCCAGGCGGTCGGCGAGGAACAGCTGGAGCGGCGCAGCCATCCGGCGCTGCGCACAGCCGCCGGCGAATCCCTGGCCCGGGCCTTCCTGGAGATCGCCCGCCATCGGCTGCCCGGGGCCACCTTCGACTCCCTGCTGCAGGAAGCGCTGAGCGCCTGCGACAACCACGACGCCGACGCGGAGGCACTCCCCCTGGCCGCTGCCGATGGCACGGCCGACGACGGTCTGGAGCGCTCGCCCTCCAGCTGCGGGCCCGCCGTCCTCGTGAGCGTGCCGCGTCCCGCTTCCCTGCCGGTGGTGCTCTCCCCGGATCCTGGCTCCGACCCGGCCGCCGGCTGATCGATCGCTCTCGAGCCGAGTCAGCCGCTCTGAAACGGATTGGCCGGCATCCGCAGCGGCAGGGCGAACGCCACCCGGTCCAGCTCCTGTCGCTCCGCCTCGTCGAGCTGCCAGGCCAGCGCCGCCGCCGCCCCTTCCGCCTGGGCCGGCGTGCGCAGGCCGGGAATCGGCCTGGCGCCATGGGCCCGGCACCAGTTCAGCGCCACCTCGGGCACCCGGGCCCCGTTGCGGGCGGCGATGGCGCGCATCAGCGCCAGCAACGGCTCGATCCGCGGCAGCAGCCGCCGATACAGCAGGCCACGCGGCCCGCTCGGCAGTGGAGCTCCGCCGCCGACCCGATCGCTCAGCAAGCCCAGAGCCAGAGGGCTGTAGGCGATCAGCTCGATCCCGAGGTCGCGACAACGTTCCGCCACCCCCCCTGGCGCCACGGCCTCCGGCGCCAGCAGCGAGAGCTGCACCTGCAGGCTGGCCAGGGGTACGCCGCGCTGCGCCAGCCGCCGCTGCGCCCGCTCCAGGCGCAGCGGCCCCATGTTCGACACCCCCAGGCTGGCCACCGCGCCCCGCTCGACCAGATCGGCCAGACCCTCCAGCAGGGGATCCTCCTGCCAGGGGGCGTAGCGGGCGGTGCTCCAGTGCAGCTGCACCCGGTCAAGCTGGCCCCGCAACCGCTGCCGCGAGGCGGCGAAGGCACGGGCATAGCCACCGCGGCCCAGGCGCCAGGGGAAGGGTGCCAGCTTGGTGGCCACGCAGAGCGTCCGGCGCCGCAGCGGGGGCAGAGCCGCGAGGAAACCGCCCAGCAGCTCCTCGCTGCGGCCGTTCAAGCGGCCCGTGCCATAGGAATCAGCCGTGTCGAAGAAGGTCAGGCCCAGCTCCACGGCCCGCTGGAACGTGGCCGCCAGGGCTTCATCGTCGCGCTCAGGTCGGTAGCCCCAGAGGAACTGGTTGCCCCAGGCCCAGGTCCCCACCCCGATCGACGGCGGCGCCACGGAGGCCTGCAGAGCCGCAGGAGAGAGGGGAGCCTCGGCCATGACACCTCCGCTACGGGCGTTCCGACGCCATGATCGGTCTGCGATGCGCTCCGCCGGTGCAGACACTGCCGCCTGCCCCTGAAGCGGGCACCGAGGGATCCCGCCCGGGCAGCTCCTGGCAAGGCCCCGGGCCGAACAGCTCGCCCGGGGCCGTGGAACCCGTGCTCTGCGACCACTGCGGCCGCACCGCGAGCAACGGCATCCGCTGCCTGGGCTTCTGCGTGGCCGACGCTGGCTACTGAGCGGCCTCTGGCCACTGAGCAGAGGGTGGGCGCCCCAGAATGGCCAGAAGCCGGGCTCGACCCCTTGACCGAAGCGACATCCGATCGCCGCCCCGGGGCCCAGGCCCTGATCACCGCTGCGGCGGCGCTGCTGGGCGGAGCCCTGATCGCCCTGGCCGGCAGCACCGCCGTGGGTGCGGCCGAGCGGCCCGACGACTTCGGCCGCTGGCAGCACAACACCCGCAGCTGCGAGCGGAACCTGGCCGGATCGAAGCCGGCACCCTGCTCCGCCCTGCGCTTCGATCAGAACCAGGTGGGGCTGCTCAACATCCGCTTCGTCGGCCCCGGCAGCGGTGAGGAGGCCAGCGACCTGCTCAGCTTCGTCGGGGTGGTCCGGGAGGGGAGCGCCGGGCTGCGCTGCCAGGGGGGGCGCTGCCGCCTCGTAGGGCCCCTGCGAACCGAGGTCACCAGTGTGAGCGAAACCGGCTTCGATCGCCGCGGCCTGCCCACGAGCCTGCCGAGGGCCTGGCCCACCGAGGGGGTCTGTGAGGTGAAACAGACCGAAGTGCGCTGCGAAGCCAAGGCCCTCTCCGGTGAGAGCTGGACCGCCAGCGCCCAGCTTTGATCCCCCTGCCGCTCGGAGGTGAATCCGGTGTCGGGAAGGACCGGAACGAGAGGCGGCACCCAGATTCGAACTGGGGATAAAGGATTTGCAGTCCTCTGCCTTACCACTTGGCCATGCCGCCGCAGCGGGAGTCTTCTCCCGTCCAGCGGATCGTATCAGCCATGGCATGGCCGCCCGTCTGCTGGTTCTCAGCAACGGCCACGGGGAGGATCTGATCGCCCTGCGGCTGATCCGGGCCTTGCGCGAGCGGCGGCCGGATCTGGACGTCCTGGTGCTGCCCCTGGTCGGTGAGGGGGACTGCTTCCGCCAGCCGGAGAGCCTGGGGGAACTCCGCTGCGTCGGCCCGCGGCAGCGGCTGCCGAGTGGCGGCTTCAGCAATCAGAGCCTGCGCGGACTGCTGCGCGATCTGGGTGCGGGGCTTCCTCTGCTGAGCTGGCGGCAGTGGCGGCTGGTGCGGCACTGGGGCCACAGCGGCCAGCCGATCCTGGCGGTGGGGGATCTGCTGCCCCTGCTGCTGGCATGGGCCAGCGGTGCGCCCTACGGCTTCGTCGGCACCCCCAAGAGCGACTACACCTGGCGCAGCGGACCGGGCAGGGACCCGCTGGCCGACCGCTACCACCGCTGCAAGGGCAGCGAATGGGATCCGTGGGAATGGGCGCTGATGGGCCGCCCCCGCTGCCGGCTGGTGGCCGTGCGCGACGCCCTCACGGCCCGTGGGCTGAGGCGCCACGGCGTCCCCGCCGTCGCACCCGGCAACCCGATGATGGACGGGCTGGAGCCATCCCCTCCGCCCCGGACCCTGGCGGGAAGCCGCCGGCTGGTGCTGCTCTGCGGCAGCCGGCTGCCGGAATCGCTCCGCAACTTCGAGCGGCTGCTCGGGGCGCTGGAGCAGCTGCCGCCTTCGGAGCCGCTGGTTCTGCTCTGCCCCACCGGATCCCGGCCTTCGCCTCGGGAGCTGGGCGCCGCGCTGCGATCCCGGCGGTTCTCCCCCACGGCGCTGCCGACCGGCAGCGGAGCCGCCGCCGCCTGGCGCCGGGGCGAGCGGCTGGTGCTGCTCGGCCCGGGACGGTTCGCCCTCTGGGCCGGCTGGGGCGAGGTGGGACTCGCCACGGCCGGAACCGCCACCGAACAGCTGGTGGGACTGGAGGTACCGACCCTCTCCCTGCCCGGCCCCGGTCCCCAGTTCAAGCCCGCCTTCGCCGGTCGGCAGAGCCGGCTGCTGGGGGGCGCTGTGCACAGCTGCGCCTCGGCCGCCGAGCTGGCCCGTGCCCTGGAACGGCTGCTGGGGGACCCGCAGCGGCGGCGGGCGCTGGGGCGGATCGGCCGGCGGCGGATGGGAGAACCGGGGGGCAGCGCGCGGCTGGCCGCCCTGATCGAGCGGCAGCTGCTGGCCGAACGGCAGGGATGATGGAGATCCCCTCCTTGCCGACGCCCACCGCATGCCCGCCCCCACCGACCGGGCCTACGCCACCGCCACCGGCCGGCTGGCCACGCTGCTGGGCATCAGCATCGCCGCAGCCCGCCGCCGGGTCGACCAGCAGGCCGCCCGCGAGGAGACCCGCGATGCCGCCGGCAAGGTGACCATCGCCGAGCGCATGATCCTGGCGGCCCATGGCGAGGCCGACAGGCAGGGTCAGCTGCTCGACAGCCTGCTCACGGCCAAGCCATCGGAGGGCTACTTCCTCGACGAGGACTGAGCACAGGTCGCAGAGGGAGAGGGAACCCCGTCCGAACGGCCTGGATCGATTCCGCCCCTAGCGGCCCTGGGTCGAGTGCTCGAACACGGAGCCGAACCGGCTGCGGTCCAGATCGGCGAAAACGGGAATGCAGGCGAAACAGCGGCGCGCCAGATCGATCCTCTCCTCCCGCTCCAGGATCACGATCAGCTGCCGGTACGCCGGCAGCAGATAGCGCACGTCGTTGGCCGCGTAGACCAGCTGTGCCTCGCCCAGCTCGTCGACCCGGCCCCAGTCGCTGCTCTGGGCCTGCTTGTCGAGCTCCACCCCCACCAGCTCCTGCACCACCTCCTTGAGGCCGTGGCGGGAGCTGTAGGTGCGGGCCAGCCGGCTGGCCACCTTGGTGCAGAACAGCGGCTGCACGGCGATGCCCAGGCCCTCGGCGAGGGCCGCCACATCGAAGCGAGCGAAGTGGAACACCTTCTCGATCGCGGGGTTCTCCATCAGCCGCTTCAGCAGCGGCGCAGCGGTCTGGCCGCGGGCGATGCGGATGCAGCAGACGTTGTCGCGGTCATCGGCGATCTGCACCAGACAGAGCCGGTCGCGGCCATGGACCAGCCCCATGGCCTCGGTGTCCACCGCCAATGCAGGGGCTTCGCTCAGCAGGGCAAGCCATGCGTCATCGAGATCGCCGTCGAAGACGGCGAACCGGGTCGGCGGGGCGGAGGAGGCGGGCGGCATCGGCGGAAGGCGTTCAGGGGCCATCGTGCCGAAGGGAGCGCCAGATTCTGCTGCGCGGGGAGAGAATGGGCCCGAACGAACTGCTCCGTGCCGATGCCCCCCGCCCTGGGCTCCACCCTGCTGCTCACCCTGCTGCTCGCCATCGGGCTGGTGTTCTTCCTGCGCGCCGCCAGCAAGGACCGCACCACCGTCGTGGATGTGCACTCGCCGCGCCCACCGCTGGAGGTGCTCGACGGACTGAGCCAGTGGCTCCACGGGCGGGGGTGGCAGGCGGAGGCTGGTGACCCGGACCGCCGCCTGCTGCGGTTCCGCGGCCAGGTGGGTGCCAGCAGCTCCCTGGCCCTGCTGCTCTCCCTGCTGGGAGGGGTGGGGGCGGCCTGCCTGGGTCTGGTGCTGCGGCAGCTGCTGCCTGGCCTGGGCTGGTGGCCGCTGCTGCTCTCCCTGCTCGGGCCGCTGGCGGGGCTTCTCTACCGCCGGCGGGCGGCGCGGCCGGAGCAGGTGGAGCTCCGCCTGATCAGCCCCGATGACGCCACGGGCAGCAGCCTGCGGCTGCGGGCCCACCGCGACGAGCTGATCGCGCTCGAACGGGAACTGGGCCCCCGTCTGCAGCTGGCCAGCGATGGAGCCCTGCTCAGCTCCCCGATCTGATGACCCCCATGCGCCCCGACCCCGCCAGACAATCAGCACCCGATCGCCGGCCGGGGCGATGGACCGATCGCCGTCAGGTCTGGGTGGGCCCCCTGGGGATGGGGCTGGCGCTGATCCTCGCCACCGCCGCCCAGGCCCCGGCCCTGCCGACGGTCGACCCCCTCACCGGACCGCGCACGCCCCTGAACAAGGACTGGATCGGCCTTCGTCCACTCCCCACCGCCACGCCCATCCTGGTGATGGCCGGCCATGCCGATTCCCAGGGCATAGCGGGAGCCGGCACCTCCGGCGAAGCGGTGGACCGGCTCGGAGCCGCACCGATGGAACCCGGCATCACGGACGAACTGTTCTGGAACCTGCGCGTCGCCGAGCGGGTGGTGGCCCTAGGCAGGGAGCGGGGGCTGACCATGGGCCTCTACGTGCCGACGCAGCGCAGCATCGCCGACGGAAACGATCCCCGCACCAACTGGAGCGTGGGCAAGGATCAGGTGCGACAGGGGGTCTACGCCCTGGAGATCCACTTCGATGCCTACGGCCGCGATGGCTTCGGCTCCGGCCTGATCCCGCCCCTGCTGCAGCCGCCCAGCCGAGTCGACGAACGTCTGGCGGAGGCCTTCGGGGCCTATCCCTCCAGCTTCCGTGACGGGCTCGGCGCACCGAAGCGTGGCATCGCCATCCTCGAGATCGGCAAGCTGGAACATCCGCTCGAGACGGCCCTGCGCAATCCCGAGAGCCGTGCGGCGACCATCAACGCGATCGCCGCACGGGTGGTCCAGGCTCTTGCCCTGGGGCTGGAGCCGGCGCCGACCACCCTCGGCACGGCCTCGCCGCTCAGTCCACGGCCTGGTGGGGCCGGCAGCGCGGCTCGAGCGCCGGGTCTGTCAGCCAGTTCTGGGGCCGAGTGAACAGCTCCGTGAGCAGGGCCTCGCGGCTGCCCGGCTCGGGGCTGTAGCCGTACTCCCAGCGCACCAGCGGCGGCAGCGACATCAGAATCGATTCGGTTCGGCCGTTGGTCTGGAGGCCGAAGATGGTGCCGCGGTCGAACACCAGGTTGAACTCCACGTAGCGCCCGCGGCGATACAGCTGGAACTGGCGCTCCCGTTCACCGAAGGGGAGGGCGTGGCGCTTCTCCACGATCGGCACGTAGCTGGGCAGGAAGGCGTTGCCGCAGGCGCCGGCCAGCCGGAACAGCTGCTCCCAGCTCTGGGGGATGGGGCCGGTGGTCGCCGAGACGGCCGCAGCCGCCCCGCCGGGATCCTGCCCCTTGTAGAGCACGCCGCCGGAGTCCTGGTAGTCGTAGAAGAGGCCGCCGATGCCGCGGGTCTCACCGCGGTGCTTCAGGAAGAAGTACTCGTCGCACCAGGGCTTGAACACCGGGTAGTAGGCCGGATCGACGCTGTCGCAGGCGGCCTGGAGCGTGCGGTGAAAATGCCGGGCATCCGCGAGGAACGGGTAGAAGGGGGTGAGATCGGCTCCGCCACCGAACCACCACACCGGGCCCGCCTCGAAGTAGCGGTAGTTGAGGTGCACGGTGGGCACATAGGGATTGCGGGGGTGGAGCACCATCGAGGTGCCGGTGGCGAACCAGCGCTGGCCCGCCGCCTCCGGCCGCTGGCTGAGGATCGACGGCGGCAGCTGATCGCCCTCCACCTCGGAGAAATTCACGCCGCCCTGCTCGAAGATCCGGCCGGCCTTCAGCACGCGGGAACGACCGCCGCCACCCTCCGGACGCTGCCAGCTCTCCTCCTGGAACGTGCCCTCGCCGTCGAGGGCCTCGAGGCGGGCGCAGATGCTGTCCTGCAGGCCCATCAGCAGGGAGCGGGCCCTGTGTCTCGAATCGGCGGGGGGGCTCTCCGGCCGGGCGGAGGGCATGGGCACTGCCGTGGAACCCACTGGGGCAGCTGCCGGCTCACCTGTCCGCGATCCAGCCTCGTCCACGTCTGCGTGCTCCGCCACTGACCTTCACGCCCCGCAGGACGCCAGAAACCTGCTCACCATTCCAGCCTGCCGCCCCCCCGCACAACCCTTCGAGAGCCTCTGTCACGGGCACGGCCCCTAGGATCGCCCCTCTGCCGGCACCGCACGGATGGCCACAGCTGAACAGGCTCTCGCCGCCCTGGAGCCCCTGCGTGATGCAGGCACCGGTCGCAGCCTGCTGGAACTCGGCTGGATCGCTCAGGTGCGAAGCCAGGGCAACCGCGTGGTGTTCCGCCTCGCCCTGCCCGGCTATGCCAACAGCCAGCGGGAGCGGATCGCGGCGGAGGCCCGCACAGCCCTACTCGCGCTCGAATCGATCGACGACGTGCAGATCGAACTGGCCCCGCTGCCCGCCGGCGGGCGTTCCGAGGGGACACCGATCGGCGCCGCCGGCCATGGCGCCGCCGGGACGGGCAACGTCCCGGAGCGCCAGGGGATTCCGGGTGTGAAACAGGTGATCGCCGTGAGCAGCGGCAAAGGCGGTGTAGGCAAGAGCACCGTGGCGGTGAACCTGGCCTGCGCCCTGGCCCGCAGCGGCCTGCGGGTGGGCCTGCTGGACGCGGACATCTACGGACCCAACGCGCCGACCATGCTCGGGGTCGCCGACCGCACCCCCGAGGTACGCGGCAGCGGCAACGATCAGATCCTCATTCCGATCGAGACCTGCGGCATCGCGATGGTGTCGATGGGGCTGCTGATCCAGGAGAACCAGCCCGTGATCTGGCGCGGGCCCATGCTCAACGGGATCATCCGCCAGTTCCTCTACCAAGCCGACTGGGGCGAGCGGGACTTGCTGGTGGTGGATCTTCCGCCCGGCACGGGCGATGCCCAGCTCACCCTGGCCCAGGCCGTGCCGATGGCCGGTGTGGTGATCGTCACGACGCCGCAGCGGGTGTCGATTCAGGATGCCCGCCGCGGCCTGGCCATGTTCCTGCAGATGGGGGTGCCGGTCCTCGGTGTGGTGGAGAACATGAGCGTGTTCATCCCGCCTGACCGGCCGGAAGCCCGCTACGAGATCTTCGGCAGCGGCGGTGGCGCCGCGCTGGCCGCTGAGGCGGAGGTGCCCCTGCTGGCCCAGCTGCCACTCGAGATGACCGTGGTGGAAGGGGGCGATCGGGGCCTGCCGGTGGTGCTGGCCCAGCCGGAATCAGCCACGGCCCGGGCGTTCACCGCTCTGGCCGAGCGTCTCGTCAGCCCCAGCCTCACCCCCGCCTGATCGCCATGGCCTTGCTGGGCGGGCGGCGCGGCATGTTCTCCGGCCAGCGTCCGGCCCGGCGTCACCTGCTCCAGGACGTGGATCTGGTGCTGTGGGGTATCCCGCTGGCGATGGTGTGCCTCGCCGGCATCCTGATCGCCAGCACCCAGCGCCAGGCCCGTTACGCCGTCTGGTACCAGCACTGGATCGCGGCGGCGGTGGGCATGGTCATCGCCCTTCTCCTGGCCCGCCTGTCGCTGGAACGGCTGGCCCGTTTCCAGTGGCTCCTCTACGCAGGGATGGTGGCCAGCCTGATCGCCGTGAGGATCATCGGGAAGAGTGCCCTCGGGGCCCAGAGCTGGATCGACATCGGCGGCTTCAACGTGCAGCCCTCCGAGTTCGCCAAGGTGGCGATGATTCTGCTGCTGGCCGGCGTGCTGTCACGGCATCCCATCGAGCGGCCCGTGGATCTGGTGCGGCCGGTGGCGATGGTGAGCGTGCCCTGGCTGCTGGTGTTCGTGCAGCCCGACCTCGGCACCTCGCTGGTGTTCGCTGCCGTGCTGCTGGTGATGCTGTTCTGGTCGGGGATGCCGGCTAGCTGGGTGCTGCTGCTGCTCTCGCCCCTGCTGACCGCCATCCTGGCGGGCACCGTTCCCTGGGTTCTGCTGGCATGGATCCCGCTGATGGGGCTGGTGGCCTGGCGCTCCCTGCCCTGGAAGGCGGTGGCCCTGGCGGTGGTCCTGGCGGTGCAGGGGCTGTTCGCCGTGGGCACGCCCTGGCTCTGGGCCCACGTTCTCAAGGCCCACCAGCGCGCCCGGCTCACCATGTTCCTGGATCCTTCCCAGGATCCTCTGGGCGGCGGCTACCACCTGCTGCAGAGCACGGTGGGGATCGGCTCGGGAGGACTGTGGGGCACGGGCCTGATGCAGGGCCATCTCACCCTGCTGCGCTTCATCCCGGAGCAGCACACCGATTTCATCTTCAGCGCCCTGGGCGAGGAAACGGGCTTCATCGGTTCGATGCTCGTCGTCATCGGTTTCGTGGTGCTGATGTGGCGGCTGCTGCAGGTGGCGGGGCGGGCCCGCAGCGACTACGAATCCCTGGTGGTGGTGGGCATTGGCGCGATGCTGATGTTCCAGGTCGTGGTGAACATCAACATGACCATCGGCCTCGGTCCGATCACCGGCATCCCCCTGCCCTGGCTGAGTTACGGGCGCTCGGCCATGCTGGTGAACTTCATCTCCCTGGGGCTGTGCGCCTCGGTGGCCCGGCGGGGGAGGTCCGCCCAGCGCCGATGGTGAGCCTGGCCGTCCTGCGCCGGCGACTGGCCGAGGACGTGCCCCCTGGCCGGGGAGACGAGGACAGCGTGCGACGCCAGTGGTGGGCGGCTCTTGCCACCCTCCAGGAGGATCTCCTGCCACCGCTCCAGCCGCTGCGGGGGGTGTGGCTGGCCTCCCCGCTGCCCGCGCTGTACGAGCCCACCCTGCTGGAGAACCTCCAGGGTCTGGTCTGGGCACCGCCGGAGATCGGCACCCTGTTGCAGCAGCCCGCCGCTCCGCTGCTGCCCGGCATCGAGGCACAGGCCGGGTCGCCGGCCGCGGCAGGCCCGGCGGACTTCGAGCGCCTGCCGCTCGAAGCGGAGGACGGCACCGACCCGCTGCTGCTGCTGATCACGCCGCGGCTGCAGCTCGCCATGGCTCTGGAGGGACCCCCCCAGCAGCGCCGGCTGGTGGTGCGCTTCGATCCCCCCACCCTCTCCGATGCCCTGCGGCTGGTGGACGAGCGGCTGCAGTCCACCGCGCCGGAGGCGGCCCAGCGTCTGCGCCGGGCCCTGCAGACCCTCGGTCCCCTGCGCAGCGAGGAGCGCACGGCGCTGATCTTCTGGCCCCGGCTGGGGGAACGGCTGGCCGCGATGGCACCGAGCCTCACCCTGCAACCGCTGGTCCACAGCGGCAGCGACGCCCGGCAGGAGAGCAGCAGCGAACTGGCCCTGCTGGAAGCTCTCACCCACGAGGTGCGCACGCCGCTGTCCACGATCCGCACCCTGATCCGTTCCCTGCTGCGGCGGGCCGATCTGCCGTCGGTGGTTCGACAGCGGCTGGAGCAGATCGACAGCGAGTGCAGTGAACAGATCGACCGCTTCGGACTGATCTTCCATGCCGCCGAGCTGCAACGGCAACCGCGCCCACGCCAGACCCTGGCGCGCACGGACCTGGCCCGGCTGCTGCTGCAGTTCGAGGATCTCTGGCAGCGTCAGCTGGACCGCCGCGGCCTGGGCCTGCGGCTGGAGATCGCCACCCAGCTGCCCCCCGTGCTGAGCGACCCGAACCGGCTCGAAACCATGCTCGGGGGCCTGATCGACCGGTTCACCCGCAGCCTGCCAGCCGGCAGCACGGTGCGGATCCGGCTGCAGCCGGCCGGTTCTCGCCTGAAACTGCAGCTGAGCTGCGTCGATCCGCCGGCCGGCTGCGGCGAGCGGGCGAGTGGGGCCGCAGCGGAGGCGGCTGCCGTAGGCCCGGTGCTGAGCTGGAATCCGCTCACCGGCAGCCTGCAGCTGAGCCGCCAGGCCACCCAGCGCCTGTTCCACAGCCTGGGGGGCCGCCTCACCGAACGCTCCGGCAGCGGCCTCACCGTGTTCTTCCCCGTGGCCGGGGCCAGCCAGCCCGACGGCGACACCGACGGCGACGGCATTTGTTGACGGGTGTGACGAGAGCAGCGGAGCCTCGAACCACTCCCGAATCACGGTGCTAGCTTCCTGCCGAAATGGTCCGCCGATCCAGCGATGGATCCGCCGACTCCCCTCCCCCAACAGCCATGACAGCAACGGCGCTGAGCGGTCAACTTCCCAAGTACATCGGCAGCACGGGCGGTCTGCTCAACTCCGCTGAAACCGAAGAGAAATACGCCATCACCTGGACCAGTGGCAAGGCCCAGGCCTTTGAGCTGCCCACCGGGGGGGCCGCCGAGATGAACGCCGGCGAGAACCTCATGTATTTCGCCCGCAAGGAGCAGTGCCTGGCCCTCGGCACCCAGCTGCGCACGAAGTTCAAGCCCCGCATCGAGGATTACAAGATCTACAGGATCTTCCCCGGCGGTGACACCGAGTATCTGCACCCAGCCGATGGCGTCTTCCCCGAAAAGGTGAACGAAGGTCGTCCGATCGTGGGGCACAACCCTCGCCGCATCGGTGAGAATCCCGAGCCTTCCAGCCTGAAGTTCTCCGGCCGCACCCCCTTCGGCTCCTGAGTCGACCGCTTCTTTCTCACCACCAAGAGGTCCGGCCTTCCAGCGCAACGGGAACCCGGAACTCCAACCTCTATAAAGGCGGGGCCGGGTGCCCCGTTTTTTTTGCCTGCCGGTTGCCGTGATGCCCTTCCCCGATCGCGACGCTTTCCTCGCTCAGGTGGCGGCCGGCAGCACCTTCATTCCCCTCTGGAAGCGCTGGCCTGCCGATCTGGAGACGCCCCTCACCACCTGGCTGAAGGTGGGGGCCTCCAGCGACCATGGCGTCCTGCTCGAGTCGGTGGAGGGGGGAGAGCGGCTGGGCCGCTGGAGCTTCGTGGCCACCGACCCGCTCTGGACCCTCACCGTGCGGGGCGATCGCTCCGAGCAGTGCTGGCGCGACGGCCGTCGCCAGCAGCACAGCGGCAATCCCTTCGCTCTGCTGCGCCACTGCCTGGCGGACACGCACAGCGCACCGATTCCGGGCCTGCCCCCGGTGGGGCAGCTGTTCGGCTTCTGGGGCTATGAGCTGATCCGCTGGATCGAACCCAGCGTGCCGGTCCATCCCAACGATCCCGCCGGGCCGCCTGAGGGCTGCTGGATGCTGGCCGACAGCCTGCTGGTCTTCGACCAGGTGAAGCGGCAGATCACCGCCGTGGCCTATGCCGACCTCAGCGGCGGCGCCGATCCGATGCTGGCCTACGCCGAGGCCTCAGGCCGGATCCGTGCTCTGGAGGAGCGCATGCACGGCCCGCTGCCTGCGGGTGTCGCACCCCTGCGATGGGAGGCTGAGCCCAGCGGGGAACTGCCCACCACCAGCAACCGCAGCCGGGCCGACTTCGAGGCGGCCGTGGATGCGGCCCGTGAGCACATCGCGGCCGGCGACGTGTTCCAGCTGGTGCTGAGCCAGCGGCTGGAGACGCGGATCCAGCGCGACCCGTTCGAGCTCTACCGCAGCCTGCGGATGGTGAACCCCTCGCCCTACATGGCGTTCTTCAACTTCGGCGGCTGGTACCTGATCGGCTCCAGCCCCGAGGTGATGGTGAAGGCCGAGCCGGTGGAGGGTGGCGTGCGGGCCTCGCTGCGCCCGATCGCCGGCACCAGGCCTCGCGGGGACAGCGAGGCCGAGGACCGGGCCCTGGAGCGGGAACTGCTGGCCGATCCGAAGGAGAGGGCGGAGCACGTGATGCTGGTGGATCTGGGCCGCAACGACCTGGGCCGTGTCTGTCAGCCGGGCAGCGTCGCCGTCACCGAGCTGATGGTGATCGAGCGCTACTCCCACGTCATGCACATCGTCAGCCAGGTGGAGGGGATGCTCGACCCGGCCTACGACATCTGGGATCTGCTGATGGCCTCCTTCCCCGCCGGAACGGTCAGCGGTGCCCCGAAGATCCGGGCGATGCAGCTGATCCACGCGCTCGAACCCGATGCCCGCGGCCCCTACTCGGGTGTGTACGGCGCCGTGGACCTGGGCGGCGCCCTCAACACCGCGATCACCATCCGCACCATGGTGGTGCTCCCCGATGGGGAAGGCGCCTGGCGGGTGCAGGTGCAGGCCGGCGCGGGGCTGGTGGCCGATTCGCAGCCGGCGGCGGAGTTCGAGGAGACCCTCAACAAGGCCCGTGGTCTGCTCAAGGCCCTGGCCTGCCTGCAGGGGAGTCAGGCGTGAAAACGGAGCTGCTCCTGAAAGGATTCGAGGTGGAACTGTTCACCGGCCGGCCTGACGGCACGGTGGTGGGCGTGGCCGAGCAGGCGGCGGCAGCCCTGGAGGGCTTCGTCACCGAACCGGATCACCGCAACCTCGAGTACATCACCCCGCCCGACGCCGACTACGGCCGCCAACTCGAGCTGCTGCTGGAACCGCGCCGACGCCTGCGCCGCTGGCTGGCAGGGCGGGGACTGACCCTGCTGCCGGGCAGCACCCTGAGCCTGGGGGACAGCCACCGCTTCGAGCGCTCGGATCCGGCCAATCCGTACCACGACTACATCGAGGCCACCTACGGCACCCGCGTCGTCACCGCCAGCGTGCACATCAACCTGGGGCTCACGGCGATGGAGCTCCTGTTCGCCGGCTGCCGGCTGTTCCGCTGCGAGGCGGCCCTGCTGCTGGCCCTGAGCGCCAGTTCGCCCTTCCTGGACGGGGCCCCCACCGGCGCCCATTCCCAGCGCTGGCTCCAGTTCCCGCTCACTCCGCAGCGGGTACCCCTGTTTCTCGATCACCGGCACTACATCGACTGGATGGAGGAGCAGCTGGCGGCCGGCACGATGCGGAACGTGCGTCACCTCTGGACCTCGGTGCGCCCCAACGGCGAGGGGCGCCCCCACGATCTCAACCGGCTGGAGATCCGCATCTGCGATCTGATCAGCGATCCGCGGCTGCTGCTGGCGTTGACCGCCTTCGCCGAGCTGCGGCTGCTGCAGCTGCTGGAGGACCCCGGAGCCCATGACCCCCTGCGGGCCAGCCGGCTGGCACCCCAGCAGCTCGCCGAGCTGGCCGACCGCAACGATCGCGCTGCCGCCCGCCGCAGCCTGGAGGCCACCCTGCATGACTGGCGGACCGGAGAGGAGATCGAGGCCCGCCGCTGGCTGTGGCGCGAACTGGAAAGCCTCAACGAGCTGGCGGAACGGCTGGGGATCGGCGCCTGGCTGCAGCCGCTGGCGGGGGTTCTGGAGCAGGGCAACCAGGCCATGCGCTGGCTGGAGCGACTCTCCCGGGGAACCCCCATCCCCACGATCCTGGCGGACGAGACCGCGGCGATGCAGCGAAGCGAAGGGGATCCGGCACCGCTCAACACAGCAACCGCGGACCCTTTGGGATGATCATGGGTGCTTCCTCTCCTGTGCCGGCCCCCATGCGGCAGCCCCTGCCCGCCACCCCAGCCGTCCTGGACGACACTCCCCAGATCCCTCAGGCCGCACCCGCCCCCCGCGTCACCCGGTTGCTGGGCGAACGGCTGGAGCTGGTGGAGGACCTCTGGCAGACGGTGCTGCGCAGCGAATGCCCACCCGAGCAGGCCGAGCGGCTGCTGCGGCTCAAGCAGCTGAGCGATCCCTGCGACGAGAGCCACCAGGAAACAGACACCACCGCCGCCATCGTGCAGCTGATCCGGGAGATGGATCTGTCCGAGGGGATCGGGGCCGCCCGGGCCTTCTCCCTCTACTTCCAGCTGGTCAACATCCTCGAGCAGCACATCGAGGAGGACAGCTATCTGGCCAGCCTGCAGGAAAGCAGCACACCCGTCGCCCCCGATCCGTTCGCGCCGCCCCTGGCCAGCCAGACCGATCCAGCCACCTTCCGCGAACTGTTCACCCGTTTGCGCGGCCTCAACGTGCCGCCCGGCCAGCTGGAGAACCTGCTGCGGGAACTGGACATCCGCCTGGTGTTCACGGCCCACCCCACCGAGATCGTGCGGCACACCGTGCGTCACAAGCAGCGGCGGGTGGCGGCCCTGATCCACCGACTGCAGCAGGACAGCCCCGCCGAGCTGCAGGACGAACGCAGCCTGAGGCTGCAGCTGGAGGAGGAAATCCGCCTGTGGTGGCGCACGGATGAACTCCATCAGTTCAAACCGTCGGTGCTCGACGAGGTGGACTACGCCCTCCACTACTTCCAGCAGGTGCTGTTCGATGCCATGCCGCTGCTGCGGCAACGCATTCACAACGCCCTGCGCTGCAGCTACCCGGACGTGCAGCCACCGCGTGACGCCTTCTGCACCTTCGGCTCCTGGGTCGGGGCCGACCGGGACGGCAACCCCTCCGTGACCCCAGACATCACCTGGCGCACCGCCTGCTACCAGCGCCAGCTGATGATCGAGCGCTACATCGGGGCGGTGCAGGAGCTGCGCGATCAGCTCAGCATCTCGATGCAGTGGAGCCAGGTGAGCGCTCCCCTGCTCGAATCACTCGAGATGGACCGCCTGCGCTTCCCCGAGATCTACGAGGAACGGGCCGCCCGCTACCGCCTCGAACCCTACCGGCTCAAGCTGAGCTACATCGTGGAGCGCCTGCAGCTCACCCATCAGCGCAACCAGCAGCTGGCCGAGGCCGGCTGGGAATCGCCCTGCGACAGCGCCGGAGCCGCGGTGCTCGCCACCGGCACCGGGCCGATGGCCGCCGCCCCACCGGAGCTGCACTACGCGACGGTCGGGGAGCTCCGCACCGACCTGGAACTGCTGCGCGACAGCCTTGAATCCACGGGTCTGAGCTGCGAGCCGCTGCAGAAACTTCTCAGCCAGGTGCACATCTTCACCTTCTGCCTGGCCAGCCTCGACATCCGCCAGGAAAGCACCCGACACAGCGACGCCCTTGACGAACTCACCCGTTACCTGCAGCTGCCCATCCCCTACGGCGAAATGGGCGAAGAGCAGCGGGTGGTCTGGCTGCTGCAGGAACTCCAGACCCGGCGTCCGCTGCTACCGCCCACCGCCGGCTGGTCCGCCGCCACAAGCGAGACCTTCGACGTCTTCCGCATGCTGCAGCGGTTGCAGCAGGAATTCGGGCCGCGCATCTGCCGCAGCTACATCATTTCGATGGCGCACACGGTATCCGATCTGCTGGAGGTGATGCTGCTGGCCAAGGAGGTCGGTCTGGTGGATCCGAAGGCGGTGCAGACCCAGTTGCTGGTGGTGCCGCTGTTCGAGACCGTCGAAGACCTGCAGCGGGCGCCGGAGGTGATGGAGCGGCTCTTCAGCGAACCCTTCTACCTTCAGCTTCTCGCCAGCAGCGGCGAAGCGGACAAGCCCCTGCAGGAAGTGATGCTGGGGTATTCCGACAGCAACAAGGATTCGGGCTTCCTCTCGAGCAACTGGGAAATCCACAAGGCCCAGATCGCCCTGCAGCGCCTGGCCAGCCGGCACGACGTGGCGCTGCGCATCTTCCATGGCCGCGGTGGCTCGGTGGGACGGGGCGGTGGCCCGGCCTACCAGGCGATCCTGGCCCAACCCAGCGGCACCCTGAACGGCCGGATCAAGATCACCGAACAGGGCGAGGTGCTGGCCTCGAAGTACTCCCTGCCCGAACTGGCTCTCTACAACCTGGAAACCGTGACCACCGCCGTGCTGCAGAACAGCCTGGTGAGCACGAGCGTCGACGACACCCCCAGCTGGAACGAACTGATGGGGCGTCTCGGCGCCCGCTCCCGCCAGCACTACCGCAGCCTGGTGCACGACAACCCCGATCTGGTGGAGTTCTTCCAGCAGGTCACCCCGATCGAGGAGATCAGCAAGCTGCAGATCTCCAGTCGCCCGGCCCGTCGCAAGAGCGGCGCCAAGGATCTCTCCAGCCTGCGGGCCATCCCCTGGGTGTTCGGCTGGACCCAGAGCCGCTTCCTGCTGCCCAGCTGGTTCGGAGTGGGCGCAGCCCTCCAGGAGGAGCTGGAGCAGGACCCCGACCAGATGGAGTTGCTGCGGCTGCTCTACCAGCGCTGGCCGTTCTTCCGGATGCTGATCTCCAAGGTGGAGATGACCCTCTCGAAGGTGGATCTGGATCTGGCCCATCACTACGTGCAGGCCCTGGGGCGGCCGACCCACCGAGAGGCCTTCGAGCAGATCTTCGAGGTGATCGCAGCCGAGTTCGTGCTCACCCGCGATCTCGTGCTTATGATCGCCGGCCACACCCGCCTGCTGGATGGCGATCCGGCCCTGCAGCTCTCTGTGGATCTGCGCAACCGCACGATCGTGCCCCTGGGCTTCCTGCAGGTTGCGCTGCTGCGCCGTCTGCGGGATCAGAACCGGCAGCCGCCGATGAGCGAGGCCAGCGGCGAGAGTCCCGATGGCCGCACCTACAGCCGCAGCGAGCTGCTGCGTGGTGCCTTGCTCACGATCAACGGTATCGCCGCCGGCATGCGCAACACCGGTTGAGCCGAGCTTGATCCCCTTCCGCAGCCAGCCTCCAGCACCCTGCCTGCCCGAGGGCTACCGGCTCGACAGCGCTCCGGCGCCGCAGCCAGCCGAGCTGAACCGGCTGCTCGTGGCCTGCGGAGACGATCCTCGCAGCGAGGATCGTCTGGCCCTGGTGCTGCAGCGCAGCGCCTGGCAGCTGAGCGTGCGCGATCCCGGCGGCAAACTGGTGGGCTTCGTGCGGGCTACCAGCGACCAGGCCCTGAACGCCAATCTCTGGGATCTGGCCGCCGCCCCGGAGGATCCAGAACAGGAGTGCGTGCTGGGGGTGCTGGTGCACGGTGCCCTCAGCCGTCTGCGCCGGGAGCTCAGTGGCTGCAGCATTTCGGTGGCAGCCCCCCCGGAGGCGGTCGCGGCCCTGCAGCGCCATGGCTTCCTGGTGGACCCGGGTGGCATCCGGGCCATGGGCCTCACCCTGGGATCTCCGGTGACGAGGATGGAGTGAAGCGAGCATGGAGGGACTCGAACCCCCGACATTCAGAACCGGAATCTGACGCTCTATCCAACTGAGCTACATGCCCGAGCGGGAGGGCGACTGCCTGTCCCGTTCCGCCTAGCTTAGCCGCACGCCGCTCCGGACCCCATTCGGCTGCACCGCCTGGAGCTGCTGCACTTTCGCAACTACGGCCATCTGGTGCTTGAGCTGGAGGCCCCGCGGCTGCTGGTGATCGGCGCGAACGGCGAAGGCAAATCCAACCTTCTGGAAGCGGTGGAACTGCTCGGCAGCGGTCGCTCCCACCGCACCGGCAGCGACCGCGATCTGATCCGGCACGGGCAGCCCAGCGGCGTGGTGCGGGGCTGGTGCCGGGAGGCAGATCCCTCCGCTCCAGCAGGGGGCGCGGACAGCGGCGATCGGCTGGAACTGGAGCTGCGCCGCCAGGGAGGACGCCAGGCACGCCGCAACGGCCGAACGCTGGAACGCCAGCACGACCTGATCGGCCCCCTGCGCTGCGTCGGCTTCAGCGCCCTCGACCTGGAGCTGGTGCGGGGCGAACCCGCCCAGCGACGCCAGTGGCTGGATCGGATCGTGCTGCAGCTCGAGCCCGTCTACAGCGAGCTGCTGACACGCTACGGACGCCTGCTGCGCCAGCGCAGTCAGCTGCTGCGCCGCGGCCTGGCCCAGGGTCAGGCGCAGCTCGACGCGCTGCTGGAGGCCTTTGATCAGCAAATGGCCCTGATCGGAACCCGGCTGCATCGGCGACGGCGGCGCGCCCTGCTGCGGCTCGAACCACTGGCGGCCGCCTGGCAGGAAAGGCTCAGTGGGGGCCGGGAACGGCTGGAGCTGCGTTACCTGGCCGGCAGTCGCCTGGAGGGAGAGGAGGCGGAAGGCCCCTGGCGCGACGCCCTGGTGGAACAGCTGCGGCAGCAACGGCCGGAGGAACGAAGGCTGGGTCAGTGCCGGGTGGGGCCCCACCGCGACGAGGTCGCCCTGCTGCTGGGGGAGCAACCGGCCCGGCGCTACGGCTCGGCCGGTCAGCAACGCACCCTGGTGCTGGCACTGAAGCTGGCGGAACTCGAGCTGGTGGAGCAGCTCTGGGGGCAGCCCCCCCTGTTGCTGCTCGATGACGTGCTGGCCGAGCTTGACCTGCAGCGACAGGGGCTGCTGCTCGAGATCGTGGGGGAGGGGCATCAGTGCCTGGTGAGTGCCACTCACCTCCAGTCCTTCAGTGGGGGATGGCGGGGGGATGCCTCCCAGCTTGTGGAAGTTCATCAGGGCCTGATTCAGCCGCAGGGCTCAGGCCGGCCGTAGGATAAAAGGCTGTTTGCCAGGATTCGATGACCCAGAGCCTGCCCTGCCTCCACCCCAACCCGGGATGGAACGGAGCCCAAAGCCCCCAGAGCCAGAAGCCCCAACCTCCCAGTGCCACCGACATGGTCGGAAAACACTGCATCCTCGAGCTCTACGACTGCGATTCACGGAAGCTCGACGACGAAGCCTTTCTCAGGGACGCCATCACGACCGCAGCGAAACGTGCCGGCGCCACTCTCCTCAATCTGATCACCCATCGGTTCGAACCGCAGGGAGTGACAGGCCTGGCTCTGTTGGCTGAATCCCACATCTCGATCCACACCTGGCCCGAATCGGGGTACGCGGCGGTGGATGTCTTCACCTGCGGCGATCACACGATGCCGGAACGAGCCTGCCAGGTGCTGGGCGACGAGCTCGGTGCGGCGGGCCGAAGGCTGAAGAGCTTCCGGCGCGAAACCCCCGCGTCGGTGAGCCGGCAGCTGCGGGAGCCGCTCGGCCTGGCCGCCTGAACGGCCCCTGCCTGTCTCCACCTCCCACCTCCCACCTCCCACCTCCCACCTCCCCCCTGCAGCCGCAAGTCGCTGCAGCCCTCAGGGGTCCGCCAGGGGCCCCTTTTCGCTGGTCGCGAGCGGCGGGGGTGACCCCGCCAGGCGGTTGAGCTTGCCGCTCACCAATCCCTCCAGATCCAGGCTCACCGCCGTGAATCCCAGCTGCCGGAAGGCTTCCACCAGCTCGCGGCGGGGCAGGCGCACGAACAGCCCATCGAGAGCGGCGGCAGGCAGCTCGATCCGCGCCGTCTCCCCCTGGCTGCGGACGCGCATCTCCCTCAGGCCCCGCCGGCGCAACCAGTCCTCGGCGGCAGCCACTCGCTCCAGGCGCACCGCCGTCACCGGCTCGCCATAGGGAAAACGGGAAGCCAGGCAGGGCTGGGCCGGTTTGTCCCACCAGGGAAAGCCGAGGGCGCGCGAGATCTGTCGCACCCCCGCCTTGTCGATGCGGAGCTCGGCCAGCGGGGAGCGGACCCCATGCTCACGGGCTGCCCGGATTCCCGGCCGATGGTCGCCGAGGTCGTCGAGGTTCACCCCATCCAGCACCGGCACGGAGCCCGCGGCCGAGTTCGCCGGCAGGGCGGGCGCGCCGTCGGCCTGCCGCGCCAGAGCGGCCAGCAATCGGTGCAACTCCCGCTTGCAGGCAAAACAGCGATCGGTCGGATTGCTGGCGTAGGCGGGGTCTTCAAGCTCGCCGGTGGGAATCTCCCGGTGACGGATCCCCATCCAGCCCGCCTGCAGGCGGGCCTCCCGCAGCAGATGGGGCGCCAGGGCGGGGGACACGCCGGTGATCGCCGTCGCGCCATCGCCCAGCTGTTCGGCGGCGATCGCAGCCACCAGCGCGCTGTCCACGCCACCGGAGTAGGCCACCAGCGTGGCTCCGAGGTCCCGCAGGCTGCGGCGCAGCCCGGCGAGGGCCAGGTCCAGGGCGGGCGGCAGGCTTTCCACCTGCGGATGCAGGGCCGGTGCAGGCATCGCCTCGGGCTTGGCTCGTTAGGATCCAACCGTAGAAGGCCCGGCCATGGCACCGACCTCCAGCACGGCCTCCGGCGGATCCGCCCGGGCGATCGGCATCCGCACGGCCTCCGGCAGCAGCGAGCGCAGCCATGGCCAGTTGCACGTCTACGACGGCGAAGGCAAGGGGAAGAGCCAGGCCGCCCTCGGAGTCGTGCTGCGCACGATCGGGCTGGGCATCTGCGAGCGCAAACGCACCCGCGTGCTGTTGCTGCGTTTTCTCAAGGGGCCTGGCCGCGCCTACGACGAGGATGGAGCGATCGAAGCCCTGCAGCAGGGCTTCCCCCATCTGATCGATCAGGTGCGCACCGGCCGGGGCGAGTTCTTCACCGCCGAAGAGGCCAGCCGTTTCGATCGCCAGGAGGCCCAGCGCGGCTGGGACATCGCCCGGGGAGCGATCGCGAGCGCCCTCTACTCCGTGGTGGTGCTCGATGAGCTCAGCCCGGTGCTGGACCTCGGTCTGCTGGACACCGACGAGGTGGTCCGCACCCTGGCCGCCAAGCCAGCGGGGATGGAGGTGATCGTGACCGGCCGGGGAGCGCCCAGCTCCCTGGTGCAGCTGGCCGATCTGCACTCCGAGATGCGGGCCCACCGCCGCGGCGGCGCCGAGGGCAGCGGCCTCGAGGGCATCGAGATCTACACCGGTGAGGGCAAGGGCAAGTCCACCAGCGCCCTGGGCAAGGCCCTGCAGGCGATCGGGCGGGGCATCAGCCAGGACAAGAGCCATCGGGTGCTGATCCTGCAGTGGCTCAAGGGGGGGAGCGGCTACACCGAAGACGCCGCCATCGCCGCCCTGCGTGAGAGCTACCCCCACCTGGTGGATCACCTGCGCTCCGGGCGCGACGCGATCGTGTGGCGCGGCCAGCAGCAGCCGATCGATTACGTGGAAGCGGAGCGGGCCTGGGAGATCGCCCGGGCCGCCATCGCCAGCGGCCTCTACAAAACGGTGATCCTCGATGAGCTCAACCCCACCGTGGACCTGGAACTGCTGCCGGTGGAGCCGATCGTGCAGACACTGCTGCGCAAGCCTGCCGAAACGGAGGTGATCATCACCGGACGCTGCAAGAATCCCCCCGCCTATTTCGACCTCGCCAGCGTGCACTCCGAGATGGTGTGCCACAAGCATTACGCCGAGCGAGGGGTGGACCTCAAGCGCGGCGTCGACTACTGAAAGCCGTGGCTGCCGCTGCGGATCACGTCGAACGGACTCCGCCAAACTGACGCAGTGGAGCAGGCTCAGTGGCGCAGGCTCAGTAGAGCGGAACCGAGGGATCCACATCCTGGCTCCAGGCGTTGATGCCGCCGGCCACGTTGACGCCCTCGATGCCATGGCGCCCCAGGGCGATCAGGGCCTTGGCCGAGCGGCCGCCCAGCTTGCAGTGAACGTAGAGCTTTCTGCCAGCCACCAGCCGCTGGAGCTCTTCGATCGCTTCGCCGCTCTCGATGCGATCGAGGGGCACCAGCACCGAACCTGGAATCACCGCGATCTCCGCCTCGGGAGGGTTGCGCACATCCAGCAGGATCAGGTCCTCGACCTGCCCGTCGATCAGGGTCTTGAGTTCGGCCACCGTGATCGTCGGCACACTGCCGGCCTCCTCCTGACCGGGGGCCGTGCCCCCCACGCCGCAGAACTCCTGGTAATCGATCAGCCCCTCGATCACAGGCCGCTCGGGATCGGGCCGCAGCTTCAGCTCGCGGAAACTCATCTTCAGGGCGTCGAAGAGCAGCAGACGGCCGCTGAGGGTCGTGCCGATGCCGGTGATGATCTTCACCGCCTCGGTGGCCTGGATCACGCCGATGATCCCGGGCAGCACCCCCACCACGCCGCCCTCGGCGCAGGAGGGAACCATGCCGGGCGGTGGCGGCTCGGGGAACAGGTCCCGGTAGTTGGGTCCTCCCTGATAGTTGAAGACGGTGGCCTGGCCCTCGAAGCGGAAGATCGAGCCATAGACGTTCGGCTTGCCCAGCAGCACGCAGGCGTCGTTCACCAGGTAGCGGGTCGGGAAGTTGTCGGTGCCGTCGCAGACCAGGTCGTAGGGCTCGACGATCGCCAGCGCGTTCTCGCTGGTGAGCGCGGTTTCGTAGAGATCCACCTGGCAGTGCGGGTTGATCTCCAGGATCCTGTGCTTCGCCGATTCGATCTTGGGCTTGCCCACCCAGCTGGTGCCGTGGATCACCTGACGCTGCAGGTTGCTGGTGTCCACCACGTCGAAATCGACGATGCCGATCCGTCCCACTCCGGCCGCGGCCAGGTAGAGCAGCAGCGGCGAGCCGAGACCGCCGGTGCCGACACAGAGAACGGAGGCGGCCTTCAGCCGCTTCTGTCCCTCCATGCCCACTTCCGGCAGGATCAGGTGGCGGGAGAAGCGCGCCACCTCATCGGGGCTGAGCTGGACGCTGGTGGTGTCGGGGGGAAGCATGGGCAGCAAGGCCGAGGGCCGCAGGCAGGGCCGCATCCTGCAGCCCTGCCTCTACTCTCCCAAATCCTCCGCCCCCGGGGCCAGCCCGGTGCCGAAGAGCCGCACCGGCAGCTCCCACACGGCGGCGGGACTGGCTGCCCCGCTCGCCGGCTCCTCCAGCCACCAGGCCCGCAGCTCGTTCCCTGCGCCGAGGATCAGCATCAGCGTGGGTGGGAAGGCCAGGGCCCGGTCGGTGCTGGAGGGCACAGCCGCGCTGCTGGGATGGCTATGGGCCGTACCGATCACCTGCCAGCCCCGCCGGCGCCCCCATTTCTGGGCCAGCAGCTGCTCGCGGGGATCGATGGCGAAACGCTGAGGTCGCTGCTGCTCCGGCTCCCAGACGTTGAGACAGGGCCAGATCAGCCGGATCCGCAGCTCGCCCCTGCCGGCCCCGTCCGTGCAACCGGCACCGCCCTCCCCCAGCAGCAGCGCACAGCCCTCGGCCGGTGCCGCTGCCGCCAGCACGGCCCGCAGAACGGTCAGCTGTTGCGAATCAACCAGAAGCCGCGCTGGCCAGCTGCTCCCCATGCGGATACCTTGAGCCCTTGCATCTCACACCATCGCCACCCCGTTGATGAGCGACGTAAGCACCCAGGAACAGGAGCAGGCGACCTCAGAGAGCGGCACCGCCACGGCGGCTGAAACGGTCGCCGGCTTCAGCGAGCGTTACGGCGAGATTCTCGGCAAGGTGAACCAGAGCCTGGATCAGGTGGACTGGTCCCAGGTCAGCCGTATCGGCAAGGGCGTGGGCATTCTGCTGGCGGTGATCGTGGCCCAGATCCTGATCAAGGGTGTGCTGGACACGATCAACCTGCTGCCGGTCGTTCCCGGTCTGCTCGAACTGCTGGGCCTGGTGGTGGTGGGCCACTGGAGCTGGCAGAACCTCACCACCAGCGAGAAGCGCTCCGCGGTGGTCAGCCAGCTCCAGACCCTGCGCCAGGAATACCTGGGCTGAGCTCCGGCGAGCCTGCCGGCAGCCGCGATCAGAGCCTGGGGGAGCCGGCCAGCAGCTTGTCGATGCCGGCCTGGCACCGGGCGAAGTAGGAACCACCGAACAGATTGGCGTGGTTGATCAGGTGATACAGGTTGTAGAGATCTCTACGGCGCTCGTGCCCCGCAGGCAGAGGCCAGTGCTGCTGGTAGCCCGCGAAGAAGGCGGGGGGGAAGCCACCGAAAAGGTGCGCCATGGCCAGATCGACCTCCCGATCCCCCCGATGCACCGCCGGATCGAAGAGAGCTGCAGGCCCTGCCGCGCCGGGATCTGGCGATCCAGCCGCGGCGGTCAGAACTCCGGCATTGCCGCTCCAGAGGTCTCCGTGCACCAGGCAAGGGATGGCTCCATGGGCATTGAGCCAGTCGGGTGTGCACTCCAGCAGGGCCGAGGCGCCCCGTAGCGGCCGGCCGCCTGCGGCCGCCAGGCAGAGCTGGCTGCCGAGGCGTCGCTCCGCGAAGAAACGGCCCCAGTCTTCGCACCAGCCGTTGGGCTGGGGTCCGGAACCGATGAAGTTGTCCCGGGCCCAGCCGAAGGCCCCGGGATCGCCGGCGGCGCTGCGGCGATGCAGACGAGCCAGCGCGCCCCCCGCAGCGGCCCAGGCGCGCTTGCCAGGGCGGTGCTCCAGTTCCAGCCACTCCAGCAGCAGCAGCGCCCGGTCCCCCGCCAGGCCGCAGTGCAGCGGCTCGGGGATCACAAGCCCGGCGACGGCCACGGCGCGCAACGCTTGCAGACCCTCCGCTTCCGCCTCCAGCAACGGCAGAGCCTGGGCAGCGTTGGTCTTGGCGAACAGGCGGCGACCATCGGCCAGCTCCAGGGCCCAGGCGCTGTGGATGCAGCCGCCGCCGACGGGCCGGCAGTGCCGCAGCTCGCTCCCCAGCACCTGCGCCACCCAGTTCGCCAGCGGTTCGTCCATCAGGGCCCGGCCGTGACTGCCAGCATGCCCGCTGTGGAGAGCATCAGCCGCGGAGTGCACGATCCATCCCGCCCCGGCGGATCCTGCGACGTGGCGGTGATCGGGGCCGGCGTCGCCGGCCTCACGGCCGCCGCGCTGCTGGCGCGCGCCGGACTGGGGGTGGAGCTGCTGGAAGCCCACAGCCAGAGCGGCGGCTGCGCCGGAACCTTCCGCCGCGGCGCCTACGTGTTCGACGTGGGGGCCACCCAGGTGGCCGGCCTCGAAACGGGGGGCATCCACGACCGCCTGTTCCGCCATCTGGGGGTGACGGCTCCGGCCGCCACTCCGCTCGATCCCGGCTGCGTGGTGGACCTGGCCGACGGCAGCGCGCCGATCCGGCTCTGGCGCGACCCCCAGCGCTGGCGGGAAGAGCGTCAGCGCCAGTTCCCGGACAGCGAGCCGTTCTGGCGCCTCTGCGCCGCCCTGCACCGGGCCAGCTGGGGATTCGCCGGGCGGGATCCTGTGCTGCCGCCGCGCAGCGCCTGGGATCTGGGCCAGCTGGTGAGGGCTCTGCGGCCCGCCAACCTGGCCAGCGGCCTGCTGATCGGCGCCAGCGTGGCCGACCTGCTGCGGCTGAGCGGCTGCGCCGGCAACCCCCGGTTGCGACGCTTCCTGGACCTGCAGCTGCGGCTCTACTCCCAGGAACCGGCCGACCGCACCGCCGCCCTCTACGGCGCCAGCGTGCTGGCCATGCCCCAGGAACCGCTGGGGCTCTGGCATCTGGAGGGGTCGATGCAGAAGCTCAGCCAGAGCCTCGAGCAGGCCCTGGCCGCCCATGGTGGACGGCTGCGGCTGCGACACCGGGTCGACACGATCGCCTCCGCTGCCGCTGGGGGTGGCTGGGAGCTGGCGGGACGGGGACCGGGCGGGCGGCCCTTCCGGCTCTCCTGCCGGGAGATCGTCTGCGCCGTGTCCCCCCAGGCACTGCCAGGGCTGCTGGGGGAGGCGCTGCCGGCGGGCTACCGGCGCCGGCTGACGGGATTCCCCGATCCCAGCGGCGCCCTTGTGTTCTACGCCGCCGTGGACCGCAGCTCACTGCCGCATGACTGTCCACCCCACCTCCAGCTCGACGGACCCGATCCCGGCTCCCTGTTCGCCTCCGTGAGCCGGGAGGGGGATGGGAGGGCGCCGGCGGGGCAGGCCACCGTGATCGCCAGCGTGTTCACCGCGGCCCGGCCCTGGTTCGCCCTCGAGCCAGCCGCCTACGAGGACGCCAAGGCTCGGTCGATGACCCAGATCCAGGCCGCACTGCACCGGCTGCTGGGCCTGACGGCGTCCACCTGGCTGCATGCCGAGCTGGCGACGCCGCGCGGGTTCGCCCGCTGGACCGGACGACCCTTCGGGTTCGTGGGGGGCCTGGGACAGCACCCATCGCGCTTCGGGCCGTTCGGGCTGGCGAGCCGCACGCCCCTGCCGGGGTTGTGGCTCTGCGGCGACGCGATCCACCCCGGGGAGGGCACTGCCGGGGTGAGCCTCTCGGCCCTGATGGTCTGCCGGCAGCTGCTGGCGCAGCGGGGACGGAGCCTGCGGCTGCACTGAAGGCAACGGCCTACTGCCACGAAAGCGGGGCGGTCAGAGGAACCCTCGCCGCAGAGCCTGGCTCTGAACCAGCTCCGCTTCCAGCGCAGGCCAGTCCTGACGCTCCACCAGACCGTCCAGCCGGGCGAGGGCCTCGCGATAGTGCTCCAGGGCCAGGCGCAGAGCCGGTCGGTTGCAGCGCGCCATCAGCGTGCCCAGTTCGGGATTGCCGCCGCCGACCCGGGTGCTGTCGGCGAATCCGCTGGACGCCAGGGTCCTCACCAGGGCCGGCAGATCCCCCATCGGCTCCCCGCCCGGGGCCGGAGCACTCCTGGCAGCGGCGCCCCGGTCCGCCGCCAGCAGCAGGGCGGCACTGACCAGCACCGGCAGATGGGAGATCAGCGCCACCGCGCGGTCATGGGCCGCGGCAGTGCATTCCAGCCAATGGGCCCCCACCGCCTCGGCCAGCCCCCGCACCATCGCCAGGGCCTCGGGATCGGTCCGCTCGTTTGGGGTCGCCACCCAGGGTCGGCCCAGGAACAGACCAGGTTGGCCGGCCTCCACCCCCGCCGCCGCCGTTCCGGCCATCGGGTGACTGGCCACGAAGCGGGACACATGTCGCTGCCAGCAGGCCAGCACGGGCTCCTTGACGGAGCCCACGTCGGTGATCACCGCGTCAGAAGGCAACGCAGCGATCAGGTCGGCGGGCGGATCCAGCAGCCGGTCGAGGGGCAGAGCCAGCACCACCAGACCGCAGCCTTCCAGCACGGCGGGATCGGTGCTCACCTGCCGGGCAAGGCCCCGCTGCCGGGCGCGCTCGGCGGTCGACGGTCGATGCACCAGGGCCCGCACATCCACATCCATGGCGGAGAGGTCGAGTCCGAGGGACCCGCCGATCAAACCGAGGCCCACCACCCCCACCGGTCGCTCACGCCAGAGGGTTGTCATCACCGGTACGGACCGCTCATCCCAGCTTCCTACGATTCCCCGATGCTGGAAGCCCGCGCCCACCACCAACTGAAGCAGCTCCTGCGTCAGGAGGGGGGGATCCGCTGGCCCCACCACCTGACCCTGAGCCGCCTGGTGGCCCGCAGTCTGCGCCGCGGCGACCACACCCTGGTACGGCTTGCCCCTGGCAGTGATCCCGACTGGCTCGTGGGCCTGCTGGTCCCGCTGGCCCTGAGCGAGGCGCCGCTGGCGCTGGTGGTCAGCGAGCCGCTGCGGCTGAGGCTCCAGCAGGTGGAGCTGCCGCGGCTGCGGGCGGTGGGTCTCCATCTGCCGTGCTGGGAAGGGGCTGCCGCACCGCCTGAGGCACGCCTGTGGCTGCTCAGCCACCGGGAACTGGAGGCGGCCTGGCGCAGCGGCAATCTGGGCGAGCGCCAGCTGGTTTTCCCCGAGGCCGAACGGCTCGAACCCATGCTGCGCCAGGCGCTGGATCGGCCTCTGGACAGCGACCACTGGGAGCAGCTGCGTCGCAGCCTGCCAAGCGCCGACGCCAGCCTGCTGGCCCTGCACCAGCGGCTCAGCCGCCGCATCCTGAGCCATCCGCCGCGGCCTTCCGGCCAGGTGCCCTTGAGCCCGGAAGAGGAGGCGCCGCTGCGCCAGCTGCTGGCGCTGCTGGGCCCGCTGCCGGAGCCCTGGAAGGCCTGGCTGGCGACGGGCGGACCCAGCTGGACCAGCTGGGCCACGGTGGATCGCCAGCGGCTGCAGTGGCAGCTGCACCGCCAGCCGCTCGAGCCGCTTGAGGTGATGGAGGGGCTGCTGGAAGGCAGGGGCACCGTGTTGGTGGGTCCGCTCGGCGGAGAGGTCCATCTGGCGGGGATCAAGCCGCAGGTGAGCGTCGACCTGGCCGATCCGCCTCTGGCCGATCCCCTGCCGCTCTACGCCCCCCTGCGCCAGCCGCTGCCCAACAGCCCCCACTACGGCGACCATCTGCTGGATCACTGTCGCCGTCTGGTGCTGGGCCAGGCGGGGCTGAGCATCGTGCTGGTGGGCGATGCCGCCCTGCGCCTGCCGCTGGCCAGCGCCCTTGCCGCCGAATTCGGCAGCCGTGTCGGCCACGAAACAACGTCCCCGCAAAGCAATGGGGTGATCTGTTGCGGCTGGAGCTGGTGGCTGGAGCACCAGGGCCATCTGCCGCTGCCCTGCCAGGTGATCATCGGCCCCCTGCCGATCGCCAGCCTGGAGGATCCGCTCACGGCAGCCCGGGTGAGTCGCCTGCGTCAGCAGGGTCGCGACTGGTTCCGGGAGCTGCTGCTGCCCGAAGCCCTCGACCGGCTGCGTCGCTCCCTGGCGGGCCTGCGCCGTGGCGGCGGTCGGGTGGCGGTGCTGGATGGCCGGCTGCGGGGACGCAGCTGGGGTCGGCAGGTGCTGGAGGCCCTGGAACCCTGGGTGGCCTTGCACCGGCTGCTGCCCGGCTGAGCCCGGCTCCACCTGTCCGCGGCGCGGTGTCCAGGTCCTGACAGCCGCGAGCATCTACCCTGTTCCCACCCGGGCAGCATCAACACCATGGGAGAGGCCAGGCGCCGCTCGGAGCAGGGATTGCCCGCCCGCCAGAAGAAAGAGAGCGCATCAGCCGCCAGGGACACGTCACCCCGGCTGACTCCCTGGCTGCCGCTCACCCGCAATCAGGCGGATCGGTTCGTGCAGCTCACCACTCGCGGTGCCTGGGTGGGAATCGCGGCACTGGTGCTGTTCTGGTTGACAGTGCGCTTCATCGGACCGGCACTTGGCTGGTGGGAGCTGGCCGACAACCCCTGACTCCTGGGTCAGGGGTTGTGGGTATTTATACCCGCGACAAAAAGAAGAAAACATTAGGATTCTGGTACCTGATCGAGCCAGCCCATGTTTCCCCGCCTCGCCGAGCAGTACCTCTCCGTGGTGCAGGACCTGGTGATGAGCCTGCAGGCCCTGGCAGCCAGTCTGCAGCGCAAGGATCTCGTCGCCACCTGCTACGTCTGCGGAGACCGTAGTGACGGCCACGGTGCCTCGTTCGTCTGCGACATGGGGGACGGCCACATGGTGCGCTTTCTGGTCTCCGATTTCGGCATCAGCTGGGTGGAATCGCGGAACGGCTGTGAGCTGGTCAAGCTGGAAGGGGCCGAAGCGATCCAGGAACTTCAGCGGGTGGCCACGTTCCTGCAGAACGACAAGGCCTCCCGGCGCGCCGCATCCATCGCCGAACCCACCAACCTGGAAGCGCCCCTGCTCTGAGTTGCGACCCTGCCTGCCTGCGGGGGGGGGGTGCAGGAGAGAGGCGGCCATGGCTCAGAGAAGCCATGGCAGGCCTCATGCACCTCTCAGAGAGCCTCGGCATCGGTGCCGGCGGCCCTTTCTTCTGCTGCTTCGTCTGCCGCCGCCAGGGGCTTCATCGAATTGGCCGTGACGTCGGCTCCCTCAGTGAGCT
>CAYHCE010000003.1:41438-83231 GCA_964355015.1 uncultured bacterium | reverse complement strand
GCCGCCGCCAGGGGCTTCATCGAATTGGCCGTGACGTCGGCTCCCTCAGTGAGCTTGCGGCGCACGAGCGTCTCGATCAGCTCCTTCTGCCCGGGGTTCTGCTCGAGCCAGGTGATCGTGTTGTCGCGCCCCTGGCCGATATTGTCGCCCTCGTAGCTGTACCAGGCCCCCTTGCGGATCACCACGCCGGTTTCCTCCGCCAGATCAAGCACGCAGCCAAGGGTGCTGATGCCGCGGCCGAAGAGGATATCGAACTCGGCGATGCGGAAGGGCGGGGCCACCTTGTTCTTGGCCACCTTCACCTTGGCGCGGATTCCGTATTCCTCCGTGCCGCGCTTGAGGGTCTGGATGCGGCGGATATCCAGCCGCACCGAGGCGTAGAACTTGAGCGCGTTGCCGCCGGTGGTGGTTTCGGGATTGCCGTAGGTGACGCCGATCTTCTGGCGCAGCTGGTTGAGGAAGATCACCGTGCAGCCGGACTTGCCGATGTTGCCGGTGATCTTGCGCATCGCCTGGCTCATCAGGCGGGCCTGGCTGCCCACGGCCAGATCCCCCATCTCGCCCTCGATCTCCGCCCGGGGCGTGAGAGCTGCCACCGAGTCGACCACGACGATGTCGACGGCGGCGGAGCGCACCAGCTGATCCACGATCTCCAGGGCCATTTCACCGGTGTCCGGCTGGGAGACCAGCAGGTTCTCGATGTCGACCCCGAGGGCGGCGGCATAGACGGGGTCGAGGGCATGCTCGGCATCCACGAAGGCCGCCACGCCGCCGCGGCGCTGCACCTCGGCGATGGCATGGAGGGTCAGGGTGGTCTTGCCGGAGCTTTCCGGGCCGTAGACCTCCACCACCCGCCCCTTCGGATAACCGCCGCCGAGGGCCAGGTCGAGGGTGAGGGCGCCGGTGGACACGGTTTCCACCCGCATGCGGGAGGCATCCCCCAGCCGCATGATCGACCCCTTGCCGAAGTTGCGCTCGATCTGGCCGAGCACCAGATTCAGGGCCTTGTCACGCTCGGCCGCCCCGGCGGCGGCGGCGGCGGCGGAGGCACCGGAAGCGGCGGCGGCGGAACGGGGGTGGGCGGCCCTGAGGTCGGTGCTCTTGGGGTCGGCAGGCATGGTCACGGAGTAACGATGGAACAGGCCGCTGGGAAGCGGAGCCGGAGCGAAGCATCCTGTGGCCTTACAGCAGCAGGTGCCACCAGAACCGGCTGGCGTACCAGAACCGGCTGGCCTCCCAGGAGGGGGCTACGAGGAGGGGGGCCACGAGGACAGGCTGGCGCAGCAGAAGCGGCCGGGATGGGAAATTAGTACAGACGTACCGTAGCGGATCAGGGCCAGTCCGCCAAGGGGGCTGAGAACCGCCGGGGGTCGAGCAGGGCGACCCCCTCGGGTAGCGCGATCAGATCCTGCGGTCCCACATACCCCCACGACACCAGGAAGCAGCGCACCCGCTCCAGCCCCGGGGTGGCGCGCACGGCCTCCAGCGTGGGGCGACGATCCTCGATGAACCAGAGGGGACGCTGCAGGGCAGCAAGCCGCAGAAGCACCTCCGGCTTGCTGCCCTGCTCATGGCCGAACAGCGCCAGGGGCGTGAGGTTGTGGGCCCCCAGCAGCTCGGCGGCGAAGGCCTCGCCCTTGGTGGTGAGAACCGCCCAGTCGACCCCCTCCTCCGCCAGGGCCTCCAGCCGTTCAGGGACACCGGGGAAGGGTCGGTGCAGATCCAGCCAATGCTGCCGGTCGGTGGCGATGGCCTGGCGGCGCACGTCCTCCAGTGCCCTCTGGAGCGGCTCGGGCTGCCAGCCCCAGCGCACCAGGGCCCGCTTCAGGGCCCCGTCGTAATCGGCCCGCATGGCAGCGGGGTCGGACTCGGCACGGCCCAGTTCGGCGGCGATCAGCACCATCTCCCAGCCCTTGTGAATCAGCGGGCGCAGCTGGGCGAATCCCGGCGGGGCCTGCAGCGGGAGTGCCAGCGAAGGCCGCAGCGCCAGGGCCGCCCGCCGGGCCGACCACCAGTACTCAGCCATGCCGTCGACCAGCACCCCGTCGAAGTCGAACACCAGCAGGGGGCTCGAAGCCAAGGAAGAAGCCTGAAAACTGGGCCGCTAGGATTCGAACCTAGGAATGGCGGGACCAAAACCCGCTGCCTTACCACTTGGCGACGGCCCAACGCTCCGGTTGCAGCAGCCCACGCGAGGGGGTCCAGGGACTGGAGCTCGGGTGGAACGGCGGTGAGCCGGTTGCCCTGTTAGTTACCCACAGCGGGCCGTCCTTCGTCAATCTCCCCGGGTCGGTGCGCCGCCTGGGGCCGACGGGCCTCACCCGCCCGGCTCAACGCGGAAACACCCGCAGCCTCTGGGCCTCGCCGCTGCCGAACTCGGCGCTGCGCAGGCCGTAGCGGCTCACCTGCTCCGCCTGGATGCGGCGCACCCGCGCACTGCGCGGCAACAGCTCCACCGGGCGTCGCTGGGGCAGCACCACCTGCTCCACCGCCAGACGGCATTCCTCCATAGCCCCATGGGCGTCGTCCGGGGGCGAAGCGGCGGTGATCGGCAGGTCCTCGCGGCTGCGGAGCAGCAGCCGCTCCACGCCCCGCTGGATCTGGGGCAGGGTGTCGGCCTTGATCACCAGGATGGGCACGCGGTGCTCGCGGGCAAGGCGCCGGACCTCCGGGTCCCGGCCCAGCTGCTGGCGCAGGCTGAGCACGGCGTCGGCAGCCTCCACGGTGGCCACCCGCTCCACCGGCAGCTGGCGGCTGCGCACCACCTGCTCCAGCAGCTGACCGCTGACACCGCAGCAGTAGAGGTTCAGCGGCGGGGCCGAATCGGCGACCGTTTCCGGATCAGACCGTCGATGGGGCGGCGGCAGACCGGGATCGGGCAGCGGCACGGGAGCCAGGGCCGGACGGAGTGAGCCGGCGGTGGTCGGGCGAGCCGCAGGACCGCGGACGGGGCGGGGGGGCGTCGGAACGGGAGCGGGGTCCTCGAGCCGCAGGCGCCCATCGGAGCCGAGCTCGCGGATCTGCGGCCGGGCCGCCTGGCCGCGCAGCTGCAGATCCACGGTGCGGGCCACATCGCAGTGCACCAGCCAGCGGCTGCGGCTGTGCATCTCCACCGCCAGGGGGAACGTGGGCTCGGCGCAGCGCTCCAGAACGGATTTCTGCGAGCCGCGGCGGCGGGCCTCCTCGTCGCCCAGGGTGACCGACTGGATGCCCCCGACCAGGTCGGCGAGGGTGGGGTTCTTGATCAGGTTGGCCAGCTCGTTGCCGTGGGCGGTTGCCACGAGCTGCACGCCGCGCTCGGCGATGGTGCGAGCCGCCTGGGCCTCCAGTTCGGTGCCGATCTCATCGATCACGATGACCTCGGGCATGTGATTCTCCACCGCCTCGATCATCACCTGATGCTGCAGCTCCGGCCGCGCCACCTGCATGCGCCGGGCCCGGCCGATGGCGGGATGGGGAATGTCGCCATCGCCGGCGATCTCATTGCTGGTGTCAATCACCACGACGCGCCGCTCCAGGTCGTCGGCCAGCACCCGGGCGATCTCCCGGAGAGCGGTGGTCTTGCCGACACCGGGCCGCCCCATCAGCAGGAGCGACTGCCCGGAATCGAGCAGGTCACGCACCATCGCCACGGTGCCATAGACGGCCCGTCCGACGCGACAGGTCAGGCCCACGATCTCCCCGGCCCGGTTGCGGATCGCGCTGATGCGGTGCAGGGTGCGCTCGATGCCGGCGCGGTTGTCGCCGCCGAAGGCTCCGAGTCGCTGCACGACCGCCGCGAGGTCGGCCCGTTCGATCGGCCGCTCCTCCAGCAGGGTGGCCCTGCCGGGATAGCGCGCCTCCGGCGGCCGCCCGAGATCAAGCACCACCTCGAGCAGCTGCTCGCGCCGTTCAGGTCCGGCCAGGGCCCGCTGAACCGGCAGCGGCAGCACCTCCAGCAATCTATCGAGATCGTCCGTGATGCGTTGGACAGGGGGAACGGCAGGCGGCGGTTGCTGCAGGGCTGGATCGAGGACGTGCTTGTGACGGTTCTAGCCGAGATCAGAGGGAGGGGAAGGGAGCGCCCCAGTCCGGAGCCGTCCGCTTCGCCTTCGCCTCCGCCTCCGGCACCCCCCGGTTCGCCAACTTCCTGCGGCGACCAGTGGCCTTAGGGTTCCGCTGGCCATGCCGGACAAGCCGCAGTCCGCCGAACAACTCATGAACGGATCCGCATCCTCACCGGCTGCCCTGGGTGTCACCCAGTCCGTGGGATCAAAAGGAATGCGGCGCCTGATGGTGGCGTTCTTCTGCTCTGGCTTCGCCGCCCTTCTCTGCCAGATCATCTGGCAGAGGATGCTGGGGATCTTCGCCGGGTCCGACACCGTCAGCGCCGCCCTGGTGGTGGGGGCCTTCCTGACCGGCCTAGGGATCGGCTCGATGCTCGGGGCCAAGGTGGCCGACCGCCTCTCTCCGAGCCAGGCCCTCACCTGGTTCGCGCTGTGCGAACTCGGCGTGGCCCTGTGCGCCCTGCTTTCCAAGCCCTTCCTCTACGACTGGCTGGCCATGGGCATGGCCGGCAGGGTCGACAGTCAGCTGGCCGTGTTCGGCCTCTGTTTCGTGGGTCTGGCCATCCCCACCACCCTGATGGGCGCCTCGTTGCCGCTGCTGTCGAGGGCAGTGGCGAGTTCCCTCGACACGGTGGCGGAGCGCATCTCCCTGCTCTACGGGCTCAACACCCTGGGGGCCGGGCTCGGGGCCCTGCTCGGCGGCTTCTTCATCGTCGGCCGCATGGGCTTCGTGGGAGCCCTCGGGCTCGCGGCCTGCCTGGATCTGCTGGCAGGAATCCTGGCCCTCAGCCTGCGGAGGGGCCTGCGCCGGGCAGAGGCCGGCAGGAGTTTCTCGAGGGTGGCCGCAGACACCGGCGAGGCTCCGCCGGTGTCCGGGCGACGCAGTGAACCCTTCGGCGGCCTGAAGCTGTGGTGCCTGCTGGTGTTCCTCTCCGGTTACGTGATCGTGGCGCTGGAGATCGTCTGGCTGCGCCTACTGGGCACCGCAGGCCAGTACCACGCCTACCTGTTCCCGACCGTGCTGGGCATCTTCCTGATCGCGGATGGCTTCGGCATGGCCGTGGCGGCACGGATGGTGCGCCGGATGAACGACCCTCGACCGGCCTTCTTCATCACCCAGGGGGCCGGCTTCGTCCTGGCGATCGTTCTGATCGGCTGGCTGTGGCTGGCCCTGCCCTACCCACCGATCAACGGGATCCTCCCCAGTGGCTTCTCCGTGATCACTCCGGATCAGATGCTGCCGAGGTTTCTGGTCGCCCTGGTGATCGTCGGACCGCCGGCCTTCCTGATCGGCATGACCTTCCCCTTCGTGCAGCGGGCCGTTCAGCAGGACCTCAGCGACGTGGGAGCCAGGGTGGGCTGGGTGCAGCTGGCCAACATCGCCGGCAACGCGGCAGGCTCCGTCTTCACCGGACTGGTGACGCTGCACGTGCTGGGTACGGCGGGCACGCTGAAGCTGCTGGCAGCGCTGACGCTGGCCCTGCTGCTGGGCTGGTTGTGGCGCGGCGGTCGTGGTCGCTGGCCCGAGCTGGCCCTGGCCGCTGGGGCAGCCGCCGCCCTGTTCATCCCGGACAACGGCACCTTCTGGAGACAGGTCCACCGTCCGACTCCGGGCACCTTCGATCTCTGGTCCGAAGATCGCAGCGGCGTCACCTATTTCCGCGGGTACCCCGGCCATCAGGTCGATGGGGCAGGCGACTTCGTCATCCAGGGATTCACCCAGGGCTCGGTGCCCTTCACCCCGATGCACATCCTGCTCGGCAGCATCGGCCCGCTGGTTCATCCCCATCCGAAGGAGGTGCTGCTGATCGGTGTCGGCAGCGGTGGCACCCCCCTGGGGGCCCTGACCTCCCCCAAGACAGAGGATGTGCGGGGGATCGAACTGGTCAAGCCTGTGCTGCTGACACTCGAAAAGCTCGCCGCCGCGAGGCCCGACGGACCGGTGGCGGCTCTGCTCGCCGATCCGCGCATCCATTTCGTCTACGCCGACGGACGCCAGGTCCTGGCGCGAGATTCACGCCGCTACGACGTGATCGAGGCCGACGCCGTGCTTCCTCAGACCTCCCACTCCGGCCTCCTCTACAGCGAGGAGTTCATGCGGCAGGTGAGCGCACGGCTGAAGCCCGGCGGCATCTTCGTTCAGTGGGCGCCCTCCGGGCGCGTCGTCCAGACCTTCATGAACGTTTTCCCCTATGGCGTGATACTGGATCCGGTCAATATCCTGATCGGCAGCAACGAGCCCATCCGCCTCGACGAGAACCGCCTGCTGGATCAGGTGCGCTCACCCGGCGTGATGAGTCACATGCGACGGGGCAACTCCGAGATCACGCTCGAGCAAGCGACCAAGGCCCTGAGCGGTGATCACATCCACTGGGATCCGTCGACACCGAGGAGCGGCAGCGTCCTCACCGACCTGTTCCCGCGAGACGAGTTCTTCCTCAACCATCCCGTCATTCCGGTCAGCGCGGCTTCCCTCAAAGCGAAGCCGCGCTGATCGAAGCGGCGCAAGCCCCCCGCCGCAACCACGGCAGCACCAGACCCTCGGCTCGAGCCCTGGCCCGCGGCCAGAGTTCGGGATCGTCGAGCAGCCGACGGCCACGCCGCTGGGCCTCCTGCAGCAGAGGCAGCAACAGCTTGCGGGCGGCGCCCCCGAAGGCCACACCGGCCACACCGGTGGGCAGATCCCGTTCCAGCAGGGCGATCGTGCGCTCATTGGTACCGCCGGCCAGCTGCAGCGGTCCAGGCGGTGCCAGTGGGCCCACCCTCTTCAGCAGGCGCACGGCCGCATGGGCTGTGCCCGCACCCACGTCGCCGCTCATCGGCCGGCCATCGAGTTGCCAGAGCGGCCTGAAGCCCGCCTGACGCAGCAGGGCAAAGCGCCGCCAGAGTTCGGCGGCCAGCTCCGCGCCCGCCCCCGCCTCCAGGCCACAGCTCACCGCCAGGCGCCGCAGCGGCACGCCCGACGCCACAACCTGGTCCAGACGCCGGGCGAAAGCATCGCCCCGCTCCGGCCGGGTGTGGAGTTCCACGACATCCGGGCGCAGGCGGGCCAGCAGAGGCCCCACCGCCTCGGCAGCGAGCAGGTGCCCGCGCTCCTCGATCAGACCGTGGGGACAGGCTGGCAGGCAGCGGCCGCAGCCATAGCACCGCTCAGCCAGCACTCCCTCCCCCTCCGGGATCGCCTGCGCCGGACAGACCCGCGCGCAGGGACGGGGGCAATCGGGCGGGCAGCGGCATGGATCGAACCAGGCCTTGCGGAAGTGTGGATCAGCGCCGTCGCTGAGGCTCAGCATCAGCCAGGGCGGTGGCTGATCAGCATGCCGCTCCCGGGCCCAGGCGATGCCGCGCCGCGCCGCCGCCGCCACAGCGGGATCTGCCGCCACATCGATGCAATGCACGCCCGCCAGTGCATAGATGCCGCAGAGATCCTCGATCGAGACCAGATCCTGGTTGCTGGCACCGCAGATCAGCTTGACCCAGCGGCCCTGAGCCAGGGCCTGCTCAGGCAGCAACCAGCTGCTCCAGCGGCAGCCAGCGCAGGCTGCGGGCGCCACCCATCTCAGCCACGATCTTCAGGCGCGGTTCCCGCCGTGTGAGGGCGCAGAGCGAGCCGAGCTCGGCGGAGGAGAGCACCTGGGCCTCCAGCAACCAGAGCAGCATCGGCCGATCCCCCTCCAGCAGAGAACCGAGCTGGGGCATCACGCGCTGCACCTCGCCGACAGCAGCGCCGCCACCGATGCTGTGGTGACCCAGGTGGGGCGGACGCACCCCGTGCGACTGGAACAGGAAGGCTTCCGGATCGCCGAGCCCCCGTGCCGAGGTGAGCTGGGCGCCGTAGCCCGCCGACCGCAGCCGGCGCAACAGCCGGGTTTCGGCCCCACCTTCCAGGGGGGCGTACAGGGCCAGGGCGCCGGCCTGCTCGAGCTCCTGACGAAAACGACGACCAGTCAGCAGCAGGGGCATCGGCAGCTCCGATTCGGGTCAACGCAGTCTGGCAGGGAGAGGCAGGAGTGGGTGCCAGCCATGGGCTATGGTCGTCACTTGTGCATCCGTTCTGCGCCCGTCCGCTAGCCGGGCCTCCAGAGCGCTGCACGGAGTCGTCGCTGGCGATGGCTCCTCCCGGCCAGTACGGCCCGGCATCCCCGGATCACTCCGGATCTGCCGCTGCCGTCGGGATACTGCCGTGCCGATTCATTCGGAACGGACAAGTCCCAGCCTGCTGTTTCGCCAACCGCTAGCCCAACCGACGTCTCCCTGAGCTTTCAGGGCGGCGGCGGAGCCAGAACCCTGGCCCAGCGCGTCTGATCGACAACAGCTCCGAGCGACCCGTCTCCCCGCCGTGGGGGGCGTGCCGTGGTCCTGCTGGCGTTTCTCCCCTCCTATGTCTTTCGGCATTCTCGGGAAGAAGCTGGGCATGTCCCAGTTCTTCGACCCTGACGGCAAGTCCATCCCGGTCACCGTGATCGAGGCGGGCCCCTGCCGCATCACCCAACTGAAAACCCCCGCCACCGACGGCTACACCGCAGCCCAGATCGGCTTCGGCGAGATTCGCGAGAAGCTCGTCAACCGGCCCGCTGCGGGCCACCTGGCCAGATCCGGCCAGGAGCCTCTGCGTCACCTGCAGGAGTACCGCCTCGACACCGTCGACGGTCTCGAGCTGGGCGGCGCGATCACCGTGGAGGCCTTTGAGGCCGGCCAGAAGGTGGATGTGAGCGGCGACACGATCGGTCGTGGTTTCTCCGGCCTCCAGAAGCGCCATGGCTTCAGCCGCGGTCCGATGAGCCACGGTTCGAAGAACCATCGTGAACCCGGTTCGATCGGCGCCGGCACCACGCCTGGCCGGGTCTATCCAGGCAAGCGGATGGCGGGTCGCTACGGCGGCAAGCAGATCACCACCCGCGGCCTCACGATTCTCAAGGTGGACAGCGAGCGCAACCTGCTCGTGGTGAAGGGGTCGGTGCCCGGCAAGCCCGGTGCCCTGCTCAGCATCCGTCCCGCCCTGCGGGTCGGCGCCAAGGCCGCGAACTGAGGAGAACCGAGATGGTGAATTGTGTTGTTCGCGATTGGCAGGGGAAGGAGGCCGGTGAGGCCACCCTCGACCTGAAGGTCGCCAAGGAATCGTCCGCCGCCGATCTGGTGCATCGCGCCGTGGTGCGGCAACTGGCCCACGCCCGTCAGGGCACGGCCAGCACCCTCACCCGCGCCGAGGTGCGCGGGGGCGGCCGCAAGCCCTACAAGCAGAAGGGCACGGGCCGGGCCCGTCAGGGCTCGATCCGCACCCCCCTGCGTCCTGGCGGTGGTGTGGTGTTCGGGCCCAAGCCCCGCAGCTACAACCTGGCGATGAACCGCAAGGAGCGTCGCCTGGCGCTGCGCACGGCCCTGATCAGCCGTGCCGCCGACATCGTTGTGGTCAAGGGCTTCGCCGAAGGCCTGGAAACGCCCAGGACCAAGGAAATCCTGGCCGCCCTGCAGCGCTTCGGCGTCGTGGCCGGCTCCAAGGTGCTGCTGGTGCTCGACGGCCCCAGCGAGGTGGTGCGCCGCTCGGTGCGCAACCTCGAAAAGGTGAAGCTGATCGCTGCCGATCAGCTCAATGTGTTCGACCTGCTCCACGCCAACACGCTGGTGGTGAGCCAAGAGGCACTCGCGAAGATTCAGGAGGTCTACGGCGATGTCTGAGCGTTTTGCTGGCCGGCTTGCGGATGTGATCCGCCGGCCTCTGATCACCGAAAAGGCCACCCGCGCCCTCGAGCTGAATCAGTACACCTTCGAGGTGGATCCCCGGGCCGCCAAGCCCGACATCAAGGCCGCCGTCGAGCATCTGTTCGATGTGCGCGTCGTCGGTGTCAGCACCATGAACCCGCCGCGCCGCTCCCGGCGGGTGGGTCGCTTCGCCGGCAAGCGTGCCCAGGTGAAGAAAGCCGTGGTGCGCCTGGCCGAAGGCAATGCCATCCAGTTGTTCCCTGAGGCCTGAGGGGTCTGAATCGTCATGGCAATCCGCAATTACCGCCCTTACACCCCCGGCACCCGCGGCCGTGCCGCCAGTGACTACAGCGAAGTCACCGAGCGTCGGCCGGAACGCAGCCTGGTGGTGGCCAAACACCGCAGCAAAGGCCGCAACAACCGGGGCGTGATCACCTGCCGCCACCGTGGCGGCGGACACAAGCGCCTCTATCGTCTGGTCGATTTCCGCCGTGACAAGCACGGCGTGGTGGCCCGCGTGGCCGCCATCCACTACGACCCTCACCGCAACGCCCGGCTCGCCCTGCTCTTCTACGCCGATGGCGAGAAGCGCTACATCCTGGCTCCCGCCGGCATCACGGTCGGCCAGACGGTCGTTTCCGGCCCGGAGTCCCCGATTGAGGCCGGCAACGCCCTGCCCCTCTCCGCCATCCCGCTCGGCTCCAGCGTCCACAACGTGGAGCTCTACGCCGGCCGGGGCGGCCAGATGGTGCGCACCGCCGGCGCCAGCGCCCAGGTGATGGCCAAGGAAGGCGACTACGTCGCCCTCAAACTGCCCTCCACCGAGGTGCGCCTGGTGCGGCGCGAGTGCTACGCCACCCTCGGTGAGGTGGGCAACGCCGAAGTGCGCAACACCAGCCTCGGCAAGGCCGGCCGCAAGCGCTGGCTCGGACGCCGTCCGGAAGTGCGCGGCAGCGTGATGAACCCCTGCGATCACCCCCACGGTGGTGGCGAGGGCCGCGCACCGATCGGCCGCTCCGGTCCGGTCACCCCCTGGGGCAAGCCGGCCCTGGGCCTGAAAACCCGCAAGCGCAACAAACCCAGCAATCGGTTTGTGCTCCGGAAACGTCGCCGCACCTCCAAGCGGAGCCGTGGCGGACGGGATTCCTGATGGTCAACACCGTTCTGCTGTCTGCCTGATTCGCCATGGGACGCTCACTCAAGAAAGGACCCTTCGTCGCCGACCACCTGCTGCGCAAGGTCGAAGCGCAGAACAGCGCCGGCGACAAGACCGTGATCAAGACCTGGTCGCGGGCCTCCACCATCCTGCCGATGATGATCGGCCACACCATTGCCGTGCACAACGGCAAGAGCCATGTGCCGGTTTATGTGACCGAGCAGATGGTGGGCCACAAGCTGGGGGAGTTCGCCCCCACCCGCACCTTCCGGGGCCACATCAAGGACAAGAAAGGTGCCCGTTAAGGAGCGAAACACCATGGCCAACACCTCTCCCAGCCAAGAAGCCCGCGCCCACGGCCGCTACATCCGCGGCTCCGTGTCCAAGGTGCGTCGGGTGCTCGATCAGATCCGCGGCCGCTCCTATCGCGAGGCGCTGATCCTGCTCGAGTTCATGCCCTACCGCTCCACCGGCCCCATCACCAAGGTGCTGCGCTCGGCGGTGGCGAACGCGGAGCACAACCTGGGTCTCGATCCCGCTTCGCTGGTGATCAGCACCGCCATCGCCGACATGGGTCCGTCCCTGAAGCGCTTCCGGCCCCGGGCCCAGGGCCGTGCCTACGCCATCAAAAAGCAAACCTGCCACATCAGCATTGCTGTGGCTCCTTCCGCCTGAACCCCGAGGACACCGCCCGATGGGACACAAGATCCATCCAACCGGCCTGCGCCTGGGGATCACCCAGGAACATCGCTCCCGTTGGTACGCCCCCAGCAAGACCTACCCGACCCTTCTTCAGGAGGATGATCGGATCCGCAGCTTCATCCACAAGAAGTACGCCTCCGCCGGCATCAGTGATGTGCTGATCGCCCGCAAGGCCGACCAGCTCGAGGTGGAACTCAAGACGGCGCGCCCCGGCGTGCTGGTGGGCCGCCAGGGGAGCGGCATCGAGGAGCTGCGCGCCGGCATCCAGAAAACCCTCGGCGACCGTGCCCGTCAGGTGCGGATCAACGTGGTGGAGGTGGAGCGTGTCGATGCCGACGCCTACCTGCTGGCCGAATACATCGGTCAGCAGCTGGAGAAGCGCGTGGCCTTCCGCCGTGTCATGCGCATGACCGTGCAGCGGGCCCAGCGGGCCGGCGTCCTCGGCCTGAAGATCCAGGTGAGCGGTCGCCTCAACGGCGCCGAGATCGCCCGGACCGAATGGACCCGCGAGGGACGCGTGCCGCTGCACACGCTCCGTGCCGACATCGACTACGCCACCAAGGTGGCCTCCACCACCTACGGGGTGCTGGGGATCAAGGTGTGGGTGTTCAAGGGAGAGGTGCTTCCCGGGCAGAAGGAGCAACTGCCCGTGGGTGGTGCACCGAAGCGCCGGGCCAGCCGGCGGCCCCAACAGTTCGAAGACCGTTCGAACGAAGAGTGATCAGGAGGCCTGAACCATGCTGAGTCCACGTCGCGTCAAATTCCGCAAACAGCAGCGAGGCCGCATGAGCGGCGTCGCCACCCGGGGCAACACGATTGCCTTCGGTGCGTTTGCCCTGCAGGCCCAGGAATGCGGGTGGATCACCTCCCGCCAGATTGAGGCCAGCCGCCGGGCCATGACCCGCTACGTCAAGCGGGGCGGGAAGATCTGGATCCGGATCTTCCCGGACAAGCCCGTCACCATGCGCCCCGCCGAAACCCGCATGGGTTCCGGTAAGGGCAACCCAGAGTTCTGGGTTGCGGTGATCAAACCCGGTCGCATCCTCTTCGAGATGGGAGGTCCCGAAATCACCCCCGAGATCGCCAAGGAGGCCATGCGCCTGGCGCAGTACAAGCTGCCCATCAAGACCAAGTTTCTGGCCCTCGCCGACCAGGACACCGAGGTCACCCCGGAGCCCGCCGTCCCTGTGGAGTCCTGATCCATGGCCCGTCCCGACATCGCCGAGCTGCGCACGCTCACCGACGCCGAACTCACCGAACAGATCGACGGCATCCGCCGCGACCTGTTCGATCTCCGCTTCCAGCAGGCCACCCGCCGTCTGGAGCAGTCGCACCGCTTCAAGCTGAGCCGCACCAAGCTGGCCCAGCTGCTGACGGTGCAGCAGGAGCGTCAGCGCTCCGCTCTCTCCGCCTCCTGATCCCCCCGAACACCAGCCATGGCACTCAAGGAAAGGGTCGGCACCGTCGTCAGCGACAAGATGGACAAAACGGTGGTGGTGGCGGTGGAGAACCGCTTCCCCCATCCCATCTACAAGAAGACCGTCAGCCGCACCACCCGTTACAAGGCCCACGACGAGGACAACCGTTGTCGCGTCGGTGACCGGGTCCGCATCACCGAAACCCGTCCCCTCAGTCGCACCAAGCGCTGGGCCGTGGCCGAGGTTCTCACCCCATCCGGCGCGAGCTGAGGAGATCCCACCATGATTCAGCAGGAAACCTTCCTCAACGTCGCCGACAACAGCGGCGCCAAGCGCATCCAGTGCATTCGGGTGCTGGGCACGAACCGTCGCTACGCCCACGTGGGCGATGTGATCGTGGCCGCCGTCAAGGACGCCATGCCCAACATGGGCGTCAAGAAGTCGGATGTGGTCAAGGCCGTGGTGGTGCGCACCCGGGCCACGCTGCGCCGGGACACCGGCAACGCGATCCGCTTCGACGACAACGCCGCCGTGATCCTCGGCAACGACAACAACCCCAAGGGCACCCGCGTCTTCGGTCCTGTCGCCCGGGAGCTGCGGGAGCGCAACTTCACCAAGATCGTGTCCCTCGCCCCGGAGGTGATCTGAGATGGCCACAGCCACCCCAAGACCCAGGCCCGTCGAGCGGGTCAAGATGCGGATCCGCAAGGGCGACACCGTCCAGCTGATCGCCGGCAAGGACAAAGGCAAGACCGGTGAGGTCCTGCGCACCCTGCCCAACGAGAATCGCGTGATCGTGCAGGCCATCAACCTGCGCACCCGCCACGTCAAACCCACCCAGGAAGGGGAGAGCGGCCGCATCGTCACCGAGGAGGCCTCCGTGCACGCCTCGAACGTGATGCTCTTCTCCACCAGCCAGAACGTGCGCAGCCGCGTGGAACTTGTGCTTCAGGAAGACGGCACCAAGAAACGCCGCCTCAAGAAGACCGGTGAGCTGCTCGACTGATCACCGGGCTGCGCCATCCGCTGCCGGCACCGCAACGCCTCCATGCCCGAGTTCAGCCGTTCCCTCCTCTCCGCCTTCTGACCCAGCCCAGAAGCGCACTCCCCCACCCCCGTCATGTCACTGAAACAGCGCTACCGGGAGACGATCCAGCCCAAGCTGCTCAAGGATCTCAGTCTCTCGAACATTCACGAAGTCCCCAAGGTGGTGAAAGTCACCGTCAACCGGGGTCTCGGGGAAGCCGCCCAGAACGCCAAGGCTCTCGAAGCCTCGATCGCGGAGATGGCCACGATCACCGGCCAGAAGGTGGTGGTGACCCGGGCAAAGAAGGCCATCGCCGGCTTCAAGATCCGCCAGGGCATGCCGATCGGAGTGGCCGTCACCCTGCGCGGTGAACGGATGTACGCCTTCCTCGAGCGCCTGATCCACCTGGCGCTGCCGCGCATCCGCGACTTCCGCGGCGTCAGCCCGAAAAGCTTCGACGGACGGGGGAATTACACCCTGGGGGTGCGGGAACAGATCATCTTTCCCGAAATCTCCTACGACAGGATCGACGCCATCCGTGGCATGGACATCACCATCGTGACCAGCGCCCGCAACGACGAAGAGGGCCGGGCCCTCCTCCGCGAGATGGGAATGCCGTTCCGCAGCAACTGAGCCCTCCTCGGACCCAACCATGGCCAATCACGACCCGATTTCCGACATGCTCACCCGCATCCGCAATGCGAGTGAGAAGAAGCACCAGACCACCAGGGTGCCTGCCTCCCGCCTCTCCCACAGCATCGCCAAGGTGCTCCAGCAGGAAGGCTTCATCGCCGAGATCAGCGAAGAGGGCGAAGGGGTGCAGCGGCACCTGGTGCTCGAGCTGAAGTACAGCGGCAAGCATCGCCAGCCCACCATCCGCTCCGTGCAGCGGGTGAGCAAACCCGGTCTGCGGATCTACAAGAACACCCGTCAGCTCCCCAAGGTGCTTGGCGGCCTCGGAGTGGCGATCATCTCCACCTCCAAGGGTGTGATGAGCGACCGGGACGCCCGCAAGCAGGGCGTGGGCGGCGAAGTGCTTTGCTACATCTACTGATCAGGGAGTCGATCCATGTCTCGTATTGGTAAAGCGCCGATCCCCATCCCCGACAAGGTGAGCGTCACCCTGGCGGGACTGGCGGTGACGGTGAAGGGCCCGAAGGGCGAACTCAGCCGCACCCTGCCCGAGGGCGTGGTGCTCAGCCAGGAGGAGAACACCCTGCTGGTGGCGGCAGCTGACGGCACTCGCCGTTCCCGGGAGCGTCACGGCCTCTGCCGCACCCTCGTGGCCAACATGGTGGAGGGCGTGAGCAAGGGCTTCACCCGCAAGCTGGAGATTGTGGGGGTGGGCTACCGCGCCCAGGTCCAGGGCAGCAAGCTGGTGGTCTCCGCCGGCTACAGCCACCCGGTGGAGGTGGATCCGCCCTCGGGTGTCACCTTCTCGGTGGAGAGCAACACCCAGGTGCTGGTCTCCGGGGCCGACAAGGAACTGGTGGGCAACGAAGCCGCCAAGATCCGCGCCATCCGTCCTCCCGAGCCCTACAAGGGCAAGGGCATCAAGTACGAGGGCGAGCGCATCCTGCGCAAGGCCGGCAAGACCGGTAAGAAATGAGGCCTGCCTGACTCCCCCCCTGTACTGCCATGTCCTCCCTTTCCCGAAAACAGCAGACTCAGAAGCGTCACCGCCGCCTGCGTCGCCATCTTCACGGCACCTCCGAGCGTCCGCGCCTGGCCGTGTTCCGCTCCAACAACCACATCTACGCCCAGGTCATCGACGACGCCGCCCAGACCACCCTCTGCGCGGCCTCCACCCTCGACAAGGATCTGCGCACCAGCCTCGAATCCAGTGCCAGCTGCGACGCCTCCGTGGCGGTGGGTCAGTTGCTGGCCCACCGCGCCATCGCCAAGGGCATCCAGCAGGTGGTCTTCGATCGCGGTGGCAACCTGTACCACGGCCGGGTGAAGGCCCTCGCCGACGCCGCCCGGGAAGCGGGCCTTCAGTTCTGAACCGGCTCCAACCATGACCGAAACCAACGAACAGATCCAGTCCAGCGACATCCCTTCGGCGGCCGATGTTCCCGCGGCGGCCGAAAGCCAGCAGGAACGTCGGGGCAGCAGCGGCGGCGGCGGCCGGGGTGACGGCAAGGCCGGCGGCGGTGGCGACCGCCGCGGCGGCGGTGGCCGTCGCGGCGACAATCGCCGCGGACAGGAACGCGACTCCGAATGGCAGGAGAGGGTTGTGCAGATCCGCAGGGTCTCCAAGACCGTCAAGGGCGGCAAGAAGATGAGCTTCCGCGCCATCGTCGTGGTCGGTAACGAGCGCGGCCAGGTGGGAGTGGGCGTCGGCAAGGCCGGCGACGTGATCGGCGCCGTCCGCAAGGGCGTGGCCGATGGCAAGAAACACCTTGTCAAGGTGCCCCTCACCCGCACCAGTTCCATCCCCACCGACAGCCGGGGCGCCGACGGCGCCGCCAGTGTGCTGATGCGTCCCGCCGCCCCCGGTACGGGCGTGATCGCGGGCGGTTCGATTCGCACGGTGCTGGAACTGGCCGGCATCAAGAACGTGCTGGCCAAGCGTCTGGGCAGCAAGACCCCTCTCAACAATGCCCGCGCCGCCATCCAGGCGCTGCAGTCCCTGCGCACCCACAAGGAGACCGCCAAGGAGCGGGGCATCTCCCTCGAGCAGATCTACTCCTGAGCCCTCCCATGACCCTCTCACTCAGTACCCTCAAGCCCCAGGCGGGCTCCCGACGTCGCAAGCTGCGCAAGGGCCGCGGCATCGCCGCCGGCCAGGGCGCCAGCTGCGGTTTCGGCATGCGCGGTCAGAAGTCCCGCTCCGGCAGCCCCACCCGACCCGGTTTCGAGGGTGGTCAGATGCCCCTCTACCGCCGGATCCCCAAGCTCAAGCACTTCCCGCTGGTCAATCCGAAGCACTTCACCGTGCTGAACGTGGCCAGGCTCGACGCCCTGGTGGCCGGCAGCACCGTGAGTCTGGATTCACTCGTCAGGGAAGGCCTCGTCACCAGCCCCAAGCATCCGCTCAAGATCCTCGGCAACGGCGATCTGAGCGTGAAGCTCACCGTGCAGGCCGCCGCCTTCACGGCCTCGGCCCGCGCCAAGATCGAGGCGGCCGGTGGTACCTGCGAGCTGATCGCCTGATCGGCAACGCCGGAGCCCTTGCCGCAGTCCGGGCTCCGGCCGGGGCTGAGGCGTAGGTTGAGCCGCCTGCCGCCGTCCATCGGCCGTGCGGGCGGCTTTTCCGTTCCTGCCCCCTTCCCGCCTGCCACCCCTTCGTCCGTTCTCACCATGCTCGTCAGCCGGGGGCGCAACCCCAGTGCCGGTGAAATCCTCACCCAGCTGGTCCAGTCCAAGGGACTGAGGGACCGGGTGCTCACCACTCTCGGCCTGCTGCTGCTGGTGCGCCTCGGGATCTACATCCCCGTGCCCGGCATCGACCGTGTGGCCTTCCAGGACTTCATCCAGCGCGGCGGCCAGCTGATCGGCTTCCTCGACATCTTCACCGGCGGCGGCATCTCCACCCTGGGCGTGTTCGCCCTGGGCATCCTGCCGTTCATCAACGCCTCGATCATCCTGCAACTGCTCACCGCGGCCGTGCCCCAGCTGGAGGATCTCCAGAAGAACGAGGGGGAGGCAGGCCGCCGCAAGATCGCCCAGATCACCCGTTACGTGGCCCTGGGCTGGGGTGTGCTGCAGAGCACGGTGTTCGCCCTGATCCTGCGCCAGTACGCCCTGCCGGGAATCTCGGAACCCGTGTTCGTGATCCAGACCACTCTCGCCCTGGTGACGGGCTCGATGGTGGTGATGTGGATGAGCGAGGTGATCACCGAACGGGGGATCGGCCAGGGGGCGTCTCTGGTGATCTTCCTGAACATCGTGGCGACCCTGCCGCGGGCCCTGGGCTCCACCGTGAAACTGGCCGAGAGCGGCGACAGGGCCACCATCGGCGGCATCGTGATCCTGGTGCTGATCTTCCTGGTCACGATCGTGGGGATCATCTTCGTGCAGGAAGGCAGCCGGCGGATCCCGATCGTGAGCGCCAAGCGCCAGGTGGGGCAGGCCAACGTCCTCGCCTCCCGCCAGAGCTACCTGCCGCTGAAACTGAACGCCGGTGGCGTGATGCCGATCATCTTCGCCTCGGCGGTGCTGTTCCTGCCGCTCACGATCGCCAACATCACCCGCTCCCCCTGGCTGATCCAGCTGTCGGGCTACCTCAATCCCAACAGCAGCACCCCCTGGCTCTACGCCCTGGTGTACTTCGCGCTGATCCTCGGCTTCTCGCTCTTCTACGCATCGCTCACGGTCAACCCGATCGACATCGCCACGAACCTCAAACGGAGCGGCGTGGCCATCCCCGGCGTGCGGCCGGGCTCGGCCACGGCCACCTATCTGATCGGGGTGCAGAACCGGCTCACCCTGCTGGGGGGCTTCTTCCTCGGCGCCGTGGCCATCATCCCCTCGGCCGTGGAGGGAGCCACCCAGGTGCGCACCTTCCAGGGTCTGGGCGCCACCTCGCTGCTGATCCTGGTCGGCGTGGCGATCGACACCGCCAAGCAGGTCCAGACCTACGTGATCTCCCAGCGCTATGAGGGCATGGTGCGCCAGTAGCCCGTCCGTCCGGTTCCTCGTCACTCCTACCCGCGGCACAGGCCGCCTCCTTCGAGCCCATGAACGACCGCCTTCTCTTCCTCGGCCCTCCCGGAGCAGGCAAGGGAACCCAGGCCCAGCAGCTGGCGAGCCGCCGTGGCCTGCTCCACCTCTCCACCGGTGATCTGCTCCGTGCCGAGGTGGAGGCGGGCACCCCCCTGGGCCAGGAGGCCCAGGCCGTGATGGCCCGGGGCGAGCTCGTGAGCGACGCGCTGGTGCTGGCGATCGTGCGTGGCCGCCTCGAAGCCCACGACGGCGGCTGGCTGCTGGATGGATTCCCCAGGAATCTGACCCAGGCCGAAGCCCTCAACAGTCTGCTCGACGAGCTCCAGCAGCAGATCCGGCACGTGCTGCTGCTGGAGCTCGACGACGACATCCTGATCCAGCGCCTGCTCGCCCGCGGACGCGAGGACGACAACGAAGCGGTGATCCGTAACCGCCTTGAGGTGTACCGACTGCAGACGGCACCCCTGATCGCCTACTACCGCGATCGGGGTCTGCTACGGAACGTGGAGGCAGACGGCAGCGTCGAGGCCATCGCCGAGCGGATCAGCACCTGTCTGGGTTGACCCCTGTGATACGGTGGCTGTTTGCAAAAATGGAGAGCCACCGCCCATGAAGGTGCGTGCCTCAGTCAAGAAGATGTGCGACAAATGCCGGGTGATCCGCCGCCACGGCCGGGTGATGGTGATCTGCACCAATCCCAAGCACAAGCAGCGCCAAGGCTGAACTGCCCGCTGACTCTTCCCTCCTGTGCGCCCCCCGGGGCGCACCGCCCGGCCAACCGGCCTGGCTCCCCCCTCTGCCCAACTGAATCGTTTCCTTCGTGGCTCGGATTGCCGGTGTCGATATCCCTCGCGACAAGAGGGTCGAGATTTCTCTCACTTACGTGTACGGCATCGGGTTGACCCGTGCCCAGAAGATTCTGGCCAAAACGGGCGTCAACCCTGATACGCGCGTCAAGGATCTCGATGACGCCGACGTGCAGAAGCTGCGGGCGGCCGCCGAGGGCTTCACCCTCGAGGGCGACCTGCGACGCCAGGAAGGCATGGCCCTCAAGCGCCTTCAGGACATCGGCTGCGTGAGGGGCCGCCGCCACCGCATGGGCCTGCCCGTGCGCGGCCAGCGCACCCGCACCAATGCCCGCACCCGTCGCGGCGCCCGCAAGACCGTGGCCGGCAAGAAGAAGTAAGCCGCCCGCTGAACCGCCCCAGTGGCGCTAAGGCCCTCCACTCCCCTACCCCATCAGGCCCCTGTCCATGGCGAAGCCAGCCAAGAAAACCGGCGCGAAGAAAACCAAGCGCAATGTGCCCAACGGTGTGGCGCACATCCAGAGCACCTTCAACAACACCATCGTGTCGATCACCGACACGGCGGGCGAGGTGATCTCCTGGTCGTCTGCCGGCGCCAGCGGCTTCAAGGGTGCCCGCAAGGGAACCCCCTTCGCCGCTCAGACGGCGGCGGAGGCCGCCGCCCGCCGGGCACTGGAGCAGGGCATGCGGCAGATCGAGGTGCTGGTCCGCGGGCCAGGCTCGGGGCGTGAAACCGCGATCCGGGCTCTGCAGGTGTCCGGCCTGGAGATCACCCTGATCCGCGATGTCACGCCTCTGCCCCACAACGGCTGTCGCCGTTCCAAGATTTCTCTCACTTACGTGTACGGCATCGGGTTGACCCGTGCCCAGAAGATTCTGGCCAAAACGGGCGTCAACCCTGATACGCGCGTCAAGGATCTCGATGACGCCGACGTGCAGAAGCTGCGGGCGGCCGCCGAGGGCTTCACCCTCGAGGGCGACCTGCGACGCCAGGAAGGCATGGCCCTCAAGCGCCTTCAGGACATCGGCTGCGTGAGGGGCCGCCGCCACCGCATGGGCCTGCCCGTGCGCGGCCAGCGCACCCGCACCAATGCCCGCACCCGTCGCGGCGCCCGCAAGACCGTGGCCGGCAAGAAGAAGTAAGCCGCCCGCTGAACCGCCCCAGTGGCGCTAAGGCCCTCCACTCCCCTACCCCATCAGGCCCCTGTCCATGGCGAAGCCAGCCAAGAAAACCGGCGCGAAGAAAACCAAGCGCAATGTGCCCAACGGTGTGGCGCACATCCAGAGCACCTTCAACAACACCATCGTGTCGATCACCGACACGGCGGGCGAGGTGATCTCCTGGTCGTCTGCCGGCGCCAGCGGCTTCAAGGGTGCCCGCAAGGGAACCCCCTTCGCCGCTCAGACGGCGGCGGAGGCCGCCGCCCGCCGGGCACTGGAGCAGGGCATGCGGCAGATCGAGGTGCTGGTCCGCGGGCCAGGCTCGGGGCGTGAAACCGCGATCCGGGCTCTGCAGGTGTCCGGCCTGGAGATCACCCTGATCCGCGATGTCACGCCTCTGCCCCACAACGGCTGTCGCCGTTCCAAGCGCCGGCGGGTCTGAGTCCTCTTTCTTTACAGCCCCCGGGCGTTCCTCTTCACCACCTTCAGGCCGTGCATCAGTATCAGATCGATCGGGTCGAGCATCAAATCGCGGACGACCGCTCCCAGACCGGGGTGTTCGTGATCGGGCCCCTCGACCGTGGTCAGGCCATCACCCTCGGCAACGCCCTGCGTCGTGTCCTGATGGGGGGCATGGAGGGCAGCGCCATCACCGCCGTGCGGATCGCCAGCGTCAACCATGAGTACGCCACCGTCCCCGGCGTCCGGGAAGACGTGCTGGACATCCTGCTGAACTGCAAGGAAGTGGTGGTCAACAGTCGCAGCCGCGAGCTGGAGATCGGCCGTCTCGTCGTCAACGGTCCGGCCACCGTCACCGCCGCCGACCTGCAGTTCTCCTCGCAGGTTCAGGTGGTCGACCTCGACCGGCCGATCGCCACCGTGGCCGAGGGGCACTCGCTGGAGATGGAAGTGCACGTCGAACGTGGCGTGGGCTACCGCCCCGTGGACCGCCACCACGAGGACACCAGCGCCATCGACCTGCTGCAGATCGATGCCGTGTTCATGCCTGTGCGCCGGGTGAACTACACCGTGGACGAAACCGCCGTCGGTGAGGGCGGTTCAGCCCGCGAGCGCCTGCGGCTGGAGATTCTCACCAGCGGCTCGATCACCCCCGACGACGCCATGGCCCAGGCGGCGAACCAGCTCATTGCCCTGTTTCAGCCCCTGGCCAGCCTCACCATGGTGGAGGAGCCGGGCCTGGAGCCCGAGCCGTCGGCGGAGAGTCAGATTCCTCTCGAGGAACTGAACCTGTCGGTGCGGGCCTACAACTGCCTCAAGCGTGCCCAGGTGAACTCGGTCTCCGATCTGATGGGCTTCAGCTACGAAGACCTCCTCGAAATCAAGAACTTCGGCTCCAAGTCGGCCGACGAGGTCATCGAGGCCCTGGAGCGGATCGGCATCTCCCTGCCCCAGAGCCGCACCACCGTCTGAGCGGCACCGCTTCCCCTCTCCCACCCCTCCCGGAACCATGCGACACCAGTGCCGCGTCCCCCTGCTCGGACGCCCCGCCGACCAACGCAAGGCCCTGCTGCGCGGCCTCACCACCCAGCTGATCCGCGAAGGCCGCGTCACCACAACCAAGGCCCGTGCCAAGGCCCTGCGGAACGAGACCGAACGGATGATCACCCTGGCCAAGGAGGGCAGCCTGTCCTCCCGTCGCCGCGCCATCGGCTACATCTTCGACAAGCAACTCGTGCACTCCCTGTTCGACAAGGCCCAGGAGCGCTATGGCGACCGCAACGGCGGCTACACCCGCATCATCCGCACGGTGCCCCGTCGCGGCGACAACGCCGAGATGGCCATCATCGAGCTGGTCTGACCACCCGGGCCTCACACTTCCGGTCTGACACCCGCCGTCACCCACTCCGCACCCTCGTCCGCCGTGGAAGGGCCGATCCGCCGGATCGCCCTTTGCCTGCAGTACGAGGGTTCGTCCTTTCATGGCTGGCAGCGACAGCCTGGCCAGGCCAGCGTCCAGGCAACCCTCGAAGCCGCCCTGGAGGCCCTTGATCCCCTGCGGCCGCTGCGGGCCGTGGCCGCCGGCCGCACCGACAGCGGCGTCCACGCCGCCGCCCAGGTGGTTCACGTCGACGTGAGCGGTCCGATCCCGGCCCAGAGCTGGCCCGCGGCCCTGAACGGACGACTTCCCGCCAGCATCCGGGTCCGGGCTGCCGCCGCCGTCCCGAACGACTGGCATGCCTGCTTCTCGGCCACCTACCGCCGCTATCGCTATACGCTCTACAATGGCCGCGGTCCGAACCTGTTCCTGGCGCCCTGGAGCTGGCACCGCTACCGCCATCGCCTCGATGACCGGGCCATGGCCGAAGCCCTCAGGGGTCTGATCGGCCACCATGACTTCACCGCCTTCCAGCGGGCAGGCAGCAGCCGGTCCCATGCCCGCACCCGGGTACAGGAGGTGAGCCTGGAGCGCCGTGGGGACCTGATCGTGACCGAGATCCAGGCCAGCGGCTTTCTCTACGGCATGGTGCGGCTGCTGATGGGGCAGCTGGTGGCGGTGGGGGAGGGCCGTCTCGATCCCGCCGCCTTCGAGCAGCGCTGGCGCCGACGTGCCCGCTCCGAAGTGAAGGAGGCCGCGCCTCCCCAGGGTCTCTGCCTGCTGCGGGTGGGCTACCCGGAGCCGGTGTTCCCGAAGCAGGCCTGGTATGATTGCCAGCCGCGGTATTGGCTGGAATGCCAGGATCCGCCGGAGCCAGCCAGCGGTGCCCCCGAGGGGGGCAGACGGGCAAAGGTTTAGGCTCATCGAACGGGCTGCGGGCCACTGAGCTTCAGTGGCCGTGCCGTTTCACCCCCCTGTCCAGCCCCATCCACCGGGATGGCGCCCTACTCCGATCCGGCCTGCCGGTGCGATGAACAAGACCCTCGTTCCCTCTCTCGATTCCCTCGACCGCCAGTGGTATCTGGTGGACGCGGAGAATCAGACCCTCGGCCGCCTGGCCAGTGAAGTGGCCAGCGTGCTGCGCGGCAAGAACAAGCCCACCTTCACGCCCCACCTGGACGCCGGTGATTTCGTCATCGTCGTCAACGCCGACAAGATCCGCATCAGCGGCAACAAGGCCACCCAGAAGGTCTATCGGCGTCACTCCGGTCGGCCCGGCGGCATGAAGACCGAAACCTTCGCCGCCCTGCAGGCCCGGCTGCCCGAGCGAATCGTCGAGAAGGCCATCAAAGGCATGCTTCCCCACAATGCCCTCGGGCGTCAGCTCTTCCGCAAGCTGAAGGTCTACAAAGGCGCCGCGCATCCCCACGCCGCCCAGCAGCCCCAGGTTCTCGCCCTCGATCCTTCCGCCACCGCCCGATGAGCACCGCTTCCAACCGCGTCGTCTACTGGGGCACGGGTCGTCGCAAGACGGCCGTGGCCCGGGTGCGTGTCGTGCCCGGCACCGGCTCGATCACCATCAACGGCCGCCCCGGCGACAACTACCTCAACTACAACCCGAGCTACCTCTCGGCGGTGAAGGCTCCGCTGGAAACCCTCGGCCTCGCCACCGCCTACGACCTGCTGGTGAACGTGAAGGGCGGTGGCCTCACCGGCCAGGCCGACGCGATCAAGCAGGGCGCCGCCCGGGCCCTGTGCGATCTCTCCCCGGACAACCGCAAGCCACTCAAGACCGAGGGTCACCTCAGCCGCGACCCTCGAGCCAAGGAGCGCCGCAAGTACGGCCTGAAGAAAGCCCGCAAGGCCCCCCAGTTCTCCAAGCGCTGATTCCTCCCATGCCCAAGGCCGACATCCACCCCACCTGGTACCCCGCTGCCAAGGTGATCTGCAACGGAGAGGTGGTGATGACCACCGGCTCCACCCACCCCGAGATCCACGTCGACGTCTGGAGCGGCAACCACCCATTCTACACCGGTACTCAGAAGATCCTCGACACCGAAGGCCGCGTCGATCGCTTCATGCGCAAGTACGGCATGGGCGGGGCCGACAGCGCCACCTCCAAGCAGCCCGAACCCCCCAAGGCCGAGGCAGCCGTCTGATCCCATCCGGATCGTTTCCCCAGCCGGATGCCAAGCGGCGTCCGGCTTTGTGCTGTCTGGTGCCCCTGCCCTGATGGATGCATCCTTTCTTAGCGAGCGTCTGGAGGCGGCCAGCCGCACCTTCCACACCCTGGAGCGCCAGCTGGCCGATCCGGCCGTTGCCGCCGACCCGGCCCAGCTGCAGCGGATCGCCAGGGAGCGATCGCGGCTTGAACCGCTGGTGCTCGGCCACCAGGAACGGCAGGGCCTGCGGCGCCAGCAGGAGGAGACCAGGCGGCTGCTGCGCGAGAACCGGGCCGACCCTGAGATGGAAGCCCTGGTTCAGGAGGAGCTCGAGCGGCTGGCGGAGCGGATCGACGCTCTGGAGGAGCGGCTCACCCTGGCCCTGCTGCCCCGTGACCCGCGCGACGAGCGCAGCGTGATGCTGGAGATCCGCGCCGGCGCCGGTGGGGACGAGGCCTCGCTCTGGGCCGGCGACCTGGCGCGCATGTACGAGCGCTACGCCCAGAGCGTCGGCTGGAAGGTGCAGCCGCTGAGTGCCTCAGTCGCGGATCTGGGCGGCTACAAGGAGCTGATCCTGGCGATCCGTGGTGAGGGGGTCTACAGCCAGCTCAAGTTCGAAGCCGGAGTGCACCGGGTGCAGCGGGTGCCGGCCACCGAGTCGCAGGGTCGGGTGCACACCTCCACCGCCACGGTGGCGGTGATGCCCGAGGCCGACCCGGTCGAAGTGCAGCTCGAGGCCTCCGACCTGGAGATCCACACGGCCCGTTCCGGCGGAGCCGGCGGCCAGAACGTCAACAAGGTGGAGACGGCCGTGGACCTGCTGCACAAGCCCACCGGCATCCGGGTGTTCTGCACCGCGGAGCGCTCCCAGCTGCAGAACCGGGAGCGGGCGCTCGAGATCCTGCGGGCCAAGCTTCTGGAGCGTGAGCTGGCCCAGGCCGCGGCCGCCGAGAGCTCGGCCCGGCGGGCCCAGGTGGGCAGTGGCGACCGCAGCGAGAAGATCCGCACCTACAACGTCAAGGACAACCGGGTCACCGATCACCGGCTGGGCCGCAACTTCTCGCTGGAGCCGGTGCTGCAGGGCCAGCTGGCCGAACTGATCGGGGCCTGCGTCTCGGCCGAGCAGCGGCGCCAGCTGGAGCAGCTGGCCGTGGACGCGGGCGGCGCCGGCTGAACCCGGTGGCACCGGCAGACGATGATCCCTGAACCGACCCGGCGATCAGGCGCCGATCACGTACTTGGCCCACTCGCCGCGGCCGGAGCGTATGTGGCGGGTGGCCTCGAAGTAGAGGGTGCTCACGGGCCGGCGCGGCAGACGCGCCAGGGGCATGGCCGCCTCCCTGGGGGTACGGCTTCCCTTGCGCACGTTGCAGCGCAGGCAGGCCGTGGTGACGTTCTCCCAGGTGTCGGTGCCGCCCCGGCTGCGGGGAATCACATGGTCGATCGAGAGCTGCTCACCCTGGTAACCGCAGTACTGGCAGCAGTGGCCATCACGCTGGAAGACATTGCGCCGGCTGAGGGGGAGCTGCTTGAAGGGCACCCGGACGAACTGGCGCAGGCGAATCACCGAGGGCAGCAGCAGATCGCCGCGGATCACCCGTTGGGGATCGTGCTCCAGACCCTCGGCCTTGCCCTTGAGCACCATCACCGTGGCGCGCCGCCAGCTGGTGATGTGGAGGGGTTCGTAGGAGGCGTTCAGGACGAGAACCTGGCTCATGGTGCTCTGCCCATGGGAGAGGTGCCAGCTCCCCGGTTGATGGGCATGCTAACGGCTGCGAAACGGTTGGCACGCGATCCGTTCTACGGTTCGATGCATCACCTTCCTCCTCACCCTTGGCGACCGGGAACGCCACGATGCCGGACCCCTTCCTGATGGCAGCCCCGCCGCCTGCGGCCCCGTGCGACCACGAGCCCGACGGCCGTGTCGCCGCAGGCGGGCTGCATCCGCGTCAGCGGGCCTGGGTGGAGGTGGATGAGGCCGCCATCGGCCGCAATGCCCGCCACCTGGCTCGCTTCCTGGCGCCGGGAGCCGCCCTGATGGCGGTGGTGAAGGCCGATGGCTACGGCCATGGTGCCCTGCCGGTGGCCCGGGCGGCCCTGGCGGGGGGGGCCACATCCCTGGGGGTGGCCACGCTGCAGGAAGGGATCGAGCTGCGCCAGGCCGGGATCGAGGCGCCCTTGCTGGTGATGGGCAATCTGGTCCAGGCAGAGGAGCTGCGCAGCTGTCTGGAATGGTCCCTGATGCCCACGATCAGCGGCATGCGCGAAGCCCTGCTCTGCCAGAACCTGGCCAGCGGCAGTGGCCGCCCCATGGCCCTCCATCTCAAGCTGGACACCGGCATGGGCCGCCTCGGTGCCGACTGGCAGGATGGCGTACGCCTGCTGACGGCCCTGCATGGGCTGGATGCGATCGCGGTCGCCGGGACCTATTCGCACCTGGCCGACGCGGACGCTGCCGACGAGGCCGGCGGCGGACTGACGGCCGGTCAGCAGCGACGCTTCGAGATCGTGCTGCGAGGTGCCTCCGAGCTGGGGCTGGCCACCGGCAGCCGTCATCTGGCCAACTCGGCCGGCACCCTGCGCAGCCGGGCCCTTCACTACGACCTGGTCCGCGTGGGCCTGGCGCTCTACGGCCACGCTCCGGCCCCCCACCTGGCCGGCACCGTGCGGCTCGAACCGGCCATGGGGGTGCGGGCCCGCGTGTGCCTGATCCGGGAGGTCCCCGCCGGTGTGGGTGTGAGCTACGGGCACCGATACCGCACCAGCCGCACCAGCCGCCTGGCCGTGGTCACCATCGGCTACGCCGACGGAGTGCCGCGGCTGCTCTCCAACCGTCTGCAGGTGCTGTTCGCCGGCCAGCGCCTGGCCCAGGTGGGCGCGATCACCATGGACCAGCTGCTGATCGATGCCACCGACGCTCCCGGCCTGGAGGTTGGTTCGGTGGTGACCCTGCTGGGCGAGGACGGCGGTGACCGGATCGGCCCGGAGGACTGGGCAGAGGCCTGCGGCACCATCCCCTGGGAGATCCTGTGTGGCTTCAAGCATCGGCTGCCGCGCCTGCGGGCCGCTGAAGCAGGTCCGGAACGCTGATAGGCTCTCCTTGCCGCTGGAGAGGTGGCTGAGTGGTTGAAAGCGGCTCCCTGCTAAGGAGTTACAGGAGGCAACTTCTGTCGAGGGTTCGAATCCCTCCCTCTCCGTTTCCGAATCCCCTGCAGCCGCCCACCGGACCGGCCTGAGGGCTCATGGCATCTGAGCCGGCTGCAGGCGGCAGGCCTCGCTGAGCAGCGACGTCAGCTCGGGCAGGAGCCGCTCATCCTCCGCCCGCTCCGCTCCCTCGCTGAACACCACCAGCAGGAAAGGCTGGAAGCCGTCGATCTCCGCATAGGCGGCGTCATGGCGGGCCTGGCTCATCCAGCCGGCTTTGCTCCAGAGCCGCGCCCCCGCGGGCAGGCCCTCGCCGATGAATCCATCCACCTGGTTCTCGGGATCCGCCGCCCGCCGATCCGCCTCAAGGGAACGCCAGAGCAGGTTCCGCATGCGGGCACAGGCCGGCGGCGACACGAAGGCCCCGGCCACGATCGCGTGCAGCAGACGGGCGGTGGCATCGGTGCTGAGGCGGTTCCGGTTCTCCAGATCCGGCCCGTAGAACTGCCGCTCGCGGCCGTAGGGCCCATCGCCCCACGTCTTCTGACAGAGGTTGCAGCCTTCCAGCTCGAGCCAGTCCAGGCCTGCGAACCAGCGGTCGACGAGTCGGCGCTGCTCCATCCAGGCCCGCAGGGGCTCCTCCGGCAGGTCCGGTCCGCTGGTGGTGCCGGTCAGCAGGTCGACCAGCAGGCCCGTGGCGTCATTGCTGGAGTCGCCGATCATGTCGGCCATGGCCCGGCGCAGCTCCGGCCCGTCTTCGAGCCACTGACGCTGCAGCCAGGCCTCCACAGCCGCCAGATAGAAGAGCTTCACCACACTGGCGGGATAGCGGGGGCGGGCAGCCCCCCAGCCGGCGCCGGCCACGGGTTGGTGCCAGAACGTCTCGAGCTCGCCGGCATCCGCCGACCCGACCAGGGAGCGGCCATAGCGCAGCCACGTGACGGAGATCTGGGACGCCAGACCGGGCCGGCCCCGCACCTCCAGGTAGCGGATCCGGTTCTCCAGGATCGTGCCCATCTCCGCATCGGGGCGGTAGAACGCCATCACATCCGGCGGCAGCGATGCTGAGAGTAGGAACCCCGGTGGCCCCCGAGTTGCTGCAGGCGGGGAGCCTCTGGCGGCTGAGCGCCACCGTTGACGGCTACGCCCGACCGAGCGGCGACGGACTGGCCACCCAGGGGGCAGCCGGCCGCCGCCTGGAGGTGTGCCGGCCCTCGCCACCGGGTGGCGGGCGCCTGCTGGCCCGCCTGCTGGAGGATGGCTACCCCTGCTGGCTGGAGCCGGCCGACCTGCTGGGACAGGCCGTCGCCGCAGCTCCCTGGCGCCCCCCCCAGCTTGATTCCGCCACAATCACGGCCCGGCTGCCGGCAGTGCTGGCCTACGCCGAGCGTGCCGCCGGCCACGCCAACCGCTATCTCTGGGGGGGCACCACCGGACCGGACTACGACTGCTCCGGCTTCGTGCAGAGTGCCTTCGCCAGCGCCGGCATCTGGATTCCCAGGGATGCCTACCAGCAGGAGCGCTTCTGTCAGCCGGTGGCCGTGCGGCCCGGCGTCTTCACCCTGCTGCGGGCGGGAGACCTGATCTTCTTCGGGCGGCCCCAACGCTGCACCCATGTGGGGCTCCACCTCGGCGAGGGGCGCTATCTGCACAGCTCCGGGCGGCAGCACGGCCGTGACGGCCTGGGCATCGACCAACTCGGCCCCCACGACGACCACCCGGTGGCCCGTCACTACCGGGCCGAACTGCGCGGTGGCGGCCGGGTGCTCCGCGCTCACGACGGCTCCACCCTGCCCTGAGGCCCGCAAGAGGCTGCCGCAGGCTCCCCTAGGTTGCAGAGCTGCTTCCCTTGCCCCCTCTCCGCCGCCATGAGCGAGCCGCGCGGTCCCGAGCTCTCGGTGGTGATCCCGCTGTTCAACGAGCAGGACAGCCTGCCCCTGCTGGTGGAGCAGGTTCTGTCCAGCCTGCGCCCGCGGGGCCGTCCCTTCGAACTGGTGCTGGTGGACGATGGCTCGACCGACGACACCGCCGCCGTGCTCGAGGGTCTGGCCGCGCGCACACCGGAGCTGGTCGCGGTGCTGCTGCGGCGGAATTACGGCCAGACGGCGGCCATGGCCGCAGGATTCGACGCCAGCAGCGGCGGCGTGATCGTGACCCTCGACGGCGATCTGCAGAACGATCCCGCCGACATCCCCCTGCTGCTGGAACGGCTCGAAGAGGGGTTCGATCTGGTGAGCGGCTGGCGCCATCAGCGACAGGACGCGGCCCTGCAGCGGCTGCTGCCCTCCAAGATCGCCAACCGGCTGATCGCCCGCGTCACCGGTGTGCGCCTGCACGATTACGGCTGCTCCCTCAAGGCCTACCGCCGCGAAGTGGTGGCGGACATGAACCTCTACGGAGAGCTGCACCGCTTCCTGCCTGCCCTTGCCTTCATCGAGGGGGCGCGGATCACCGAGGTGAAGGTGAACCACCATCCCCGCCGCTTCGGCCACAGCAAGTACGGGATCGACCGCACCTTCCGGGTGCTGATGGATCTGCTCACAGTCTGGTTCATGAAGCGGTTTCTCACCCGGCCGATGCACGTGTTCGGCTTCGTCGGCCTGGCCTGCCTGGCCCTGGGGCTGGTGCTCAGCCTGGAGCTGCTGGGCGAGAAGATCTTCTTCAACGCGAATGTGGGCGACAGGCCGCTGCTGCTGGTGGCCGTGCTGGCGATCGTGGCAGGCATCCAGCTGTTCTGCTTCGGCCTGCTGGCGGAACTGCAGATGCGCACGTACCACGAAAGCCAGGGGCGACCGATCTATCGGGTACGGGCCACGTTGCGGGGCAGCCCTTCTGCCTGAGCGATGGGCAGGGCGACAGCAGCGGCGGACCTGCCGCGGAAGCGCTCCAGCCCCAGGGCCGCCAGCTCCGCCACATGGGGGTCAGGATCCCTGCGGCCCCTCAACAGCAGCGGCAGCGCCGCCCGATCCCCCCAGCGCAGGCAGGCGGACATCGCCGCCCGGCGCTCGGCATCGCTGCCACGGCAGGCAGCGTTCAGCTGCCTCAGGAACCGCACCCGCTCCCGTTCGTCGCTGGGCAGAGGCGACACGGCCGCGCCGCCGGCCGTGGCCTGCAGGTCAGGGGCGGCGGCGCGTGGGGGACGCAGCTGCTCGATCTGCGCCCGGTTGAGTGCCGCCACTGCCGTGCCGTCGTCGACGGGCATCAACCGGGGCCGGGGCCGCCGCAACAGCCACAACACCAGGCACAGAGCGGCAGCGGCGGGAAGAAGCTGTTGCATCGGATTGAACTTTTATGTCGCCAGCTGCAGGGCGGCAAAGCCGCCCCGGACATGATCTTTACAGTACCGGCGGTTGCTTTATTGGCCCGCGCCATGACTGGAGATTTTGCCGCCGCCTGGCTGCCGTCCATCCTTGTTCCTTTCGTTGGAATCCTTGGCCCTGCCGTGGCCATGGCCCTGCTGTTCAACGTGATCGAAGCGCGCAACTGAGTGCCTCGCGCCCTCCCCTGCCTTCAGCCCCCACCACGAGCCCGCCCATGACCGTGTATCCCGTGGCCGACCCGACCGTCGGCAATCTGGCCACCCCCGTCAACAGCAGCTACTTCACCAAAGCGTTCCTGAACGCCCTGCCCGCCTACCGTCCGGCGCTCTCCCCGAACCGCCGCGGTCTGGAAGTGGGCATGGCCCACGGCTTCTTGCTCTACGGGCCTTTCGCGATCACCGGTCCACTGCGACTGACGGAGTACGCCAGCACCGCCGGCCTGTTGGCCACCATCGGCCTGGTCTCGATCCTCACGATCTGCCTGTCGATCTACGGCACCGCCGGCAACGGCCCCAACGTCCAGCCGCCGGATGTCACCATCGACAATCCCCCCGCCGATCTGTTCACCAAAGCCGGCTGGGCTGAGTTCGCCAGCGGATTCTGGCTGGGCGGCTGTGGCGGCGCCGCCTTTGCCTGGTTCCTGGCCGGCACGCCCCTGATCGCGAACATCGCCGGCGGTGTCTGGGGCGTCAGCTGAGCTCTGCCGGATTGAACTCAGGCCCAATCCGATGAAGGCCTGATCCCATCCAGGCCTCGTCCCAAGGATTCCCCGCCCCGCTTACGCGGGGCTTTTTCATGGTCTGGGCCGGCTTCCCTGGAAGGCTGGTCGCAGGGGTACCGCCCGGAACCCTGCCTGCCGCGGCCGTCAGTCACCCTGGGGTGAGCCTGCTGCTCTCACCAGCCTGGCTGGCAGTGGGAAACGGGGCGCGGATCCCGCTGACCTTCAAGGGCGGCAACGGGGAGCGCCACCAGAGATCAACTCCCGGAACGAGCTCTGGCTCTGCGGAACCGCCCGCGTCCGCTCACCCCCTTCGGCATGAAAAAACCCCCGGTCTTGGCCGGGGGTGGTCATCGGAGGTGCGTCCCTCGAAGGTGGCGGATCGAATCGATCAGCCGAACTTGCCGGAGGTGGAGGCGATCAGGAAAGCGGCGTACGTGAGGATGTAGCCAATCGTGAAGTGGGCGAGACCCACGACACGAGCCTGAACGATCGACAGAGCCACGGGCTTGTCACGCCAGCCGACCAGGTTAGCCAGGGGCGTGCGCTGGTGGGCCCAGACGATGGTTTCGATCAGCTCCTGCCAGTAACCCCGCCAGGAGATGAGGAACATGAAACCAGTCGCCCACACCAGGTGACCGAACAGGAACATCCAGGACCAGACGGCCAGGTTGTTCGAGCCGAAGGGGTTGTAGCCGTTGATCAGCTGGGAGCTGTTCAGCCACAGATAGTCGCGGAACCAGCCCATCAGATAGGTGCTGGATTCGTTGAACTGGGCCACGTTGCCCTGCCAGATCGCCAGGTGCTTCCAGTGCCAGTAGAAGGTGAGCCAGCCCACGGTGTTCAGCGCCCAGAACACAGCCAGGTAGAAGGCGTCCCAGGCGGAGATGTCGCAGGTACCGCCACGGCCGGGGCCGTCGCAGGGGAAGGAATAGCCGAAGTCCTTCTTGTCGGGCATCAGCTTGGAACCCCGGGCATCCAGGGCGCCCTTCACCAGGATCAGGGTGGTGGTGTGCAGACCCAGCGCGATGGCGTGGTGCACGAGGAAGTCGCCAGGGCCGATCTGCAGGAACACGTCGGTGTTGCCGTTGATCGCATCCAGCCAGTAGTGGGCACCGGGGATGTTGGCCGAGGCCAGGCTGGCAGCGCTGGACGGGTTCGAGAGCAGTACGTCGAAGCCATAGATGGCCTTGCCGCTGGCTGCCTGAATGAACTGGGCGAAGACAGGCTCCACCAGGATCTGCTTCTCGGGGGTACCGAAAGCCACGACCACGTCGTTGTGGACGTAGAGACCGAGGGTGTGGAAGCCGAGGAACAGGGAGACCCAGCTCAGGTGGCTGATGATCGCTTCTTTGTGCTCGAGCATCCGGGCCAGAACATTGTTCTTGTTGGCTTCGGGGTCGTAGTCACGGATGAAGAAGATCGCACCGTGGGCAAAGGCACCCGTCATCAGGAAGATGGCGATGTACTGGTGGTGCGTGTACAGAGCAGCCTGTGTCGTGTAGTCCTTCGCAATGAAGGCGTAGGACGGCATCGAATACATGTGCTGCGCCACCAGGCTCGTGACCACACCCAGCGATGCCAGGGCCAGACCGAGCTGGAAGTGGAGCGAGTTGTTGATGGTGTCGTACAGGCCCTTGTGGCCCGCTCCGAGCGCGCCACCGAAGGGGGTTCCCTTGGGAGGATTGTGGGCCTCGAGGATTTCGCGGATCGAGTGGCCGATCCCGAAGTTGGTGCGATACATGTGGCCAGCGATCACGAAGATCACGCCGATCGCCAGGTGGTGATGGGCAATGTCCGTGAGCCAGAGCGCCTCGGTCTGGGGGTGGAAGCCACCCAGGAAGGTGAGGATCGCGGTACCGGAACCCTCTGAGCTGCTGAACACCTGGTTCAGACCGTCGGGGTTCTGGGCGTAGACGCCCCAGTTGCCGGTGAAGAACGGAGCCAGACCCGCAGGGTGGGGGAGCACGTTCAGGAAGTTGTCCCAGCCGACGTGCTGACCGCGGGCCTCGGGAATCGCTACGTGAACCAGGTGACCGGTCCAGGCGATGGAGCTGAAGCCGAACAGAACCGCCAGGTGATGGTTAAGCCGGGATTCGGCGTTCTTGAACCAGGCCAGGGAAGGCCGGAACTTGGGCTGAAGGTGGAGCCAGCCGGCGAACAGGGCCCAGGCCGACAGGATCATCATGAAGATGGAACCCTGGTACAGCTCGGTGTTGGTGCGCATCCCGATCGTGTACCACCAGTGGTACAGACCGGAATAGGCGATGTTCACCGGGGAGGTGGCCCCCGCCTGGGTGAAGGCGGTGATGGCGCCCTGGCCGAAGTGGGGATCCCAGATCGCATGCGCGATGGGACGGATATGCAGCGGATCGGCGACCCACTGCTCGAAGTTGCCCTGCCAGGCGATATGGAACAGGTTTCCCGAAACCCAGAGGCCGATGATCGCCAGGTGACCGAAATGGGTGGAGAAGAGCTTCTGATAAAGCTTCTCCTCCGTCATCCCGTCATGGCTCTCGAAGTCGTGAGCCGTGGCGATGCCGTACCAGATACGGCGGGTTGTCGGGTCCTGTGCCAGACCCTGGCTGAACGAAGGAAATTTCGTTGCCATGTGGAAAGGTCAGGAGTGAGGTCAGCCGACCGCGACAAGTCGGGCCAGGAAGAACGCCCAGGTGGTTGCGATACCGCCCAGGAGGTAGTGGGCAACGCCGACGGCACGGCCCTGGGTGATGCTCAGCGCACGAGGCTGGATGGCAGGAGCCACCTTCAGCTTGTTGTGAGCCCAGACGATGGACTCAATCAGCTCCTGCCAGTAGCCGCGGCCGCTGAACAGGAACATGAGGCTGAAGGCCCAGACGAAGTGGGCGCCGAGGAACATCAGGCCGTAGGCACTGGAGGACGAGCCGTAGCTGTTGATCACCTGTGCGGCCTGAGCCCAGAGGAAATCGCGCAGCCAGCCATTGATGGTGATGGCGCTCTGGGCGAAGTTCCCGTTCGTGATGTGCGAGACGGTGCCGTCCGCATTCACAGTGCCCCAGACATCGCTCTGCATCTTCCAGCTGAAGTGGAAGATCACGATGGAGATGGAGTTGTACATCCAGAACAGGCCGAGGAACACATGGTCCCAAGCCGAAACCTGGCAGGTACCGCCACGGCCGGGGCCGTCGCAGGGGAAGCGGAAGCCCAGGTTCGCCTTGTCGGGGACAAGCCTGGAGCTGCGGCTGTAGAGCACACCCTTCAGGAGGATCAGCACGGTGACGTGGATCGTGAAGGCATGGATGTGGTGGACCATGAAGTCGGCCGTTCCCAGGGGGATCGGACCGGCGGCCACCTTGCCGCCCACGGCGACGACGGCACCGTTGAACACCTCGCTCACGCCGGCCAGCGCATTGGGCGCGGTGGTGCCGGCAGCGGCGGCGTGCAGACCCTGGATCCACTGAGCGAAGACGGGCTGCAGCTGAATGGCGGTGTCGCTGAACATGTCCTGGGGCCGGCCCAGGGCACGCATGGTGTCGTTGTGGATGTAGAGGCCGAAGCTGTGGAAGCCAAGGAAAATGCACACCCAGTTGAGGTGGCTGATCAGGGCATCCCTGGCCTTGAGCACCCGGTCCAGCACGTTATCAATGTGCTTGGCGGGGTCGTAATCACGGATCAGCGCGATGGCCGCGTGGGCACCGGCTCCAACGATGATGAAACCGCCAATCCACATGTGGTGGGTGAACAGCGACAACTGCGTTGGGTAATCGATCCCGATGTAGGGGTAGGGAGGCATCGCATACATGTGATGCGCCACGATGATGCTCAAGGAGCCGAGCAGGGCCAGGTTCACGGCCAACTGGGCATGCCAGGAGGTTGTCATGAACTCGAACAGGCCATCGTGACCATTGGGAGCCGGGAACAACAGGGGATCACCCTTCTGGCCCTCCAGGATCTCCTTGATGCTGTGACCGATGCCCCAGTTGGTGCGGTACTGGTGGCCGGCGATGATGAACAGAACGGCGATCGCCAGGTGGTGATGGGCGATGTCGGTCATCCAGAGGCTGCCGGTGACAGGATTCAAGCCACCCTTGAAGGTGAGGAAATCGCTGTAGGCGGCCCAGTTGCCGGTGAAGAAGGGGGAGAGACCCGCCCCGAATCCAGGGAAAAGCTGAGAAATCAGGTCCTGGTTCAGAAACTCATGGGGCAGTGGAATGTCCGCCACCGAAGCGATGGTCTTGCCATTGAGCACCAGCGGTTTGCCGGCGTCGATGGCGTCCATCAGCTGGGTGGTGGGCAGGGACACGTGCAGGAGGTGTCCTGTCCAGGAGAGCGAACCCAGACCCAGCAGGCCAGCCAGGTGGTGGTTGAGCATGGACTCAACGTTCTGGAACCACTCGAGCTTGGGGGCTGCCTTGTGGTAGTGGAAAACACCGGCATTGAGCATCAGGCCGGCCATCACCAGGGCACCGATTGCCGTACAGAGCAACTGGTATTCACTGGTGAAACCCCAGGCTCTCCAAACGTGGAACAGGCCTGAGGTGATCTGGATGCCGTGGAAACCGGCACCCACATCGGCGTTGAGAATTTCCTGGCCGAAGATCGGCCACACCACCTGCGCACTGGGTTTGACGTGCAGGGGGTCGGCCAGCCAGCCGGTGTAGTTGGAGAAGCGGGCCCCGTGGTAGAAGGCGCCGCTCAACCAGATGAAGATGACGGCCAGATGGCCGAAGTGAGCGCTGAAGATCTTCCGGGAGACCTCTTCAAGATCGCTCGTGTGGCTGTCGAAATCGTGAGCGTTGGCGTGGAGGTTCCAAACCCAGGTGGTGGTTTTGGGACCTTTGGCGAGGGTGCGATCGAAATGGCCGGGCTTGCCGAACAGTTCGAAGGTGGCAGGAACGGTGTTCCTGTCGACCTTGGCATCCGCCGTTTTCCCACGCTCTGGTGGGCTGATGGTCATCGAGACGTTCCTCGAGGGACGGGATCGAGGTGGAGGTCCACCCCTCCGACCGGGCCCGAAAGCACGGACGGTGGGCCTCACGGCGCGGCGGGCGGAGAGCCGTGGCGCCATGGGCGCCAGTGCGGCGGGAGCCCGGCGAAGGACCGAAACCCATTGCCACAACTGGAGCTGGGGCCCCTATGAGGGGACCGCTGGCGGAAGTATAAGGGCCAGTTTCAAGCGCCCTGGGCGGGAAGTAACAAAGGTTTAATCCAGTGGCTCCCCTGTCAGGGACAGGGCTCTGCCAGGTGCTGCCTATCACTGATCAGCAGTGCTGTAGGGCCCTTGTGTTATCCAAACCGATGCTGATCTGGGGCTGCATTCAGCATCATTTTTACTTTTCGGCGGCCCGCTCAGCAGAATGCAGCTCTGGTGTGACACACACGGGAGTGATTCGCATGCTGGCGGCGGTTCGGCGCAGTCTTGGGGTGGCACTGCTCTGCCTGGCCGTGCTGCTCGGCGGGGGCTGGAGCCTGCGGCCCTCCTCCCCGTCCCCGGACCCGGCGGTGCCGGCGGGTGGCCTGAGGGAAGTGGCGCCGCCCGCCGGCACCCAGCAGCTGCGGCAGGCCCTGAGGGCGCACGAGCCGCGGCTGCGGATTCTCGCCCCGGCCAACGATGCGGTTCTGCCGGCGGGAGCCTGGACGCTGGAACTGGCCGTCACGGACTGGCCCCTGGTCGACGCCGGAGAGCTGGGTCTGGGCTCCCATCTTGTGGTCCAGCTCGATCAAAGCGCGCCGGTTCGGATCGGCGCCACCGGCGACGGGCCGGCGGATCTGCGCAGCGGCGCCGGGACGCAGGAGGCGGGGCTGGAGCAACAGCTGACCGTGCCGATGCCCCCTCTGACCCCCGGCAGCCATCGCCTCACCGTCTACGCCGCCCGGCCCTGGGGCGAAGCGGTGAAGGACCCGGGGGCGTGGGAGCAGATCCGGCTGCACCGGGTGGCCCCCAATCCGACCACGCAGCCGGCGCCGGACACCCCCCAGCTGATCAGCACCACCCCCAGCGATCTGGTCCTGGCAGAGCCGGTACTGATCGACTGGTTGCTGGTCGACGCTCCCCTGCAGCAGCTGAGTGCCGACGACCGACGCTGGCGGCTGCGGATCAGCCTCAACGGCGACAGCTTCCTGGTGGATCACCAGACCCCCATCTGGCTGAAGGGACTGCGCAACGGCAGCAATGCCCTGCAGCTGGAGCTGCTCGACGGCCTGGGGGAGCCGCTGAATCCACCCTTCAACAGCCTGGTCCAGGAGCTGCAGCTGGTTCCCGGCGGCGCGCGTGTCTGGCAGAACGGCCCCCTGGACGCCGACAACCGGGACCGCCTGCTCGGACTGCCGCCCGCCGCCACCGCCGCACCGGCCCCTGCAGCGGTGACCCTCGAACCGGTGGAGCTCGAGCCGATGCCGGCTGGGAGCGAACCCGAAGAATCCGGTGAACCAGCCCCGGCCAAGCAAGAAGAAGCCGGCAGACAGCAAGAAGCCGTCCAACAACAACAGGAAGAGGAAGAGGAAGAGGAACCCGCCGGGGCGTCGGCAGACGCAACCCCAGCGGCGACGGCACCCGACCCGACCGGGATGCCCTGAGCGGCTCCGGCTGCGTGCCAGGTTCGGGGGATGAGCGATCGCATCCATCGGGGCCTGGCCCTGAGCCCCGCCGGGGCCTCTGTGCTTGAGGGGCTGTTACAGGCCGATCTGGTGCAGGAGCTGGCACCTGTCGGCACTCCGGCCGCCGCCTTCCTCGCCGAGCACTGGACCAGCGCAGCGGCCTTCGTCGTGGTCGGCGCCTGCGGGGCGGTCACCCGGCTGGTGGCGCCCCTGCTGCGCGGCAAGCACCTGGATCCAGCGGTGGTGGTGGTGGATCCGGCCGGTCGCTTCGCGATCCCGCTGCTGGGCGGGCATGTCGGCGGGGCGGAACGCCTCAGTCAGCGGGTCGCCGCGCTGCTGGGCGGGGAGGCCGTACTCACGGGCAGCAGCAGCGGCGGCGGCCGGCTGCCGCTGGACAGTTTCGGTGAGGCCTGGGGCTGGCGTCGCGGCGGCGGCGACTGGGACGCCCTGATGCGGACTGCGGCCCGGAACGGACCGATCGCTCTCCGCCAGGACTGCGGCTCACCTCTGTGGCGGGAACTCGGAGCGGCCGCGACCCTGCTGGAGCAGGCAGCGGCTTCGGAGGGTCCCACGGCTGGGTGCACGGCCGGGCCAGTCCCCCCGTCCCTGGTGATCAGCCACCGGCAGGGCTCCGGCTGCCGCTGGCACCCCCCGAGCCTCTGGCTGGGCCTCGGCTGCGAACGCGACACCAGTGCCTGCCTGCTGGAGCGGATGGTGGAGCGGGCACTGGCGGAGGGGCAGCTGGCGCCGGCAGCCGTCGCCGGCCTCGCCAGCGTGGACCGCAAGGGGGACGAGCCGGCCCTGCTCGCCCTGGCCGAACGGCGCGGCTGGTCGCTGCGGCTGTTCAGCGCCGCTCAGCTGGCACCGGTGCCGGTGCCGACACCCTCGCAGGCCGTACAGCGGGAGATGGGAACGGCGAGCGTGGCGGAAGCCGCCGCCCTGCTGGCCGCAGGCCCGCAGGGATCGCTGCTGATGCACAAGCGGATCGAGCACGCCGGCGAGGGCGAGCGGGGGGCGGCCACCCTGGCCGTGGCCCGGGCCGAGCTGCAGTGGGCACCGCTCCGTGGCCAGCTCCATCTGGTGGGGAGCGGACCGGGCCGGCTGGATCTGGTCACGCCCGATGCCCGACGCGCCCTGGCGGAAAGCAGCGTATGGCTGGGCTATGGCCTTTACCTCGATCTGCTCGAACCGTTGCGACGGCCGGATCAACTGCGCCGCGACGGACAGCTCACCCGGGAGCGGGACCGCTGCCGTCAGGCACTGGACCTGGCCAGCCAGGGGCTGACGGTGGCGCTGGTGTCATCAGGGGAGAGCGGCATCTACGGCATGGCCGGCCTGGCGCTGGAGCTCTGGCTGGAGCGGACGGCGGCGGAGCGACCCGGCTTCACGGTGCATCCCGGCCTCTCGGCGCTGCAGCTGGCGGCCGCCCACGCCGGTGCCCCGCTGATGCACGACTTCTGCACCATCAGCCTCAGCGATCGGCTCACCCCCTGGGACACGATCGAGCGGCGTCTGCGGGCCGCCGCTGCCGGCGATTTCGTCGTGGCGCTCTACAACCCACGCTCCCTGGGCCGCGACTGGCAGCTGGGCAGGGCCCGCGAGCTTCTGCTGGAGGAACGGCGGGCCGACACCCCCGTGGTGCTGGCACGACAGCTGGGCCGGACCGAGGAGCGGGTGGAGCTGCACCGGCTCGGGGATCTGCCCCTCGAGCGGGTGGACATGCTGAGCCTGGTGCTGATCGGCAACAGCAGCACGCGCCTTCAAGACGGGAAGGTGGTGACCCCCCGCGGCTACCCGGGTGCCGAACTGAGCTGAGAATCAATCGGGATGACAGGATTCGAACCTGCGGCCCCTTCGTCCCGAACGAAGTGCGCTACCAAGCTGCGCTACATCCCGCCGAGCCGAACTTTACGGGATCGCGGCGGCCCTTCCGTCCGGTGGCGGGCTGGCCCAGGAGCGGCGAACGTGGGCGGCGCCTCTGGCTCCGGTTTCTAGAGTCGGACCCCAGGATCCAGGCGGCGATGGCTCCAGACGCCCTGCTCAAACCCGACTGGCTGCGTGTCAAGGCGCCCCAGCGCGAACGGATCGGTGCCGTGGCCGATCTGCTGGTGGACCTGAAGCTCAACACCGTCTGCCAGGAAGCCAGCTGTCCCAACATCGGCGAATGCTTCGCGGGCGGCACCGCCACCTTTCTGATCATGGGCCCGGGCTGCACCCGCGCCTGTCCCTACTGCGACATCGACTTCGACAGGAGCGTGCGTGCCCTTGACCCCACCGAGCCCGTGCGATTGGGGGAGGCGGTGAGCCGCATGGGGCTCTCCCATGTGGTGATCACCTCAGTGAACCGCGATGACCTGGACGATGGCGGGGCCAGCCAGTTCGTGGCCTGCCTCACGGAGGTGCGGCGCCGGTGCCCAGGCACAACGATCGAGCTGCTGCTGCCCGATTTCTGCGGCAACTGGGATGCCCTGGCCGCCGTGATGGCGGGGGCACCGGACGTGCTCAACCACAACATCGAAACCGTGCCGCGGCTCTACCGCCAGGTGCGGCCCCAGGGGATCTACCCGCGCTCGCTGGAACTGCTGCGACGGGTGCGCGAAGGCTGGCCGCGCACCTACACGAAATCAGGGCTGATGGTGGGGCTGGGCGAAACCGATGCGGAAGTGATCGAGGTACTGGCCGATCTGCGCGCCCACCGTGTGGACATCGTGACGATCGGCCAGTACCTGTCGCCCGGGCCGAAGCATCTGCCCGTGCAGCGGTTCGTCCATCCCGACCAGTTCGCCCGCTTCCTCAGCGAAGGGGAAGGGGCGCTGGGATTCCTGCAGGTGGTGAGTTCACCGCTCACCCGCAGCAGCTACCACGCCGGCGAGGTGCGGCGCCTGATGCAGCGGCATCCCCGCTGAGGACGCATCTGGTCATAGCTGGGTGCGATTCCGGACATGGCTGATTCACAGGCGTGCGTGAGATTGGGTGCGTCCTTCAAGAAACGAGGCGCCCACCATGAAACCCTTCGTCCTTCTGACCCTCGCGGCACTCGGGCTCACGGCCGTCTCCGACGCCCTGATCACCGCCCCCGCCAAGGCCGACACCACCTTGACCGGTCCCGGCGGCCGCACCGTCAACCGCTCGACCAAACAGCGCCAGCCCGGCTCCAAATCCGTGGAATGGACCGATCGCCAGGGACGCACCTACAACCAGGAATCCACCTACGGCGGCGGCAAGGGCAACACCACCATCACCGGCCCCGGCGGACGCACCGTCACCCGCTCGGCCGAGCGCCAGCCGGGTTCCACCTCCGTGGAATGGACCGATCGCCAGGGACGCACCTACAACCAGGAATCCACCTACG
>CAYHCE010000003.1:0-41338 GCA_964355015.1 uncultured bacterium | reverse complement strand
GCGGCGGCACGGCCAACACCACCCTCACCGGCCCCGCCGGACGGGCCTTCACCCGCTCGACCAGCCGCCAGCCCGGTTCCAGCTCGACGGTCTGGACCGATCGCAGCGGGAACATCTACACCCGCAGCTCCACCTGGGGAGGTCTGTGATCGGAGCAGCCCGGCGGCCCCCGCAGACCCGGCGGGCAGGGGGCCTCCAGCTCCAGACAGCCCGCCCCGGGCAGGGGAAGGCTGAGGCGATGGGCATGGAGTTGATAGCCACCGTCGCCGGGGAGTGCCGCGGGGGCGACGTATCCGCCGGGCAGGAAGAGGGGATCCCCCAGCAGCGGGGCGTTGACACTGGCCAGATGGATACGGATCTGGTGGGGGCGACCGCTGCCGATCGCCACCTCCACAAGGCAGCCCTCCTGCCGCCGCTCCAGCAGGGTGAGCCTGCTGCGGGCAGGCAGGGGGCCAGGCCCGGCTGACGATGCCTCGGCTGAGTTCGCGGTCGCAGCCGGATCCATGGCCGCCCAGATCCAGCCCAGCCGGGGATGGGGCCGCCGGCCGATCGGGGTGGTGATCACCAGGCTCTCGCCCGCGGCCAGGGGCAGATCGAGCGGCATGGTCAGGGCGCGGTAGACCTTGCGACAGCCGGGCCGGGCAACAGCCGGCGAACCGCCCCCGTCGAGGGAGGCCGCCGTGCTTTCGCGCAACAGGGCGCTCAGCCAGGCGCGGGTGCCCGGCCGGCGAGCACAGACCAGCAGGCCCGAGGTGAAGCGACCGAGCCGGTGCACGGGTCGCGGCACCGCGATGGAACCGTTGTCGCGACCGGACGGATCGAGGCCGGCGCCGCGCCGCTCCAGCAGACGCAGCACGGTGTGCTCCAGATGGCCGCCGGCCGGCAGCACCGGCAGGCCGGCGGGCTTGTCGATCACGTACAGATCGCCGTCGTCATGGACGACCGACCACTGGCCCGGAACCGACGCCTCCTGCCAGGGGGGCCGATGCCAGGCCAGCCGATCCCCGGCTGCGAGGGTGTCATCGGCCCGGAGCCTGTGGCCGTCGCGCCGGACCTCACCGGCCTCCAGCCGCTGCCGCCACACCGACCGGTCCGAATGCCGGTAGCGGGCCGCATAGAAGGCGGAGGCAGCCTCACCGTCATCGGCCGGAGCGACCCGGTCGCGGTAGATCCAGCCCCGGTTGAGGCCGGCCGGCAGCCAGCCCGGCGGTGGCGTTGGCTGGGGCTGGGAGGCGCCGCTACTCAACCAGGCCGTTCTCGAGGGCGTAGCGAACCAGCTCGGTGCGGCTGGTGGTGCCGGTCTTGGTGAACAGGCGGCTGACGTACTTCTCGACGTTGCGGATCGAGGTTTCAAGCCGCCGGGCGATCTCCTTGTTCATCAGCCCCTCCGCCACCAGCTGCAGCACGCTGGCCTCGCGCGGGGTGAAGGTGTGGCGCACCGGACCGGCCGCCTTCCTGGCGCCGGTCTGTTGCAGCAGGGAGCGGATCTCGGTGATCTGCCGGGCCATCTGGCCGATGTCGGCGTCGGCGTAGCGGGCGGCTTCAGCCAGCAGCCGCTCCTGGCGACGCACCACGTTGCGCACGCGGGCCACCAGCTCATCGGGATCGAAGGGCTTGGGGATGTAGTCGTCGACACCGGCCTGGAAGCCCTCGATCCGATCGGCCGTCATCCCCTTGGCGGTGAGGAAGATCACCGGCGTACCGCCGAGCCGCTCGTCGGCCCGCAGGCGCTTGAGCAGGCCGTAGCCGTCGAGGCGGGGCATCATCACGTCGCTGATCACGAGGTCGGGAATCAGCTCCTGGGCCGCCGTCCAGCCTTCCTCGCCATCGTTGGCGGTGGTGACATCGAAGCCCTCGTCCTCCAGATAGGCCTGCACGGCGGTGCGCAGGCCCGGCTCATCGTCGACCAGCAACAGGCGGGGCGCTGCTGGCGGGGCCGCCACCGGCTCGGGCAGCGCCCCGGGAGCTGTCCCTGGTGCAGTGTCCGCTTCCGGAGCGGGAGCGGGCTCGTCGTGGCTCATGGACCGGCTGCCGATGGGGGGAATCTATCGAGGACGCCGCAACCCCGGCCCTCAGAGCCCGCCGGCGGGCACCACCTGCTCCCGTTCGACCCGATTGCCGCTGTAGCCGAGCTGGCGAGCCAGATCCCGCAGGCCGGCGGGATCCTTGCCGGCCTGCGGCGGGAAGCAGGTGGCCCACCAGATCAGGTGGTCGATCCGGTTGGCGGAGGAGATCGCCCCACCGGGGTTGAGCTCCCGCAGGATCAGGTTGCGGCCGTCGTTGGTGACGCGCATCGGCCCCGTGCGGGAGCACTGGATCGTTTCGGTTCGCACCTTGACGTCGTTGGGGAGCTCCTCCCACACCTTGATGCGCCACAGACCGGGCTGGGCCGGATCGGCGGTGATGCCGTAGACACCCAGGGCCTGCTTGCCACCGGCGATCTCCCGCTCGAACAGCAGCGCCATGCCCCGCGGCCGGTTCTGATCGGGCCGGAGGTAGATGCCCTCCGCCACGGCCGGGCCCATGCCGGCGGCGAGCGTGAGCAGAGCCGTGGCACTGAACCGTGCCACGGCCCGGCCAGGAGCACGCGCCGACCAGGGAGGCCAGGTCGGACGGCGGAACAGGGGCTGGGCCATCGTCACGACGGTTGGAACGGGGAGGGCCAGCATGGAACGGTTCCTCGACGATGGGAAGGCCGGATGGCGCGCGCCTACCTGGACCACCAGGCCACCACCCCCTGCGACCCGGCGGTGGTGGCCGCCATGGCCCCCTACTGGAGCGAACGGTTCGCCAACCCGGCCAGCCGCCTGCACCGGCCGGGGCTCGAGGCGGCGGCCGCGGTGGACCTGGCCCGGGCCCACCTGGCTGAGCCCCTGGGGGTGCGGCCGGAGCAGGTGGTGTTCACCAGCGGTGCCACCGAGGCCAACAACCTGGCACTGAAAGGGCTGGCCGAAGCCCGGCTGGGGCGGGGCCGTCACCTGGTGACCGTGGCCAGCGAGCACCGGGCCGTGCTCGACCCCCTCCGCCATCTGGCCGGCCACGGCTTCGCGCTCACCGTGCTGCCGGTGCAGCCCGACGGGCTGCTGGATCCGGCTCGACTGGCGGAGGCCCTGCGCCCCGACACGGTGCTGGTGAGCGTGATGGCCGCCAACAACGAGATCGGGGTGCTCCAGCCCCTGGCGGAGATCGGCGCACTCTGCCGGGCCCGCGACATCGCCTTCCACTGCGACGGCGCCCAGGCCTTCGGCCAGCTGGAGCTGCGCCCGGCGGAGCTGGGCATCGATCTGTTCAGCCTCAGCGGCCACAAGCTCTATGGCCCCAAAGGGATCGGCGCGCTGGTGCTGGGCGAGGGGGTGACGCTGGTGCCCCAGCAGCACGGTGGCGGCCAGGAAGGGGGCCTGCGGGCCGGCACCCTGGCCGTGCCGTTGATCGTGGGCCTGGCCCGGGCGGCCGAACTGGCTGAGGCGGACCGGGAACAGCGCCGGCAATGGCTGGGCATCCTGCGGGACCGTCTGCTGGCAGGCCTGCTGGCTCTCGGAGGCGTGCGGGTCAACGGCAGCCTGGAGCGGCGACTGGCCCACAACCTCAACGTCACGATCGAGGGGGTGGACGGCCATCGCCTGCACGCCAGCCTGCGGCGGCAGCTGGCCGTGAGCGGCGGCTCGGCCTGCAGCAGCGGCAGTCCCTCCCATGTGCTCGCCGCCCTGGGCCGCAGCCCGGCCGAGGCGGCGGCCTCGATCCGCTTCGGGCTGGGCCGGGGCACCACGGAGGCCGAGATCGATCGGGCCGTGGCGGCCGTGGCAGAGGCCGTGAGCGCACTGCGGCGCGACGCCCTCAGCCCGGCAGCAGCACCCGGCTGAGCAGCACGAAGCCCACCACCCCCAGCAGCGCCAGCAGGAACTGGGCGACACGGCTCACCAGCATCCCCGCCACCACCGCCAGCCCCACCAGCAGGGACCGGCGCAGCCGCAGCAGCCCCAGGGGGCCCAGGGCTGTGGGTGCCGTGAGCAGTTCCCCCAGCGAGGCCCCCAGCAGCGGCCCCAGCAGGGCGCCCAGCAGCGGGCCTCCCACGGGCAGGGCCGGCAGCAACCCCAGCAGACCCACCACCAGGCCGATCGCCGCCCCCACATAGGCCCAGCGGGTGGCCTGCAGCCGCGCCGCGCCGAGCACGACCCCGAGAGCGTCGGCTCCCCAGCCCAGCAGCAGGATCAGCGACGCGAGCAGAAGTTCCGGCCAGGCGGCTGTCCAGCCCGCCCCCCAGACCCAGAGGGCGGCCCCCAGCGGCAGCAGGGCCAGACCGGGCAGCACCGGCAGGAGGGTGCCGGGAATCGCCACCAGCTGGATGAGCAGGGCCAGCCACCAGAACCATTCGAGGCGGCTCATGGGGTTCGCTCCGCAGCGACGCGACGCCGCGCCAGCCGCAGCCTGGCGGAGCGGCTGCGGGGGTTGCTCTCCTGTTCCTCCGGGCTGGCCACCAGCGGCTTGCGGCTGAGGCGCTCCAGCCGCTGGTCGGCCAGGAAGGCCGTCTTCACCCGGCGGTCCTCCAGGGAGTGGAAGCTGATCACGCCGAACAGCCCCCCCGGCAACAGCCAGTCGGGGGCCCGCTGCAGCAGGCGATCGAGCACGCCCAGTTCGTCGTTGACGGCGATGCGCAGGGCCTGGAAGGTGCGGGTGGCGGCATGGATGCGGCCATGGCGGGCCTTGGGGGGATAGCAGCCGGCCACCAGGTAGGCCAGTTCGGCGGTGCCCCGTTCGGGCCAGCGCCATGGGCGGCGCTCCACGATCCGGCGGGCGATGCGCCGCGAGAGCCGCTCCTCGCCGTAGGCATAGATCAGATCGGCCAGTTCGCTTTCGTCGAGTCGGTCGATCAGCTCGGCGGCGGTCTCACCGGCGGTTGTGTTCATGCGCATGTCGAGCGGCCCATCGGCGCGGAAGCTGAAGCCCCGCTCCGGCCGGTCGAGCTGGGGGCTGCTCACCCCCAGGTCGGCCAGCACGGCCACCAGCGGCTCCGGCGGCGTGAAGGCGGCGAAGTTGGCGGCCACCAGCCGCACCCGAGCCCCGAAGGGCGACAGGCGTTCGGCCGCCGCCGCCAGGGCGGCCGGGTCCTGGTCGAGGCCGATCAGCCGCAGGCCCGGGTGGGCAGCGAGCAACAGGGCGCTGTGGCCGCCGCCGCCGACGGTGGCATCGAGCAGCAGGCCGGCGGCGGGCAGCGCCGCGAACGCCGCGCTCAGCGGGGCGGCCAGCACAGGTAGGTGAGAAAACGTCTGCTGCATGGCTTCCTTCCTAAGATCCGCCGATCCGCCCGCAGGCCCCGGCGCCATGACGCAGCTCGAAACCCGCACCGAGCCCATGGTGGTCAACTTCGGGCCCCATCACCCCTCGATGCATGGGGTGCTGCGGCTCTTGGTGACCCTCGACGGCGAGGACGTGGTGGACTGCGAGCCGGTGATCGGCTACCTGCACCGCGGCATGGAGAAGATCGCCGAGAACCGCACGAACGTGATGTTCGTGCCCTACGTGAGCCGCTGGGACTACGCCGCCGGCATGTTCAACGAGGCGATCACGGTGAACGCCCCTGAGAGGCTGGCCGACATCCCGGTGCCGAAGCGGGCGAGTTACATCCGGGTGCTGATGCTGGAGCTCAACCGGATCGCCAACCACCTGCTCTGGCTCGGCCCCTTCCTGGCCGACGTGGGCGCCCAGACGCCGTTCTTCTACATCTTCCGCGAGCGGGAGATGATCTACGACCTCTGGGAGGCGGCCACCGGCCAGCGCCTGATCAACAACAACTACTTCCGCATCGGCGGAGTGGCGGCCGATCTGCCCTACGGCTGGCTGGAGAAGTGCCTCGACTTCTGCGACTACTTCGGCCCCAAGATCGACGAATACGAGAAGCTGATCACCAACAACCCGATCTTCAAGCGCCGCATCGAGGGCCTCGGGGTGATCAGCCGCGAGATGGCGATCAACTGGAGCCTGTCGGGGCCGATGCTGCGGGCCTCCGGCGTGCCGTGGGATCTGCGCAAGGTGGATCACTACGAGTGCTACGACGACTTCGAGTGGGACGTGGCGACCGCCAGCGAGGGCGACTGCTACGCCCGCTACCGGGTGCGGATCGAGGAGATGCGCCAGTCGCTGAAGATCCTGCGCCAGGCCTGCAAGGCCATTCCCGGCGGCCCCACCGAGAACCTGGAGGCCCAGCGGATGATCGAGGGCAAGAAGAGCGAGTGGTATGGCTTCGACTACCAGTACGTGGCCAAGAAGGTGGCGCCCACCTTCAAGATTCCCAGCGGTGAGCTCTACGCCCGGGTGGAATCAGGCAAGGGCGAACTCGGGGTTTTCCTCATCGGCAACGACGACGTGACACCCTGGCGCTGGAAGATCCGCGCTGCAGATTTCAACAATCTGCAGATCCTGCCCCACATCCTCACCGGGGCGAAGGTGGCCGACATCATGGCGATCCTCGGCTCGATCGATGTGATCATGGGCTCGGTCGATCGCTGATCCCTGAACCGTGATCCTTGATCGCTGATCCCGACGCCTGGCTGCTGCTCTGCCGCACGGTGCGCTTCGGCGACACTGATGCCGCCGGGGTGATGCACTTCCACCAGCTGCTGCGCTGGTGCCATGAGGCCTACGAGGAAAGCCTGGAGCGCTTCGGCATCCCCGCTCGCGCCCTGTTTCCGGTGCCCGGCTGGGCCGGTGCGGCAGCCGCAGTGGCGCTGCCGATCGTGCATTGCGAAGCCGATTTCCTCGGGCCTCTGATCTGCGGCGATCCGCTGGCGATCCGGCTGAGCCCGCGGCGGTTCGACCCGGGCGGCTTCGAGCTGAGCTACGGCTTCCGCTGCGGCGATCGCCAGGTGGCCCGGGGCCTCACCCGCCACCTGGCGATCGAGACGGCCAGCCGCCGGCGCTGCGCCCTGCCGGAGCCGATCGATCGCTGGCTGGAGGCCTCCGGCCTGTCGGCCGGAGTGCGGCCGATCTGAGCGGATTCCTGGGCCAGCACAGCCGGAGTGGATCACAATGCCCGCACCCCTGCCGCTGCCGATGCCGCTGCCGCTGTCCGCTCCTCTGCGCTGGGGACTCACTCTGTCCATCTCCGCCCTGGCTTCGGTCGTCGTGCTCCAGGGTGGGTTTCCTGGGGTGCCGTTGCCGCCTGCCGGTGCCCAGGAGGCCCGCACGACAGCGATCCCCAGCGGCCAGGAGGTGGTGTTCTGCCTGGTGGAGCTGGCCAACGGCGATCTGGTCAGCGGCGGCGCCGACGGCACGCTGAGATGGTGGCGCGACGGCCGGCCGCTGGGTGCAGCGATCCCCACGGGGCAGGGGTCGGTGCTGCGCCTGGCGGCAGGATCCAGTGGGGAGGTGATCAGTGCCGGCATGGATGGCAGCCTGCGCCGCTGGCGGGATGGGCAGCCGCTCGGGGCTGCGATCAGCACCGAGCACGGCATCGTCTGGAGCCTGATCAGCCTGGCCAACGGCGATCTGGTCAGTGGTGGTGCCCATGGCCGGTTGCGCTGGTGGCGCAATGGACAACCCCTGGGGAAGCCGATCGACACCGGCCAGAACGAGGTGATGGCCCTGGTGGAGCTGCCGAATCGGGATCTGGTCAGCAGCGGCATCAACAGCACCCTGCAGATCTGGCGTGAAGGCAAGCCCCTCGGAGGTCCGATCGCCTCCGCTCAGCTGCTGCCGCGCCAGCTGGCGGTCCTGCCGGATGGGAAATGGATCAGCGGTGCCAATGACGGCACCCTGCGGCGCTGGCAAGACGGCCAGCCCCTCGGAGATCCGATCCCCACGGGTCAGGAGAAGGTGATGGCCCTGGCGGCTCTGACCAACGGAGATGTGGTGAGCGGCGGCCTCGACGGCACCCTGCGGCGCTGGCGAGACGGCAAGCCCCTGGGAGCGTCGATCCCCACCGGCCAGGAGGAGGTGCTGACTCTGCTGGCGTTGCGCAGCGGTGGGCTGGTCAGTGGGGGAAGCGATGGCAGCCTTCGCTTCTGGGTGCTGCACCAGGTTCCCTGAGCGAACCACCGCCAGCGGCTGGATCGGTCCGTCTTCTGGGCCGCTCAGGCTCTGCCCACCCGGCTGAACGCCCAGAGCAGGGCGGCCAGCTGCAGCGGCAGCAGGCTCACCACCAGGGCCAGAGGGTGGAGTCCATCGCCGGCGATGGCACCGAACAGGCTGAAACTGGTGAGCGCGGCCACGGCCAGCACCAGCAGCAGGGCAGGCTTCTGATCAGAACGGGACCGCAGGGCCAGGGGGGCTCGCATCAGAACCACTCCTTCTTGGCGTCGATGTAGGTGGCCTTGAACTCCTCGGGCGTTTTGGTGAGGTAGATGATCCCCTCGATCAGGCCGATCACGCCCATCACGAAGCTTGCGATGCCGCAGGTGACCACCCCACCGGCCACCGAAACCACCAGCATGATCACCCCGGCCGTGGTGTAGCCGAGCAGGAACTTGTGGATACCGAAGGCGCCGAGGAAGATGCCCAGCAGACCGGCGGCCAGTTTCTTGTTGGCAAGCTCGGTGTCAGGGGTCTGGGTCATCCGTGGGGCGCAACTGCCCAGCTTTTAGCCGCTTCCCGCTCCGGCGTCACCCGCGCGCAACCCTTCCGTCACAGGCCGGGGGCCGCGGTGCGCTCCAGCCACTCTCGCCAGCGGGGCCGCTCCCACTTGCCGCTGGCGCTCGGAGCCAGCTCGGGGCAGTGGTGCCAGCGCAGGGGGCGCTGGGGCGGAGGCAATCGCACGGCCAGCTCGCTGAGCAGCCCGAGCAGCCGGCTGGCGTCGCCGGGCTGCTCGGGGCGGACGAGCGCCGCCAGCCGCTCCCCCCAGAGCGGATCGGCCAGCGGCAGCAGCAGCAGGGCGCCGAGGGGAAGGTCCTGCTGGCGGGCCCAGCCTCGCAGCAGCTCCTCCACCTGCTCAGGGAAGACCGTTTCTCCCCCGCAGCTGATCGCCCCGTCCAGCCGGCCGATCACCTCCAGCCCCGCCGGCCCCAGCCGGCCCGCGTCGCCGCTGCGCCACCAGCCGGCCTCCACCGCAAAGGGGCGCAGACCGCTGCCGTCGGCCGCCAGCCAGCCCGGGCTCAGCCGCTCCGTGCGCACGGCGATGGCGCCGTCCGCGGCGGCGCAGCGCAGCTCCACATCGGGCAGGGCCGCGCCGCAGCCAGCCGCCCCCGCCAGGAACGCTGCGGGGGGAAGGGCAGCCGCCATCGCCGCCGTCTCGGTGGCGCCGTAGCAGGGGGAGAGCCGGATCCCGGCCGCCCGGGCCCGGACGGCCAGATCCGGCGGCAGGGCAGCGCCACCCACCCAGATCAGGGCACAGCCCCGCAGCCAGTCGGTGGCGGCCGGGCTGGCCAGCAGCCGGGCCAGCTGGGTGGGAACCAGGGAGAGCAAGGCCGGGCGTTCGGCGGACAGGGGAACCTTCGCCACCAGATCCTCGGGCCGGCGCAGCAGCGCTGGCGGCAACACCTGCAGCGGGCCACCCCAGAGGCGGGCCCGCAGCAACGGCAGCAATCCACTCACGTGATGCAGCGGCAGGGGATCGAGGTGCAGGCAGCGGGCCGGTTCGAGGCCGATCGCCTCCAGCCAGCGGCCCGTGGCCCGGGCCGAGGCCACCAGATGGGCCAGGGGCTGGACGCACCAGCGCCGGCCGCCGCTGCTGCCGCCGCTGCCCACCACCACGCCCGGGCCGAAGCCATCGAGCCCGGTGCCTAGCGCGAGGGAGAGCGGATCCCGTTCCTGCGGGGCGCACAGCCCCACGAGGTGGCCCTGCCGCCAGGCCGCTTCGAGCCGCGCGGCCGTTTCTGCCGGATCGCCTTCCGTGGAGAGGAGCAGGGGCATGGCAAGGAGCTCGGCGGCGAAGCGGGGCCTGCCCTGGTCAGGCCTGGCGCGCCCGCCGGGCGGCCAGGCCCGCCTCCACCGCAGTGACGGCGGCCAGCAGCAGCAACCCTCCCAGGCCGATCAGCTGGTTCTGCGGATCCGCGCTGGCCGCCGTGGCAGGGTCGCTCCCCTGGCCCAGCACGATCCCCAGAGCGAACCAGCCGGTGCTCAGTGCCGAGGTGATCCAGTAGGCCTTCCAGCGACGCTGGTAGATGTAGCCCGTGCCCAGGCCCGGCACGACATTGAGCAGCGCTCCGACCCAGGGGGCGGAATCAGCCAGGATCTCCTGTTGGGTGAGGCTCATCGGGGCAGGTGCGGCGGCTGACCCAACTCTGGCGAATCCAGGGGCCCCCGTGAGGTGATCAGCCATCCCTGAACGCTCGTGTCCGGCTCCCGACCCGCCGCGGACGCTGCCGTCTGCCACACCTGTTCCGGTTCGCCGGCGCAGAGGGCGCCGGCGGGGGACCAGCCCGGCGCCAGGCCAGGAGCGGTGGGGGTGGGCCCGAGGAGCTGCAGCGCGGCGAGATGGTCGAGCCAGCGCCGACCGATCCCCGTCTCGAAGCCGGTGCTCAGCATCAGCCGCGGCGCGCCGGCCCGCAGCTGCGCCAGCAGGGGCCGCGGATCACCTTCCTGGCAGGGGCGGCGCACCTGCCAGCCGCTCCAGAGCTGCCGCAGCGCCGGATCCAGGCGCAGGGATTCATCCAGGGCGACCGGAACCGGCGGCGGACCGGCGGCCAAGGCCGCCAGCCCTTCGTGGTCAGCGGGATCGAGGGGCTGCTCCAGCCACTCCAGGCGGCCATCAACGGCGAGGCGCGCCGCCCAGGACGAGGCCGTGGCCCGATCCCAGCCGCCGTTGGCATCCAGCCGCAGGCGCGCTCCCGCCGGCAGCCGCTGCAGCAGCACCTCCAGCAGCCGTTGCTCCGCGGCGTCGCCCGCGGCCGCCACCTTCCACTTGCAGGTGAAGGGAGGGTCCGTGCCCCCACGCTGCCGTGGCGACGGTCCCGGTCCCTGGGACCATGCCTCCACCGCCTGCAAAGCCAGCTCCAGCGCGGCGACGGCTCCCTCTCCGGCCGGCAGCAGCACGGCGGAGGCGGGTGCCGGCAGCCAGCCAACGGCCCCTCCCACCAACCCATCGCTCTCCGCCAGGGCCGCGCCGAGCGCGAAGGCCAGCGGCGCCGGCAGGAACGGCAGACGGGCTTCCAGCCTCTCGCGGTCGAGCTCGGGGCCCAGGGCCTCGATCGCCTCAGCCAGCCGTTGCAGGGCCCGGGCCTGGCAGCCGGGATCGGGCTCCAGCGGCGCCGCCTCGCCCCAGCCGATCGGAGCTGGGCCAGAAGAGCTGTCGTCTTCCAGCCGCAGCAACCAGCCACGCTTCTCGGCCAGGCTGCCCCCGGCCGTGACCAGGGGCAGGGGCAGGGGCAGCCGGAACGGGCACCAGCGGAGCCTCACCGGCCGGCCAGCCAGGGGCCCAGCGCCAGGCCGGAGGCCAGGCCAAGCCCGTTGTAGGCCTGGAACTTCAGGGCCAGGAACTTGCTGCCGCTGATCCGCTCCGGTGAGTCGTGGTGATCGCGCAGCAGCGCGATCAGGGCGCGGGCCGGCGGCAGGCCGATCACCCCCAGCAGGGCCGTGAGCGGCCAGCGACCCAGCAGCACCGGCGACCACTGGACAGCCAGGGCCACAGCGATGAACCAGGGCACCAGGGCCGCGGCAGCCTCCGTGCCGAGCCGCACCACCGGGGATCGCTTGCCGTGGGCGGCGTCCTCCTCCACCTGATGGAAATGGGAGCAGAACAGCACCAGGGTGGTGGCGACGGCAGGACCGCCGCCCAGCAGAAAGGCCGTGCGCCAGGGGACAGCGGCGGCAAACCCTTCCTCACCCAGCGGTGCCAGTGCCAGGAGAGCGGCAGCAGTGGCCAGTGGCCCGAACACCAGCCAGCAGAGGGGCTCCCCCAGCCCGCGATAGCCCAGACGCAGCGGCGGACCCTGATAGGCGTACCCCAGGCCGCAGCAGGCCAGCACCAGGGCGAACACCGCCGGGCTGCTGCGCGCCGCCACCAGGGCGATCAGGGCCAGACCCAACACCAGGCAGGCATGGGCGAGCAGCACCACCCGATCGCGCCGACCCGTGAGGTTCACCACGGAGTGGGGCTTGCCGTGCCGGTCCACGCCGGTGTCGGCATCGAAGACATCGTTGGCCAGGTTCTCCCAGCCCAGCAGCAGCACGGCAGCCACAAGGAACCCCAGCAGCTGGTCCCAGCGCGGAACCTGTCCCTGGCCGGCCAGCCAGCCGGCGGCCAGCAGCACGGGCATCACCGCCACCGAATACATCGGCCACTTGACGGCTGCCCTCCACAGCCGGCGACGGGCTGGATCCGTGCAGGCGTAACGGCTTGCGACGACCTTGGGGTCGGACATGGGCAGCGGAGACGTCGGACCGGAGAGGACCCATACATTTGAGCAGCTTCCCCCCGCCGCTCCCGGCCCTCCCCCTGGTGCAGGTCGCCCCTCCCTTCACCGATCTGCTGGCAGCCGCCGCCCTCGCGGCGCGGCAGCTCGAGGAGGAGGGCGTGCTCAGCCTGGCGCTGCCGGTTCCCGCTCGCGACCCGCTGGCGCTGCTGCCCCACCTGGGAGATGGCCATCGCTTCCGCTTCCTCTGGGATGGCGCCCCCGGGCTCTGCCTGGCCGCAACGGGCCACACCAACAGCCTTGTTCTGAGCGGTCCACGCCGCTTCGAGCTGGCCCAGCGGTTCAGCGCCGTGAGCCTGAGCCGGCTGGTGCAGGTGCCCCAGTCCTGCCCCGCCGCGGCGCGGCCCCGGGTCCTGCTGGCCTTCTCCTTCTTCGACAGCCCGCTGCAGGAAGGCAATGGCGTGGCCGGTGTGGAGGCGGTGCTGCCCCGCTGGCAACTCAGCCGCCAGGGCCGCCATTGCTGGCTGAGGCTGCAGCGCAGTCTGGGCGGGGATGTCACCGCCAGGGCTGTGGCCGAGGAGCTCTGGGAGCAGGCCCGCCGACTGGAACGGCTGCCGGCGGATCCCGAGGCGGAGCTCCCTCTGGGCAGGGGCCCGGGCATCGCCAGCCGTTCCCCCTGGGAAGCTGGCTACCGCGAAGCGGTGACGCGTGCCCTGGAACTGGTGGAGAGCGGCGCCCTGCGCAAGCTGGTGGTGGCGGTGCGGCAGCAGTTGCAGCTCGACCGCCCGCTCGATCCGCTCCAGTTGCTGGCCCATCTGCGGCGCCATCAGCCCGGCAGCTGTCGCTTCCTGTGGCAGCAACGGGAGGGTGCAGCCCTGATCGGCGCCTCGCCGGAGCGGCTGCTGGCGGTGCGCCAGGGCCAGTTGCGCAGTGATGCCCTGGCGGGCACCGCCCCCTCGGGTGCCGCCGCCGACCAGCTCACCCACTCCCTCAAGGACCGGCATGAGCATGAGCTGGTGGTGGAGGCGATCACCCAGGTGCTGGGTGAGGCGGGCCTGACGCCTCGCCGCCCCCGCCATCCCCGCCTGGCCCGGCACGGCCAGCTGGTGCATCTGCACACGCCCATCACCGCGGCTCTGGGGGAGCAGCAGCCACTGGCGCTGGCGGCGGCGCTGCACCCCACACCGGCTGTGGCGGGGCTCCCCCGGCGGGAAGCGATGGCCTGGCTGCGCAGCCTGGAACCGTTCGAGCGAGGCCACTACGCCGCCCCGATCGGCTGGATCGACAGCGCCGGCGACGCCGAGCTGCGGGTGGCCATCCGCAGCGGGCGTCTGCACGGCGACCAGCTGGAACTCACGGCCGGAGCGGGCCTGGTGCGGGGTTCGGAACCGGAGCGGGAACTGCAGGAAGTGGCCCTGAAACTGGGTGTACTGCAGCAGCAACTCAATCTGCCGCTGGATCCGGCGATCCAGGCGCGCCGGCAGCGGCCGGCAAGGGTAGAGGGATAATCAGCCCCAGTTCAACAGCGCCGCACAGACGGGATGACGACGAGGGAGCGGCTGCAGAAGGTCTTCGAACACTCCCGGATGTTCCGAAGCATTCCCTCCCGTTGCCTCGAGGCCCTGAACCCGCAGACAGGCTGGATCGAGGAGGGCGATGTTCTCTTCCGGGAAGGCGAGTCGGCCGATTTCGCCTACGTGATTGAATCGGGAATCCTCGGCCTGTTCAGCGGCGGACTGGAACACACCACCTGCTGCTTCCGGAAAGTGGTGCAAGGGGATCTGGTGGGTGAATACGGGCTGTTCTGTGAGGAACCACGATCCGCCTCAGCGATCGCGCTGACCGATCTTGAGTACTTCCGGTTCGGCAAGGAAGATCTCCAGCAGATGCTGCATCAATCGGCGGAATTTCAGACTCTGCTGCTGGCATCGCTGGCCGAAGCCGCCTCCATCGGACGGGACCCAAGGCAATCCCCTCTCAACACCATTCTGATTCACAATCTCCATCCGGAGTCCACACTCACACGCCAGGTCCTGGTGGAGCTGGCCAGCCATCTGCGCAGCCAGGCGGGCAGCAGCATCGCCTTTGAAGGCCCTGCCATCACCAGCCACTGCAGCAGCGAAGCTGATCTCCACCACCAGCTGACGGAAGCCACCAAAGCGCGCAGTCTTCAGGTGTTGATCACGGACGATCCACTGGCGGTGAGCTGGAGGAATCAGAAGCTGATCGACCGGCTGGTGATTCTCAGTGATGGAACCGTTGATCGTGCCGAACTTCCCGACCGCATGGATTCGGAGACCATCCTGGTTCGGCTCTGGCCCATGGACCAGGAATGCCCCAGCACGCAGGGCTGGTTCAGCGGCAGGAGCTTTGCCTTCGTGCTCAACATCAAAGCGGCCCAGCACAGCCATCTGGAGCGCCTGGCCCGCACGGTGCTGCGTCTCCAGAACATTCTGGTTCTGGGCGGGGGTGGTGCCAGGGGCTTTGCCCATGTGGGGGCGATCGCGGCCCTGCAGGAGCTCCAGGTCAACGACATCGACATGGTGATGGGCGTGAGCATTGGAGCGCTCGTTTCCTCCCTGGCAGCCTTTGAACTGACCGCGCATCAGATCCTCGGGCACCTCGAGCGGGTGATCATCGACGCCAAGCCCTACACAATCACCATTCCCCGCGACTCCCTGTTTTCGTTGTCCAATTCCCGGCGTGAGCTTGCGGCCTTCTTCGGTTGCTCGATGATCCAGGACAGCTGGTTGGTGCTGCAGTGTTTCTCCACGAATCTCTCCACCAATCAACTGCAAGCCTGGACCGCTGGCGACATTCCCACGGCTGTGATCGCCAGCATGTCAGTGCCGGGAATCTTTCCGCCCGTTGAAGACCCTACTGGAGAACTGCATGTGGATGGCGGAATCCTGAATAATCTTCCGATCGGTCCGGCCCGGCACCTGACCGATGGGAGGATCATCGCCATCTCGCTGGATGTAGAGCCGGATTCCGCCAATCAATATGGTGTGAACCGGCAGCGGCGCAGACCCTCCCTCGGTAAAACCATCATCAACGCAATGATGTGTGCCTCCCACGCTGCCTCTCAGTCACAGGAACACCTTGCCGATGTGGTGCTGAGGCCTGAGATTGGGCACTACCCTTTCATGGAGTGGAAGAGTTACAACCAGATCTTTCACGCTGGCTACAACCATGCGCGCAGCCAGCTGCCCAGCTCCCTCCCTTCGGGAGGCACGCTCCCTACTCCGAGCAAGCTGAGCAGCTTCTGAGGCCGGCACGAGGCGGGGTTAGGGCGTTGATCGCTAGGGTGCAGTGAACTTACACGGTGGCAGCTGAGCGATGCTTGCCGGAAGGCCCTGGAGCGAGTGGATCGAGCGCTACGCGCAGAGCCATCAGCACCCCACCAATCAGCTCTGCCATCTCATCGGCATCCCGCTGATCGTGATCTCCCTGGTGCTGGTCTGTCTGGTCTTCTGGCTGCCAGGCCTGTGGAGCACGGCTTTGGTTCTCTTCGCGGGCGGTTGGGCCTTTCAGTTCGGCGGTCACGCCGTGGAGAGAACGGCACCGGAGTTCTTGCATGATCCCCGCTTCCTGCTGGTGGGAGTGCGCTGGTGGCTGGCCAAGCTGACCTCCCGCTGAGCGGCGCCAGGCTTCACAGCAGCAGGGCCAGACCCTCCATGTAGTTGCCCACCTTCGGCAGCGGTGGTTTGCCGTGGCTGATCAGTGCCGCCTCCGCGATGGCCGTGGCTTCGGGCAGCCGGTCATAGGGGATCGACGGATAGGCATGATGCAGCGAGTGATGCGGCAGGCCTCCCATCAGCACATTCAGCAGCGGACCGGCGGCAATGTTGCGCGAGGTATAGAGCTGGGTGAGCTCATAGGTGCTATTGGGGTGCCAGAGCCTGTGGTGCTCGATCATGCCCCGCACCTGCATCACAGCGCCCACCAGCCGCTCCACCACCACCAGCATCAGGATCAGCCTGACCAACTGGCCCTGGCTGATCGCCCAGGCGAACAGGGCGGCCTGCACCACCAGGATACCGATCAGGTCGGTGACCATCCCGGCGACCAGGCGTGAATGGCTGTCGCGCAGTTTCCAGCCAAACCAGAACATCGACACAATCAATTGCAGGCCGCCGAACACGAGCACGCTGATCCAGAAGGGATGCTGGAAGTGGAGACGCCGCAGCGCACCGGCCCTGGCCTCCTCCTCCGCGGACGGTTCCCGCCGCTCCGGGTCGCGCAGGTCCATCCCATTCATGCGGTGATGGAGCTGATGCAGATTGCGGTAGGTGCGATAGGGCCAGCCGATCGGCCAGCTCAGTGCGCAGCCCACGGCCTGTTCGATGTCACCGAAGTCAAGCAGGGTGGCGTGACTGATGTCGTGGGTGCTGATCATCACGAAGGCGTAGAGCAGCGTACTCGCCACCAGCCAGGGCAGGGCCAGAACCAAGCTGGGTTCCTGCCAGTACATCCACAGACAGGCGAGCGAAGGCACCAGCAGGGCGAACAGACGCAACCAGCCGAGGCCACGATTCACCCTGAACAGGGGCTGAACCAGGTCCTCGATGCCTTCGGTCATCAGGCGGTCGGCACGACGCTGCTCCTTGCTGAATCCGGTGTCCTGATTCGAATCGGTACCCGGGACCAGGCTGGCGTCGGACGTCATCGTTTCCGGTCGCGAAGATGGATCCAGAGACTAAACCCGAGCAACGGATCGGCAGCGGCGGCTCCACTGGTGCGCTGGCCCTGGGGGATGGCCAGGCCTCAGGCCTCCAGGAGCCGCTCCATGGTGAGATCGGCCACGGGGATCCCCCCGAGCCGCTCGATCTCCCGCACCCCGGTGGGGCTGGTCACGTTGATCTCGCTGAGGCGATCGCCGATCACGTCGATGCCCACGAAGAACAGGCCCGCCGCGCGCAGGGCCGGCGCCAGCTCGGCGCAGATCGCCCTCTCTGCCTCCGTGAGACCGGTGGCCTCCGGTTGGCCGCCCACGGCCAGATTGCTGCGGAATTCGCCCGGCATGGGCTTGCGGTTCACCGCCCCCAGCGGTTCGCCGTCCACCAGCAGGATGCGCTTGTCGCCCGCCGTGACGGCCGGCAGGAAGGCCTGCACCATCACGGGAAGCTGCCCCTGATGCGTGACCAGCTCCAGCAGGGCCCGCAGCCCGGGCGCGACGGCATCGGTGCGCACCACCCCCTGGCCGGCCCGACCCCCGAGTGGCTTCAGCACCACCTCGCCGTGCTCGGCCGCGAAGGCGGAGAGCTGCTCCAGGTTGCCGCTCACCAGGGTGGGTGCCATCAGATGGCTGAAGCGCAGGGCACCGAGCTTCTCGTTCCAGGCCCGCAGCGAGGCGGGCCGGTTCAGCACCCGCACCCCTAGGGGCTCGGCCAGCTCCAGCAGATGGGTGGCGTAGAGGTAGGCCTCGTCCACCGGGGGATCCTTCCGCATCCACACCCGCGGAAAGGCATCCAGCGGCAGCAGCCGGGGCTCCCCCAGCTCACACCAGGGCTCCGGGATCTCCCAGCCGCCGGCGGTCGGGCGGATGGCGGCGAGGGTGAGGGGCTGGGCCCGCACCCAGGCCGCATGGCCGCTGACCGGACGGCCCGCACGCTGCCCCTCCACCGCCAGATCGGCGGGGGTGCAGACCCACACCTGCTGGCCTGCCCGCTGCGCCGCCTGCATCAGGGCGACGCTGGAGTCCTTGGCGGGGCGCAGCCGCTGGATCGGATCGACGACGAAGAGCTGGGACTCCCTGCCCCCGGAGGCGCTGGACGGCACCCTCAGCCCCCGTGCAGCAGGGGATCAAGCCGGCCGGCGCGCTCGAGGGCGTGGATCTCGTCGCAGCCGCCGATGCCCTTGCCGTCGATGAAGATCTGGGGCACGCTGCTGCGGCCGCCGGCCCGTTCGGCCATGGCGGCACGGGCGGTGTTGTCTCCGTCGATCGTGTATTCCGCGTAAGCCACACCCTTGCGATCGAGCAGGGCCTTGGCCCGGATGCAGAAGGGGCAGAACCGCCAGGTGTAGATCTCGACTTTCGCCGTGGTGTCGGCCGCCATCACGCGGTTTCCCGTCCAGTGCGTGGATCCTAGAAGCCGCGGCCGACCCCACCGAGGCCGACCCCACTGATACGGTCGAGGCACACGCATTCCCGCTTCCCGGTGCTCGATCTCACCGACTTCAAACGCGACCTCTCCGTGCTCACCGACCGCCTGGGCCATGCCCAGGACTGTCTTTGACGTACCGGCCCTGACCGCCCGCCAGCAGGATCTGGAGCAGCTGGCCTCCCAGCCTGATTTCTGGGACAACCAGCAGCTGGCGCAGAAGAAGATGCGCCAGCTCGACGAGGTGAAGGCCCAGCTCGAGCAACTCGGCCGCTGGAAGGCGGCGCTGGCCGACGCGGAAGCGACCCTTGAGCTCCACGACCTCGAACCCGACCAGGATCTGCTCGAGGAAGCCAACGCCGGACTGCAGCAGCTGAAGTCCGACCTGGATCGCTGGGAGCTGGAGCGGCTGCTGAGCGGCCCCTACGACAAGGGGGGGGCGGTGATCTCGATCAACGCCGGCGCCGGCGGCACCGACGCCCAGGACTGGGCCCTGATGCTGATGCGGATGTACACCCGCTGGGCCGAGGACCACAGCATGAAGGTGACCGTCGACGAGCTCTCCGAGGGGGAGGAGGCGGGCATCAAGAGCTGCACGATCGAGATCGACGGCCGCTACGCCTACGGCTACCTGCGCAACGAGAAGGGCACCCACCGGCTGGTGCGGATCTCGCCGTTCAACGCCAACGACAAGCGCCAGACCAGCTTCGCCGGCGTCGAAGTGATGCCGAAACTGGACGAGGACGTCAAGCTCGACATTCCGGACAAGGACCTGGAGGTCACCACCTCCCGATCCGGCGGCGCCGGCGGCCAGAACGTCAACAAGGTGGAGACGGCGGTGCGCATCCTGCACATCCCCACGGGGCTGGCGGTGCGCTGCACCCAGGAGCGTTCCCAGCTCCAGAACAAGGAGAAGGCCATGGCCCTGCTGATGGCCAAGCTGCTGGTGATCGCCCAGGAGCAGCGCGCCGCCGAGATCGCCGACATCCGTGGCGACATCGTGGAAGCGGCCTGGGGCAACCAGATCCGCAACTACGTGTTCCATCCCTACCAGATGGTCAAGGATCTGCGCACCGCCGAGGAAACCACCGATGTGCAGGGCGTGATGGACGGCGACCTCGACCCCTTCATCCAGTCGCTGCTGCGCCAGGGTGTGGAGATCGCCTCCGAAGCCGCCTGAACCGCGCCCGACTCCCCGCATGAGCGAGACCACCCCGGACAACACCACGCCGGACGACACCCCGCCTGCTGGCCCGCCGGCCAGCTTCGTCAAGCTGGCGATGCGCAACATGGTGCGCAAGGGCCGTCAGAGCCTGCTTCACTTCGGTCTCACCGCCGTGGGCTTCAGCTCCGTGCTGCTGCTGCTGGCCTGGTTCGCTCGTCCCAGTCTGCCGCCATGAGGGGCGACGGACGGGGCCGGCCGAACCCGGAGCTCGACCTGGCTTTCACGGTGGACGAGAACCTGGCCCCGGCGCTGCTGCTGCAGGGGGGCGTCCTGGCCGATGCGATCACCGGCGAGAAGGTGTGGCAGCAGCATCTGCGGCACTGGCTGGCGGACCTGGCCTCGGAGCTGCCGGATGGCCTGCGCGCTGTCGCCTACAGCGCCGGGCTCAACCTCTGCGACGACGGCACCATGGCCGCGCTGAACGAGGAGTGGCGTCAGGTGCAGGGTCCCACCGACGTGCTCGCCTTCGCGGCCCGGGAGCAGGGCCTGGATTCCGCCCCGGCCCCGCCCCTGCCTGACGCTCAGGCAGGGGCGGGGGAGCCCCTGGAGCTGGGCGACATCGTGATCTCCCTGGAGACCGCAGCGCGCCAGGCCGCGGCCACCGGGCTGGGCCTGGAGCGGGAGCTCACCTGGCTGGCCAGCCACGGCCTGCTCCACCTGCTGGGCTGGGACCACCCCGACGACGCCCGCCTCGAGGCCATGCTGGCTCGACAGGACCGCCTGCTTGCGGTGCTGGACGGTAGCCCCGGAGGCGGGCCCCCTGGCGGACGGCGGTAACGTTCAGGCCGGAGAACACTCAGCCGGATGCAACCCGGAAGCCCGGAGGCGGCACCATGACCACCCTGGTACCTCCCGAAGCCGTTCCGATGGCGACCGAACCGCCAGCCCGAGGCCGCGGCCACCGTGCGGGGGCCTGGCGGGTGGCGGGGGATCTGCCGCTGAGCTTTCGTTACGCGGCCCAGGGCCTGGTCTATGGCCTCACCAGCCAGCGCAACTTCCGCATCCATGTTTTCACCGGGCTGGTGGTCTTCGGTCTCGGCCTCTGGCTGCAGCTGAGCCCTGACCGCCTGGCGGTGCTGGTGCTCACGGTGGCGGCGGTGCTGGTGCTGGAGCTGCTCAACACCGCGATCGAATCGGTGGTGGATCTGGCCATCGGCCGCCGTTTCCACCCCCTGGCCCGCATCGCCAAGGACTGCTCCGCCGCGGCCGTGCTGGTGGCCGCCCTGGCTTCGATGCTGATCGCCCTGCTGCTGCTGCTGCCCCCCCTGCTCGCTCGCATTGGGCTTTGAATGAGGCCAGCGGCGCTCCTCCGGGTGCCGGTACCGGAATCCGGATTCAGGGATGCTCCTCGTTCTCGACAACTACGACAGCTTCACCTTCAACCTGGTGCAGTACCTGGGCGAGCTTGCGGCAGAGCATCCGATCGCCGCCGACCTGAGGGTGGAACGCAACGATGCCCTGAGCCTGGAGCAGATCCGGGGGTTGGAGCCGGAGGCGATCCTGATCTCCCCGGGGCCCGGGGATCCGGATCAGGCCGGGGTCTGCCTGCAGGTGCTGAGCGAGCTCGGGCCGACGGTGCCGATCCTGGGAGTGTGCCTGGGCCATCAGTGCCTGGCCCAGGTGTTCGGCGGACGGGTGGTGCGGGCCTCTGAGCTGATGCACGGCAAGACTTCGCCGGTGCTCCATGCCGGCCAGGGGGTGTTCGATGGGCTGCCCAGCCCGCTCACCGCCACCCGCTATCACAGCCTGATCGCCGAGCGCGCCAGCCTGCCGGATTGCCTGGAGATCACCGCCTGGCTGGAGGACGGCACGATCATGGGCCTGCGCCACCGGGAGCATCTCCACCTCGAGGGGGTGCAGTTCCACCCGGAGAGCGTGCTCACCCAGGACGGCCACAAGCTGCTGGCCAACTTCCTGCGCCGGGCCGGCGCCACACGGACCACCGGAACCACCACCTGAAGCCGCTGGGCCGACGCTGCTAGGTTCGCGCCAACATCAGCGCCATCGGGGCGCACTGCAGGCATGGCCACCGACTCGGCGCAACCGGCCCGGCCCCAAGACTCCACCACCGCCCCGCAGCGGCTGAGGTTGCTGCCGGTGGCGGTGGCCGCCTCAGCCCTGCTGGGCGGGCTGAGCCTGGGCCTCCCCGCCTCGGGCCAGTCGGGCGGCGGCGTGACGATCACCAGCTATGGCCACAGCGCTCTGCTGATCCAGGGGGGTGGCGCCACCGTGCTGGTGAATCCGTTCCGGTCCGTAGGCTGCGCCGCCGGCCTTGCCGAGCCGCGGGTGCGGGCCGATGTGATCCTGGCCAGCAGCCGCCTGGCCGACGAAGGCGCCCCGGTGGCCTCCGGCCGCCTGCTCGTCACGCCGGGCTCCTACCGGGTGGCGGGGCTGAAGCTGGAGGGAGCCGCCATTGCCCACGACCGCATCGGCGGCCGCCGTTACGGCCAGGCCACCCTCTGGCGCTGGAGGCAGGGGGGGCTGGAGATCGCCCATCTGGGCGGCACCGCCGCGGCCCTGCAGCCGGATGATCGGGTACTGATCGGCAAACCTGACGTGCTGATCATCGGCGTGGGGGGCGGCGCCAAGGTCTACGACGGCGCCGAGGCGGCTGCAGTGGTCCGGGAGCTGCAGCCGCGCCGGGTGATTCCGGTGCAGTATGTGAGTGGCCGGGCCCCGGCCAGCTGTGATCAGGGCAGCATCGAACCGTTCCTGCAGGCGATGAGCGGCACGCCGGTGCAACGGGTGGGGCGCACGATCAGCCTGGGAGCTCCCCTGAGTGAGGCCACGCAGATCAAGGTGCTGCGCTGAGCGCCCTCGCCTTCAGGGCAGGCCCACCGCCTCGATCCGCCGATACGCCCCCCAGAAGACCTCCATCTGCTCCCGGGTACCGATGCTGACCCGCAGCGATCCGTCGATGAGCGCCTTGCCGGCCATCGAGCGCACCAGGATCCCTGCTTCGCGCAGGCGAGCCTCCACTCCGGCCACCGGAGCCTGGGGCCAGATCAGCAGATAGTTGCCCCCGGCCGCGTGATGGCGCACCCCCGTCTCGCGAAGCCGGTCCACCAGCCAGTCGCGGGCCCGCAGCACCTCGGCCACATAGGCGTCCACGTAGGCCTGATCGGCGAGGGCGGCGTGGGCGGCGGTCACCGCGAAGCTGTTGATGTCGTAGGGGCCGGTGACACGGCTCACCCGATCCACCAGCGCCGGTGCGCCGATGGCGAAACCGATGCGCAGCCCGGCCAGCCCGGCCGTCTTGGCCAGGGAGCGCAGCACCAGCAGATTGGGCAGCGCCGCGAACGGATCCTCGGTGCCGCTCAGCAGTGTCGGCAGCACGCTGTCGCCGCTGAAGGCCTCGTAGAGCTCATCCACCACCACCAGGGTGCGGGGGGCCGCGGCCGCCAGCTCCAGGATCCGCTCCGGCGCCAGACGGGTGCCGGTGGGGTTGTTCGGGTTGCAGAGCAGCAGGAGGCGAGGCGGGGCGGTCGCGGCGGCTGGATCGGCCGCGAGCGCGGCGCGGATCTCCTCCAGCGGGAAGGCGAAATCGGGCAGCCTGTAGGGGATCGCCTCGATCGCCATCCCCTGCATCCGGGCGCAGGGGGTGTAGTAGCCGAAGGTGGGGCTGGTGGTGAGAAGCCGGTCGCCGGGGGCGCCGTAGGCGTGGAACACCGCATGCAGGGCAGCGTCGACGCCATTGAACAGACCGATGTGGCCAGGGTTGAGGGCGGCGCGAGATTCGGCCGGTGCCGCTGCGGCACCGGCTTCCGCCAGCAGCCACGCCACCACCGCCTCCCGCAGGCCGGCGTACTCGGGATAGATGGCGTAGTGGTCGGCGGGGATGGCCCGGATCGCTTCCACCACACTGGGGCTGGGCCCCACCGTGTTCTCGTTGAAGTCGAGCCGCAGCAGGCCCCGCCGCCCCTCCAGCGGAGCGCTGTAGGCCGTGAGGGTCTCCACCTCCGGGCGGGCCCGGAGGGCCGGGGCGGCGGAACGGGGCTCGCTCACATCCGCTCCAGGGTGGGAATGCCCAGCAGGCCCAGTCCGAGCCTGAGCGTATCGGCCGTCAGCCGGCAGAGCGCCAGGCGGGAGCTGCGTGCCGACTCCTCGGCTCGCAGAACCGGCACCTGGTCGTAGAAGCGGTTGAACACCTGGCTGAGCTCGAACAGGTAGGTGCAGAGCCGGTTCGGCAGCAGCTCCTCCTCCACTTCGGCGATCACCGTGTCGAGCTGCAGCAGCTGACGCACCAGGGCCCACTCCTGGGGCTCGCTGAACCGGAGCGGATCGGGGAAGTCCGCCAGGTCGCCACCCTTGCGGGCGATGCCGGCGATGCGCACCATCGCGTACAGCAGATAGGGAGCGGTGTTGCCCTGCAGGGAGAGCATCCGGTCGAAGCTGAACTGGTAGTTGGTGATCCGGTTCTGGCTGAGATCGGCGTACTTGACCGCCGCCAGACCCACGGTGGTGGCCACCTGCCGGATGAAGGCCTCGTCCTCGCTGCGCTCCTCCTCCGCCAGCCGGCGGCGCAGATCCGCTTCGCAGCGCTGCACCGCCTCGTCGAGCAGGTCCCTGAGGCGCACGGTGTCGCCGGAGCGGGTCTTGAGCTTCTTGCCGTCTTCGCCCTGCACCAGGCCGAAGGGCACATGCTCCAACCGCCCGCCCGCGGGAATCCAGCCGGCACGGCGGGCCACCTGAAACACGGCGGCGAAGTGGCTGGCCTGGCCGGCGTCAGTCACGTAGATCACGCGGCGGGCGCCGTCCCCCTGCGGCGGCGCAGCGAAGCGGTAGCGGATTGCTGCCAGATCGGTGGTGGCGTAGTTGAAGCCGCCATCGGTCTTCTGCACGATCACCGGCAGGGGCTGGCCGTCCTTGCCCCTGACCCCCTCGAGAAAGACGCAGCGCGCGCCGGCGTCGGTGACCAGCAGCCCGGCGGCATCGAGATCGGTGACGACCTCCTGCAGAAAGGGGTTGTAGAAGGACTCGCCGCGCTCCTGCAGGCGGATGTCGAGCCGGTCATAGATCGCCTGGAACTCTCGCCGCGACTGTTCGCAGAGCAGCTGCCAGGCCCGACGCGAGACCGGATCTCCGCTCTGCAGCTTCACCACCTCCTCGCGGGAGGTGGCCTGGAAGGCTTCATCGGCGTCGAAACGCTGCTTGGCCTGGCGGTAGAAGGCCACCAGATCGCCCAGGTCCACGGCATCGGCGGTGGTGAGCGCTTCCGGCGCCACCTGCTTGAGGTGGGTGATCAGCATGCCGAACTGGGTGCCCCAGTCGCCCACGTGGTTGAGACGCAGCACCGAGTGGCCGCGGAACTCCAGCAGCCGTGCCAGGGCATCGCCGATGATCGTGGAACGCAGGTGCCCCACGTGCATCTCCTTGGCGATGTTGGGGCTGGAGAAATCGACGATCACCGGCGCCGGCTCCGCGCCGGCCGTTGCGGCCTTCTCGGCCACCGTCTCCACCCCCAGGCGAGGATCCCCCAGCCGGCGGCGCAGCTCGGCCGCCAGCCGCTCGGGCCGGAGGGTGAGATTGATGAATCCCGGCCCGGCGATCTGGGGCGGCCCGCACAGGGCCGCGAAGACTGGATCGGCCGCCAGCTGCTCCACGATCGCCGCCGCGATCGCGCGGGGAGCCTGCTTCAGAGGCCGGGCCAGGGGCAGGGCGCCGTTGGCCTGGAAATCACCGAATTCGGGCTGGCTGGCCGGTGCCAGCTGGGGAACCAGCGGAGTGCCCGCCTGCCGGGACTGGGCGGCCACCTCCGGAAAGGCCCGCTCCATCGCGCCGGCGAGGCACGTGTTGAGCGCTTCGAAGATGCGGAGCATGGGCGGTGCGGGCGGTCGCGGCGGCGCGGTCACGGACTCCGATCATCCCTCTCCATCCGGAACCTCCGCCCGGCGCCTGGCTCCGGGCGCCGCTTGGATGGGGGGCGACCTCACCGATGGATCATCCCTTTCCGCTGCGGGAGTCGCGCCTGCTGGTGGGCGGGCTGCGCCGGCTGATCGAGGTGGAGGACGGTGGTGCATCTGCTCGGGCTGGAGCCGGACAGGCTCGCGGCCACCGATCCCCTGCAGCCCCGGCAGCTGGCGGAACGTCTGGTCGCCCGCGGAATCCGCCACCGCTGCCTGCCGATGGCGATCATGCTCGACCTCTGCCGGCCTCCCCGCAGCGAGGCCCAACTCCAGCGGCTGGAGGCGTTCAGCGCCCTCCTCGGCTTCGATGGAGCCGAGCTCCGGATCGTGCAGGGGCTCTGCCAGCGGTCGGCAGCCGAGGCCACGGCCGACTTCGTGCGGATCGATGGAACCGTCTCGCCGGAACTCTCCGGACCAGGCGGCGTCCTCCTTGGCGGGGGCGACGGGGAACTCCGCTCCAACGATGGTGTCTTCGCGCAGTTCCATGAACGGAAGGGCATGAGCGCCTGCCGGGCCGCGACATCCATGAGGTGGGCCTGTTCATCCACGGCCGCGAACAGCCGTTCATGCCCTAGGGCGGCGATGGCGAGCCCTAGCCTGGTCTCGAAGGTCGGCGGGGCGCCCTCGATCTGCCCGGGGCCGCGGAACTGCGGGTGGAAGCATGGCGCCGGGGGTACCGCCTGCACGGGCGACTTCAGCCGGCTCGATCACCTGACTCTCGCCGACGTTCCCCTGCCGGAGCTCCCTGCCGGCCCGCCCGTCAGGCAGCCAGTCGCAGCTCCCGCTCCAGCCCGGCCATCACCACCTCGGCACCGATCTTGATGCGGTAGCGGCAGGCCTGGGTCTCGCTGCAGTCGAAGCTGCCGTGCTCCCAGTACTTGTTGCTGCCGGCGCCACCGCCACAGAGACCGAAGTAGCCGCATTCGGAGCGGCAGCGATCCACGCCGGCGCGGATCTCGGCGAGCACCAGCTGGAACTTGGCGCTGCCCACCACCGACGCCAGGCTGTCGGTGAGCACGTTGCCGAACACGAAATCCCCGTACTCCTCGGTGGCCACCGCCAGCAGCTCGGGGTCGAAGGTGGAGAAGTTGCCACGGGCATCCACGTTCACGATCGCGAACGGGTGATTCATGTCGGTGCGCACCAGTCGCTGGTCGCCGCAGGCCAGGCCGGCGATCTCGTCGAACTCCCGCAGCCGCAGGGCACCGGGCTCGGCCCGCAGGCGCTCCCAGAACCGCTCCAGGAACACCCGGTAGCGGGCCTCGGCCCGGGGGCGCGACAGGGTGGAGCTGCGGTTCTCCCCCTCGGTCTCCTCCATGTTGAAGGCCAGGTTGTCGATGCCCTGGCCAACGAAGAAGTCGAACAGGGTGTCGGCGTGATCGAGGGCGTCGTCGGTGAGCACCGCGATCACCTGGAAGGGGATGCCGCGGCGCTGCAGCCAGCCGATGCCCCGCAGGCTGGCCTCGTGGCTGGGCAGGCCGGTGCGGGTGCGGCGGTGGGCGTCGTGAAGGAAGGCAGGGCCGTCGAGGCTGACGCCCACGTGGATGTCGTTGCGCTCGAAGCAGTCGCACCAGGCGGCATCGATCACAATGGCATTGGTCTGAAGCGACTGCTCGATCCGCAGCGGTGGGCCACTCCTCCGCTCGAGAACGCGGCCGATCAGCTCGGTGGCCTGGTCGTAGAAGGCGATCGGCAGGGTGAGTGGCTCACCGGCATGCCAGAGCAGGGTGAAATCGCCCGTGGCGTAAGGACTCTCCAGCACCCGCTCGAGGGTGCACTCCAGCAAGTCGAGCGGCAGGCGGCGGCGGTCGTCGCGGCTGGGGAGGTAGCAGTAGTCGCAGTCGAGGTTGCAGTAGGGCGTGGGTTGCACCACCAGCAACCGCAGCGGCCCGAAGTCTCCCGGCGGAAGCCCGGGGGCGGATGAACAGGACACGGCGATCAGGGTCTCACCAGAAGTTGCTCCAGCCGCCGCCGTTGCGGAACCCGCCGTTCCAGAAGCCGCTGTTGCGCCCGTTGGGCCAGCCGCCGCCGTTGCGGAAGCCACCGTTCCAGAAGCCGCCGTTGCTCCAGCCACCGTTGCGCCAGCCCACTCTCGGGCCGTTCACGAAAACGGAGGCCAGGACGTCGTCGGAGGGCCGCTGCGCTGCGGGGCCCTCGCGCTCGCGCACGGCGTCGGCAATGCGGCGCAAGCGGGCTTCCACGCTCAGGGGCTCGGGGTCGAGCCCGTCGGCAACCGCTGGGGCCGTGGCGGCGCCGGTTGCGAGGGCCGCCGCGGCCGGTGCCACGGGGGAGGCCGCCAGGATCAGCAGGAAACCCAGCAGCCGGGAACGGAGAAGGAAAGCCATCGGGGGAGGGAAGGGGCCTGAAGAACGACGGATGGGGACGGGACGGCGAAGCGGCAGGAACCGCCTCAGCGGGATGCGGGGGCCGGCAGGGGGGAAGCGGCCGCAGGTTCCAGGGGCCTGATGGCCTCGTGGTTCAGCAGGACGGACTCGAAGTAGGTGCGGATGCGCTCCGCCGGTACCCCCAGCACCCCCTTGGGGCCCACCCAGCGGTCGACGCTGGTCACGGCCTCGGGCTGGCCATCCAGGTAATCCTGCAGCAGCCGGGCGATGGCCAGATTGGCCAGGTCGCGGAAGGCAGAGTCGTTCTGGGGCACGATGCAGCCCACGGCGTAGCGCTCGTAGGGCAGCTCAGGCGTCACCACCAGGCCCGTGGCCCCGCGACGGTGGGCCTGGCCAGTGAGCAGGTTGGTGTCGCCCATCACCCCATCCAGCCGGCCGGCCTGGAGAGCCGCCACGGCTTCGCCCAGGTTGCCGAAGGCCACGGGCTTGGCCTGGGGCTGAAGGCCCTGCAGCACTGACGCTCCCAGCGAGTTGCTCACCACACCGATGCGACGCCCCCTGAGGGAATCCGGGGAGCCGTCGATGCGGCCGGAGGGGGCCAGCACCCGGATGCCGGACAGCCCGATCGGCAGGGTGAAATCCACCTGCATGTCGCGCCCCCAGGAGAAGGGAACACCGCAGGCGAGCGCCAGCTCGCCGCTCTCCACCAGCCGCACCAGCTCAGCGGGATCGGCAACGGGCTCGAAGCGCAGCGCCACGGGTCGCCCCAGTGCCGTGGCCAGATCGCCCTTGATGCGTCCGGCCACCTCCAGGGCGTAGCCGGCGGGCTGGCCGCTGCCATCCCGGAAGCTCAGGGGAGGCAGCTCCAGGCTTCCTCCCACCATCAGGGTGCCGCTGCTCGCCACCCGCTGCAGCACGTCCTCCGCCCGCGCCGGAGCCGTGGGCAGGAGGGCAGCCTGCAGGGCCAGCGCGGCCGGGGCCAGCCAGCGGGCCCAGTACAGGAAGCGACGATGGAGCATGGCGGGCGACGGTGGAGTCCCATTCCCAGTGTGGCCGGACTGAGCGCCGCTGACCACCTCAGGCGTCGGCTGTGGCATCGAACCGCATGCTCAGATCCAGCCAGGGGGCGCGGGTCACCGGGGCACTGGTGGAGATCAGATCGATGCCTGTGGCGGCGTAGGCGCCCAGCTGCTCGGGCCGCACCCCGGAGGCCTCCAGCAGCACCCGCCCCGTCGCCCCCGTCGCTGCCAGGGACCGCAGCCGCGGCACAAGCTCCCGCAGGGCCGCGGGGGTGAACGCATCGAGCAGCACCGCATCGGCACCGGCCCGCACGGCCGCCTCCGCCTCCGCCACCGTTTCGGCCTCCACGATCAGCCGCGCCGGCCAGGGGGCCGCGGCCCGCACAGCCGCCACCGCCTGTCCCATGCAACCGGCCCAGGCCAGATGGTTCTCCTTCAGCATCGCGGCGTCATCGAGGCCGAGCCGATGGTTGAGGCCACCACCGCAGCGCACGGCGTACTTCTCGAGCTGCCTCAGGCCCGGGGTGGTCTTGCGGGTGTCGGCCAGGCGCACACCGCTGCCCTCCAGCTGCGCCACCAGGGCAGCGGTGGCGGTGGCGATGCCCGAGAGCCGCATCGCCAGGTTGAGAGCGGTGCGCTCCCCCGCCACCAGGGCCGCCGCCGGACCCGACAGCTCCAGCAGGCGCCGGCCCGGTTCCACCGGCGCGCCATCGGCCACCAGCAGGCGCACCCCCACCGTCGGATCGAGCAGGCGGAAGAGGGGCTCCACCAGCACCCCGCCACAGAACACCCCGCCCTGCCGGGCAGTCCAGTGGGCCCGGCCCGCGCAGCCGATCAGGGCGGCAGCGGTGAGGTCGCCGCGGCCGATGTCCTCCGCCAGCCAGCCCCGCAGCTGCGCCTCCAGGGCCGGGGTGAAGGGAAGCGATGGGGTCACGACGGGTTCAGTAGAGGCGTTCGCAGACGGGGGTGGGCGTGAGCTTCAGCAGCGCCCAGAGTGCTCCGTACTGGGCACCCGAGAGAGCAAGCTCCTGCTGCATCAAGGTGCCGGCCGGCGAGCCCGGGGCCGCGGAAGCCCCGAGCTTGCCGTTGAGCTCCACCAGAGGACGGCAGATGTCCTCCAGGCTCGTATTGAGGTTCTCGGCGGCGGCGGCCGGCCCAGCTGCCGCCAGACCCAGGGTCACGGCCAGGCCGGCCAGGGACCCGCAGAACGTGATCCGCCCGTCTCTGCGCCATCCGCTGGTCATGGGAATCCCCCGCACGGCCGCCATCATCGGTGCCGCTCACTTGCCGATGCAGAACCGCGAGAAAATCCGATCCAGCACCGCTTCGCTCACCTCCTCTCCGCTGATCTCTCCCAGGCTGCGGATCGCCTGACGCAGATCGATCGTCCAGAAATCCCAGGGCAGCCGCTGGGCGGCGGCCGCCAGGCTGGCGTCCAGGCTGGCGGCCGCCGCCGCCGCCAGCTCCCGCTGGCGGGCATTGAGCGCCACCTCCAGGCCCGGGCCCAGCGTGGCGCCGCAGCGGACCAGCAGCACTTCGGCCAGGGCCTCGAGGCCGGCGCCGGTGAGGGCGCTGATCGCCACGTCGACGGGCGCCCCGGCCGGGATCCCGGCCCGATCGGCCTTGTTGCCCACCACCAGCAGGGGCACCCCTCCCGGCACCAGAGCCGCCAGCTCCGCGTCGGCCACCGTCCAGCCCTGCACCAGATCCACCAGCAGCAGCACGGCGTCGGCAGCCGCCAGGGCCTGGCGGCTGCGCTCGATCCCCAGCCGTTCCACCCGGTCTTCGGTGGGACGGATACCGGCCGTGTCCAGCAGGGTGAGCGGCACGCCGTTCAGAACCAGCTCACTCTCGACCAGATCCCGCGTGGTGCCGGGCAGGTCGGTCACGATCGCCCGTTCGCTGCGGCTGAGGGCATTGAGCAGGCTGGACTTGCCCACGTTGGGACGGCCCACGATCGCCACCTTCAGCCCCTCGCGCAGCAGCCGGCCCTGGCTCGCCTCCTGCACCAGCCGCCCCAGCTCCGAGCGCACCGCCCCCAGGTCAGCCACCACCGCACCTGCATCGAGGGGAGGCAGATCCTCCTCGAAATCCACCCGGGCCTCCAGCTCGGCCAGCTGATCCAGCAGGCGCTCCCGCAGGGCGCCGATCCGGCGCTGCAGGCCACCGTCCAGACCCGCCATCGCCAACTGGGCCGCCCGGCGGCTGCGGGCCGTGATCAGCTCGCCGATCGCCTCGGCCCGGGTGAGATCGAGGCGGCCGTTGAGGAAGGCCCGCAGGCTGAATTCACCCGGCCCGGCCCGCCGCGCCCCGGCGGTCAGCACGAGATCCAGCACCCGTTGCACGGCGATCAGCCCCCCATGGCAATGGACCTCCACCACATCCTCTCGGGTGAAGCTGCGCGGAGCCCGCATCGGCAGCAGCAGCACCTCATCCACCCGTTCGCCGCTGGCCGGGTCCACCAGATGGCCATAAAGCACGCGGTGCGTCTCCCAGAGCTGCTGGCCGACCGGCCGGAACAGCTTCCGGCCGATGGCGTCGGCCCGGGGGCCGGAGATCCGAACGATCGCCACGCTGCCCTGTCCGGGTGCCACCGCGGTGGCGATCGCGGCGATGGTGTCGTCCCAGTCCAACGGCCCAACGGGCGACGGCCGCCCCAGTCTCGGGGTCGGGTGGAGCGGGCGGCGGCCGGCGAGCTCTAGCCGTGGCCGAAGCCGGGGCAGAGCATCAGATCGATGTGGGCTCCGCTCGGCTGGCGCCACTCCCGGAACTCGTCGGCGAGGGCCTTGTGTTCGCGGCGCTTCTGGCCGGCATCGAGCGTCTGCAGACGCTGATGCACAAGATCAAGGGTGTCGTCGATCAGCTGGGCGGCCTGTTCGGAAGTCATGGCGGATCATTCAGGCAGTTGTTGCGGTCAACAAATTCAGACAGACTCACTCTGTGGAGGCTGTAGCACCCAACACCCAGCGGCGGCACTGTCGGTGGATCCGCATCGGTCCAGCCAGCCGTGGAACGGGCCCCAGTCGTCGCGCTGATCGATCGCCTCCCAGATCCGCTCGATCTCGGCCCGCACAGGGGTGAGCGGCAGGTTCCAGCGCCGCAGGCTGGGGGCGATGGCCAGCTGGCGCTGCGGCGGCAGGGCCCGGCTCCAGGCCCACCAGGCATCGCGCCAGGCCTGCCAGCGGTCGCGGGGGGGCGGCGGCGCCCCGGCCACGAAAGGGGCAAGGGCCTCCGCCTCCTCGGGCAGGCCGCCGGTGGCGATCCGATCGGCCAGGCCCGTGAAGAAACAGCCATAGGCGACGGGCCAGGCAGCCAGAAGCTGCAGGGTGAGCGGTACGAGGTCGGGCAGCTCGGAACCTGCCGCCGCAGCGGCAGAGGCAGAGGCCGCCGCCCCAGGGTCGAAGCCGAGCCGCCGCTGCAGCCGGGCCCGGTAATGGGTGTCGTAGGCGGGGGCGAAGCGCTCCAACCGCCCCTCCAGCTCTGCGCGCGGCAGCAGCATCGCCAGAGGCTCCTGCAGCAGCTTCAGGTTGTGGTGGCAGATCAGCGGCTGCTGGCCATAGGCGTAGAGACCGCTGTGGTCGAAGTAGGCGGCAGTGAAGCCCGGATCCCAGGTTTCGAGGAAGGCGAAGGGACCGTAGTCAAAGCTCTCGCCCGCCAGGGACATGTTGTCGGTGTTGAGCACACCGTGGGTGAAGCCCGCCGCCATCCATTCGGCCGCCAGCCGCGCCAGCCGCTCCACCAGTTCGCCGTAGAAGGCCAGCAGCCGCGGCTCGCTGCCGCCCGGGGCGGTATCTGGATGGGCCGCGGCCAGGTGGGGGTAGTAGACGGCAACCACGTGCTGCAGCAGGCGTTCGAGCGCCCGGGGCTGGCGCAGGTGGAGCAGCCGCTCGCAACTGCCGAAGCGCAGGTGGGTGAGGGCCATCCGCACCATCACCGAGCTGCGGGTCGGGGAGGGCTCGTCACCACGCCAGAGATCCTCGCCGGTTTCCACCAGCGAGAGGGTGCGGCTGGTGGTGACGCCGAGGCGGTGCAGCGCCTCGCTGGCGATCACCTCGCGCACGCCGCCCTTGAGGGTGAGACGGCCGTCGCCTCCACGGGACCACGGCGTGGTGCCGGATCCCTTCGTGCCCAGGTCCTGCAGGTCACCGTGACGATCCCGCAGCTGGCCGTAGAGAAAGCCGCGCCCATCGCCCAGGAAGGGGTTGTAGGTGCCGAACTGGTAGCCGTGGTAGCGCAGGGCCAGCAGTGGGGTGCGCGCCTCGAAGCGGCCATAGGCGGCCTCGAGGTGCGCATCGAGCACCTGAGCCGGATCCAGCCCCAGCTGGGCGAGCAGGGCGTCGTTGCGGAAGCGCAGCTGCGCCTGCGGGAACCGGGCCGCCTCCACCACGTCCCAGTAGTCGGGGCCGAGCCCCTCGATCGAGGCCTCGAACGGCAGGCTCAGCAGCGGATTCGGGACCTCTTGCAGCACCCCTGATGCCCGTGGTTCGAGGCACCCTAGGGAGGGCGCCGCCGCAGGGGCCGGCCGCGGGGCGCTAGCCGATGCCGGTGCGGCAGAGGTCGAGCACATCGGCCATGGAGCTGATCTGATCCATGGTGGTGCGCAGCTGGGCGGCACTGCCGAGCTCCACCTTGAGATCGATGCGGGCAGGCTTGCCGTAGGCGGTGCGCACCCTGGCATCGCTCACGTTGATGCGGCTGTCGGAGAGGCGGGTGAGGATGTCCTTGAGCACGCCCACCCGGTCGAGCACCTCGATGCGCAGCTGCACCGGGTAGCGACGGCGCTGCTGATCGGCCGCCGGATTCCAGCGCACCGGCAGGCGGCGCTCCACCGGCATGGCCGCCACGTTGGCGCAGTCCTGCCGATGGATGGTGATGCCATGGTTGCCGAGGGCCACGCTGCCCACGATGGCCTCCCCGGGCAGGGGACAGCAACAACCGCCGAGCCGATACTCCAGTCCCTCCAGGCCCAGGATCGGACTGGCGCCGTCCTGGGCCAGCGGCATCGGCGCCGTGGCCTGTTCGGCCTGGGCCGAGAGGCTGCGGGCCAGCTCCTCGTTGCTGAGCATCGGCGTGGCCGCCGCCGTGGCCAGACGGATCTCCTCGCGCAGGCGATTGAGCGCCTGCTGCAGGGTGACGCCGCCGAAGCCGATGGCGGCCAGCAGATCCTCGGTGCCCACCAGGTTGCAGCGGCGGGCCACCTTGGCCATCGCCTCGCCGTTGAGCAGGGCGTCGAAGCCGTCACGGCCCAGCTCGCGCTCCAGCATCGCCGTGCCGCGCAGGAGGTTCTCCTGGCGGTGGCTGCGCTTGTACCACTGCCGGATGCGGTTGCGGGCCGTGGGGGTGGCCACGAAGTTGAGCCAGTCGAGGCTCGGGTGGGCCGTCTTGGCGGTGATGATCTGCACGAAGTCACCGTTCTGCAGCGGCGTGGCCAGCGGAGAGAGCCGGTCGTTGATGCGCACGCCCTGGCAGTGATTGCCGACCTCGGAGTGGATGCGATAGGCGAAATCCACGGCAGTGGAGCCCTTGCGCAGACCCACCACATCGCCCTGGGGGGTGAACACGAACACCTCCTCATCGAAGAGGTCCTCCTTGATCGAGGCGAGGTAGTCGCTGCTGTCCTCACCGCCACCGTCCTGCTGCCAGTCGACGAGCTGCCGCAGCCAGTTGAAGCGCTCGGCGGTGCCGCCGGCGGCGGGCGATCCTCCCTCCTTGTACTTCCAGTGAGCGGCGATGCCGTACTCCGCCACCTGGTGCATCTCCGTGGTGCGGATCTGCACCTCGATCGGCCGGTGGCGTCCGATCACCGCCGTGTGCAGCGACTGGTAGCCGTTGGGTTTGGGCAGGCCGATGTAGTCCTTGAAGCGTCCGGGGATGGGGCGGAAGGTGTCGTGCACGACCGCCAGGGCGCGGTAACAGCTCTCGAGATTGGGGGTGAGGATGCGCAGGGCCGCCACGTCGAAGATCTCGTGGAAGGCCTTCTGCTGGTGCTGCATCTTGCTCCAGATGCCGTAGAGGTGCTTGGGCCGTCCGCTCACGTCACAGTCGGCCAGGCCCGCCGCCGCCAGCCGCTCCTTCAGCAGCGTCACGGTGACCGCCAGGCGCTCCTCGCGCTCGCTGCGTTTGGTGGCCACCTGCTGCTTGATCTCGCGGTAGGCGTCCGGCTCGAGGATCTTGAAGGCAAGATCCTCGAGTTCCCACTTGAAGCGGCCGATGCCGAGGCGATTGGCGAGCGGGGCGTAGATCTCGCGGGTTTCGCGGGCGATCCGCAGCTGTTTCTCGGGCTTGAGTGCGCCGAGGGTGCGCATGTTGTGCAACCGGTCGGCCAGCTTCACCAGCACGACGCGGATGTCACTGGCCATGGCCAGAAACATGCGGCGCAGGTTCTCCGCCTGGGCCTCGGTGTGGTTGGTGAAGTGGATCCCGCCCAGCTTGGTGACACCCTCCACCAGTGCCCGCACCTCGGCGCCGAAGTGGGCTTCGAGCTCCTGGGGGCTGACCTCGGTGTCCTCCACCACGTCGTGGAGGAACCCGGCGGCGATCACGCCGGAGCTGGCGCCGATGTCGCGCAGCAGTTCAGCGACGGCGATCGGATGGATGATGTAGGGCTCGCCCGTGGCCCGCACCTGTCCGTCGTGAAGCTGATAGGCGAAATCGAAGGCCGAGGCCAGCAGCGCTTCCCCATCGGTGGGGCAGCTCTCGCCCGCACCGGGGGGGACCTGTTCGATGCAGCTGCGCAGCCAGTCCGGCAGGGCCACGCCGTAATCGACGGGGGTGCGGAACGGACGGCGCCTCAGGGAAGGGGTCGGAACGGCTCGGTCGACGCTCACCGCGACGTCCGCCCCGCCTGAGGACGAAGACCCGACGCCAGCGGGAAGGGTTTCACGGATTCCAGCAGCCGTTTCGAGCATCAGCGCCTGCCTCTGCACCCATCGTATGCAGAAGACGCAACAAAGTCCCATGGGTGCCGCCTGCGCACCCATGCTCTGGCAGCCTGCCCCCCGCTGTTGCCGCGCCCCATGGCCGCCTCCCGCTCCGCCGGCCCGGTGCTGCAGATCCGCGACCTGATCGTGCGTTACCCGGCCACCGCAGGGGAGCCCACCCTCGACGGCCTCAGCCTGCGCCTCGATGCCGGCGACACCCTGGCCCTGGTGGGGCCCTCCGGCTGCGGCAAGAGCACCGTGGCGCGGGCGGTGCTGCAACTGCTGCCCGCCGGGAGCCGCTGCGATGGTGAGCTGCTGCTGGCGGGGGAAGATCCACGCCGGCTGAAGCGGGCGGCCCTGCGGCACCTGCGCGGCGAAGCGGTGGGGCTGGTGTTCCAGGACCCGATGACCCGCCTCAACCCCCTGCTGCGGGTCGGCGAGCACCTCAGCGACACCCTGGCGGCGCACCGGCCCGGCTGGGCCCGCGCCCGGGTCCGCCAGCGGGCCGCCCAGCTGCTGGATCGGGTGGGGATCACCCCGGAGCGCTACGGCAGCTATCCGCATGAATTCAGCGGCGGCATGCGCCAGCGGCTGGCGATCGCCCTGGCGATGGCCCTGGAGCCGCCGCTGGTGATCGCCGACGAGCCCACCACCAGCCTGGATGTGGCAGTGGCGGCACAGGTGATGGCCGAGCTCACCGGCCTCTGCCGCGACAGCGGCAGCGCCCTGCTGCTGATCAGCCACGACCTGGCCCTGGCCGGCCGCTGGTGCGAGCGGATCGCCGTGCTCGATCGGGGGCGGCTGGTGGAGGAAGCCCCGGCCCTCACCCTGCTCACCCGGCCCCAGGCCTCTCTGAGCCGCCGGCTGGTGGCGGCGGCCCGGGCCCGGGAGGGCAGCCATTCGCCGGCCCGGGCCGAGGCGCCCGTGCTGCTGGAGCTGGAAGAGCTGCGCAGCTGGCATCCCCTGCCCTCCCCGCCCTGGCGGCGGCGCTGGCTCAAGGCCCTCGACGGGGTGAGCCTGACTCTGCGGGAAGGAGAGACGGTGGGAGTGGTGGGGGCTTCCGGTTGCGGCAAGAGCACCCTCTGCCGCGCCCTGATGGGTCTGGCCCCGCTGCGGGGCGGGGCGGTGCGGCTGCAGGGCCGCGACCTGCGCGCGCTGCAGGGCCGGGAGCTGCGGCGGGCGCGGCGCCGGATCCAGATGGTCTTCCAGGACCCGCTGGCCTGCCTCAACCCGGCCATGACGGTGGGGGAGGCGGTGGCGGATCCACTGCTGATCCATGGCCTGGCCGGGCATGGCGAGGCACGGGAGCGCGCCCGGCAGGGGCTGGAAGCGGTGGGTCTGGCGCCCGCCGCAAGCTTCGAGAACCGGCTGCCCCGCCAGCTCTCCGGCGGCCAGCAGCAGCGGGTGGCGATCGCCCGCTCCCTGATGCTGCAGCCGAAGGTGCTGCTGTGCGACGAGAGCGTCAGCATGCTCGATGCCGAGGTGCAGGCGGAGGTGCTGGCTCTGCTGCGCGAGCTGCAGGAGCGCCTCGGGCTGGGCATGGTTTTCGTCACCCACGACCTCTCGGTGGCCAGCGGCTTCTGCCAGCGGGTGATCGTGCTCGACGGCGGCCGGATCGTGGAGGAGGGCGCCGGCGACCAGCTGCTGGAGCACCCCCGGGCGCCGATCACCCGTCAGCTGGTCGAGGCCTGCCCGCGGCTGCCGGCGCTGGTCTGAGATGTCGAGCGCCGCCTCGGACCGACCGGCGAAACTGAGGCGCCTGCTGCGCCTCTTCCTGCTGGTCAATGCGATCGGCATCGGCGTGGCCGTGGCGATCTGGGTCTATGCCCGCGAGATCCAGGCGGTGAATGCCCTGCGGCTGCAGCTGGCCGCACACCTGCCGCGGCCACTGGTGCTCCCCCTGATGGGGGTGCTCGGCGGCGGCATCGCCGGCGGGCTGATCGCCTTCCTGGAGCCGGGGGCCAAGGGCTCGGGGATCGTGCAGGTGATGCTCTGGCTGCGGGGCGTGCCGATCCCGATGGGCTGGCGGGTCGCCGTGGTGAAGCTGCTGGCCAGCGGCATCGCGATCGGCAGCGGTCTCCCGGTGGGGCCGGAGGGCCCCTCGATCCAGATCGGCGCCTCGTTGGCCAGGGAATCCGCCGATGCCCTCAGGGCCGGGGGCGGTGATCGGCGCCTGGCGGTGGCGATCGGCAGCGGCGCCGGCCTGGCCGCCATCTTCCATGCGCCGCTGGGTGGCCTGGCCTACAGCTTCGAGGAACTGCTGAAGCGGGCCGACATGCGGGTGAATGCGATCGCCACCTTCGCCACCTTCGCCACCGTGGCCTGGACCCGCCTGCTGGCCGGCCAGGGCGGCGGCCCCGCCTGGCTGAAGGAGCTGGCCCCGATCATCAGCTTCCCCAGCCAGCTGAACGAATTCCGGCTGGTGGATGTGCCGGTGCTGCTGCTGCTGGGGGTCCTGGCCGGGTTGCTGGCCATGCAGTATCAGCGCTGGATCGTGCGGATGCGGCAGGGCTTCTTCCGGCTGCGGCTGCCGGTCTGGCAGCTGCTGCCGTTGGTGGGGCTGGCGATCGGGCTGGGCTGGTCGCTGCTGCCTCCCTCCTTCGACAACCCGGACAGCCTCGGCTTCGACGCCCTGCTGGGCCTGAACACACCGCTCAAGGCCCTGGTGGCGCTGGTGGTGCAGGCGATCGGCACGGCGGTGGCCGTGGCGGCGGAAGCCCCCGGCGGCTTCCTGGCCCCGGCCCTGGTGGTGGGCGCCTGCCTCGGCACCCTGTTGCAGCAGGTCTGTCTGCTGCTGTTCCACGACGCCCCGGCCACCCTGCTGTTCGCCGGCGGCGGCGCCTTCCTCGGGGCGCTCACCCGCACGCCGCTCACGGCGATCCTGCTGACCTTCGAACTGAGCAAGGACTACGCTCTGCTGCTCCCGATCGGCTTCGCCACCCTCACGGCGATCGCCGTGGCCGACCTGTTCGAGCGCGACACGATCTTCGACCTGCTGCGACGGGAGGCGCTGCGCGAGCGGGAGCCGGCGAAGTGAGCCCAGGCTCAGCGGGCAGAACACTCTGCAGCCGGTGCATGCCGCCTGGCGGCGGCATGCACCGGCTGCGTCCAGGGGCCCCTCTGCCTGGAAAGCCAACGGCGCTCCATCCCGACCACTTGTTCACCAGGGGGCTTGCTGGAGTCGTGCAATGCGTCGTTACAGTGAGGCCATCAAGGCTGATGGGCAGCTCGATTAATCCGTTAAGCCCCCCTGAGACACCGCGCCAGTCAAACATCAAACGATTGAGTTCATACAAATCAACGCAGCTGAATCGGACAGCGTGGCTTCTGGGATGAGGAGAAGCGCATCCACAAGCATCAGCACAAGAAGCCGACGTTGACAACTTTTTCCGAGACGATTCCCTGGGAGGCCTTCAGGCCATTGCTGGAGCCAGGCTACAGCCATGAACGCAAGAGCAACGCTGGCAGAAAGCGGATGGATCCGCTCATTCTCTTCAGAATGCTGGGGTTTCAGCAACTGTTCAAGCTCAGCGACGAGGAACTGAAATTCCAGGTCAACGACAGGCGCTCGTCAGAGGAGGTTGTCAGTCTAGGAGTGATGCACAACATTGCCGATGCCACCACCGTTGCCTTGTTGAACGAGCGCGTCTCCGTTAGCAAGGTGTTATCGACCAGCTTCACTCCTACAGAGAAGGCTTCGCCTACGAGCGTGTGGAGGAACACCTACGCGCTCAGGGGCTGGAGGCCCGTGGTGGGCAGATCATTGAGGTAACGCCCGTACCCGTTCCCGAGCCGCAAGGCTTCTGCGAAGCAGTAACAGCGAAACACACGGCCCGAGAACGCAGCCATCCAGCGAGGCCAGCTGCCAGATGGATGGGCCGACAAGCCAGCACGTCTGCGCCAGAAGGACCTTGACACCTGCTGGGCAATAAGAAAAGGCATCAGCCATTACGGATACAAGAACAGAATCTGCATGGATGCCACTCATAGCTTCATCCGCAGATTCACGATTACGCCAGCAAACATTCATGACAGCCAGATGCTCCTGCAGCTGCTGGATCCAGAAAACAGGGATGGCTTCGTCTGGGCTGATGCCGACTATGCAGCTGCTCGGTATGAGGATCTACTGCAAGTGGCTGGCCTTGAGAGCCTGATTCGTGAGAAGGGTTCACGCTGCCATCCGTTGAGCGAAGAAGCCAAGGAACGCAACAAGGTCTGATTGAGTGTGCGGGCAAGGGTTGAGTACGTCTTCGGTGCAATCAAAACCTGCATGCGTGGCAAGATGAAAAGGCGGATTAGACTGGCCAGAACGAAGACTTGCTGGGAACTGTGCAATCTGACGCACAACCTTATGAGGTACCTGCACTGCAACTCAAAAGCAGCGCTGGCTGCCTGAGGATTCGGCTGGGGGACAATCGCCTCGCCTTGAAGTCTTGGAGGCCAGTCACCAGGCTGATCTGCAGAAACCAGCTGCGGTCCTGCTCCGGATCGAGGAAGTTCTGTCTGATGTAGACGGCGTGCCCGGCCACAAGCACCAAGTTGGTGAGATGGCTTGAGTCAAGTGAAAGCATCAGAGCTCCTCATCATTCTTCGAGACGCATAAACGATCATGGATAGATCGTGGCTGCGCATGATCTATCCATGATCGAGAGTCGGGGCGTTATCGATGGGCAGCAAACTCTTTGAGTGCATCCTCTTGTTCTGGGGTCTCGACAGCATGGCGCCTAGCTTTCCTGACCTGCGAGATCGCATCGGAGACGGTCAGGCCCTTTGCTATCCAGTAGGCGGCGGCGAAGGTCCCCGTACGCCCAGTCCCCCCTGCGCAGTGCACGACCGCCTTTGTGCCTGGTGGCAGGCCGGCTACCAACGCAAGGAACCATTCGAGCTGCTGAACGGTCGGAGGGCAGAAGTCCTTGACCGGGATGTTGTACCTAAGGAAGCCCATGGCCCTAGCGCGGCTAATGTCGTATCCCGGCGATTGTTCCTGCTCGTTGAGCAGGGAGACAAGTACGCCGTAGCCGTCTCGCCTGAGCTGTTCAAGGTCGGCAAGCGTCGGGTTCCGGCTGCCGATCAGATGAGGATTGTCAATCCACCAAATATCCATGGCCTTTGTTCGTCTCTGTTCCTCAGTCCAACGCTAGCCTCACTGGGCCTGCGCAGCGCAACTCGGCATGGCTCCAGTAATGAACCCTGGGCGAGGCGCAGAGACCAACTGAAAACCCACTTTAGCCGTTATCGTCTGATCAGCCAGACCGTTGCCTCGCACGCCACAAATACGCAACGCAGTGATTTCTCCGCAAAGGAACTGTTTTCTCAAAATTGCCATCTTGACGGCGAACTATTGAAACACTTCTTTTCCTTGGTCGAACATGAGCACATTCTACGCATTCCCCCTTGTCTCTTAAATACACCGCTGCCTCGCGAATCTGACAACCCTGCCAATTAGAGCTTCCTGAACAATCCAAATCCATTCCAGCGCAGCCGGTTTGAGCCATTCAGATGCGCTGAACTTGCCACGAACGGGCAAATCCTTGCTCG
>CAYHCE010000002.1:0-172672 GCA_964355015.1 uncultured bacterium | reverse complement strand
GCGAAAGCAGCGGCACCCTGCCGATGTCCCGCAGGTAGGAACGGACCAGGTCGCCATCGACGGGAGGCAGGGAACGGACGGTGACGGCAGGGGCCAACACCAGGCTGGTGGCGGACTCCCGATCAGCTGCGAGGGCGATGACCAAGGGACTGCTCTTGACGGTGTGTGAAGCCTAACCTGAAGAAGTGTGAAGCGGCTCTCAGGAACGGAAGATTTCCCGAAGGCAGCCGCCCGGCTGGGGCCAGCAGGCCATCCGGCTCAGGCAGGCAGGCCCATCCGGTTGAGCAGCCAGGAGGCCGTCTGCAGGTAGATGAACACGCCGGCCACATCGGTGGCGGTGGTGATGAACGGTGCCGACATCAGGGCCGGGTCCAGCCCCATCCGGTCGAACAGCAGCGGCAGCGCTGCGCCGGCCGTGGCGGCCAATGTGGTGATACAGATCAGGCTGATGCCGGCGGCGGTGGCGACCAGGACGCCGCCGCCGACCTGCCAGGCCCAGGGCACCACCACGATCACCAGCAGCAGGCCGAGCAGCAGACCCGAGAGCGCCTCCCGTCCCACCGTTCGCCAGGCACCGAGCGTCTGAATGCGCTGGGTGCTGAGGCCGCGGATCACCACGGTGGAGCTCTGGGCGCCCACGTTGCCCCCCGTACCGATCAGCAGCGGAATGAAGGCGGCCAGGCGCACCACCTGCTTCAGCACCCCCTCCTCGGAGGCGATCACCGCCGAGGTGCCGGTGTTGGCGATCAGCAGCACCAGCAGCCAGACGACGCGGCGGCGGGCCACGGTGAACAGGTTGCTCTGGAAGTAGTCGTCCTCGTCGCCGGCCTGGACGGCGCCGGCGGCATAGAGATCGCGGGTGGCCTCCTGCTGGATCACGTCGATGACGTCGTCGACGGTGACGATCCCCACCAGCCGCTGTTCGCGGTCGACGACCGGCACGGCAAGGAAGTCGTAGCGCTGGATGATCCGGGCGACCTCTTCCTGGTCGGTGGCGGTGGACACGTTCACCACCTCGCGGGTCATCACATCGCCGATGCGATCCTCCGGCTCGGCCGTCACCAGATCCCGCAGCGACAGGATTCCGGTCAGGTGCCGGGAGGCATCGGTGACGTAGAGGCTGTAGATGGTCTCGGTGTCCCGGGCCCGTCGCCGCACGATGTCGAGGGCCTGGGCGGCACTGTGGAACTCCTTGAGGTCGATGAACTCGGTCGTCATCAGACGACCGGCCGTTTCGGGCTCGTAGCCCAGCAGCTGGGCGGTGACCCGACGTTCGGCAGGGCTCAGCTCCGCCAGCAGACGGCGCACCACCTTGGCGGGAAGCTCGTCGAACAGCCGCACCCGATCATCGGGGGACATCTCCTCGACCAGCTCGAGCACCTCGCTGGAACGCATCCGCTCCAGGAGGGTCTGTTGAACGGCCGGATCGAGGTATTCGTACACCTCGATCGCCTCGTCCTTGTGCAGCAGGCGGAAGGCGAGAGCCTGAAGGGTTCGGGGCAGGGTACCGATCGCCTCGGCGCAATCCACCGGCTGAACGGGCTCCAGCAGCAACTTGACTCCGTCGTAATTGCCGACAGCGAGCAAGGCCTGCAGCTGCCTGGCCACCAGTTCGGCAACAGGCAGGCTTCCATTGGCGGAGGTGCCCGCTGTGGTCGTGTGGCTGCCGCTGGTGACCTCGCTCATCGTCCCGGAGGATCGCAGCTTCCCGAGTGTATGGGCGGAGGGAGGCCGGCACCGGCCGCTGCGGCCGTCTAGGGTCCGGCCGTCCGGGGCTCGGTGGGTGATGGCAGTGAACGTGTCGGATGTGGTGGTGCGTGGCGCCACAGGTGAGGAGCAGCACCTGAGCGATTTCAGCGGCCAGGTGCTGCTGATCGTGAATGTGGCCAGCCGCTGCGGTTTCACCGGCCAGTACGCCGCCCTGCAGACCCTCCAGGACACCTACGGCCCCCGGGGACTGCGGGTGCTCGGCTTTCCCTGCAATGATTTCGGCGCCCAGGAACCAGGAACCCTGCCCGAGATCCAGCAGTTCTGCTCTCTCACCTACGGGGCGAGCTTCACCCTGTTCGACAAGGTGCACGCCAAGGGCGTCAAGACCGCCCCCTACGACGTGCTGACCAAGGTGGAGCCGGCCGGTGACGTGGAGTGGAACTTCGAGAAGTTCCTGGTGGGCCGCGATGGCACCGTGCTGGGGCGGTTCAGGAGCGCGGTGGAACCGGACAGCGCCGAGCTCACGACTGCGATCGAAGCGGCCCTCGGCGCCTGAGCCTGCGGCAGAGAGTCAGTCCGGCGGCGGCCGCCGCCACCCCCAGCACGAGGCTGAGCAGAAGATTCAGCAGGGCTGCCCCCGGACTGCCCTGCTGGCTGAGCAGCACAAGGTCGAGCATCCAGGAGCTGAAGGTGGTGAGGGAGCCGCAGAAGCCGATGCCTCCCATCAGCAGCAGCAGGGTGCGTCCGGGGATCGGACCGGCCAGGATGCCGAGCAGGAAGGAACCCAGCAGGTTCACGAGCAGATGGGCGGCAGCCTGCCCGGCAGCCCCCTCTCCCAGCAGCGGTCCGAACCGGACACCGACCTGCCAGCGCAGCAAGGCACCGGGGATGGCTCCTGTGGCCACAAGAGCAAGCTCGCGAAGCTCGAACCGCAGGCGACGCTGCTGCTGTCTGGACGGCCTGCCGGCGGCCCCGGGGTCGGAGGTCGTCACGTCAGAGGCGGCCCAGAAGCAGGCCCAGGTGCAGAGTGCCCAGCCCCAGCAGCACCGACCCGCCGGCCAGGAGCAACGCTTCGAGCCGCTCTCGCCGCTGCACCACCTGCAGCAGCTCCACGGCCAGGGTGGAGAAAGTGCTGAGGCTTCCCAGGAAGCCGGTGGCGAGCCACAGCGACAGCCCTCCAGCAGCCGAGGTGGTGCCGCAACGGCCCTCCAGAGCCACCACCAGCCCGAGGGCGAAACAGGCGGAGGCGTTCACAAGGAGCGTGGACCAGTGGCGGCGGGGCAGCAGGGGTTCGAAGTGGTTGATCAGCCGCAGCCGCAGCCAGGCACCGGGGACGGCGCCGCAGGCCACCAGCAGAGCCTCACTCATCCCAGCAGCCAGCCCCGACGCGGGCTCCCTGCCGCCGGGGCGGACGCCTGCACGTGCAGCCAGCGCCGGCCACCGGGCTCGCACCAGGTGCGCAGCAGGCGCAGCGGTTGGCCTCCGTCGAGACAGCCCAGGGAGGGCGCGCAGTGCTGAGGGGCGCAGCGCAGGGTCGTGCAGCCGGACGCCAGCAGAGGATCACCCGTCCGGCGGCGCCGCAGCTCCGGCGAGCGGTGTTCCCCTCCCCCGGCCGGCAGGGCCGCCGGAGCGATCAGGGCGAGCCCAAGAATCCAGGCCCAGCGCCAGGCCATCAGATATCAAGTTGAGCGAAATCGAGCTCGGCGCTGTGGGCTTCGATGAACTCACGGCGGGGAGCCACCTTGTCTCCCATCAGGATCGTGAAGATGCGATCGGCCTCGGCCGCATCTTCAATCTCCACTCGCTTCATGGTTCGGGTGGTGGGATCCATGGTGGTTTCCCAGAGCTGCTTGGGCATCATCTCGCCCAGGCCCTTGAACCGCTGAATGGTGTAATTGGCCTTCTCACCGAAGCCGGCGAGGGTTTTGGTCAGATCCTGCTCGTTGTAGCAATAGGTATGGTTCTTGCCGCGTTCCACCTTGTAGAGGGGAGGACAGGCGATATAGATGTAACCACCTTCCAGCAACATTCGCTGGTAGCGATAGAAGAAAGTGAGCAACAGGGTACGGATGTGGGCGCCGTCCACGTCGGCGTCGGTCATGATCACGATACGGTGATAACGCAGGGTTTTCTCGTCGAACTCATCTCCCTTGATACCGAGGCCCAGGCCCGTGATCAGGGCCTGAATCTCCGTGTTCTTGTAAATCTTGGCATCGTCGGTTTTCTCGATGTTGAGGATCTTGCCCCGCAAGGGCAGGATCGCCTGAAAGCGGCGGTCGCGCCCCTGTTTGGCGGAGCCACCAGCCGAATCGCCCTCCACGATATAGATCTCCGATTCGGAGGGATCGCGGGAACTGCAATCGGCCAGCTTGCCGGGCAAAGTGGAACTCTCCAGAACCGACTTGCGCCGCACCAGCTCGCGGGCCCGCCTGGCCGCCTCGGCCGCATTGAAGGCCTGGATCGCCTTTTCGAGGATCAGGTCGATCACCTGCGGGTGGAACTCGAGGAACACACCCAGGGATTCCCCCACGACCGTGTCGACGATGCCGCGGACTTCGGTGTTGCCGAGCTTGGTCTTGGTCTGGCCCTCGAATTCAGGATCGGGCACCTTCACCGAAAGCACGGCGGTGAGACCTTCGCGGATGTTCTCTCCAGCCAGGTTGGGGTCGGCATCCTTGCGTTTGCCGCGCTTCCTGGCGAAGGTGTTGAGAGTGCGGGTCAGCACCGTCTTGAGCCCCTCGATGTGGGTGCCCCCATCAACGGTGCGGATGTTGTTAGCGAAGCCGAGGATGCTGTCGGAGTAGGCATCGACGCACCACTGCAGCGCCGCCTCGACCTGGACGCCATCCTTTTCGGCGTTCACATAGATGATGTCCGGATGGAGGGGATCCTTGCCGGCATTCATGTAGGCCACGTATTCCCGGATCCCACCCTCATAGTGGTAGATCTCCTCGTGGGGCTGGCCGTCCGCTCCGAGGGCGGTGGGGCGCTCGTCGCGGAAGATGATCCGCACGCCACCGTTCAGATAGGCAAGCTCCCGCAGCCGGCCGGAGAGGGTGGCGTAGTCGAACTCGATGCCGACCGTGAAGATCTCGATGTCCGGCTTGAAGCGGACCGCCGTGCCGGTGAGCCCGCTGTCATCGGGCTCAGAGAGGAGGGTGCCGATCGGGGCACCGCGCTCGAAGCGCTGCCTGTGCACCTGATTCTGGCGGCGGACGGTGACCTCCACCCACTCGCTGAGAGCATTCACCACCGACACTCCGACACCGTGCAGGCCGCCGGAAACCTTGTAGCCCCCGCTGCCGAACTTGCCGCCGGCGTGGAGCACCGTGAGCACCGTTTCCAGCGCCGACTTGCCGGTGCGGGGATGGATGTCGGTGGGAATGCCTCGACCGTTGTCGGTGACCTCGGCGGAGCCGTCCTCGCAGAGGCGGACCAGGATCTCCGTGCAGTGGCCGGCGAGGGCCTCGTCCACGGAGTTGTCCACCACCTCATAGACGAGATGGTGCAGGCCGCGCGGGCCTGTGGTGCCGATGTACATGCCCGGGCGCTTGCGCACGGGTTCCAGGCCCTCGAGCACCTGGATCTGATCGACGCCGTAGGCGTGTTGAACTTTGGTGACGTCGCTCATTCCGGAGGGCACACCTGGCGGACGGCGAGGTCCATAGGAGGGTGATCGAGGCAGGGCTGCGGAAGAATGGGGTCCAAGAGGCGCGGGAAGCCGCCCGAACCTTCGCCCAGGGGCCGATCTTATCACCGAAGGCCCAGAGCGGCACCCAGGGGTCTCTGAGGGGCTGTTCGAAAGTGGAGTCCACCCCCCGCACCTTGCCATGCTGCCGCTGCCCGTGGTGATCGTGCTGCTCGGGCCCACCGCCAGCGGCAAGACGGAACTGGCCATCCAGCTGGCCGAGGTCCTGGATCTGGCCGTGCTTTGCGTGGATTCCCGCCAGATCTACGCGGGCATGGACATCGGCACCGCCAAGCCGACCCCGCAGCAGCGGGCGCGGGTTCGGCACGAACTGCTCGACCTGCGCCAGCCCGATCGGCCGATGAACCTGCAGGAGTTCCGCCTCGTGGCGCAAGCGGCCATCGCCGAGGAACACCGCCGTCGCGGCGTCGCCTTCCTGGTGGGGGGCAGCGGCCTCTACCTGCGGGCCCTCACACAGGGGTTGATGCCCCCCGCTGTGCCGCCGCAACCGGACTTGCGGGCGCAGCTCAGCAGCCTCGGCCAGGCCACCTGCCACCAGCTGCTGCATCAGGCCGATCCCGCCGCCGCGGCCCGGATCGCCGCGGCCGACTGGGTGCGCACCCAGCGGGCCCTCGAGGTGCTCTACGTCACGGGGCAACCTCTCTCGACCCAGCAGGGGAGCAGTCCGCCGCCCTGGCGGGTGCTGGAACTGGGCATCGACCCGCCGGACCTGCGCCACCGCATCGTCCGGCGCACCCAGGGGCTCTACGCCGCAGGGCTGGTGGCGGAGACGGAGCGGCTGATCGCCCACCACGGGGCGGATCTGCCGCTGCTGGAGACGATCGGCTATGGCGAGGCCGCAAGCCTGCTGGCAGGGGAGCTGGACGAAGCCGGCGCCATCGCACTGACGACCCGGCGCACCCTGCAGTACGCCAAGCGCCAGCGAACCTGGTTCCGCCGGCAGCATCGGCCCCACTGGCTGATCGGAACCGATCCGCTCGACCAGGCCTTGCCGGCGGTCCAACGCGTCCTAGGGTGAAAGCCTGGCAGCCCTGTGGCTGGCCCTGCCCATCTGCCTTTCCCACCGCCGCCCCGCCGGTCCCCTCGCCTCCCTGAATGCCTCCTCGTCCCCGTTTCGATCGCCGCGCTCCCGTCCGGGAGCTTCCCAACATCAACGAAAGGATCAGCTACCCCCAGCTACGGGTAGTCGATGCCGATGGCAGCCAGCTCGGGGTGATCACCAGGGAAGAGGCCCTGGAGGTGGCGAAGGACCGGGAACTGGATCTTGTGCTGGTCAGCGAGAAGGCCGATCCGCCGGTCTGCCGGATCATGGACTACGGCAAGTTCAAGTTTGAACAGGAGAAAAAGGCCAAGGAAGCGAAGAAGAAGTCACATCAGACAGAAGTCAAGGAAGTCAAGATGCGCTACAAGATCGATTCGCATGATTATCAGGTGCGCATCGGTCAGGCCGTCCGCTTCCTCAAGGACGGCGACAAGGTGAAGTGCACGGTGATCTTCCGTGGCCGCGAGATCCAGCACACGGCCCTGGCCGAGCAGCTGCTGTTCCGCATGGCGAAGGACCTTGAGGAGAGCGCCGAGATTCAGCAGGAGCCCAAGCGGGAGGGCCGCAACATGATCATGTTCCTCACCCCCCGCAAGACGCCGCTCACCAAGGAGAAGGATGCGGCGGCTCTGGCCGCCAAGGCGGTCCGCACGATACCGTCACCGGTGCGTCAGCTGGGCAGCCCCGAAGCGGCGCCTGCGGAGGCCTGACTCCGGCCTGGGCTGCTCAGAGCGCCTCGGCGAACAGCTCCAGCATCCGCCGCCAGCCCTCGGCAGCCGCGGCAGGGTCGTGGTCGGCGCGAGCCTCGCACATGTAGCCGTGACCGGCGTCGACCTCGATCAGCCGCAGGCGCTCTCCACCGGGATCGGCGGCCCTGAGGGCGGCGCGGATCGCCGCCACGTCCACCGCTGGGAGGAGCGGATCGCGCTTTCCACAGAAGCAGCAGAGCCGGCCGCGCACATCCGGTAACAGCTCCAGGCTGGGGGCGCCGCCGCCGGGACGTCCACTCGCCACCCCGGCGCCATAGAAGTCGCAGGTGGCTGTGATCCGAGGCAGGCTGGCGGCCAGCAGAGCGGCATGGCCGCCGAAGCAGAAGCCCACGCAGCCGAGGCTGCCGGGCGCCTGCCCCAGAAGCCAGCCAGCCGCCGTGTCGAGGTCGGCCAGCAGCTGCGGCGTGGAGACCCGGTCCTTGTGGCCCCGGCCCTCCGCCAGATCGGCCTGCCCGTACCCCAGCTCCAGCCCCGGAGCCGTGCGCGCCACCAGCGGCACCGCCAGGGCGCTGTAGCCCTCCCCCGCCAGCCGATCGGCCACCGTGCGGATCCAGCCGTTGATCCCGAACACCTCCGGCAGCACCAGCACACCCGCCCGCGCCGGTCCTCCAGGCCGCGCCCACCAGCAGCGCAGCTCCGTGGGGGCCACACCGGTGGCTGCCGCCACGGGGATGTCGATCCAGTCACTGCTGCGTTGCACCGAGCCGGGTCCGCGGCTCTCCACTTTCGCTCCTACCACTGTGCCGGTTGCCACCGGCACAGTGGCGTATGCCACAGGGGGAATTGTCACGGACGCCGAAGCTCCGTAGGGTGGCCCCAACCGTTCAGGGCCGTTCCGGCGTGCGATTCCACATCCAGCAGGAAAGCGATATACCGGCGTCGACCCAGCTCTACAACCAGATCTGTTTCGCCATCGCGGCTCGTCACTACCCCCCGGGCCATCGCCTGCCGAGCACGCGTCAGCTGGCCATGCAGACCGGCCTGCACCGCAACACGATCAGCAAGGTCTATCGCCAGCTGGAGAACGACGGCGTGGTGGAGGCCATGGCCGGCTCGGGCATCTACGTGCGCGACCAGCAGAAGCCACGGGAACTGAAGGCGCCGCCAGGGCTGCGCAACCGACTGCGCCCCGACATCGACCGGGAGGTACGGCAGTGCGTGGATGGCCTGCTGAATGCGGGCTGCACCCTGCAGCAGGCCCGCGAACTGCTCACCCGCGAGATCGACTGGCGCCTGCGCTGCGGTGCCCGGGTGCTGGTCTCCACACCCCGCGAGGACATCGGCGCCTCGATGCTGATCGCCGAGGAGCTGGAACCCGTCCTGGAGGTGCCGGTGGAAGTGGTGCCGATGGAGGAACTCGAAGCGGTGCTGGAGAGCTCCAGCAACGGCACGGTGGTCACGAGCCGTTACTTCCTGCAGCCCGTGGAGGAACTGGCCCAGCGGTTCGGCGTGCGGGCTGTGGCGGTGGATCTCAACGACTTCCGCCACGAGCTGGACCTGCTCAAGGAGCTGCGGGCCGGCAGCTGCGTCGGACTGGTGAGCATCAGCCCCGGCATCCTGCGGGCCGCCGAGGTGATCCTGCACAGCATGCGGGGCAACGAACTGCTGGTGATGACCGCCAACCCGGACGTGGGCAGCCGCCTTCTGGCCCTGCTGCGGGCCGCCAGCCACGTGCTCTGCGACCGCCCCAGCCTCCCGCTGGTGGAACAGACCCTGCGCCAGAACCGGGCCCAGCTGATGCGCCTTCCCCAGGTGCACTGCGCCCAGAGCTACCTGGGCGCGGCCACCATTGACCTGTTGCGCAAGGAGATCGGCCTGGTCGGCCCCCGCGACGGCTACGTCGACCCGGAACCTGCTCAGGCAGGATGATCTCCTGCTGCGCCTGACGGACGCCGTCGGCGGACCAGGTCCGACCGTTCTTCCTTCCCTCCCGCCCGTCTGCCTTGGGTTCTCCGATCCAGCGATTGCTCGGCCCCGTGTTGGCGGATCTGCGGATCATCAAGGAGCGGGATCCGGCTGCACGCAGCACGGTCGAGATCCTGCTCTGCTATCCAGGCTTCCATGCGCTGCTGCTGCACCGCTGCAGCCACCGGCTCTGGAGCCTGGGGGTGCCGCTGCTGCCGCGGCTGCTCTCCCAGCTGGGCCGGTTCCTGACCGGGGTGGAGATCCACCCCGGGGCACGCATCGGCCACGGGGTGTTCATCGACCACGGCATGGGCGTGGTGATCGGAGAGACGAGCGAGATCGGCAACCGCTGCCTGCTGTTCCAGGGGGTGACCCTGGGCGGAACGGGCAAGGAGCACGGCAAACGCCACCCCACCCTGGGGGAGAACGTGGTGGTCGGCGCCGGAGCGAAGGTGCTGGGGGCGATCACGGTGGGGGCCAACACCCGTATCGGTGCCGGCTCGGTGGTGCTGCGGGACGTGGAACCTGACAGCACGGTGGTGGGCATCCCGGGCCGGGTGGTCCACCAATCCGGAGTGCGGATCGACCCCCTGGCTCACTCCCAGCTGCCCGATGCCGAAGCCAGGGTGATCCGCAACCTGATGGAGCGGATCGACACGCTCGAAACCGAGCTCAGCCGGCTGCAGAACTGCCTGCGCGAAGTGGCCGCCGGCAGGCCCCTGCTGGAGGGGTGTGGCGGCTCGGCCCAGAACCTCAAGGATCGGGAGATCCTGGAGTTCCTGGGGGACCGGCCGGTGCCACCGGCACCACCGGCCTGAGCAGTCAGCCGGTGGCGATCGCCTCCGCGCTCTCGACCCGGGGCTGGAACATGAACATCGAATAAATCACATTGCGGCGCATCGCGGTCATCATGTCCAGGAACATGTCATAGCCCTCGTTCTTGTATTCGATCAGCGGATCCTTCTGGCCATAGCCCCGCAAGCCCACAGACTCGCGCAGAGCATCCATGGCCTGCAGGTGCTCCCGCCAGAGCGTGTCAATCTGCTGGAGGATGAAGAAACGCTCGGCCTCCCGCATCAGGCCGGGACGGGCCTGCTCGATCTGGCTCTCCTTGAGGTCGTAGGCGTTGCGCAGCTGCTCGCGCAGGAAGGCCTTGAGCTCCTCGGTGGAGAGCCCCCGCAGCTGGTCGGGGGTGAGATCCGCCAGCAGGTAGACGAACTCCTGAACCTTGGCCACCAGCTGGCCGAGATCCCACTCCTCGGGGGGCAGGTCGGGGTTGACGTAGGCATCCACGATGTCGTCCATCGTACGTTCGCCGTAGCCGATCACCTGCAGCTTGAGTTCACGGCCCTCCAGCACCCTGCGGCGCTCGGCGTAGACCGCCTTGCGCTGATTATTCATCACTTCGTCATACTCGAACACCTGCTTACGGATGTCGTAGTAGTAGGTTTCCACCTTCTTCTGGGCCCCCTCCAGCGAGCGGGTAAGCATGCCGGATTCGATGGGCATATCCTCCTCGACACGGAACGCATTCATCAACCCAGCTACCCGATCGCCGCCGAAGATGCGCAGCAGGTTGTCCTCCAGGGAGAGGAAGAAACGGGTGCTGCCCGGGTCGCCCTGGCGGCCGGCGCGGCCGCGCAGCTGGTTGTCCACCCGGCGGGATTCATGGCGCTCGGTGCCGATCACGTGCAGACCGCCGGCTTGGCGCACCCGCTCCTCCTCCTGCTTCACCACCACGTCGTACTCGGCCCGGACCCGCACTATCAGGCCTCGCAGCTCCTGGATCTGGGGATCGTCGGTGGGGGCCTTTTCGGCCGCCTGGGCGATGCGATCCTCCAGTTCGAGCACCGTGAGGCTGCGGTCGCCCCAGGCCCTGACCAGCCCGCGGACCAGTTCGCTCAGGGACTGCTCGGTGGCATCGGTGAGAGCGCAGGGGAAGAGCGCTCCGATGGCACGGGCTGCGCTGGGGGCTCTGGCCGGGGCGGAGCCGACCGCAGAGGCAGCAAAGCCGCCGCTACCCTGCTCACGTTGCAGGGGGATCGGCGGCTTGTGGCCCTCCTCAGGGCGCACCAGCCGCGGCAGCAGCACCTCACGCAACTTGAGGCGGGCCATGTAATCGGAATTGCCACCCAGGATGATGTCGGTGCCGCGTCCGGCCATGTTCGTGGCAATGGTGACGGCGCCGGCTCGACCGGCCTGGGCAATGATCTCGGCCTCCCGCTCCACGTTCTCGGGCTTGGCGTTGAGCAGGTTGTGGGGGATCTGCTGCTCCGCCAGCAGGCTGGAAAGCAGCTCGGACTTCTCGACGCTTGTGGTCCCCACCAGCACGGGTCGGTCGGCATGGTGAATCCCAGCGGTTTCCATTGCCACGGCACGCCATTTAGCGGCTTCATTCTTGTAGACCTGATCCACCAGGTCCTGCCGGGATCGGGCCCGATTGGTGGGAACCACGGTGACCTCTAGCTTGTAGGTCTTCTCGAACTCCACCTCCTCCGTCTTGGCGGTGCCGGTCATGCCGGCCAGGCGCGGATAGAGCAGAAAGAAGTTCTGGTAGGTGATGCTGGCAAGGGTCTGGGTTTCCGGCTGGATCGGCAGATTCTCCTTGGCCTCAATCGCCTGGTGCTGACCATCGCTCCAGCGACGGCCGGGCATCACCCGTCCGGTGAACTCGTCGACGATCACAGCATCACCGCCTCGCACGATATAGTTCACGTCCTTGATAAAGAGTTCCTTTGCCTTGAGGGCATTGGTGATGTAGTGAGCCCAGGGATCGGCAGGATCGAACAGATCCCGAATACCGAGCATGGTCTCGGCCTTGGCATAGCCCTCGTCCGTGAGAGTCACGTTGCGCTGCTTCTCGTCCACCTCGTAATCGCCCTCAGGGTCGATGCCATCCTTGGAAACGCCCTCTGCACGCAGCAGCCCTGCAGCAATCTCGGCGGCGCGCCTGTACTTCTCCTGGGGCAGCTCCACCTGGCCGGAGATGATCAAAGGCGTACGCGCCTCGTCCACCAGGATCGAATCGACTTCGTCGATAATGCAGTAATGGAACTGCCGCTGCACCACCTCCTCAATGTCATTCGCCATGTTATCGCGCAGATAGTCGAACCCGAGCTCACTGTTGGTTGCGTAGGTGATATCGCAGGCGTAGTTGCGCCGTCGTTCGTTAGGAACCATGTCCTGCTGAATCAACCCCACGGAAAGGCCGAGGAAGCGGTGCACCTGGCCCATCCATTCCGCGTCGCGGCGGGCCAGGTAGTCGTTGACCGTGACCACATGGACGCCGGCACCCGTGAGGGCATTGAGGTAGGCGGGCAGGGTGGCCACCAGGGTCTTGCCCTCGCCCGTCTTCATTTCGGCGATCTGGCCCTCATGCAGCACCATGCCTCCGATCAGCTGCACATCGAAATGGCGCATACCGAGCACCCGTTTGCCTGCCTCGCGCACCACGGCAAAGGCCTCAGGCAGGAGTTCATCCAGCAGCTGGCGCTGGCGCACGGGAGTGCCTGCCTTCTCCAGTCGCTGGCGAAAGGAGGCGGTGCGGCCACGCAGTTCGTCGTCGGAGAGCGGGGAGATCTCCTCCTCGAGCAGGTTGACGTCCGAAACGATCGGCTGGTAGCGCTTCAGCTTGCGGGCATTGGGATCACCCAGCAGCAGCTTGAGCATGGAGACAGTCGTCCGTGATCCATCAACCCTATCACCGCGAAACAGCCAAGAAAGGCTCAGACACCAGCTGGGACAAGGGGTTTGCTGGCATGCCGGGCTGGGCGGCGGCACCAGAACAACGCAAGATAGGAATCGATGCCCCGGTCGAGATGGTGCGTTGCGACCCGAAGCCCACCAGCCACCCGTTCTCCTGCTGGATGTCAGCAACCCAAGAAGGCCCCCGAAGGGTGGTGGCTTGAAGGTGGCTGTCACAGTGCTCCGCCATGGACCGGGGGCGCCGGCACTGCGACTGGGTCTGGGGCCTGGGCTGCGGCCGAACGACGCCGTTGGACAATTGCAGAGGCTGTTCAGAAGCAACAGCTTCTGGGCCAGCGACAGAATCCTCACGGACTTGCGCCGCATGCTGCGGGGAAGCCAGGTCGCTGTGAGCCTCTGGGAAGGGTCATGGCTGATCGGCTTCGGACGTGCGACCAGTGATGGGGTGTACCGGGCCGTCCTATGGGACGTCGTGGTCGACGAGCGCTTTCATGGCCTGGGCCTTGGAACAACTGTCGTGAAGGCTCTGCTTGACTCAGCCCCAGTGGCTGGGGCAGAAAGGATTTATCTGATGACGTCGAACTGCAAGGGCTTCTACGAACAATTAGGCTTCACGGAGGTGAACAACCAATATCTGATGCTGCGGAAATCAAGCGGATGAAGAGATTCGAACTCTCGACCCTCTCCTTGGCAAGGAGATGCTCTACCACTGAGCTACATCCGCGGGCCCGGCCTTACCGCCGATCAATGGAGTATGCCCTACCGAGGGGGAGACGGTCAAGGCGGTGCCCCCAGCCAATGGGTGGCCAGGCCCGCACAACCACTTGACAGGTCGACAGCGCGTCGCAACGCATTGGCAGGCTTCGGTTGGATGGTTCCGGAGCAAAGCCTCCCTGTGTGGCCTCCAGGCGCCAGGCAAGCGCTGTCGGCTTTGCCTGCCCGCCAGACCCACGCATGCAAGATGTGGAGCGAGCTTGTGCTCCCAAGGGACCCGGAGGGGGGTGCGCCGATCCAGGCCGACAGCACTCCACTCCACGCCACCGCTGCTGAGAAACGCCAGGTACAGAGTGCCGAGCGCCGGCTGGACGGTGGAAATGAACCCACAGGCTCTGCACGGTTCGATCAGCGGTGGGTGGCCCAGCACCTGCTGAAGCGTTGAACCGGGGGCCCATGGCACTCACGTCCTCAGGCCCTGCCACCTGTTGCACAACATCCCAGGCATCCTGCCAGAACGCCCACCAAACCTGGGGAGAATCGGCAACATTGGCAGGGGTGGCAGGGCCACTGGCTTCCCCACACCCGGCCCCGGCGGGAGGGCCACAGCTGTGGCGCTGCCGCTACTGAGCCGCTGGCGGGCGATCAACACGAATCACACTGCGGTGGAGCAGCTTCTGCCGTTCAAGATCGAGCACCGTTGATCTCGGTGAAGCTGATCTCAGGGGAATGAGCAAGGCGCTGACCTGCTGAGCCAGGCCTGGAGAGGAGATCACTCCAACCAGTCAGTGGTGGCGACATCAGACAGTGGGCTGTGTTAGGTGACAACCGCTGCAGTCACCACCATTCAGGATCGAGGTTCCGACCACTGCGGAATGGGTGCGCGAAGAGAGTCGGGCAGCTCCGCTCTGGTGTCGCCGGTCGGCGGCTGATCATGACATGAAGTGTTAAGGTCTGACCATGATCGCCCACGCTGCATCTTGCGGTTTGGCCTGTTGTCCACACTTGTGTCTTCCTACAGCTTGTCTCCCTCGCAGATCCGGGCGGCAGCCTTCTGGAGCGGCAGGTGTCCATGACAACCTCCGCCGATCCACTCCAGGCCGTCCTGATCCTGGTGGCCTATCACCCGGCGCTGGTGGAAGTTGAGCGGCTGCGCTGCTGCCTGGCCTCCCTGCCCCCGCAGATCCGCTATGTGGTGGTGGCCAATGACTTTCGACCTGGTGAACCTGTCGAAGCCCTTGAGGCTGGAGCGCTGTTTCTTCTGCGTAACGCACACAACCCAGGATACGGCCGAGCCGTTAACCACGCTGTCGCAGAGCTGGCCCGGGCCGGGCCTCTTCCACCGTTCCTGGGGGCCCTGAATACGGATCTCACATGGAAGTCGGGCTGCTTCGAAACACTGTTGAACTGGCTGGAGCGCCATGCCGATGTGGTGCTTGCCGTGCCACAGCTGCTCAATCCTGCCGGAGAGGTGCAGCATCTGTGCAAGCAGCATCCGACCATGCTGGGCTTGTTCAGCAGGCGGTTCCTTCCGGATGCTCTCAAGCCGCGCTTCCTGCGGCGTTACGACCGCTGGTATGTCCTGGCGGATCACGACTATGGACAGGTTTTTGATGTTCCCTATCTGAGTGGCTGTTGCATGCTGATGCGAACGTCAGCCTTTGAGGAAGCGAACCGATTTGATGAAGACTTTTTTCTCTATCTGGAGGATGCTGATCTCAGCCGCGCCATGGGTGCGATCGGACGAACTGTTCATCTTCCAGTGGCCTCGGTCATCCACCACTGGGGCCGTGGCAACCATCGCAGCAAGCGCCTGACCCTGGTGAATGTTCACAGTGCCTGGGTGTACTTCAGGAAGTGGGGACTGGCCCTGTGGTGAGGGCCCTGGCATAGATCGCTTCATAGGCATTGGCCATCGCTTCCGGGCTGAAGGCCTTACAGGCCTGACGGGCCAGCTCACAGTGGCGGAGATGGAGGCCAGGTTCATGGACGTAGGTGAGAATTGATTCGGCAAAGGCATGGGACAGGGCACATCCATCCTGCAACGGTATGGTGACCCCTGCCATGCCAGAGGGTGTCGTCAGCATGGCTCCGATCTCGCCAATGTCAGATGCCAGGAATGGCTTACCGGCGGTCAGGCATTCAATCAGTGACAGGGGCTGACTTTCGCCCGGATAGAAGCTGGGAAGGATGCCGAGATCAGCCGTAGCATACAGATTGCAGGGATGGGCATGGAAGCCCAGAAAGTGAATGGTTTCGCTGGCATACTTTGGCTGTAGACGATAAAGCTCAGGGCCATCACCAGCAATCAATAAGTGCAAAGGGCGTTGCGTACGAGACTGAGCAAGTTGAACAGCCTCAATCGCCTCCTGCCAGCCCTTTTCACGAATGGCCCGACTTGCGATACAGAGGACGAAGGCCTCCTCTGAAATCCCCAGGCTGGCCCTCTCAATCGGTTCGACCTTGCTCACGTCGATAGCATTCGGCACTTTGGTCAGTTGCTCAGCGGTGGCGCCAAGAGCAAGAAGAGGAGCACGATTCTTGTCCGCTACATAGGTGAACTGCTTGACCCAGGGGCACAGCAACATGCCAATTCTGTTGATCTCATCTGCGGCAATCTCGTCATACATGCCATGGGATGTGATAACATGACTGACGTTACTGACACCTTGCAGCAGCTCAGCCACAGTGGTGTCCACCCAGGCATGATGAGAATGTACAATATCAACGCCGAGGTCTGAGACCAAGACGGACAAGCATTCCAAGGACTTCATTTCCAGCAGGGGAATATCCGGCCTTAGAATGGATCGAACACCTGGCTGGTTAGCGTGCTGATGACAGTTGAGTACGCTAACAATGTAGCCGCGCTGTTTAAGCAGGTTGGCCAGACGAAGCGGCAAGATCTCACCTCCTCCGGGAATCAGTGAATAGGTGACGATCAACAGATTTGGCTTGCGTCGGTCACCCTCGTCCTCTCTGATCGCAAGGTGCTTGATTTGGTCCTCAAGATGGAGTGGAATGGAGGTGACACAGTTCAGCTCCCATCTACGACGCAATTCCTGTTGCATAGCCAGACAGACCTTCGCAGTGACGGGATACATCCTTATCAGATTCATCGCCACGGCGAGATGCTCGGCTAGATAGATTTCCTGCTTGTGCAGCAAGACAGAACTATTGGTGTCATGCTGTCGATAATAGTTAGTAGTTGCTGGGGTGTAAGCGACCAATCCGCCAGCGGCGATCTGAAGATAGAACAACCAATCCCCGCAGATCCGCATCGATAGCCATTCAGGATCTGACAGCAAGCTGAGGCTGACAGGATTGCGAAAGACAGCCGAACTAACATTGGGAATGATATTCTTGCGGTTCCAAATTTTGTGGACCAGCTGAGTGGCGGCAATGGTGAAGGGGCGGCTCCAAGTGCGTGGACTCAGCTCAGACAGATACTGCTGCATTGACCATACCACTTGACTCCCTGAGGAATCGACAAAATCAATTCGACTGAAGGCAAGCATGACGGCCTCGTTGTAAAAGAGAGGCACCATTTTCTCCAGAAAGTCTGGATCACAATAGTCATCGCTTTCAGCAATCCAGATTAAATCGCCCTTGGCCATCTGAAGACCCTTCTGCCACTGCCGAAAGGGGCTACCTGAATTCTCAGAATTGAATGCGAATCGCCATGTCTCAGAATGGGCTTTGGCATAGCACTCAAGATACTCAGTGCTGCCATCAGTTGAGGCATCGTCAAGCAGTATAACCTCAACATGGGCATAGGTCTGCTGAGCAATTGAGTCAAGCCGCTGCTTCAGATACCTGGAATGGTTGTAGCAGGGAACAATGATGCTGACAGTGGGATGGTAAGCATGTCTGGACTGTGCGGCAACATCGCTGAACAGAACACTTGGCAGGATGTGCAGCTGCCGTGCAGAAACCAGTGCTGCACAGGCAATCGCCCTTCGCCGCATTTCAAAAAAGATAAAGTTATGAAGACCAGGCAGTCTCGGATAAACATGCCGAATGGAGAAACTCCGCACCTTGCGAGCAAGCCTTCTCACCGTCAGCGCGGGAAAGGCCCTGGAAGGCTTTTCAGCAGGCTCTGGATCAACTGTCGGCAGAGGCATCATAGTGGTCACGATAAAACAGATGTCTCATCCAGGGATCGCAGTCGTTGTGCTTGCATCAATGTAACCCTTGATGGCAACAGCAAGAAAAGCTCGGTGGTAAGCAAGGTGAAGTGCTGTCTGCCAGTGGTCTGGGAGGCTATATCCCCTGCTGATACCCTTGCGGAATGAGCTATCAAGCTTACGGGCAGACCGAACCACTTGGTCATACTTTGGGGCCAAGAGCTTCCAAGCGTCAAGGCGTCGATCAAGATCGAGATATTGATAGATTTCAGGATCCCTATCATGCATCTCAAGGAATCGGCGGCTTGACTCGCCTTGCAGTAGGCAACGACGAAGAAATCCATCTAGGCTGATCTTACGGATCATCATGTTAACTGCCTGTTTCCAGTAAATCACACGCAAGCCAACGGAGTCGAGACGGTAGCCAAGTTCAATATCCTCATAACCAAACCGGAAGACCGGATTGAAAACTCCATGCCTGAGTAGAAGTGTGCGCTTGCAGGATGTGCGCCCACCCCAGAAGTGATCATAACGCAGATTCGCGGGGTCGCTGATTTGCTGGTAAGAAAACAACAACGGATCATGCTGTGTAACGTAATTCATAAGGATATCGGCATGCAGATCAGGCGCAAGATCAGTATGACCGAGAATCGCTGTCGTTTCACCAGGATAGATTCGGTGAGCCGCTAAGTGCTGTTCCAGCAAATCAGGGCTGGCGACATCATCATCATCTAGGAACAGGACAATCGGCGCAGAAGCAAGGAAAAGCCCATGGTTCTTGGCTGAGGCAAGGCCTGAATTGGCTTGATAGGCGTACTTGATCGAAAGGATGGAAGCCATGCCATCAACCGTTATCCTAGTATCATCTACTGAGCCATCATCAATAATGATGACTTCAAACTGACTACGATCAAGTGTCTGCGCAGCTAACGATAAGATCGTTTTAAGTAAAAGTTGACAGCGGTTGTAGGTGGTGACTACTGCCGTGATTTGCGGCTGATTCACGAGCAGGCCTCCTGATGTGGGGGTTCAGGATAGGTTTGGCTGGCTGTGAATGCGTCCAAATAGTCAATATGGTCAACACTATCGAAGAAAGATTTCATTTGGGAGTCTGTCGAATCATAGTCGTAGAAACTGACGGGCTTGCGGAGTGAGTGATCAATCGCGCAATGATCGATAATCCCCATTGTCAGATCAGCGTTTGCCAACTGGCGCGGCCAATAGAAATCAAGTCCCCATCCCATCGGCGCTCGCTCATCAAATGGCAGCAGGAACGTATAGGCGGAACGGTGCAGGCAGAAAAGTGGCCCAATCTCGACGAACATCGTCTGCCGGGATTCGATACCCAGCAGCTGGCTCACAAACTTGTGGTCGATATAGCTTTCGTGGGACCGGGCTGGCTGGGATAGCGAATACCCTCGCGCAACAGCAATACGCAGATAGTTATCGACAAATCCATACGGAAGGAGGATGTCGTCATCGCAGACAAACACAAAGTCGTACTGATCGACATCCTCGCCAAGTAGGATTCTATTGAGAATATGAAACTTTTGCTCTCGAAGAGTGGAGGAGCTGTGCAGATGCGAACCGATGGCGGGAGTTGTAGTTCCAATAGAGTGCCATTTCTGCTGTACTGACCAGTCCGTGCTCTGGCTAAAGGTTTCCACGATGTGCGCGATGTGATTTGGCTTGTCTGCCAGAATCACACCTAAGACAAGAATCTGTCCATTCTGCATGGAGATCAGCCCCCCTCCCCTTGATCCGCCCCCAACAGGCTGGCAACGCGCGGCTGGATACTGCGAGGGGAATAGAGTTCACGGATAAGATTGGCGGACTGCTGGGATAAGGCTTCCCACAATCTCTGATCGCCATAAAGACGAATGACTTCCGAGGCAAAGTCTTCTGGATCGTCAGCGATCAAGAGATGCTTGCCGTGTGTCACACCGATACCTTCTGCCGCAATACTGGTGCCGACCACAGGCAGTCCATGGGCCATACTCTGACCGACTTTCCCTTTCATTCCTGCACCATAACGCAGGGGGGCCACAAAAATCCTGCTTGAGTCGAGCTTACTGTCTAGATCCTGAACATAGCCGATCGGATTGACGTTGGCCGTGGCCAGATCTCTGATTATGGATGGCATATTACTACCTACGATATGAAACTTAATGTCGCCAAGCGCCTCCACGACGATCGGCAGGATGCTGGTGCAAAAAAACATAACTGCATCGACATTAGGCCTGTGATCAAAGCCACCCACAAACAGAAGGTCTTTGCGTTTCTGATAACCTATATCAACTGGCACGACTTCATGAATATTGGGAATCACTACGATATCCAGGTTCTTGGATTCGGCGAGCAGCTGAGTCCTTTCATCTTCGGATACGACAATGATCGTGTCGACTGCCTCGGCAATCGCTAACTCTTTACGATAGTATTCCTCAGATTGATTCAAGAGCTCGTCAATCTCATCCCTGGCTTCATCGGGAAGAAACTTTGCGCCTCTGCGCAGACGAAGATAATGCAAATCTACCGTATCGTATATTAGCTTAGCAGTGGGGCAGTAAAGATGCACGTAGCCAAGCAACACTTCACAAGTTTCAGGCCTTGAAATCAGCACTTTTCGATAGCTATGGCCTGCATCAGCCAAATGGGCCACGGCGGCGTCCTCACCCACAATCGTGAGAATCGATCTAGTGTCAAGACGATCGCGATAGCAGCTATCCTGTTTATGCTGCATACTGACAAAAGTCAGATCCGCGTCGGTTTCGCAGACAATGCTGAGGATCGCGTCCATGCGATGGGAGCCAGAATCCTTGTCAAACTCAGGAAACTTCCAATCAATGACAAGCACACGGTTAGGATAGCTTGAGCCGAACTGATCTGAGGCGGCTGCACGACGAAGATCACGAAAGTGCTTCCAATCTTGCTCCAGGCAGTTATCGATCCAGCCCTCGGTTGAATCCTGGTGATGTCGAGCCAGTTGGAATTCGGAAAGGACTTTCTGTTCTTGCCGCTCGGGAAGGATCAGGCCTTCGGCTGGGAGCGGGCTCGACTCGGGGGTGAGCGCTGAAGCACGTCGCAGCAGGCTTGTCACGCCATCTTTGAACTGCCGTACATGCTGGGTTCGACGCCAGATACTTGAATTCGTGATCTCGATGATGTTCTGCATGGCTGTGTCGCGTTCCTGTTCCGCTTTCTGAACTGCGATCCTTGCCACCTTGGCCTCTTCCTGGGCCACCTTGATCTCTGCATGGGCCTCTGTGACCTCTTCTCGGGCCCTCTCAGACACCGCTCTGGCCTGATCGGCAGCCTGCCTGGCCTTCTCGGCTTCCGCTCTGGCCTGATCGGCAACCTGCCGTGCACGCCTTGTAGCCTCGTGGGCTTCGGCCAGCTCGCTGGTTGCGGCCAGGGCCTGACTTTTGTACTGGGTGTAGGCGCTGACAGCCTGGCCCAGCTGACCCTGCGCTCTTGCCAGACGTTGCTCCAGGGATTCCCAATCACTTTCAGCGTCGCTGTCGCTCAGCCAGTGCCCCTTCCGAACACCCCAGAAGTAGGTGTCGGCAGAGTCGGAGTTAACCTCAAACCCATGAGACGAAAAGTAGCGCCCTAGTGCCACTTCCTTGGCCAGGTCATCAGGTCCGAGGTTTTTATAATAGGAGGTTGTGTATGGTGAGCTGAAACAGTCTGAATCCAGAGTTCCATGCGTGCTACGCCCGACCCCCGCAAACGTAAGAAGCACGACACCCCCACTCTTCGTTATTCTGATCATATTCAACAAGATGTCTGGCCAGTTGCTGGCATGCTCGAGGCATTCTGTGGAAATCGACAGATCCGCCCAGCCGTCTGGAAGCTCGATCAGTTCTCCGGGGATGACGAGATCAACATCGTTGCCAGGGCCGATGTCAATTCCCAGATAGTTGGGTACGTATTCAAAAAACGAACGGACACTCCCATTGATGTTCTGGCTGCCCACCTCAAGCAGGTTGACCGCTGTAGCTATGCGATGCTCAAATCTTTCTGTGATCGTCTGAAAGAAGGCCATCTGTTCTGGATGTGCCATTACGAAATCCGACTATCTGGATAAGCCCGTACCATTGGGATGCGGAGGAAAAGTGCCCCGTGGTCTGGGTGGCTTCGCAAAACCACTTTAATTGAGAGGGTCTCAGGTTTTCTCAACAGCGGTTCCAGTGTCCGGATTGTACGGCGACTGACGTGGCCAAGAGCCTTCTCACCTACGACGGCAAGCCCAGGCTGCTGATCAACCTCTGCGCGGCAGGCTACGCCGATGGAGAACTCGCCTGCCCGCCGTTGGAGTTCCCTGACACGGAGCTGTTCTTCCCGTTGACCAGCCGCCGCACCGCGCAGGGCTTTTTGCTGATCAGCTCCGCCCGGTCCGTCACCGATCTGCTGAGCGGCCCTGTTGCTGGCCGCGGCAATGCCGGCTGCAGGAGAAGCGGCTCACTCAGGCCGGCAGTGCGGCCATCAGGCTGCCCATCTCCAAGGCCTGCAGCGCATAGCTCCAACCCAGATTGCTCTTGATGCCGGCCCGTTCGAGGGCCTGCTGCAGGGTATCGGTGGTGAGAACGCCGAAGATCACAGGCACGCCCGTCTCGCGGGCCACGGCGGAGACCCCCTTGCTCACCTCAGCGCAGACCAGATCAAAGTGGGGAGTGTCCCCCCGAATCACTGCACCAAGCGTGATCACCACCTGATAGCGACCACTGGCGGCCAGGCGTTGGGCCACCAGAGGGATCTCGAAGCTACCGGGCACCCAGGCGATGTCGAGCTGGTTGCTGGTGGGGGTGCTGTCGATGCCATGACGGGACAGACAATCGAGACAGGCGCTGAGCAGCTTGCCCGTGACCAGATCATTGAATCGAGCAACGACGACAGCGATGTGCAGCCGGCTGGCCTCGGTGAACCGTCCTTCAAAAACCGCCAAAGGGATTCAGACCACGAAGTAGCTCACACCCCAGTTGAGCAGGACGAGGGCCACCCATGCCACCCCTCCGAGCAGAATCAGGCGATTGGAACGGCCGCTGTCATCGCTGCTGGCGTAGAGGACAGGGACGGCGACCACCAGGGCAAACGACATCACCACCAGGGCCAGAACGGTGAGGGTGTTGAGGATCTGCATGGGACCTGAGGGGGCCTGTACGGGCAGTACAGCGATCCTCCCATGGAGCGTTGGCCCGAGGCGGAGCCCGGCCCCGGATCCTTCACAACTTGTGGGGGAGACAGCCATCCAGCCCACTTACGATCGGCGCCAGCAGGCGGACGAACCGTGGCCGCGCAAGCCGATCTCCAGCCCCTGGCCGGCGCCGATGTCGCGCTGCAGGGAACGCTGTTCGGGGATCCGGAACCGGCGGCAGAGCCCGCGCCCCGTCGCGGCCGACCCGCCACTGGCTCAAGGCCTGCCGATGCCGGCGGCGATGGGGATCTGGGGGATGCGGCCCTTGAAGCGGCCGCGGCGGCGCGGCCGCGGCGGCACTCCCGCGCCGCGGCCCCCCAGACCCGGCCAGAGCCGGATGGCCACAGCGCCGAAGCCGGCCAGCCAGCCGACGCTGCGGCAGCCGAGCCGGAGTCCCTGGAGTCCGATCTGCCCCGCTGGCACCACCACAGCCTGGTGGATCCGCAGGCGCTGCCGCCGATGCTGCGCCACTACGTGGAACTCAAGGCCGCCCAGCCCCAGCGGGTGCTGCTCTACCGGCTGGGCGACTTCTTCGAATGCTTCTTCGAGGACGCCATCCGGGTATCCAGCCTGCTGGAGCTGACCCTGACCGGCAAGGAGGCCGGCCGGACGATCGGCCGCGTGCCGATGGCCGGCATCCCCCACCATGCCGCCGAGCGCTACTGCGGCGAACTGGTGCGGCGCGGCCTCGGCGTGGCGCTCTGCGACCAGCTGGAGACAACCCCGGCCAGAGGTGCCCTGCTGAAGCGGGGCATCACCCGGATTCTCACCCCGGGCACAGTGCTGGCGGAAGGGATGCTGGCGGCTCGCCGCAACCACTGGCTGGCGGCGGTGGTACTGGAGAAGGGGCGCTGGGGCCTGGCGGTGGCGGATGTCAGCACCGGCGAGTTCCGGCTGATGGAGCGGGAGGGGAGCGACCGGCTGCATCAGGAGCTGCTCCAGCTGGAGCCGGCCGAGCTGCTCTGGCCCAGCGCCGAGGTCGCCCCGCCCGCCTGGGCCCCCGACGGTCTGCACCTCACCCACCTGCCGCTCACACCCTTCTCCGGCCCGGAAGCCCGGCGGACCTTGCTGCAGAGGTTCCAGCTGGCCAGCCTCGATGGACTGGGCCTGGGCGAGGCCCCGTTGGCACTGCGGGCTGGCGGGGGCCTGTTGCGCTACCTCGACAGCACCCAGCCTGGCGACGGCCAGCGCCAGGCCAACGTGCCGCTCGACCTCCCCACCTTCTGCTTCGCCGCCGACCAGCTGGTGCTCGATGCCCAGACCCGCCGCAACCTGGAGCTCACCCACACCCAGCGGGACGGCCAGTTGCAGGGCTCGCTGCTCTGGGCCCTGGACCGCACCATGACCGCCATGGGCGGGCGGGCGCTGCGGCGCTGGATCGAAGCACCACTGATGGACCTGGACGCGATCCTCGGCCGCCAGGCGGGAGTCGCTGAGCTGGTGGAGCAGCGCGGCCTGCGGCTGGCCCTGCGCCGACTGCTGCGCGCGATGGGTGATCTCGAGCGGCTGGCGGGCCGTGCCGGGGCCGGAACCGCCTCCGCCCGCGATCTGGTGGCCCTGGCCGATGGCCTCGAACGTCTGCCTCGACTCGCCGCGCTTCTGGAGCAGGCCAGCGCAGCCGTGTTCGCTTCCTTGCGCCAGCCCTCAGCCGAGCTGGCCGAGCTGGCCACCCTGCTGCGCCACAGCCTGGTGGACACCCCACCGCTCAGCCTCACCGAAGGGGGCCTGATCCACGACGGGGTGGACGGGAAGCTGGATGGGCTGCGCAACCGTCTCGACGACCAGGAGGACTGGCTGCGGGCCCAGGAGGAGGAGGAACGGCGGCAGAGCGGCATCGCCACCCTGCGGCTCCAGTTCCACCGCACCTTCGGCTACTTCCTCTCGGTGAGCCGGGCCCGGGCCGCCCGTGTGCCCGACCACTGGATGCGCCGCCAGACCCTGGCCAACGAGGAGCGCTTCGTCACCCCGGAGCTCAAGGCCCGCGAGGGCCGGATCCTGCAGCTGCGCGCCCGCGCCGCCCAGCAGGAGTTCGAGCTGTTCGCCCAGCTGCGCCAACAGGTGGGGGAGCGGGCCGCGGCGATCCGGGTCGCCGCCCGCGGCGTCGCAGCCCTCGACGCGATCGCGTCCCTGGCCGAGGTGGCCGCCACCGGCGGCTACTGCCGCCCCGAGATCACGACCGGCCGCGGCCTGCGCATCGAGGCGGGCCGTCACCCGGTGGTAGAGCAGTTGCTGGTGGAGGAATCCTTCACGGCCAACGACATCCACCTGGGCGAGGAGGGCCAGCCGGATCTGGTGGTGCTCACGGGCCCGAACGCCAGCGGCAAGAGCTGCTACCTGCGCCAGACAGGCCTGCTGCAGTTGATGGCGCAGATCGGCAGCTGGATTCCTGCCCGTTCGGCCCGGCTCGGTCTCGCCGACCGGATCTTCACCCGGGTGGGGGCCGTCGACGACCTGGCCAGCGGCCAGTCCACCTTCATGGTCGAGATGGCCGAGACCGCCAACATCCTTCACCACGCCACCGACCGCTCCCTGGTGCTTCTCGACGAGATCGGCCGCGGCACGGCCACCTTCGACGGCCTCTCGATCGCCTGGGCCGTGGCGGAGCATCTGGCCGAGGGGTTGCGGGCCCGGGCCGTTTTCGCCACCCACTATCACGAGCTCAACGAGCTGGCCTCCCTGCTGCCGAACGTGGCCAACTTCCAGGTGCTGGTGGAGGAAACGGGCGAGCGGCTGGTCTTCCTTCACAAGGTGCGGCCGGGGGGGGCCAGCCGCAGCTACGGCATCGAGGCGGCCCGACTGGCCGGCGTCCCGCCCCAGGTGGTGCGGCGGGCCCGGCAGGTGCTCGGCCGGATCGAGGCCAACAGCCATGTGGCCGTCGGCCTTCAGGTGGCCGCGTAGGACTTCTCCTCGACCAGGGCCGAGCCACTCGCGGCGTTGATGCGGCGCTTGAGGGCGGCACGTTCGTCGTTGAGGCGGTAGACGGAACGCGCCAGGCCCACGAACCCGGAGCCGAACTCCCCGTCCCGCTCACAGCGGCGGAGGGCGTCCTCCACGTCCCAGAGCTGCCGGTTCACCTCCAGCAGCGCCTGACCGAGGCAGGCGAGCGCGCCCTCGGGATAGCCGACCTGCGCCCGCTCCGCCTCCCGCGCCAGGGCCTCGAGTTCCCGGCACACGTTCGAGAGCCTGGCTGAATCGGCGATCCGTTCGCTCTTGATCGTCAGGATGGTGAGCTTGTCGATCAGCTCTCCCACCGACACCGGGGCCCGCAGCGCCAGCAGAGCAGCGGGAGCCGCCCCCTGCGAAGATCCGGACGGGGGCCGCTCCAGCCAGGCACGGCGCAGCAGCGCGTTGCAGGCCGCGGCCACCAGGCCGGCCCCTCCCTTGCTGCCCTCCAGCCGGATCTGGGGCAGGTCGCTGGCTGCGAGGTGCCGCTTGCTCTCGGCCACCCCCACGAACCCCACAGGCATTCCGATCACCAGAGCCGGCCGAAGCGACAGCTCGAGCAGCCGTTCCAGGGCCGTGGGAGCGCTGCCGATCAGCACCACCGCCCCTGGGCAGGCTGCCAGGGCCGCCCCCATGCCCTCCGCCGTGCGGGTTCCGCCGGGAGGAGCCAGCTCCGGGGCCCAGTCGAGCACGCTGCGGACAGGATTGGCGAAGGTGCGGCGGGCCAGCGGCGCGACTGCTGCCGCCGCCATCGCCGTGTCGGTGAGAATCACGGCACCACTGGCCAGCGCCGCCATCCCCACGGCACAGGCGTGCGGGCTGAAGCTCAGGTCCGGGGCGATGGCCAGATCGCCGCTGCTGTGCACCAGACGCTCCAGCACCTCCTGCTGCACCGGCTCCAGCCCTGTGGGCCCCAGCCACTCGCGGATCCGCCGCACGCTCTCGGTGAAGATCGGGTGATCCACGGCAAGACCAGATGCCCATCCATCTCTACTGGGGGGAGGACGAGGCCGCCCGGAACCGGGCCGTGGAGGCCCTGATCGCAGCGGTGGTGGATCCGGACTGGCACAGCCTCAACCTCACCCGCCTCGACGGCAACGAGGCGGGTGAGGCCGCCCTGGCCCTCGCCGAAGCCCGCACCCCCCCCCTCGGCGACGGCGACCGGGTCGTGCTGCTGCAGCGCAGCCCTTTCTGCAGCGCCTGCCCGGCCGATCTGGCCGAGCGGCTGGAGGAGGGCCTGGCTGTCATCCCGGAGCGCTGCCATCTGGTGCTGGCGAGTCCGGGCAAGCCGGACGCCCGGCTGCGCACCACCAAGGCCCTGCGCAAGCTGGCCGAGGAGCGCAGCTTCCTGCTGCCGGCGGTCTGGGATGGGGCCGGCCAGCTGGAGCTGGTGGCGGCCACGGCCCGGTCGCTGGGGCTGACCCTGGAGCAGGGCGCCGTTGCAGCCCTGGCGGAGGCGATCGGCAGCGACAGTTCCCGCCTGGCGAGCGAACTGGAGAAGCTGGCGCTCTACCGCGGCGACCTGCCCATTGACGCGGCAGCCGTGGCTGCCCTGGTGGGGAGCCACTGCACCACCAGCCTGGCGGTGGGTGATGCCCTGCTGGAAGGGAGGGCGGGCGAGGCGATCGCGCTGGTGGACGATCTGCTCCTGGCAGGGGAACCGGCCCTGAGGATCGTGGCGGCACTGACGAGCCAGATCCGGGGCTGGCTGTGGGTCAGCCTGCTTGAGAAGACCGGCGAACAGGACGTGGCCGTGATCGCCAAAGCGGCCGGCATCGGCAACCCGAAGCGGATCTACGTGATGCGCCGCCAGATCCGCGGGCGTCAGCCCGGTCGGTTCCTGCAGCTGCTTGGCCAACTGCTGGAGGTGGAGGCGACACTTAAGCGCGGCGCCGAGGCCGGCGATGCCTTCCGCGATGGGTTGCTGCTGACCTCAACCCGATAATCAACGCAGAACACCACCTTCACGCGCAGACCGGGATGGCCCTGCTGGTTCAGAAGTTCGGGGGCACATCCGTCGGCAGCGTGGAGCGGATCCAGGCGGTGGCGCGGCGGATTGCAGCAAGCCGGGAAGAAGGCCACGACCTGGTGATCGTGGTGTCGGCCATGGGCCACACCACCGATGAACTCAACTCCCTGGCCCGGGCGCTCTGCAGCGAGCCGCCGCAGCGGGAGATGGACATGCTGCTGGCCACCGGCGAGCAGGTGTCGATCGCGCTGCTGGCGATGGCGCTGCACGCGATCGGCGTGCCGGCGGTCTCGATGACGGGCCCCCAGGTGGGCATCGTCACTGAATCGGCCTATGGCCGTGCCCGGATCCTCGAGGTGCGCACCGACCGGCTGGAGAAGCTGCTCGACGCTGGCCAGGTGGTAGTGGTGGCAGGCTTCCAGGGCACCAGCAGCGGCAGTGCCGGCACCCCCGAGATCACCACCCTGGGTCGCGGCGGATCGGACACCTCGGCGGTGGCCCTGGCGGCCGCCCTGGGCGCCGAGGCCTGTGAGATCTACACGGATGTGCCCGGCGTTCTCACCACCGACCCCCGCAAGGTGGCCGATGCCCAGCTGATGGAGGCCGTGAGCTGCGACGAGATGCTGGAACTGGCGAGCCTTGGAGCGGCCGTGCTGCATCCTCGGGCTGTGGAGATCGCGCGCAACTACGGGGTTCCCCTGGTGGTGCGCTCCAGCTGGAGCGACGCCCCGGGCACCCGCCTCACCAGCGGCATCCAGCGGCGCATCGGCAGCGAGGGGCTGGAGCTGGGCAAACCCGTCGACGGGGCCGAACTGGAGCAGGCCCAGGCGGTGCTCGCCCTGACCCATGTGCCCGACCGGCCAGGGATCGCAGCCCAGCTGTTCGAGGCCCTCTCAGCCGCTGGCCTCAACGTGGACCTGATCGTTCAGGCCACCCAGGAAGGCAGCAGCAACGACATCGCCTTCACCGTGGCCGACGAGCAGATGCAGGCGGCCGGTGAGGTCTGCCGAACCCTGCTGCGGGACCTGGAGGTGGACGAAACGGCCCTGACCGCCCAGGCGGGACTGGCCAAGCTCAGTATCTCCGGGGCCGGGATCCTGGGCCGTCCGGGGATCGCAGCCCGCCTGTTCGACACCCTCGCCCGCTGCGGCATCAACCTGCGCATGATCGCCACCAGCGAGGTGAAGGTGAGCTGCCTGGTGGAGGGCAGCCAGGGTGCACGGGCTCTGCGGGCCACCGCCGACGTGTTCGAACTGCAGGAGCAGCAGCTCCGCCAGAACCCACCCCCCTGCAACCTGACGGATCCGCCTGTGCGTGGCGTGGCCCTGGACCGGAACCAGGCCCAGGTGGCGGTGCGCCAGGTTCCCGACCGCCCCGGCACCGCCGCCGCCATCTGCCGGGCACTGGCGGATGCCGGCATCAGCCTGGACACGATCGTGCAGTCTGAACGCACCCTCGGCAGCGGAGCCGAGCGGAGCCGTGACATGAGCTTCACCCTGCGGCGAGACGATCTGCTGCGGGCCAGGACCGCCCTGCAGCCCCTGCTGGCCCAGTGGCCGGCGGCCCGCTTCGAGGAAGGAATCGCCATCGCCCGGGTGAGTGCCGTGGGGGCCGGCATGCCCTGCACTCCGGGCACGGCGGCCCGCATGTTCCGGTCTCTGGCGGAGGCAGGCGTCAACATCGAGATGATCGCCACCAGCGAGATTCGCACCAGCTGCGTGGTGGCCGAGGCCGATGGCGTCAAGGCCCTGCAGGCGGTGCATGCCTGCTTCGGCCTCGGGGGAGCGGCCGTGCACCTGGCCCAGGGCAGCGAGCCCCCCTGCCCACCGGGTGTCCGGCCTGCGGAGGCTCTTTCCTAAGTGCACTGGCTGCGACACCGCCGCTGGCTGGCCCTGGCCGCAGGTCTCGATGCCGTTGGGGTGTGCCTGCTCGCAGACTGGATCGACCGAACCCGCCTCGGTAGCATCGACAACCAGATCGGGCTCCTGCTGATTCTGGTCGGTGCCTATCTGAGCCTGGGCTGGCTGTTCGGCTCGTACACGATCCTCAAGTCGTCGCATTGGCGCTGGGTGCAGCTGGTGGTGCGGGTGGGCATCACCAGCCTCGCCACGGTGGCCGTCGGAGCCCTGCTGGGCTGGCTGTTGCGCGCCAGCCCGGAACTCACCCTGCTGCACAGGGGCAGCCTGCTGCCGCTGTTCACTCTGGCGGCAGTCTGGAGCGGTGCCTTGCGCCTGGTTCTGTGGCGACTGTCGCGGGTCAACCAGCAGGACGTCTGGCAGATCGTGACGCTTCCCGAGGAAAGGGAGGATGTGCGCCAGGAGTGGCAACGCCGGAGCGGCATCCCCACCCCGGCCATCCACGGCTGGGCGGCTCCGGGAACCACGGCGGAGGGGGACGAACCCAGACCGGCGCCCAGCCTGGGTGTCGCCCTGAGCAACGGCGTGCTCAGCCAGCCGGACGTGCTGGCTTACTGCGCCTGGGTCGTGGCCCAGGGGCGTCCCATCACCTCACTGGCCCAGGTGGCCGAGCAGGAGCTGCAACGCATCCCACCCCGCTGGGTGGGGGATCAGTGGCTGCTGTTCTCGGACCGGATCGAGGGACGTCGGTCCGGATTCGAAAAGCAGCTCAAACGCTATGCCGATGTGATGGTCAGCCTGCTGCTGCTCCTGCTGAGCTGTCCTCTGCTGGCCGTGGCAGCTCTGCTGATCCGACTGAACGACGGCGGTCCGATTTTCTACCGCCAACGACGCACAGGCCTGCTGGGCCGGCCCTTCGAAGTGATCAAGCTGCGCACGATGGTGCAGGGGGCCGAGGCCGGCGAAGCCGTCTGGTCCGGACCGAACGACGAGCGCATCACCCGGGTGGGCTGCTGGCTGCGTCGCACCCGCCTGGATGAGCTGCCCCAGTTGATCAACGTGCTCCGGGGCGAGATGAGCCTGATCGGGCCCAGGCCGGAACGGCCGGAGCTGGAGGAGGAGCTGGAACGCCAGATCCCGAACTACCGGCTGCGCCACTGGATCAGGCCCGGACTGAGCGGCTGGGCGCAGGTGAACATGCCCTACAGCTCCACCGTGGAGGATGCCGAGCTCAAGCTCAGCTACGACCTCTTCTACCTGCGAAACAGCAGCATCTGGCTGGATCTGCTCATCCTGATCAAGACCATCAAGATCGTGCTGAAGGCGGCAGGTCGCTAGGCCCTCCCCACCAGCTTCTGGCGCAGCTGCTTGATGCGATCCCGCAGGTTCGCGGCCTCCTCGAATTCAAGATTGCGGGCGGCGGTCTTCATTCTGTCCTCCAGCTGAATGATGAGTTCGGGGAGGGAGTCCAACGGAACGTCGTTGTGCTGTGCCTGCTCCACCGCATGCTCCAGCTGGTCGTCGTTCAGACGGCGGGATACCTCCAGGAAGGCCAGTATCGAATTGCCCGCCCGTTTGCCTGCGGGGGTTGGGGTGATGCCATGGCGGGTGTTGTAGGCCTGCTGGATGACACGACGTCGCTCGGTCTCGGAGATGGCTCTGGCCATCGAATCGGTAAGATTGTCACCATAGAGAAGTGCCACGCCACTGATGTGGCGGGCAGCACGGCCGATCGTCTGGATCAGCGAACGCTCGGCGCGCAGGAAGCCTTCCTTGTCGGCATCGAGGATCGCCACCAGCGAGACTTCCGGCAGATCAAGGCCCTCCCGCAACAGATTCACGCCGACCAGGGCATCGAACTCACCGTTTCGCAGATCCTGGATGATCTCGATCCGCTCGATCGAGTGGATCTCGGAGTGGAGATACCGCACCCGGATCCTGTTCTCAGCCAGATAATCGGTCAGATCCTCCGCCATCCGCTTCGTGAGGGTGGTGATCAGAGTGCGTTCGTTGCGATCGGCCCGTACCCGGATCTCACCCAGCAGATCATCCACCTGTCCCTCGGTGGGACGCACCTCCACCAACGGATCCAGTACGCCTGTGGGGCGGATCACCTGCTCGGCCACCTTGCCACGGCTTTGCTCCAGCTCCCAGTTGCCTGGAGTGGCCGAGGCGAAGATGGTCTGGCGGGCCTTCTCCCAGAACTCCTCAGCCTTGAGGGGGCGGTTGTCGGCCGCGCTTGGCAGACGAAAGCCATGGTCGATCAGCACCTGCTTGCGGGACTGGTCGCCGTTGTACATGGCATGGAGCTGCGAGCAGGTGACGTGGCTCTCATCCACCACCAGCAGCCAGTCCTTGGGAAAATAATCAATCAGGCATTCCGGCGGCGAGCCCGCCTCCCGGCCGGACAGATGGCGGGCATAGTTCTCGACCCCGTTGCAATACCCCACCTCCTGGAGCATCTCCAGGTCGTAGGCGGTGCGCTGCTCCAGCCGCTGTGCCTCCAACAGCTTGCCCTGGCCGTGGAGCACCTCGAGCCGGTCGTGGAGTTCCCGGCGGATGGCGGCTATCGCCGACTCGAGCCGGTCCTTGGGGGTGACGAAGTGCTTGGCCGGATAGATATTGATCGTCTCCAGGCTCTGGAGGATCTCGCCGGTGGTGGGGTCAACGTAGCGGATCGCTTCCACCTCGTCGCCGAACAGTTCGATCCGTACCAGTCGGTCCTCGTAAGCAGGGCCGATCTCGAGCACATCGCCCTTCACACGGAACCGCCCCCGGCTCACCTCCAGATCATTGCGGGAGTACTGGTTGTTGACAAGATCGCGCAGGGACGAGCGCAGGTTGAGCGTGTCGCCCACCTGGAACTTCACAGCAGCCTTAAGGTACTCGGAAGGAATTCCCAGGCCATAGATACAGCTTATTGAGGCCACCACGATCACATCACGTCGCTCAAAAAGGGAGCGGGTGGCGGAGTGGCGAAGCATGTCGATCTCCTCGTTGATCGATGCCGTCTTGGCTATGTAGGTATCCGAGACCGGCACATAAGCCTCTGGCTGATAATAGTCGTAATAGGAAATGAAGTATTCGACTGCATTGCGCGGAAAGAACTCCCGCAGCTCGTTGCAGAGCTGCGCCGCCAGTGTCTTGTTGTGAGCGAGCACAAGGGCGGGACGCCCGGTGCGGGCGATCACATTGGCGATCGAGAAGGTCTTGCCGGTGCCGGTGGCCCCGAGCAGCGTCTGGAACCGCTCCCCTGCCTCGACGCCACGCACCAGGGTCTCGATGGCGGTCGGCTGGTCTCCCTTGGGTTCGTAGGGTGCCTCAAGTTCGAAACGGGCCATGCCCGGGGTATCCAGGCGGGACCTGGAGGTGCGGAGGCCCTGATCCTAAGGAGAGGGAAGCCTCCGGGAACCGGGCTCGCCGTCCCGCAGACGTACGGATCTCACCCCACGCCGGCGCCAGCGGCGACGGCAGCGGCGGCGCGGGTGAAGCCCACATCAAGCCCAAGCAGGCCGAGGATCAGGGTGCTCAGCACGCTGTAGACGACGGCACCGAGGATGGCGCTGACCAGACCGTTCTTGAGCCGGAAGCCCTGAATCAGCCAGGCCGCCAGCGCGAACAGAACGATCGTGATCACCCAGTTGTAGAGGGCCGTGATCGGGGTGACGAACCCACCCAGGCTGGTGATCGCCCAGGGGAGGGCCAGCACGAGCTTCAGGGGCCAGATCAGCAGCGTTCCCAGCAGACCGATCACCACGGCGGAGAGCAGGGCCGTGCCGAAGTTCTCGAGTTCCACCCCTAAGGGCAGCGCCGCCACGATCAGGAGGACGATGGCCCGGATCGGCCATTGCAGCAGCCAGACGAACGGTCCCATGCGAGCTTGAGCGGTCGACGCCTCAACGGTAGACACGGGACGCTCCACAGCCAACCGCATCGCCCCGGACTGTCACAGCCCCTGCTCGCTGGCCGACGACCCTGCCCGTCAGGAGACTGGAAGGGCCGAAGGCGCGAGCGCCTCGCGCAGGCCGCGCACCACGGCCACCATGGCCAGCTCGTCCTCGAGCCGGTTCACGGCTGAGCCCACGCCGACGCCACTGGCACCGGCCGCGATCGCCAGCGGCAGGGTGACAGCGGAGAGGCCCGAGGCGCAGAGCACCGGCACCGCAACGGCCCGGCTGATCGCATGGGCCGCCGCCAAGGTCGGGGCAGCCTTCTCGATCAAGCCCAGGGCACCGGCACTGAAGGGCCGGGCACTGGTGCCACCCTCGGTCTGGATCAGGTCGGCGCCGGCGGCGACCAGGTCGATCGCCAGTTGCTCCTGCCGATCGAACGGCAGCCCATGGGGCACCGTGACGGAGAGCACCAGATCCGGCAGCAGCTCCCGGCTGCGGCGGGTGAGGGCCAGCACCTCCTGGGCGCCGAACACCCGGCCCTGGGGATAGAAGGCATCGAAGTTGCCGATCTCCACGACGGCGGCGCCGGCAGCCACGGCCGCGGGGAACAGCTCGGGATCCACCGCCGAGACGCAGATCGGCAGGCCGGACGCCGCAGCCGCCAGGCGGACGAGGGCAGGATCGCAGGCCACATCGACCAGGTCGGCGCCTCCGGCTCCGGCGGCGCGACTGATCCGCTCCACGCAGGAGGGGTCGAACTGGGTAAGACCGGCGATCACCTTCAACAGCCGCCGTGACAGCAGCGCCCTGTGCAGGGAGGCGGGCAGGCTGGTGAGGCGCGACATCAGCGGGCGGGTCAGATGGTTGGGATTCTCCCATGGGGTCCCCTGCAGGATCGGCTGCACCGGGAGCTGCTGGCCGAACCGGAGCTGCTGCCGCCAGGCAGCAGGCTGCTGCTCGCGGTGTCGGGCGGCCAGGACTCGATGGCCCTGCTGGGCCTGCTGCGCGATCTGCGCCGCCTCCATCACTGGGACCTGCAGCTCTGGCACGGCGACCATGGCTGGCGCCCCGAGGCCGCGGCCCAGGCGAGGAGCCTGGCGGCCTGGGCGAAGCAGGCAGGACTGCCGCTGCAGATCGAGAACGCCTCGCCGCCACCGATCGGCGAGGCTCGCGCACGGCACTGGCGCTACCACTGCCTGGAACGGCGAGCCAGGGCGCTGGGGTGCCTTCATGTGCTCACCGGACACACCGCCACCGATCGGGCGGAAACCCTGCTGCTGAACCTGGCGCGGGGCACGCATCTGGCCGGGCTGACCAGCCTGCGGCGCAGCCGGCCGATGGGAGGACGCGCAGGGACCGCCGCCGCCGATCTGGGCGCCACCCCGATCCGGCTGGTCCGACCGCTGCTGAACCTGACCCGGGAGGACACGGGCCGGTTCTGCCAGGAGCAGGAGTTGCCGCTGTGGTCGGATCCCGGCAACGACCAGCTCCGCTTCAGCCGCAACCGCATCCGGCACGAGGTGATGCCGGTACTGGAGCAGCTCCACCCCGGCGCTGCGCGCCGGATCAGCGCCCTGGCCGCCCGGCTCGAGCGCGAGCAGGATCCGCGGACGGAACTGCTGCCCCTGGCGCTGTCCCAGTTGCGTGATCCTGACTGGCCGGAGGGACTGCGCCGGCGTGAGCTGCTGGCCCTGTCTGCCAGCAGCCAGGAGGGGGTGCTGCAGCACTGGCTGGAGCGGACCACGGGGCATCCGATGGCGGCGCAGCAGCTCCTGGCTCTGCGGCGGCGGTTGCCGCCCTCCCGGGGGCCTGGCAGCCTGGACCTGCCGAGAGGATGGCGGCTGACCTGGGACCGGAGCACACTGGTGCTCCACGCCCCCCACGGCCTGCCGGCCGCTCCACTGCCGAGCCAGGAATGTCCTTGATGTCCGACGCCTTCGATCAGGCCTACAGAGAAGTGGAGCTGGCCTACAGCCAGTGCCGTTTCGCCGAGGCGCTGGAGCGGGCCGAGCAGCTGCTGGCCAAGGGCTCACCCAAGTCCAGCGATCCCCAGACCCAACGCCTGAAACTGCTGATGGGGCACAGCCACTTCTATGGACTGGAGGAGCCAGGCAAGGCGGCGGAGCTCTACCGCGAGGTGCTGGAGAGCGGCAGCGAGCCCACCTATCGCGAACTCGCCGCCGAGGGGCTGTCGCTCTGCCAGCAGGCCCTGCAGCAGCGGCCGCCGGCCGCGCCGGTGGCGCCAGCGGTCGTCGAAACCGAGACCGCCGCGGCTGCGCCTGCCATGCCCTGGATGGCCGAGCCCGCGGCCGTCCTGCCGGCCCCGGTACCGCTCGCCGTCGAACCGGTGCGGATCCAGGTGCTGGAGTCGCAGCCGCTCATGACTCCACCACACGAAAGCCCCCCCGCCTTCAGCCCCGAGGAGGAGGCCGAGCTGGCGAAAGGGCTGCTACGGGTCGTGCTGCGCTGAGGCCGGATCGATCCGGCCTCAGCGGAACTCAGCCGGCCGCCGTGGAACGGCGGCGGCGGACCCGGCTGGCGGGCATCTCGGGTTCTTCGCACCTGGCCGGAGCGGCCACGGGGGCGGGAGGGGCGACGGCAGCCGCCGGAGCGGCCACCGCGGCGGTGGTCAGGACCCGCTGGGGAACCACAGCCGCAGCGGAGTGGGATCGACCGACCTCGCGACCCACGTCCCGGCCTCCGTGCCGGCCGCCCCGTGGTGCCGGACGGCTGTCAGGTTCCGCATCGGCCCTGCCCTTGTAGGCAGGTGTGCCGGCGGGCGCGGGCTGGACCAGACAGATGATCAGGGGTTCCACCTGCAGCTCGCGGCGCAGGCGCCGCTGCAGGCCCACCTCGATCTCCCGCTGCACGCCGACCCAGTCCACCTCCGGAGCCGTGCCACCCGTGTTACGAGCGAGCTGATTCCAGCGGTTCTCGAGCACCCAGCCGATCTCACGCTCGGCCCAGATCGAGAGCTTGCGGGCATCGGCCGTGGTGACCACGCCGCGCAGGTTGACCCGAGGCGGAGCCGCCATCACCCCGTCGGTGCTGATCACTGTGAGCAGGGTGATGACGCCATCCTCGGCCAGTTGCTGGCGCTCCTTGAGCACGCGGGCATCGACGATGCCGTTGCGGGAGGCATCGAGCAGCTCGATCCCGGCCTTGACCGGTTCGCCCCTGCGGATCGAATCCGGGGTGAGCTCCACCACATCGCCGTTGTCGATGATCAGCATGTGATCGGCAGGAATGCCCATGGACTGGGCCGTCTTGCTGTGGGCCACCAGCATCCGGTGCTCACCATGGACGGGAACGAAGTACTTCGGCCGGGTGAGGGCCAGCATCAGCTTGTGATCCTCCTGACAGCCATGGCCGGAGACGTGAATGCCTTCCCCCTTGCCGTAGACGACCTTGGCGCCGAGCATCATCAGCCGGTCGATGGTGTTGACCACGGAGATGGTGTTTCCCGGGATCGGACTGGCCGAGAAGATGATCGTGTCGCTGGGCTTGACCTGCACCTGAGGGTGCTCACCACGGGAGATCCGGCTGAGGGCGGCCAGAGGTTCACCCTGGCTGCCGGTCATCAGCAGCAGGGTTTCGCGGTCAGGCAGATCGCGGATCTGCTTGATCGGCACGAACAGGTCGTCGGGGCAGCGGATGTAGCCCAGCTCGCGCGCCTTGGCGATCACGTTGAGCATGGAGCGGCCCAGCAGGCCCACCTTACGGCCGTGCTTAAGCGCCAGTTCGAGAATCATTGACACCCGATGCACCGAGCTGGCGAAGGTGGTGACGATCACCCGGCCATCCGCATTGGCGAAGTGGCGATCCAGGTTGGGGAACACCGCACGCTCGGGGGGTGTGAAGCCGGGCAGTTCCGCATTGGTGGAATCGCTGAACAGGCAGAGAACTCCCTTTTCGCCATAATGAGCCATCCGCTGAATGTCGAAGAATTCGCCATCGACCGGGGTATGGTCGAACTTGAAGTCGCCGGTGAAGATCACCACTCCCGCGGGAGTGGTGATCGCCAGGCTGAAGCTGTCGGCAATCGAGTGGGTGTTGCGGATGAACTCCACCTGGAAGTGCTGCCCCACCTTCACGACATCACGGGGGCTCACCGTCTGGATCACGGTGCGGTCGGTGACCGCTGCCTCCTCCATCTTGCCCTGCAGCATTGACATGGCCAGCCGGGGGCCGTAGATCACCGGGATGTTGAAGTTCTTGAGATGGTGGGGGATGCCACCGATGTGATCCTCGTGACCATGGGTCACGATCATGCCGCGGATCCGCTTCTGATTTTCACGCAGATAGCTGGTGTCCGGCAGCACCACGTTGACACCGTGCATGCCGTCGCTTGGGAAGGCCAGGCCGGCATCCACGAGCATGAGGTCATCGCCGTACTCGAACACACAGGTGTTCTTGCCGATTTCATGGAGGCCGCCGAGGGGGATCACCCGCAGGGCGGGCTGCTTGCCGTTGGCGGCGGGTCTGCCGTTGTTGCTTGTCGTCATGAGAGGAAAGAACCGGAGGAAACCGGAAGAGGAAGGGAAGGCATGTGGCTGATGCGAAAACTCCGGGGCGCACCCGTGCCGGAGTGGAGCCGTGGCGTCAGGTGGGACGCAGGGCAGCCAGGGCGGTGGTCAGTCGGGCACGGACGTCGCTGTCGGCGGAGACCAGCGGCAGCCGGGGGGCTCCCACGGTCCAGCCCTCCAGTTCCAGGGCCGCCTTGACGGGGATCGGATTGGTGGTGACGAACAGGGCCCGGCACAGGGGCAGCAGCCGTTCGTGCAGGGCCAGGGCGGTGGCGTGATCGCCGGAGAGGAAGGCGGTGATCATCCGATGGATCTGGCGGCCCGCCACATGGCTGGCCACGCTCACCACACCCACCGCTCCGACCGCCAGCATCGGCAGGGTGAGCGCATCGTCGCCGCTGTAGATGGCCAGCCGGGAACCACACGCCAGCCGCAGCTGGCTCACCTCCTCGGTGGTTCCGCTGGCGGCCTTGAAGCTCACCACATTCGACAGATCCATCAGCCGGGCCGTGGTCTCCGGCGCCAGGTTGCAACCGGTGCGCCCCGGGATGTTGTAGAGCATGATCGGCAGCTTCGGAGCCGCCGCTGCGATGGCGCGGAAATGGGCTTCGAGGCCCTCCTGAGGAGGCTTGTTGTAATAGGGCACCACCACCAGTGCCCCGTCGGCGCCCAAGTCGGCGGCCTGGCCGATGGCCTCCACCGCCTCGGCGGTGCAGTTGCTGCCGGTGCCGGCCAGCACACGGGCTCGGTCGCCCACGCCGCGTTTGACGGCGTCGAAGAGCTGGTGCTGCTCCTGCCAGCTGAGGGTGGGCGATTCGCCGGTGGTGCCGCAGACCACCAGACCGTCGGATCCGTTGGTGACCAGGTGCTCAGCCAGCCGGCTCGCCTGCTCGAGATCCACCGAACCATCGGCGGCGAACGGAGTGACCATGGCGGTGAGCACACGGCCGAACGGGGCTGGGCTGGGTCCGATCGGGCTCAAGCGGCACCTCCGGGCACCGGCTGGGGTCTGGCGGCTGCCACGGCGGCGCCGCTCGGGAACCGCCGTGACGGATGAAGGAGCAGTTCCGCGATCTGGATGGCGTTGAGGGCGGCGCCTTTGCGGATCTGGTCGCCGCAGAGCCAGAGCTCAAGGGCGTGGGGTTCACTGATGTCCTGACGGATCCGGCCGATCGCCACCGGGTCGCGGCCCGTCACGTCGGTGGGCATCGGGAAGCGGTTCGCTTCAAAGTCCTCGATCAGCTCGACACCGGGAGCGGACGCCAGCAGGGCGCGGGCCTCCTCGAGCGGGAAGGGCTCCGAGAACTCGATGTTCACCGACTCGGAATGGGCCCGCAGCACCGGCACCCGCACGCAGGTGGCGGTGAGGCGCAGATCGGGCAGCGCCATGATCTTGCGGGTCTCATTGACCATCTTGAGCTCCTCCTCGCAGTAGCCGTTGGGCTGCAGGGAGGAGTTGTGCAGGAAGAGGTTGAAGGCGAGCGAATAGGGCAGGACCTGGCTCACCGGCTCACCACCAGCGAGCACGGTGCGGCTGAGCTCCCTGAGCTCTTCCATTGCCCGGGCACCGGCGCCGCTGGCCGACTGGTAGGTGCTCACCACGACCCGCCGGATCGGTCGGCGGGCCTGCAGGGGCGCCAGGGCCAGGGTGAGCAGGATCGTGGTGCAGTTGGGGTTGGCGATCAGGCCCCGGTGGGCGAAGGCCGCCTCCGGATTGACTTCAGGCACCACCAGCGGAACCTGAGGATCGAGCCGGAAGGCACTGGAGTTGTCGATCACCACAGCGCCGGCGGCGGCCGCTACGGGAGCCCAGCGCTTCGAGATCGAACCGCCCGCGGAGGCCAGCACCACATCCACCCCGTGGAAGGCCTCCTCGCTCACCGCCTGGATCGCGATCGGACGGCCCTGCCAGAGGATCGTGCGGCCCGCGGAGCGGGGCGAGGCCAGCAGCCGCAGCTCTCCGAGAGGGAAGCGTCGTTCCGTCAGCAGATCGAGCAGTTCCTGGCCCACGGCGCCGGTGGCGCCGAGCACGGCCACGGAGAGGGGTCGGTCGGGGAAGCAGCGGACGGGTGCGGCGGTGGACAACGGCGAGAAGGGGCGGGAACGGTTGGGGGAGACGACGGGGTTCAGCGAAGCGGACCGCCCGTCGGAACAGGCTCCTGGAGTCAGGCTCCGAACGGAGATCGGGAGCTTCGGGGTCGAGTGGAGTGGGGTGGACGGGCCGGGAGAGGGCGGACGCGGAACGGTACCTGCCCCAAAGCCTCACGCCATCGTCAGCAGGAAGTTGATGGGGCTGGGATGGACGCTGGACGGGAGGCTCCGGAAGGAAGGGGCTGTTCCTGGACAGATATCAACTGCTGCTGGTCGTCGGATGAACAATACGCTCCCCGGTGCCCGTTGGCGATCCGGGCAGCCGGCGGAGGGTGGGTTCTTAGGATCAGGGGCTGCCCTGCGACGCCGGTCCGGCCGATTCCCATGAGCTCTGCCCTGAAGGTCAAGACCAGCCCCCGTCCCGGCAGCCGGCTGGCGCTGGAGGTGGAGATTCCCGGCGGCCGCTCCAAGGCCAGTTACGAGGCGGCGGTGACCAGGCTGAGCCGCAGCGTGCGGCTGCCGGGCTTCCGCCAGGGCAAGGTGCCGCGGCCGGTGCTGCTGCAGCAGATCGGTCCGCAGCGGATCCGCGCCACCGCCCTCGAGGATCTGGTGGACAGCGTCTGGCGCGACGCGCTGGAGCAGGAAAAGATCGAGGCCCTCGGCAGCCCTGAACTGAGCGAGGGATTCGAGGCGCTGCTCGAGCGCTTCAGCCCCGGCGAGGAGCTCACCCTCACTCTGGAACTCGACATCCAGCCGACTCCCAGCCTGAAGACCGCCAAGGGGCTGACGGCCGAAGTGGAGAGCACAGCGTTCGACCCGGCACGGGTGGACGAGATGATCGAGCAGTCACGCCGGCAGCTGGCCACGCTGGTGCCCGTCGAGGACAGGCCCGCGGCCAGTGGAGACGTGGCGGTGGTGAGCTTCGCCGGCACCTACGCCGACACCGGTGAGGCGATCGTCGGCGGCAGCGCCGACGCCCTGGAGGTGGAGCTCGAGGAGGGCCGCATGATCCCCGGCTTCGTGGAAGGGATCCTGGGCATGGCGGTGGGCGAGGAACGCAGTGTGTCCTGCCGCTTCCCCGACGATTACCCCCAGGAAGACGCCCGCGGTCGCGAGGCCACTTTCCTGATCAGCCTCAAGGAGCTCAAGGCCCGCGAACTTCCCGCCCTCGACGACGCCTTTGCCCGTGAGGCGAGCGACAAGCAGACCCTGGCCGAACTGCGGGCTGATCTCGAGACGCGGCTGCGCGAGGATGCCGAGCGCCGCAGCCGCACCAGCCGCCGCGACGCCCTGCTGGCGGCGCTGGTGGAGCAACTGGAGGTGGATCTGCCCGAAACCCTCGTGCAGCGGGAGATCCGTGCGCTGATCGAGCAGACCGCCGGTCAGATCGCCCAACAGGGCATGGACGTCAAGAAGCTGTTCACCCCGGAGCTGGTGCGCAGCCTGGTGGAGAGCTCTCGTCCGGAGGCTGAGCAGAGGCTGCGGCGCAGCTTTGCCCTCCAGGCCCTGGCCGCCGTGGAGGACATCCACCTGGAGAGCGCGGCGATCGACGCCAAGGTGAAGGAGGTGAGCCGTGGCCTCAGCGACAGCGGCTCCATCGATCCGGTTCGGCTGCGGGAGGCCGTGGCGGAGGACCTGCTGCGCGACACCCTGCTGGACTGGCTCGAAGCCAACAGCACGGTCACCGAGAAGGCGCCGGACAGCGAAGCGGAGGCCCCCATCCGCAGCCGCGCCGAGGCGAAGACCGGCAGCAGCCCTGAGGCTGCCAGCGACGCCGAGGCCTGAGGCGCCCATAGATTGAAGACCGCACCCGTTCCTCCTCAGCCGGCCACGTGATCGAAGCCCCTCCCAGCGCCCTGCGCCACCACCCAATCCAGAATCGCTGGCAGGCCTCCCCGGGGGTGTTGCCCACGGTGGTGGAGCAGTCGGGGCGCGGGGAGCGGGCTTTCGATATCTATTCCCGTCTGCTGCGGGAGCGGATCATCTTCCTGGGCAGTGGCATCGACGATGCCGTAGCCGACTCTCTCGTGGCCCAGCTGCTGTTCCTGGAGGCCGAGGATCCGGAGAAGGATATTCAGATTTACATCAACTCGCCCGGGGGGTCCGTGACCGCGGGTCTGGCCATCTACGACACGATGCAGCAGGTGGCCCCGGATGTGGTGACAATCTGTTACGGCCTGGCGGCCAGCATGGGCGCCTTCCTTCTCACCGGCGGCGCCAAGGGCAAGCGGATGGCGCTCCCCAGCGCCCGGATCATGATCCACCAGCCCCTGGGCGGCGCCCAGGGGCAAGCTGTGGACATAGAGATCCAGGCCAGGGAAATCCTCTTTCTCAAGGACACCCTCAACGGTCTGATGGCCGAGCACACGGGCCAGCCGCTCGAAAAGATTGCCGAGGACACGGACCGGGACTACTTTTTGTCTCCGCCCGAGGCCGTGGCCTACGGCCTGATCGACCGTGTCGTCGATGACGCCTCACTGGTTTGATCCTTAAGGTCGGCTGACGATCACCGGTTTCGGGTCGATCCTGGAGCTCCGGCCTTCCGCCTTTCCCCTGCCCCGGACCCCCTGCTCGATGGCCAAGTTCGACGCCCACCTCAAGTGCTCGTTCTGCGGCAAGTCTCAGGAGCAGGTGCGCAAGCTGATCGCCGGCCCCGGGGTCTACATCTGCGACGAATGCATCGACCTCTGCAACGAGATCCTCGATGAGGAACTCGTGGAGGCCCAGGGCAGCTCCCGCGCCCATGCCGATGCGGGGCGAAAACCCGCCGGAAAGAAGAGCCCAAGACCGGCCCCCACCCTCGCCACGATCCCGAGGCCCCAGGAGATCAAGGGCTTTCTCGATCAGCAGGTGGTAGGCCAGGACGAAGCCAAGAAGGTGCTGTCCGTGGCGGTGTACAACCACTACAAGCGCCTCGCCTGGCAGGGGGACGGCAAGGGCGAGACCGACCGCAGTGCCACCCGCCTGCACAAGTCGAACATCCTGCTGATCGGCCCCACCGGTTGCGGCAAGACCCTCCTCGCCCAGACCCTGGCGGAGCTGCTGGACGTGCCCTTCGCCGTGGCCGACGCCACCACCCTCACCGAAGCGGGCTATGTCGGCGAGGATGTGGAGAACATCCTGCTGCGGCTGCTGCAGAAGGCCGACATGGATGTGGAGCAGGCCCAGCGGGGCATCATCTACATCGACGAGATCGACAAGATCGCCCGCAAGAGCGAGAACCCCTCGATCACGCGCGACGTGTCCGGTGAAGGGGTGCAGCAGGCCCTGCTGAAGATGCTGGAGGGCACGGTGGCCAATGTCCCTCCCCAGGGGGGCAGGAAGCACCCGTATCAGGACTGCATCCAGATCGACACCAGCCAGATCCTGTTCATCTGCGGCGGCGCCTTCGTCGGCCTCGAGGATGTGGTGCAGCGACGGCTCGGACGCAATGCGATCGGCTTCCTGCCGGCGGACGGTCGCAGTCGCAGCCATCGGGAACTGCAGGCCAGCCACGTGCTGCGCCATCTCGAACCCGACGATCTGGTGCGCTACGGCCTGATCCCGGAGTTCATCGGTCGGCTGCCGGTGAGCGCCCTGCTGGAACCGCTCGATGCTCGCTCCCTGGAGGCGATCCTCACGGAACCGCGCGATGCTCTGGTGAAGCAGTTCCAGACCCTGCTGAGCATGGACAGCGTGCGGCTCGAGTTCGATGCGGAAGCCATCGAGGCGATCGCCCAGGAGGCCCATCGGCGCAGAACCGGTGCCCGAGCCCTGCGAGGCATCGTCGAGGAACTGATGCTCGATCTGATGTACAACCTGCCCTCCTCCAAGGATGTGAGCCACTTCACCATCACCCGGGACATTGTGGAGCAGCGCACCAAGGCCAAGGTGCTGCCGTACCCCGGCGTGATCGGCCAGCAGGAATCGGCCTGAGCGGCCGGCCGGCCGCCACCCGCGCCGGAAATCCCTCCCTCTGCCGCCCTTGTCGCCACGAAGGGAGCAGCAGGAAGGTATGGACGTACGGTTCGATTCCCCAAGCCCCATGGCAGCTGCCGACCATCTTCAGGTCCCCCGGCAGCACGGACTGTTCAACCACCACGGCATCGACCTGGGCGATGGGACCGTGGCCCACTACCTGGAGGGGCGGGAGATCCTGCGCAGCCCCCTGCTGGAGTTCAGTCGCGGCGAAATCGTCAGCACGGTGAGTTATGAGCTCGCCACGATCTCGCCCGTGGGGGTGACCCTGCGGCGCGCCATGGGGCGACTGGGGGAACAGCAGTACAACCTGCTGTTCAACAACTGCGAGCACTTCGCCCACTGGTGCAAGACCGGCCGTCACCGCAGTACCCAGGTGGAGGGCTGGCTCCACACCGGCAGCCTCGGCGCCCTGGCCTTCGGCCAGTTCGTGCCGGCGGCCCTGATCAGCGGCGTCCGCCTGCTGCTGCGCCAGGGGCTCAGCCTCGACGGCAAGTCGATCGAGAAGGGCCGGGAGCTGGCCCTGCGCAGCCTGGAGCAGCTCGAAGGGCTGCGGCAGAAACTGCAGCAGACGCTGGAGAGTGAACTCGCCAGGGCCGAGACCCGCTGGGGCGAGGGGAACGGCAGCGGTGGTGATCCTTTTCCCTCCCTGCGGCTGGCGGCCCAGAAGCTGGCCGACCAGCTCAGCGAGGTGGAGGAGATGGAGGGCCGGCTGGAGCGGCTGCTCGCCCAGAAAGAGCCTGAGTAGCCTCGGGCCCCAGGCCGTCCGGGGACAACCGCCATGACCCAGGCCAGCGCCTACCAGCCACTCCACCACAAGTACCGGCCCCAGCGCTTCGATCAACTGGTGGGGCAGGACGCGATCACGGCCACGCTCCGAAACGCCCTGATCCGGAACCGGATCGCGCCCGCCTATCTGTTCAGCGGCCCTCGCGGCACCGGCAAGACCTCCAGCGCCCGGATCCTGGCCCGCTCGCTGAACTGCCTCAGTGCCAGCGGCCCCACCCCCGAGCCCTGCGGGGTCTGCGAACTCTGCCTGGCGATCGCAGCGGGCAATGCCCTCGACGTGATCGAGATCGACGCCGCCTCCAACACCGGTGTCGACAACATCCGCGAGCTGATCGAGCGCTCCCGCTTCGCGCCGGTTCAGGCCCGCTGGAAGGTCTACGTGGTCGACGAGTGCCACATGCTCTCCACGGCTGCCTTCAACGCGCTGCTCAAGACCCTGGAGGAACCGCCGCCGAGGGTGGTGTTCATCCTGGCCACCACCGATCCGCAGCGGGTCCTGCCCACGATCCTCTCCCGCTGCCAGCGCTTCGACTTCCGCCGCATCCCGCTGCAGGACCTGGAAGGGCACCTGCGCTTCATCGCCGACGTGGAGGGGATTGCGATCACCCCGGAGGCTCTGCACGTGGTGGCCCAGCGGGCCCAGGGAGGCCTGCGGGATGCCGAGAGCCTGCTGGATCAGCTCAGCCTGCTGCCGGCCCCGATCGAGGCCACCGCGGTCTGGGAACTGCTGGGGGCCGTGCCCGAGCAGGACCTGCTGGAACTGGCGGACGCCCTGGCAGGCGGCGAGCCGCTGGGAATTCTGGAGGGCTGCCGCCGGCTGCTGGACCGGGGACGGGAACCGGGGGCGGTCCTGCAGGGGCTGGCCGGACTGTTGCGGGACCTGGTGCTGGCCGGCGTCGCGCCGGATCGCCTCGAGCTCACCAGCGTCTCGTCCCAGTTCCGGCCCCAGCTGCCCGATCTGTCCCGCCGCATCGGCAAGGCTCGGCTGCTGAGCTGGCAGGCCCAGCTGAAAGGGAGCGAGCAGCAGTTGCGCCAGAGCGTGCAGCCCCGGTTGTGGCTGGAGGTGCTGCTGCTGGGTCTGCTGGCGGAGGCGCCTGCGGCCCCACCGGTCCCGGCTCCGGTGCCGACCGCAGCCAAGGCAGGCGTCGCCACGGCAGCTGCCGGGACCGGAGCGGCCGCAACCCCGATGGCGACAACCCCTGGAGCCGCGGCCGGCGGGTCGCCCAGGAGCCACGACCCCGGCGTCGATCTGCCCGAGCTCTGGCAGCAGATCCTGGCGAGCCTGGAGCTCCCCTCCACCCGGATGCTGCTTTCCCAGCAGGCCGCCCTGGTGCGTCTCGACGCGCAGCGGGCCGTGGTGCGGGTGAGCGGCAACTGGATCGCCATGGTGCAGAGCCGACTGCCCCTGCTCGAGAAGGCGGTGCAGAGCGCCCTCGGCAGTCCCCGGCAGCTGTTGCTGGAGGGTTCATCCGACCTGGCCATGCCGCCGCCGCCGGCCGCCCAGCAGCCGGCACCAGCCCCGGAGCCAGCCGCCATGGCGGCGACGGCGCATCCCGCCTCGCAGGGGGCCCCGACGCGCCCGGAGCTGCCGCGGGATCTTCCTGCCGTGGAAAGCGGCGCCGGCCCGCCGCCCGGGACCCGACAACCGGTGGACCGACTGCCTCTGGACGAGAAGGCCCAGCGACTGGCGGACTTCTTCAACGGAGAGGTGGTCCGTCTCGATGAGCCCCTGGACGAGCCGGCCGAGGAGATCTGAGGCCGCTCAGGGCAGCTGGAGGGGGATCAGGACACCTGGGTGGTGAGATCAGCATCGCCGGGGCCTGGTTCCAGGGCGGCATCGATCAGCCCATCGGCGACGGCGGGCGCTCCTGTCAGACCGTCATCGTCCGCCCCCAGATGAAGGGTCTTGGCCCAGACCAGCCGCTTCGGCAGAAGGGCCATGCGCAGCACCACCCAGGGAATGACCACGAACCAGTGAACGAGATAGGCGATGCCGAGGCCGACCGCCAGGGGATGGGTGGCCGGCAGGGGCGGACCCTCACTGGGCCGGCGGCAGCCCGCCACGATCGCGGCACCGGAGAGGCTGAACGCCACGATCGACAGCGGCCAGACCGTGGGCGGGGTGCCGGTGATCCAGGCAGCCAGCAGATCGGCCACGGAGACCACCGGCAACACGTACTGCAGCAGGAAAAAGCAGGTGAGGTCGAGCTTCTGGGGGGTGGACAGACGCGCCGACACCAGGCCGGGCCAGTAATCGAAGAAGCGCTGCAGGCCGCCTTCGGCCCAGCGCTGCCGTTGCCGCCACAGTGCCGCCAGGGTGAGCACGGCCTCCTCCTCCACCGGCGGATCCCAGAGCACGCCTATCGGCTGGCCGGCCAGCAGCAGCCGGAAACTGAGATCGAGGTCATCGGTGACGGTGGCCTCATTGAAGCCTCCGCAGGCCTGCACGGCGTCCCGGCGCAGCAACTGCCCGTTGCCGCGCAGTTCGGCGATGCCGGCGGCCTGCAGCCGGCCCTCCTGGACCACCGCGTCGAGGGCCATCTCCATCGCCTGGGCCCTTGTGAGCAGGTTGCGCTCCGCATTCACCACGGCCTTGCGCAGCTGCACCGCCGACCAGCCACCGGTCTCGGCGTGGGGAATGAGCCGCTCCAGGAGATCCTCCGGCAGCCCGGCATCAGCGTCGAGCACCAGTATCCAGCGCCCCTGGAGCCGCTCGAGCACAGCGTTGAGAGCACCCGACTTGCCGCCGCCGGCATCCCGGGAGCGGCGCAGCACGCGAAGCTGGCACGAGCGGGACTCGAGAGCGGCCAGTATCTCCGGCGTGCGGTCCTCGCTGCCGTCGTCCACCACCCAGAGGCGCAGAACGCCCTCCGGGTAGCGCAGCCGCCCGACCCGTTCCACCAGGCGGCCGATCACCGCCTGCTCATCGCGGGCGGCCACCACCACATCCACTGACGGCCAGGGTCCGGCAAAGGGGTTCGGCTCGTCTGCGACACCGACGACCGTCGAGCCCGGCCGGCTGCGCTGCCGCCAGAGCTGCCCCAGAACGGTGCGAACTACATAGGCACCCAGCAGCAGGGTGAGGCTGAAGGCCGGCAGGAGCTGGCGCTGGGGTTCAAGCCAGTGTGGAGCCACCCCCGCCCAGCCGCAGAGAAGCATGAACAGAGCTGCCTTGCCGCGACGACCCTGCGGTGCGGATCCGGCGGCTGTCATGGCACCCCCGCTTTCATGGGCCGGCTCCGCATCGGTACGAACTCTAAAGGCCCTGGCCGAGCCCCTCCAGCGGCCCCAGCTGCGTCCCGGGGTAGTAGTGCGAAAGGATCCGCGCCAGGCTCCAGCCCCTGCCCGCCAGATCGATGGCGCCCGCCTGGGACAGCCCGACACCGTGGCCGAAGCCGCCACCGACGAATCGCCAGCGCCCCGACCCCTCCGACTGCAGCGTGAACAGAGTGCTGGGCAGCTGGCGGAAGGTGCGCCGGATCGCGTCGCGGCGCAGCACCCGCTGGCCGGTGCTGCCCTCGACAGCCAGCGCCAACACCCGACCGCTCGGACCCCGCTCCAGGACTCTCAGCTGGCGGGGCTCGCCCACCCCACCGGGGCCACGCTCCAGAGCCTGGCGGACCTGGGTCCGGTCCAGACTGCGGGTCCAGCGGAAGACGGGATGGTCGGCTCCGTAGGCGGCGCCGCCATCGCGCAGCAACTCCGGAAGCAGCGCCGGGGCCAGGGGCACGGAGAAGCGCCGAGCGAAGGGCGGCGGTCCATCCGGGCTGGCCTGCAGGTAGGGCAGGGGCGGACCGCTCCAGCCCTCATCGAAACCGGCGGAAACTCCGCCGTTGCTTGCGTGATAGACAGCATGGATCGGCTCCCCCTGCCAGCTCAGCACCTGGCCTCGGGTGGCCTGCAGCGCCTGTCGCACCGTGCTCCCCGCCTGGCGCGGATCGCCATAGACCTGGCACTGGGTGTCGGCGCACAGGTGATAGCCATCCACCGCGTAGCGCTGGCTGTTGCGCAGGGCCCAGGTGCGGGCCAATACAGCCTGGGCCGCCAGTGCGGCGGCGGGGGCTCCCGCGCCGATCTCATGGGGCACCACTCCCAGCAGGTAACGCTCGAGCGGCACCTCCTCCACCAGGCTCCAGCCGCCGTAGGCGTTGGGCTGCAGGCGGAACGGACCCTGGAAAACGCCGCCCTGCCAGCGGAGCCCCCCGGCCGCCATGAGGCGCAGCGGCCCCTCGAGCGGCAGGGAGAGGCCGGAAGCGCCGACCAGATCCAGCTCCAGACGACGGGATTCCTGACGCCGCTCCTGCCGCGCCGGGAAACCCTCGGGCGGTGCCGTCTCCGCAGGAGCCCACACCTCCCACTCGCCGGGGTTGGCGACGCGGGGCTCCACCCCAAGCAGGCGCCAGGCCGTGGCCGCCCCCTCGGCGGTCTCGAAACTGGGGAAGGGCCCGAGCACGGTGCGGGCGATCCGCAGCGGTTGAGCCAGGGTCTGCTCACGCCAGCGCAGGCTCAGGCTGGCCCCCTGCTGGCGCCGTCCGGCGGCATCCACCAGCTCCAGGCTGCCGGATTCGGCCACAAGCACCAGCGGTGGCGCCTTGTCCACAGGCATGCCGCGGGCGGGGCCGAGCCGGGCCCCCAGCCCCACCCAGAGCACGGGCTGCGCCGGCTGGATGGCTGGCGATGGCTGGGTGGGCCACTGCATCTGGGCGGGCATCGCACGGCAGCTCGGAGTGAACAGCAGCGATCCGCCCAGCAGCAGGGCCAGGGGAACCTGACGATGCGGAGACCGAAAGCGCGGCAGGAGCGAGGCAGGCATGACGGAGGGGACGTGGGACGCAGAGCGGGAAGGGGGAGTTGGCGGAAGGCACTTCCGCGTCGTACTTTGATTGTTTGTGCCCGGGCGGAAGACATGCCGAAGCTCAAGACCCGCAAAGCTGCCGCCAAGCGGTTCAAGCTCACCGGCAGCGGCAAGTTCATGCGTCGCCGCGCCTTCCTCAACCACCTGCTGGATCACAAGAGCCCCAAGCGCAAGCGCTTCCTCGGCACCATGGCGGTGGTCGATGAGCGCGACGCGGACAACGTGAGCCGCATGCTCCCCTACGCAGGCTGACGCCAGGCGGCAGCCCGCCCCCGATCCCACCGTTCCACCCGAGAGTTCTCCATGGCCCGCGTCAAGAGGGGCAATGTCGCCCGCAAGCGCCGCAACAAGATCCTGCGTCTGGCCCGCGGCTTCAGCGGCAGCAGCGGCAGCCTCTTCCGCACCGCCAATCAGCGGGTGATGAAGGCCCTCTGCAACGCCTACCGGGATCGCCGTCGCCGTAAGCGCGACTTCCGTCGTCTCTGGATCGCCCGCATCAACGCGGCCGCCCGCCTCAATGGTCTGAGCTACAGCCGCCTGATCGGCGGTCTGAAGAAGGCCGACGTGCAGCTGAACCGCAAGATGCTGGCCCAGCTCGCCCTTGCCGATCCCACCAGCTTCAGCGACGTGGTGGGCGCCGCCCGCAGCTGATCGCTGCCGACTTCAGCTGAATTCCCCCCTGGCCAGGCCCGATGGACAGTCTCCTTCCGCAGGCCTATCTGATCGGCCTGATCGTGCTGCTTGGCGGTGCCTCTGTGGTCATCGCCCTGCAGGTCTGGCGCGTCCGGCGCGACGAAGTCACCCTGGCCAGGCTCGAAGGCAAGGGACGATCGCAGGATCCCGCCACTCTCTACGAACTGGCATCGGTGCAGCTGCGCAAGCGGCTCTACGGCCAGGCGGTCGATTCGCTGAAGCTGGCGTTGAAGCGCTCTGAGGAGGAGCCCGGCGAAGCGCGGGCGCTGATCCAGAACGCCCTCGGCTTCGCCTTGGCCGCCCAGAACAACTACGCCAGCGCCATCCGGCACTATCGGTCGGCGCTGCAGGCCAAGGCCGACTATCCGGTGGCGCTCAACAACCTGGGCTACGCCCTGGAGCGCCAGGGAAAACCCGACGAGGCCCGTGAGGCTTACGGCAGGGCCCTGGCACTCGAACCCGCCAACAAGACCAGTCGCAAGCGCCTGAAGCTGCTGGATCGCCGCAACCCGTCAGGGGCCTCCCAGGGGAGCGAGGACCAGCAGCTGGCAACCTCCACCCCCTCCGGACAGGGTCTCAAGCCCGGCGGACCGCCGACCCCATCCTCAGGTCCCAAGAAGGCTGCTTGATCCGCTGGAGCTCCCCTTGACGGGCCAGGGGAGCTCCGCAGGCTTCACCAGAGCCCGCGCACCGAGGTTCCAGTCCCGCCTGCGGGCCTGGTCTCCCTGGCCAGGGGCACCGGACGCAGTTCCAGGCGTCCGCCGGGGTTGGTCAGCCGAGGCGCCACCCAGCCCGAGAGGGCCAGGCCCTGCACACCGGAGAACTCGCCGCCAGCCTCCATGCCGGACACCTCGCAGTCGCAGAGGAGCAGCAGGTCGAGCTGATCCGATTTGGCGTTGAGATTCCCCTGGACCGCAACCTGCTGACCGGCCACGGTCATCTCACCGCGCAGATCCACCATTTGCCCCATCGGCGTGGCGGAGGCCAGTCGCAGTTCCACCGGTACCGGCCCGCCCCCGGAGAAGGAGCGGTAGGTGCCGGACCAGACCCTCGGCAGCTCGCGGGCCAGGTCAACGGCGCGTCCGGTGGGATCGAAGGTTTCCACCGGACCCAGGTCGGTGCCGGAGGAATCCAGCGGCGAGGACGCCGGCAGCGTGAACGGCACCATGCTGCCCACCGGCAGCGGGTTGGCGGCCAGCAGCAGCGGCAGGAGCAGCGGCATCGCGGAGATCGAGGAAGTGGGCCCAGGCTAGGAGGCCCGGCTCCGGCCGGCAGCGGCGCGGTTCGCGGTAGCTTCGCGGAATGCCCCTGTCCCCGCTCGACCCTGCCCAACCCACCGCACCCGCGCAGACCGGCAAAGCCGGCGACGTGCGGGATGGGAACCTGGTGATCGGCGGCCGGCACTTCCGCAGCCGGCTGATGACAGGCACCGGCAAGTACCCGAGCCTGCTGGCGATGCAGGCCAGCCTGACGGCGAGCAGCTGCGAGATCGTCACCGTGGCCGTGCGGAGGGTGCAATCGGTGGCGGCCGGCCACGCGGGCCTGCTGGAGGCGATCGACTGGACGAAGCTATGGATGCTGCCCAACACGGCCGGCTGCACCACTGCCGAGGAGGCCGTGCGGGTGGCCCGGCTGGGTCGGGAACTGGCCAAGCTGGCCGGCCAGGAGGAGAACCGCTTCGTGAAGCTGGAGGTGATCCCGCCGGGCCGTCACCTGCTGCCGGATCCGATCGGAACGCTGGAGGCTGCCGAGCAGCTGGTGAAGGAGGGCTTCACCGTGCTGCCGTACATCAACGCCGACCCCATCCTGGCCAGACGGCTCGAGGAGGCCGGCTGCGCCACAGTGATGCCCCTGGGCTCCCCGATCGGCTCGGGCCAGGGGATCCGTAACGCCGCCAACATCGCCCTGATCATCGAGAACGCCACCGTACCGGTGGTGGTGGATGCAGGGATCGGTGTGCCGAGCGAAGCGGCCCAGGCGATGGAGATGGGCGCCGACGCCCTTCTGATCAACAGCGCCATCGCTCTGGCGGGGGATCCGGCCGCCATGGCAGGCGCCATGGCGCAGGCCACCGAGGCCGGCCGCACAGCCTTCCTGGCGGGTCGACTGCCGATGCGGACGGATGCCAGCCCCAGCTCTCCTATCGAGGGTCGTGTCGGCCAGCGCCCAGCACTCAGCAGCTGAGCCTGGCCCACCGGAACCGGGAGCAGCAGCCAACGGCCCATGACGTTCCCTGTCGTCACGGCGGCGGTGGCGCCGGCACTGGGTATTTTTGCTTCTTCCCCCTGGGACATCCCCATGTCGGTCACCGAGGAAGACGGCGGCAAGCTCAATGCCTTCGCCAAGGAGCCCCGCATGGAGGTGGTGGACGCCGGCGGGGCCCGGAGCCGATCCACGAAGCTGCTCCTCATCGGTGGTGCCGTGCTGGTGCTGCTGCTCCTGGCCGTGGCGATGAGAATCAGCTGAACCCGGCTCGGTTCGGGCCGGCCGAACGCCTGTAGTAGCTTGCCCGAAGGAGCATCGGCTCGTTCAGCAGGAGTTCAGACGTGAAGGTTCTCGTTCTCGGCGGCGACGGCTTCTGCGGATGGCCCTGTGCCGTGAACCTCTCCCATGCCGGCCACGATGTGGTCATCGTGGACAACCTCAGCCGGCGCAAGATCGACGTGGATCTCGGGGTGGAATCCCTCACCCCGATCGCCACCTTGCACGAGCGGCTGAGGGCCTGGGAGGAAACGGGCGGCCGGGCGATGCGCTTCGTTTCTCTGGACATCGCCCAGGACTACGAGTTGCTGCTCGAGCTGCTGCGCAGCGAGCGGCCGGGCGCGGTGGTCCACTTCGCCGAGCAGCGGGCCGCCCCCTATTCGATGAAGTCGAGCACCACCAAGCGTTACACGGTTGACAACAACGTCAACGGCACCCACAACCTGCTCTGCGCAATCGTCGAGAGCGGCCTGGACGTGCACATCGTGCACCTGGGAACCATGGGGGTATACGGCTATGGATCCCATCGGGGAGCCACCATCCCCGAGGGTTATCTCACCGTGGAGGTGCCCCAGCCGGATGGCTCCCGCTTCCGGGAGAAGATCCTGCATCCCACCGATCCCGGTAGCGTCTATCACATGACGAAGACGCTGGACCAACTTCTCTTCTTCTACTACAACAAGAATGACGGCATCCGTGTCACCGACCTGCACCAGGGCATCGTCTGGGGCACCAACACGGATCTCACCGATCGGGATCCACGCCTGGTGAACCGGTTCGATTACGACGGCGATTACGGCACCGTGCTCAACCGCTTCCTGATGCAGGCAGCCATCGGCTATCCGCTGACCGTTCACGGCACCGGCGGCCAGACCCGTGCCTTCATTCACATCCGCGATTCTGTGAAGTGCGTGGAACTGGCGATCGATCACCCTCCCAGCTCCGGCGAAAAGGTGAGGATCTACAATCAGATGACCGAGAGCCACAAGGTCAAGGATCTGGCGGAGAAGGTAGCGTCCGTCACAGGCGCCAAGGTGAATCATCTGCCGAATCCCCGCAAGGAAGCGATCGAGAACGACCTGATCGTCGACAACCGTTGCCTGATCGAACTCGGTCTCAAGCCCACCACCCTCGACGACGGCCTGCTCAGCGAAGTGGTGGATGTGGCCCGGCGCTGGGCAGATCGCTGCGACCGCTCCCGCATCCCCTGCGTATCCTCCTGGACCACCACTCAGGCGGCTGCCATGAAGGCCTCGTTCTGAGCAGCTCCCTCCCAGGCATGCGGCCCCTGTGAAGATCGCCCTGTTCACCGAGACCTTCCTTCCCAAGGTCGACGGCATCGTCACGCGTCTCACCAAGACTGTGGAACATCTGGTCAGCGGCGGGGACGAGGTCCTGCTGTTCTGCCCGGAAGGAGCCCCCGAGCACTACAGGGGAGCCCGGGTGATCGGGGTTCCGGCCCTGCCCCTGCCGCTGTACCCGGAACTGAAGCTCGCCCTGCCCAGGCCATCGGTGGGCGAGGCCCTCGATGGCTTTCGTCCCGACCTGGTGCATGTGGTGAACCCCGCCGTCCTGGGCCTGGGGGGCATCTGGATGGCCCGCACACGCCAGATCCCTCTGGTGGCCAGCTACCACACCCACCTGCCCAAATATCTGGAGCACTACGGCATGGGGGTGTTCGAGCCCCTCCTCTGGGAGCTGCTCAAGGCCGCCCACAACCAGGCCAACCTGAATCTCTGCACCTCCACCGCCATGGTGGAGGAGCTGAGCCAGCGGGGGATCCAGCACACGGCCCTATGGCAGCGGGGGGTCGACACCGAACTCTTCCGTCCCGCACTGAGGCTCGCTGCCATGCGTCGCAGGCTGATGGGGGAACATCCCGACAGCGACAGCCTGCTGCTCTACGTGGGCCGGCTCTCGGCCGAGAAGCAGATCGAACGCATCCGCCCCGTGCTCGATGCCCTCCCCGAGGCGCGCCTGGCGCTTGTGGGCGATGGTCCGCACCGCCTGCAGCTGGAAAAGGTGTTCGCCGGCACCGCCACCACATTCGTGGGTTATCTCGGCGGCGAGGATCTGGCCAGTGCGTACGCCAGCGCCGATGCCTTCCTCTTCCCTTCCAGCACCGAAACCCTCGGGCTGGTGCTGCTGGAGGCGATGGCGGCAGGCTGCCCGGTGGTGGGGGCCAACCGCGGCGGCATCCCAGACATCGTCAGCGACGGGGTGAACGGTTGCCTGTACGACCCCGATGATCCCACCAGCCTCACCGCCGCCACCCTTCGCCTGCTGGGCAACCCCGATCGGCGGGAGGAACTGCGCCAGGCCGCCCGCAGCGAGGCGGAGCGGTGGGGCTGGGCGGGCGCCACGGCCCAGTTGCGCACGTACTACCGACAGGTGGCTGGCACTGAACTGCAGCTGGCGGCCTGACCCCCCTTGAACCAGGTGGTCATCAGCGCCTTCACCATCGGCGCCGCCACGGTGCCGCCGTAGCCACCGCTGTTCTCACCGAAAGCAATGATCACCAGGCTCGGCCTGTCGGCGGGGGCGTAGCCGCCGAACCAGACGTGGTCCGGGCGCGGTGGATCCTCGGCGGTGCCGGTCTTGCCGGCGACCGGAGGCAGGCTGGGGTCGTTGAGCATGGTGGCGGTGCCGTTGGTCACCACATCGCGCAGGCCCTTTTGCAACACCTTGAGGGTGGACGGCTTGAGCCCGATCCAGCGGCGGGCCGTGGGCTCTTCCACCAAATGAGGAGTCACCAGCCAGCCACCGTTGGCGACCGCTGCATAGAGGCGAGCCATCTGCAGGGGGGTCACCGACACGGCCCCCTGGCCAATGGCGGAGGTGATCGTGTCCACCGAGGTCCAGGCTTCACCGAGGGTGCGGCGCTTCCACTCCCTGTCGCCCAGCAGCCCGGGGCTCTCCTCATCCTGCAGTTCGATCCCGGTGAGGCTGCCGTAGCCCATCCTCCGGGCGGCCTTGAACAGCTCGTCGGCCCCTACCTGTAAGGAGAGCCGATAGAAGAAACTGTTGCTGCTGACGGCCAGGGCCAGGGGAAACCCGATGCTGCCGAAACTGCCGTGATCGGCGTAGCACTGGCCGTCGTAGCAGAAGGAGCTGGAGGTGGGAATGGTGGAGTCGGGCTGGTAGCGACCTGACTCCAGGCCGGCGATGGAGCTGATCACCTTGAAGGTGCTCGCCGGCGGAAAGGCCCGCATCGCCCGGTTCAGCATCGGTGCCTCCGGCCGGTTGAGATCGTTCCACTGCGTGGTGGTGGGACCGTTGGAGAAGATGTTGGGGTCGAAGCCGGGGTGACTGGCCATCGCCAGGATCGCGCCGGTCTGGGGGTCCATCGCCACGATCGCCCCCTTGGCCACGCCATCGAGGGCCCGCTCGGCGGCACGCTGCAGCTCCAGGTCGAGTGTGAGCCGCAGATCCTTACCGGCCCTTGCCTGCTTATCGCCCAGCACACGCTGAACCTGACCCTCCGCGTTCACCTCCAGCTGCTGGCCGCCCCACTCCCCCCGCAGATGCGATTCAAAGACGCGCTCCAGACCGGTTCGTCCGATCCGGTCCTGAACCCGATAGCCATTCTCAGCCAGCCGTTTGTACTCCTCCTCCGTGATCCCGCTCGTGTAGCCGAGGACATGGGCAGCCAGACGCCCGTTGGGATAGGAACGGAGCACATCCAGGTCCACCTCGGCGCCATCAAGAGCGGGGGCCTGCTCGAGGAAACGCACCACCTGCATGGTGCTGAGGGGTCCCGCCAGATCGATGCGGTAGCCATCTCCCTCGCCAGCGGCACGATGGTTCCGCTCCAGCTCGCTGGGCGGAATGCCAAGCACAGTCCCCAGCCGGTCTCTCAGGGCGGGCCAGCGCTCCTCGGACACCAGGCGCGGCTGGATGTAGAGGTTATAGGTGAGCCGGTTGGTGGCGAGCACCTGGCCGTTGCGATCGAGCAGCCGGCCCCGCATCGGATGCCGGGGCACAAGCCGGATCCGGTTCTGATCCGCACGCAGGCGATTATCGGCGCCCTGGACGAGCTGCAGCCAGGCCAAACGGGCTCCCATCGCCGTGGCGGCCAGCACGACCAGGGCCAGCAGCCAGGCCGGCTGATGACGCATGCCGGCCTGGCGCGCCTGTCCAGGCAGAAAGCCGATGCCCATCGCACTCAGGCCTCGAGCCGCCGTTCGAGCAGAGTCAGCCGCTCCGAGATCCTGCCGAGAGCAACCAGCAGGGCCTGCCGCTCACTCAGTGGATCCCCATGGATGTTCACCCGCACGCCAGCCATGGCGGCCATCCCCTCAGGGTCTGAGGCGGGTGGGTGGGACGTCGCCTCTGAGGCCGGCACATCCCGCACCTCCACCTTCACCACCGGATTGCCAAGCCCCGGCTGCAGCTGATCGAGGCTGTCACGAACGGCACGGGCCGCCGCATCTCCCTCCTGCCGGAGCTGGCCGAGTGGGTCGACCGTGCCGGTGAACGCCTCCACCACCTGGCGCGGCCCACCACGGCGGGCTCGTTCCACCACCGCCATCCCGACCGGCAGCACCTCCTGCATCAGGGTGAGCCGCAGGGCATCGAGTGGATCAGCAGCCATGGGAATGCGCGATCACAACAGCCGCGGTGGCGTGGACCCCCACCGCGCAGGAATCACAGTCTGCCGCCCCCTGCGGCGCAGAGTGGCTCAGGGGGTCCGCTGAATACCCGGCGCCAGGAGCACCTGGCGGCAGAACTCCCGTGAGCCGAGCCACCAGCCACCGAAGACCGCCAGCACGAGCAGGGCCGTGAACGGCAGCAGCGCCTGACGAGTGACCTCAAGGCCCAGCCACTCGCCCCATCCCCGCAGCGTCCGTTCGCGATCGAAACGGCGCCGTTCACGTTGCACCTGCTTCTGGCGCCGCTGCAGCGACTTCTCCACCCAGCGCTCGAAGGCCCGCTTCTTGGTGACCGCCATCTTGCGCTCCACCTCCAGCAGGTGGCCGGCGCTGAGGTCGGGGTTGAAGGTGCTGATCAGCTCCAGGCTCTTCAGAAACATCTCCACGGCGCCGTCCTTGACCTGCCGTTCAGCTTCGGGGAGCTCGTCCCAGAGCACCTCCGGATAGAAGCGGCCGCGGTTGGCCAGGATCTGCTCCTCCTGCAGCTGGCCGGGCTCCCGCAGCCAGCGGTCGGTGTTGGCGTCGAAACGTCGCCAGTAGAGGAAGGGATTGAGATAGATCGTTTTCCCCCCCAGCTGAATGCTGTCCTGCTGGAGACGGCGCTGCAGCTGGGGATCCTGCTGGGTGGCGACGGTCAAGGGAGGAAGGCCGAGAGCCGATGATATCGAACGCCAACCGGAGCGGCCAGCCGCAGCCGCGGCGGGATCATTCCCACTCGATCGTGCCCGGGGGCTTGCTGGTGATGTCGAGCACCACGCGGTTCACCCCCTTCACCTCATTGACGATCCGGTTGGAGATGCGCTCGAGCAGGTCATAGGGAAGACGGGACCAGTCGGCAGTCATGCCGTCTTCGGAGGAGACGCAGCGCAGCACCACCGGATAGGCATAGGTACGCTTGTCGCCCATGACGCCGACGCTCCGCACGGGCAGCAGCACCGCGAAGGCCTGCCAGATCTCGTGGTAGAGCCCGGCCTCCTGAACCTCCTCGCGCACGATCAGGTCAGCGTCGCGCAGGAGGTTGAGCTTCTCGGCACTCACTTCGCCGAGAATGCGGATCGCCAGGCCTGGGCCGGGAAAGGGGTGACGGCGCACGATCTCCTCGGGAAGGCCCAGGCTGCGTCCCACCTTGCGCACCTCGTCCTTGAACAGACGGCGCAGCGGCTCCACCAGCTTGAACTGGAGGTCCTTCGGCAGACCGCCCACGTTGTGGTGGCTCTTGATCTTCACGGCCACCCGCTCGCCGGTCCTGGGGTCGATGCCCGTGCCGGCGGATTCGATCACATCGGGGTAGAGCGTGCCCTGGGCGAGGTAGTCGAAGGGGCCGAGGCGCTTGCTTTCCTCCTCGAACACCCGGATGAACTCGGTGCCGATGATCTTGCGCTTCTCCTCCGGATCGGTGATGCCATCGAGCCTGGCGAGAAAGCGATCTCGGGCGTTGATGTACTCCACGCGGATATGGAACTGACGATCGAAGAACTCAGTGAGGAACTCCGGCTCCCCTTTGCGCATGAAGCCCTGGTCGATGAACATGCAGGTGAGCTGATCCCCGATCGCCCTGTGCAGCAGAAAGGCCAGCGTGGACGAATCGACCCCGCCAGAGAGCGCCAGCAGCACGCGTTTGTCCCCCACGCGGGCCCGCACATCGGCCACCGCTTCGTCGATGAAGGCCGCTGTGGTCCAGTCCGGCTCGCAGCCGCAGATGTGATAGACGAAGTTGCGGATCAGCACCATGCCGCCGCTGGAATGCACCACTTCAGGGTGGAACTGCACGCCGTAGAGCCGGCGGCGGTGATCGGCGACGGCCGCCTCAGGGGTGTTGTCGGTGTGGGCCAGCCGCACGAACCCCTCGGGCAGGGCCTGCACCGAATCGCCGTGGCTCATCCACATCGTCGAGCCGTGGTCGACGTTGGTGAGAAGATCGATCGGGTCATCGACATACAACGGCGCCTTGCCGTACTCGCCGCGGCCGGCGGCCACCACCTGCCCACCCAACTGCTGCACCATCAACTGCATGCCGTAGCAGACGCCCAGCACCGGGATCCCCAGCTCCCAGAGGGCCGGATCGCACAACGGCGCTGCCTCGTCATAAACAGAGCTGGGGCCGCCACTGAGGATGATGCCCTTCGGGGCGATGGCTCTGAGCTCCTCTGCCGTGGTGCTGTAGCCGAGCACCAGTGAATACACCTCAGTCTCCCGGACACGGCGGGCGATCAGCTCGGAGTACTGGGAGCCGAAGTCGAGAATGACGATCGCGGGGTGGCGGGAACCTTCCGGCTGTTCCGTCGACGGAGAGGGGTGGGACATAGCGACCGGAAGGGATCCTGCGTGACGCCCGGCCGGGGCCGTCGTCCCTGGCCAGGCCGTTTGGGCTCACCCTAGAGGGTGCCCGAAAGCCGCCAGCAGCTCGCACCCGCAGGGGCCGACGGTCCTGAGCCGACGCTGCCGATCGAACAAGGCGGCGCCGATCCGCAGCGAAAACCGGCCATAGCGAGCCAGGTAGGCCTGGCTGCGGGTCTCGATCGCGGTGGCCAGCCGCTGCTCCAGCCGCTGCGCCCGCTCGGGATCCGCCGCGGCCAGCTCCGTCAGGGCCGCGTCGACGGTGGGCGCCCCGTGAAGTCGCGCCAAGGCCTCACCCGTGACTCCCTCGAGTGCCGCCAGGGCAGTGAGCACCTCGCTTCGGCCATCAGCCAGGTGGTGGTGGGTGTGGAAGATGCCGCCGGCCAGCTTGATCAGCTTGCCGTGGTAGCCGAAGAGCAGCAGCCGCCTCACACCCGCCTCGGCAGCGGCCACGATCGCCGGACCGAGCCAGTTGCCGGCCTTGAGCAGCAGCTCCGGCGGTATCCCCAGCCTGGGGGCCAGATCCAGTCCATTTTCGCCGATCACCAGCACCACGTCGCCGCCGAAACCGGGATCGGCGGCGCGGGAGCGCAGCTCCGTCAGGCACTCCTGCAGACGATCGGGGGAGGCGCTGCGCTGCACCACCGCCTGGGTGCCGATCAGGGCCAGGCCGTCCACCACCCCGAACGCCGCGTTGCTGGTGCGTTCGGCCAGCTGCCGCCCATCGGGAAGGACGATCCGCAGCCGCAGCCCCCGGCCGGCCGGCAGCAGGGGCCGCAGGTTGGTCTCCAGCAAGCGCAGCGCATAGCCCGACAGACAGAGCGCCAGGCTGTCGGCGTGGACCCCCACCCCCTCGCCGGCCTCGAGCAGCAGCCACTGGTCGGATCCGAAGGCGGGCTCCCACAAGCTGACCAGCGCCCAGACCGCCAGACCCCGGGTGAGATCGAGCCCGTCGCCGGGGTCGCAGCGGCTGATGCCCAGGGCCATACCCTCCCCCAGCGGGGCGGCGGCCTCCACGGGTACAGAGCTGCGGCCGGCGGGCTCCAGCAGCTCGAGCGGCTGCGCCGTCAGGCTCGTTTCCCTCCCCTCCGGCAGGGCCGGATCCTCCCGTGCCAGCAGCACCTGGAGACCGGCGCGCGCCGCGGCGGCCACCCAGACCGGCAGGATGTAGCCACCGGAAAGGGTCATGGCCGCGGTGCCCGCAGGGAGCCGTGAGGATCGTTTTTTAAGGTGGGGGATCGCGCCGCCGCGCTCCATCCCACCGCGCCCCCCCCATGCAGGACAAGCTCTCCCTGATGATTCCCGGTCCGACGCCGGTGCCGGAGTCCGTCCTGCTGGCGATGAGCCGTCATCCGATCGGCCACCGCAGCGCCGATTTCCAGAAAATCGTCAAACGCACCACCGAGCAGCTGAAGTGGCTGCATCAGACGAAGGGGGATGTGCTGGCCCTCGCCGGCAGCGGCACCGCCGCCATGGAGGCCGGAATCATCAACGTGCTGAGCCGCGGCGACCGGGTGCTCTGCGGGGACAACGGCAAGTTCGGCGAGCGCTGGGTGAAGGTGGCAAAGGCCTACGGCCTCGACGTGCTGGTGGTGAAGGCGGAGTGGGGGCAGCCCCTCGATCCGGAGGCCTTCCGCACGGCCCTGGAGGCCGATTCCGAGAAGCGGATCCGGGCCGTGATCCTCACCCACTCGGAAACCTCCACCGGCGTGATCAACGACTTGGAGACCATCGCCCGTCATGTGCATGCCCACGGCCAGGCCCTGATCGTGGCCGACTGCGTGACCAGCCTGGGCGCCTGCGACGTACCGGTGGACGCCTGGGGCCTCGACGTGGTGGGCTCCGGCTCCCAGAAGGGATACATGATGCCGCCCGGCCTGGGGTTCGTGGCGATGGGTGAGCGCGCCTGGAAGGCGCATGAGCACTCCGATCTGCCGAAGTTCTATCTGGATCTGGGCAAGTACCGCAAATCCGCCGCCGCCGACAGCAACCCGTTCACTCCACCGGTGAACCTCTACTTCGCCCTGGAAGCAGCACTGGAGATGATGCAGAAGGAGGGGCTGGAGGCGATCTTCGCCCGCCACGCCCGGCTCCAACGGGCCACTCAGGCGGCGATGCGGGCGATCGGACTGCCCCTCTACGCCGCAGAGGGGCACGGCAGTCCGGCGATCACCGCCGTGGCACCGGAGGGCATCGACGCCGAGGTGCTGCGCAAGAAGGTGAAGGATCGCTACGACATCCTGCTGGCCGGCGGCCAGGACCACCTCAAAGGGAAGGTCTTCCGCATCGGCCACCTGGGCTTCGTCTGCAACCGCGACGTGCTCACGGCGGTGGCGGCCATCGAGGCCAGCCTGCAGGAGCTGGGGATGGCCGCAGGAACGGTGGGCGCCGGGGTGGCGGCGGCCGCCACCGAACTCGTCCGTTGAGGTTCCTTCCGCTACGAACGGAGACCGAATGCCCGGAGGTCCGTGCTGCCGGAAGGCATCCACCTGCCTAGTGTTCAGAGTGAACGCCGCCTTGCTCGCTATGCGCCGTCTCATCGCCCTCGCCATGGCCGTGACCACACTGGGGCTGGCAGGTTGTCAGCAGGTCTCCCAGAAAACAGAGGATGCCCTTGAGGCCAAAGTCTGCACCAACCTCGCCGCCGTCGGCACCGCCCTGGACCAGGTGGCTGCCCTGAAACCCACCTCCACGGTTGGCGATGCGACCGCGGCCAACAAGGCTCTGACACGATCTCTGGAGGCGCTGAACCACTCGGAAGCGCTTCTGGAGAAACTGAGGCTCCGGCAGTTCCGCGATCAGCTCAGCGCCTTCAACCGAGAAGCCACCCGTGTGGCCGGCAACAAGAGCCTCACCCTGGAGGAGGCTGCCGCCGACCTGAAGGCCAAGGCCCAGCCGGTGATCGCCGCCCGGCGTCGGGTCTCGGAACAGGCGAACTGTCCGGCGGTCCCGGCGAAGGATGGCAAGTGAGGCCTGACTCGCAACTCCCTTTGCTAGGGTGATGCGGCGCGGGTGTAATTCAGTGGTAGAATGTCAGCTTCCCAAGCTGAACGTCGCCGGTTCGAATCCGGTCACCCGCTTGAGTGGAGAGTTTTTTGCAGTCGGCGATCGTGCTGGCGAGATAGGCGCCAAACCGGCCCGATTGACGGCTGTTCAAGATCGAAGCCAGGGGCTACTGCCGCAGCAGAACCGGAGCCTGACCGAGATCCTGCCGGAATGCCCCTGAGTGATCGGGCGCAAGGTTCCGCTTCGGCAGAACATCGCAGTCTTCGGGCGCCTGCTCCCGGGGGCCGTGAATCAGGGACGGGGCTTGATCAGCTGAAGAACCTGGGGGCCGATACTGCCGGCGCGGCGCTCATAATCAAGGGCCCTGAGAATCTGACGCGCTGATTCTGAGAGCTCGCCACGCTCAGCTGCCGCTTCGGCACCCGCCGCATGACGGGCAGCTTCCAGGAGCAGTTGCGTTCTCTGTTCGGATCCGAGCGAGGCGATCGAAGAGCGCATCTGAACCGCAGCCACATCAACCGTTCAATACATCATGATCCTATCGCCTGGCTGTGAGCGATGCCCGAGAAGGATGCGGGGATGTTGAAACCGATATGGGCGAATCGAACGGATCTCAGGTACCGGGCTCTTCGCCGTTGCCCCCTAGAGCGTCGATCTGAGAGCGCAGCTGAGCCGCGCGCTGGGCATCTCCCCTGCTGACCGCAACGGCCAGAGCGAATTCCAGCTTTTCAAGCTGATGACCGCCCTCAATGTAGCCGGTGGGTCGGGAATGGAAACTGGAAGCCACGGGCCCCCCGTTGCCGCTGGGACGGGGCAGGGGACAGGCCGGGTAGGTGCTGGCCATGATTGCCTTTCTTTTCATTCTGCCACTCCTGACCCGTACCGTGCGGAAGGCGGGTGTTAGGCGGCATCGCGATACCCCTCTTCGAAGGCTGGCTCTGCGGAGGGGTCTGAATGCCCCGGAGCCACCGCCTCCGGAGCGGACTCCTCGAGCAGCTGGCGGCAATCGCGCAGCAGCAGCTCGACGTTGGCCAGGGCATCGAGCTCGGAGGGTTCAGGTTGCTGATGGTTCTCGATCACCATCTCCAGGGTTCCGAGCCTCTGCTCCAGCTTCACCAGCCGGTGGGAGAGGGCCGTGACGGTCTGGGCCAGATCCTCCGCCGTGCGGGTGATGCGAAAGGAAACCGATTCAGGAGCCATCCCACACAGGGCAACAGGGCCGATCACAACACAGAATGCCCTGCCGCTCAAGCCATCTCCCAGACTGGGTGTCCTCTTGACCAGCTGCAGGGCATGTCTTCCCCCCCCACCTTGGTGGTCTATCTTCTGGCCGGTCTGGCGGGGGGTCTGCTGGCCCTGCGGACCGGCATCCCTGCCGCACCCCTGGCCGGGGCTCTGCTGGGGGCTGGCCTGGTGAGCATGTCAGGGAGGTGGGAGGTGGCGGTGTGGCCGAATGGAACCCGGACCGTGCTGGAGATCGCGATCGGAACGGTGATCGGCACCGGTCTCAGCTCCGTAGCGCTGCTGGAACTGAGGCAGCTCTGGCGCCCGGCGATCCTGATCACCGTGACCCTGGTGGCCACGGGTCTGGTGGTGGGGCTTTGGAGCAGCCGCCTGCTGGGCGTGGACCCGATCATCACCCTGCTGGGGGCGGCACCGGGGGGCATCACAGGCATGAGTCTGGTCGGGGCAGGGTTCGGCGTCGGAGCAGCGGTGGCCGCCCTGCATGCGGTGCGCCTGATCACGGTGCTGCTGGTGCTGCCCGTGATCGTGCGCTTCGTGCTCTCGTTCACAGCTGGTCATTCCTCCGGTTGACGCCCCGGACGCGTTGCCCTCGACAGCCTGGGACCGGCCGATACGTTGGGTCGCTCAGCCCGGCCAGCCGGACCCGTTTCATGCCTTGCCGCCATCCCTCAGCCCCTGCTCCAGTCCGCGTGTACCGCAACCGCCTCGGTGTGGTCCTGGCTCCTGCCCTGATCGCTCTGGCCCTCCCCACCCCCCTGCTCAGCCAGCCGATCCAGCCGGATCGCACCGATGCCGCGAGCAAGGGAGCGGAAGTGTATTGCTTCATGCGCAAGGCAGGCAACGACCATGAGGTGAGCTGGACCGCCGCCTATGCCCTGATCAAGCGGCAGAGCGCCAGCCTGTTCAAGACATCGCCCGAACATGCCGCCGTGATGATCACCGAGGCGGTGGTGAACAACCCGGGCACCTATCCCGACTGCGGCCGCTTCCTGGGGGCCCTCTACGGCAGTGAGCGGCCGGCGCCGTCGGCAACGGTAGCGCCGGGCAGCGGGACCATGCCCATCCCCAGCAGCGGCGGCACCACCCGCAATGATCGTTACTCCTACTGACGCAGGCCGCATCCCGCTCGTCTCCCTGCTGGCTCTCCTGTTTGTCCTCACCGGCTGCAACGAACAGCCTCCGCTCAGCGACCAGCGCATCAGCAACGACGACTGCCTGCGGGACGTAAAGGTCGAGAAGCTGGATGAGGCGATGGCGCGCTGCAATCAGGTGGTGGCCGCCTTTCCCCGCGATCCTCGCCCCCTGAGCGACCGATTCGTGCTGCACACCCTGAAACAGGAGCAGGCGGCTGCCTGCCGTGACATCGGGAAAGCGTCGGCGCTGCTGACCGGCAGCGCCTTGAAGTCGGAGCAGCCGGACGACCCCCAGTTGCTCACCGACATCCGGGTTCGGCAGGAGAGCTGCCGCGACAAGCCACCCCTGCCGAATCCCTGACCTACCAGCGCTCAAGCAGATCGCGCATCATGGCAGGCACAGCCTGGCGCCTGAGGCTGGTTGAGCGTCCCTGCAGCAGCAGGGAGATCCGTGCTGACTTGCTGGCGATCAGACCATCGACCAGCTGGTCGGCCACGCCCAGCTGCAGCCAGTGGCAGGTCAGAGGGCCGACCATGCCGATGCGGTGACAGCGGTCCTCGGCCTGCTCGGCGTCCCCCGGAGTCCAGGGCCGCTCCAGCAGCACCACATGGGAAGCCCGGTGCAGGGTGAACCCAAGGCCAGCGGCGCCATAGGTGGCGATCAGCAGCGGCGAGCCGCCGGCCTGGAAACGATCCACCTGACGCTGCCGATCCACGGGCCTGAGCCGACCGGTGACCACAACACCCCCCAGGCGTTGAGCCAGCAGATCGGCGATGGTCACGAACGTCGTGAACACCACCACCGACTCGCCCTTCGCCAGCAACCCCGTCAGCAGGGTCTCGGCCCGAGGCAGCTTGTAGTGGGCCGCGATCTGGCGCAGGGCGACGAGCATGGCCAGGGTTTCGGCATCGCGACGAACCTCGCCAAGGGCCGCCCGCAGGCGGTAGCTCTCCACTTTCTGCGCGAGCAGATGCTGAAATCCCCGCCCCTGACTGGCCGACAACTCCACCGGCAGAAACAGGCGCCGTTTCGGCGGCAGGTCGAGGCAATCCTGTTTGCAGCGGTGCAACAGCAGAGGACGGGTGAGGCGCTGAAGTTCCTCGAGCCGCTCGGCGCCTGTGGCCTGCCAGTAGCGGCGGCCACCCTGCTCGCGCCAGTGACCCTGGCAGTAGGTCTGCTCGTAGCCATGCTGATCCCTGCCGAGCGGGTGGCCGATCGCCGCCAGCAGAGGGAAGAGCTGGACGGGCCTGCCGTTCTTCATCGGTGTGCCGCTCAGCAGCCAGATCGCCCGCAGGCGCGGGTGGCGGGCCAGGCGGAGCAGGGCCTGGGTCCGCGCCGCGGCCAGGTTCTGGGCGAAGTGGGCCTCATCCACGATCAAGACCGTGCCGGCCGGCGGCAGGGCACTGGGTAGCCGGGCCCAGCTGATCAGGTCCAGCCCCAGCCCCAGCGTCGTCGCCTCCTGGTGCCAGAGGGTGTGCAGACCGACGGGCGCCACCACCGCGATCCGGCAGTCCGATAGCCGCACCAAGGCGCGGGCCGCCACCAGGGCGGTGAGGGTCTTGCCGAGACCCATCGCATGGGCCAGCACGGCGCCACGGCGGGCCAGCAGCCAGCGGGCTGCCGTGCGCTGGTGGCTGAACAGACGGCGGCCGTCCGGCAAGGGGGCCTCCAGGTCGGCGGCAGCCACCAGCTGGCGGTGGGGAGGCAGGGGGGGCAGGGGCTGCTCCAGCCAGCCCATCCATTCAGCAAGATCGGGCTCGATCCGGAAGCGCTCAGCGAGCCGGGCGCGCAGGACAAGCGCGGCCTCAAGGGGAAACTCCCAGCAGCGCCGACGCACGCGCCAGCAGCCGGCAGGACGGATGGCACGCAACTGGGCCTGGGTGACCGGATCGAACGGGGAGATCACCTCGATCAGACCGGAGGCGCCCAGGCGCATCAGACACCTGTCGGGTCGCTCGGAGGCGACGGGAGGAGCGCTCAGCGGAAACCCTGCCTGCTGGCCGAAAGCGATTTTAGACGATCTGGCGGCGGCGGCAATCCGACCGGAATCGACAACGGAAGTGCAGTTTCCGACACATTGACAGCCCTGAAGGTGAGGTCAAACTGGCGCCAACCGAGGCATGGGAATGCAGGTAAGGGATGCGGTCTTCCTTGAGGATCTCTGTCCCAAACTTCGCGTCAGAAGGTGGCGACAGTCTCTCCATACGTTCACCCACAATCGTTGTATTTATTGCGGCAATCGATCCGAATCGATCGATCATGTGCTGCCACTCTGCCGGGGAGGACTGAGCGTGACGGAGAACTGCGTTCCGGCCTGCCTGGCCTGCAACGGCCACAAGAGCGATGCGGAAGCGTTTGACTGGTATCGACGCCAGCGTTTCTACGACCCCCGTCGGGCGATGGCGATCCGGGCCTGGATCGATGGGGATCTGCGCCTGGCGGTGCGGCTGCTGCAGTGGGCCACCCCGACACCGAAGCCGAGCCTGAACCTGCAGGCCGCCTGATCCCGGGGCCAGCTGAGATCCCGCCCTTCTGAAGCGTCGCCCGCTGCCCGGCACCCCTCATGCTGGCGAGTTCACCACACCCGGCAGGCCATCGGGCCGTTGTGCCGTTCGCAGATCGCCGCCAGCTCCCGGGGCTGCTCGGGAGCCAGCAGCACGGCCGCCAGCAGCAGCGCGCCCACCAGAACGGCGGGCGCCGGCGCCCTGCGCAGAGCAGGGCGCCACAGCGCCCCGCCGGGACGAGCAGCGCTGCGCCGAAGGGGTGTAGAGAGGCAGGTGGTGGTCATCGGCCGGAACTGACGCTGTGGTACAGGTGTACTCATGACGCGCCTCGCTGTCAACACCCCTGCTGCGCGGGTGCTGATCCTGGGCGGCGGCTACTGCGGCCAGCGCTTCGCCGCAGCGCTGGCCGAGCGGGGAACATCGGTCCTGCTCACCCACCGGCTGGGATCGACACCGGGCGGCATCGACCAGGGCCCCGTGGGCTGGCTCGGATTCGACGCCGGGCAGGGGCTCAGGCCCGATCCCGCCGACCTGGCCGGGGTCACCCACGTACTGACCACGATCCCCCCCGGGGCGGACGGAGCCGATCCCGTGCTCACCGCGCTCGTGCCGCTGCTGCGCCAACTGCCGCTGCAGTGGCTGGGCTACCTCTCCACCTCCGGGGTCTACGGCGACAGGGGCGGCGCCTGGGTCGACGAAACGGCCATGCCCAGCCCCTCCCTCTCCCGCAGCCAGGCGCGGCTGGCCTGCGAGCAGGCCTGGCTGTCGAGCGGTCTACCGGTGCAGGTCTTTCGTCTGCCGGCGATCTACGGGCCGGGCCGCTGCCCCTTCCAGAGCCTGCTGTCGGGCAGCAGCCGCCTGATTCACAAGCCTGGCCAGGTGTTCAGCCGCGTCCATGTCGACGACATCGTCGGCGCACTGCTGCACTGCCTCTCCCTGCCGGCGAACGATCGGCCGGACCTGCTGAACCTTGCGGACGACCGCCCCTGCCCCTCCAGCGAAACCCTGGGTTTCGCCGCCCATCTGCTGGGCTGCAAACTGCCCGAGTTCGAGCGCTTCGAGCGGATCGCGCCCAGCCTCAGCCCGATGGCGCGCAGCTTCTGGAGCGAGAACCGCCGCACCAGCAACCGGCGGCTCTGTGGCGAACTCGGCTACCACCTGCGTTACCCCAGCTACCGGGAGGGGTTTCGCGCTTCGCTGGCGGAGGAGCGCCGCCAGAAGCTGCCGCCAGAATGAGTCCCACGGAGGGGGTCAGCCGCTCTCGCTCTTCGAATCCGACTGGCACACCGGTTTGGCCTCCGGTTGCAGATCGTTGAGGGTGGGCCACCCCACATCTCGCATGAAGCGACACCCGTCGAGCACCACCCAGCCCCGCTGGAGGCCTGTCCCCAGACCGAACAGCAGCCCACCGAGAAGCAACCAGCGAATCATGAACGTGGAGGCCACTGGAATCGAGACTAAGCAGCGCCGGATCGCCCTCTCCCTCGGCGATCCGGCCGGGATCGGGGCGGAGGTCACGCTCAAGGCCCTGGCGGCGCTGGAGGGGCGTGGCCTGGAGGTGGTTCTGGTGGGGTGTCGTCGCTGGCTGGAACGGAGCTATCTGGATCTGCGCGCCGACTCCAGCGAAGCGCTGGCCGATCCAGGCCGGCATACGATTCTCGACATCCCTTTGCCGGCGGACCTCGAACCCGGCCACGGCACTGCCGCCAGTGGAGCCGCCAGCTTCCTGTGGCTGACGGCAGCAGTGGAACTCGTGCTCGATGGCCGCTGCCAGGCACTGACCACGGCACCCATCGCCAAGCAGGCCTGGCATGCTGCCGGCCACGTCTATCCGGGACAGACCGAACGGCTGGCTGAACTTTGCGGGCGCGCCCAGGCCTCCATGCTGTTCACCGCCCGGGCGCCCCGTGGGGGCTGGCGCCTCAACACCCTGCTGGCCACCACCCACATCCCCCTGGCCGCAGTGCCTCGCACCCTGAACGCCGAGCTGGTGGAGCGTCAGCTGGACACGCTGCTGGTCTTCTGTCGTCGCTTCCGTAGCCGACCCCGGCTGGTGGTGGCGGGGCTGAATCCCCATGCCGGCGAAGCGGGTTGCCTGGGCACCGAGGAACAGGCCTGGCTGATCCCCCTTCTGGAACGCTGGCGGAAGTGCCATCCGGAGGTGGATCTGCTGGGACCGCTTGCACCCGACACCTGCTGGCTCGGGGCGGCCGCCGCCTGGCGAGGGGAGGAGGAAGGACCCGACGGATACCTGGCGCTGTATCACGATCAGGGACTGATCCCCGTGAAGCTGCTGGCCTTCGACGCGGCGGTGAACACCAGCCTCGGTCTGCCCTTCCTGCGGACGTCACCCGACCACGGCACCGCCTTCGACATCGCCGGCCGAGGCATCGCCCGGCCCCAGAGCATGGTGGCCGCCCTGGAGACGGCCTGGGAGCTGGGCTGAGTCCGCCGGTCGTCGGGAGGCGGCGACGGGAGGCCGGGATCAGGAGGGCTTGACGCGCAGCAGCACCTGGCCGAATTCAACCGGGGTGCCGTTCTCCACCAGAATCTCGACCACCTCGCCACCCACTTCGGCCTCGAGCTCGTTCATCAGCTTCATCGCCTCCAGGATGCAGACCGGCTGACCGACGGTGATCCGGCTGCCGATCTCCACGAACGGCTGATCGCCCGGAGAGGTGGCGCGGTAGAAGGTGCCCACCATCGGCGCCGTGATGTCCACCAGATCGGCGCGCACGGCCGGGGTGACGGGTGGAGGGGTGGAGGGGGCCGCTGCGGCCGGCGGGGGGCTGACCGGAGCTGCAGGCAGAACCGAGCCGGGCACCACGGTGACCGGCTGGGTCAGCGGCAGGTTGCGCCGCACCTCGAGGCGGAAGTCATCGCCCTCGAGCTTCAGTTCCTGGATGTCGCTCTGCTCAAGAATGGCGAGCAGCCTGTGCAGTTGATCGTTGTCGAGTTGCATGGCTCCTCAGGACTCCCGACCGAGATAGCTGTCGTTGCGGGTGTCGATCTTGATCTTCTCGCCGATGGAGATGAACAGGGGAACCATCACCTGGGCGCCGGTCTCGACGATGGCCGGCTTGGTGCCTCCAGTGGCCGTGTCGCCCTTGACGCCGGGATCGGTCTGGGTGACCTCGAGCACGACCGAATTGGGCAACTCCACCTCCAGGGGGGAACCGTTCCAGGAGACCACGTTCACGGCCATGCCTTCCTTCAGGTACCTCCTTCCTTCACCGATCTGCTTGGCGGACAGGCGCGTCTCCTCGTAACTGGCCATGTCCATGAACACATAGTCCTCCCCTTCCATGTAGGTGTGTTGCAGGGTGGATTTCTCCAGCAGGGCCTGGGGCAGGGTCTCCCCCGCCCGGAAGGTCTTCTCGACCACGTTGCCGCTCTGGACCGCCTTGAGCTTGGTGCGCACGAAGGCGGAGCCTTTGCCGGGCTTCACATGCAGAAACTCGACGACCCTCCAGACCTGACCATCGAGCTCGATGGTGGTGCCGGTACGAAAGTCGTTGCTGGAGATCATTCCGGCGGAACGGGTGAGCGGGATTGTACGGCTGGCCCATGAACCCCCGTCACCGCTGCAGGGCAAGGCGGGCGAGCTGTGCCAAAGTCCGGAAGACGGCAGGGTGAGCCATGGACAGGAGCCTGAAGGCACTGCATTCCCCGCGGGCGATCGACAGGCGGGCACACCCTCTGCTGGCCCTGCTGCTGGCCCTTCTGACCACCGCCGCTGGCCTGGGCTGGGCGGCGCCGGTGCGGGCGGCTCTTCCCCCGGGCAATGCCGTCACCGATCCGGCGGCCCTGCTGCGCGACGCCCTGCCGATCGAGCAACCCGATCTCCAGACCCTCCAGCATCGCCTCGAAGCCACCAGCGACGATCTGCGGGCCAAGCGCTGGAGCGCCCTCACCAGCGCTGTGCGTCGGGCCCAGTCCCAGCTGAGCAGCCGCCGCAGCGATCTCGTGGCCAGCTTCGACGCCGACGAACGGGAGCGGGCGGCCGCCCTGCTGGACCGTCTGGAGGGCGAGCTGCAGACCATCGCCGGCGCCGCCGAGCGGCAGGACCGCGACGCCTTCCTGGAGGCGCGGCGCAGTGCCCTGAGCACCCTCGGCCAGGCCGAAGCCCTGCTGGTGGGGCAGTTCCCCTTCGCGATCCCCGAACAGTTCGCTGCCCTGCCCCGCCTGCTCGGCCGGGCCACCATCAAGCTGACCACCACCAAGGGCGATCTCACCGCCGTGGTGGACGGCTACAACGCGCCGATCACGGCCGGCGCCTTCGTGGACCTGGTGCAACGCGGCTTTTACGACGGCCTGCCCTTCATCCGGGCCGAGGATTTCTACGTTCTTCAGACCGGAGACCCCACAGGGCTGGCCGATGGATTCATCGACGCCGCCACGGGCAAGGAACGGAACGTTCCCCTCGAGATCAAGGTGGCCGGCGAACCTCAACCCTTCTACAACCAGACCTTCGAGGAACTTGGGCTGTTCAAGACCGCCCCGGTCCTCCCCTTCGCCACCAAGGGAACTCTGGGCTGGGCCCACTCCGACGAAGCCCTCGACGACGGCTCCTCCCAGTTCTTCCTGTTCCTGTTCGAGCCTGAACTCACCCCCGCCGGCCTCAACTTGATCGACGGGCGTTACGCCGCCTTCGGCTACGTCGTGGATGGCTTCGACGTGCTCGAGGAACTCACGGCCGACGACGGGATCGTCAAGGCCACCGTGGTGGAGGGGGCCGAGAACTTCAAGCCCCATGGCTGAGGGATCAGCCGGCGACCGCTCAGCCGGCGAGCATGGCTGAGCCGCCGGCCGCCGGCCGTGATCCTGGGCCGACCCTGGCCGACCTGGGTGAATGGTCCCTGATCCAACGGCTCGGGGCCCATGCCCCCGCCGGCCAGTTCGAGGATGACGCCGCCCTGCTGCCGGAGTGCGCCGACGGTGTGCTGGTGATCAACACCGACGTTCTCGTGGAGGGCGTGCACTTCAGCGAGACCACGATCGGTCCGGTGGATCTGGGTTGGCGTGCCGCCGCTGCCAATCTGTCGGATCTGGCGGCCATGGGCTGTCGCACGGTGGTGGGCCTGACCGTGGGGCTGGTGGCGCCTCCCCGTACCGCCTGGAGCTGGGTGGAGGGGGTGTACCAGGGGCTTGACGCCGCCCTGGGGCGTCACGGCGGTGTGCTGCTGGGGGGAGATTGCAGCAGTGGCGGCCAGCGGGTTCTGGCGGTCACGGCCCTGGGGCGCCTGGGGGAGGAAGGGCCGATCCGGCGGAGTGACGGTCGGCCTGGGGACGCGCTGGTGAGCACGGGCCCCCATGGACTCAGCCGTCTCGGCCTGGCCCTGCTGCTGGCAGAAAGGCCGATGACCGTGGGCGAGCAGGAGGTGGACGGCTCCCTGGCGGAGCGGGCGATCGGCGCCCACCGTCGCCCGGAACCCCGGCTCGATGCAGTGGCGGCCCTGGCGGCCAGCAGACCGGCGGATCTGCCCTGGCGGGTGGCCGGCATCGACAGCAGTGACGGCCTGGCGGCAGCCGTGCGTAGCCTGGCGCGCAGCAGCCACTGCGACGCCGTGCTGGAAAGGCGGTGGCTGCCGCTGGATCCGGCGATGGCCGGCCTGGTCGAAGCCGAGCGCTGGTGCCTTGGGGGTGGCGAGGATTTCGAACTGGTTCTGGCTCTGGATCCCGGCTGGGCGGACGCCCTGCTGGAATCACTGCCCGGCAGCCGGCGGATCGGCGCGTTGGCTGCGGGCAAGGGAGTCGTGCGCTGGTCCGCAGACGGTGCTCCCCTGGGACCGGAAACGGCCGGATTCAGCCATTTCCAGTGACCATCAACATCAGCGGCGGCGGCGGCGAGCCGCCAGCCAGGTGCGCCAGTCCCCTGGCGACCCGCCGGACTTTCAGCTCACTTCCAGTTGCGGGCCACGACCTCGGCCAGATCGACGACGCGCTGGCTGTAGCCCCACTCGTTGTCGTACCAGGAGATCACCTTCACCATGTTGTCGCCCATCACCAGGGTGAGGTCGGCGTCGACGATCGTGGATTCATCGGTGCCTGCGTGATCGGAAGAGACCAACGGCAGATCGGAATACTTGATGATCCCCTTCATGCCGTTCTCGGCGGCGGCCTTGAGAGTGGCGTTCACTTCCTCCTTGGTGGTGCCACGACTCACTTCCAGCACCAGGTCGACCACGGAGACATTGGGGGTGGGGACCCGCAGGGCGATGCCGTTGAGCTTGCCCTTCATCGGCGGGTACACCAGAGCCACGGCCTTGGCGGCGCCGGTGGAGGTGGGCACGATGTTGATCGCGGCGGCGCGGGCCCGACGCAGATCGCGGTGGCTGGCATCGAGGATGCGCTGATCCCCGGTATAACTGTGGGTGGTGGTCATCGTGCCCTTGACGATGCCGAAGGCCTGATCCAGAACCTTCACAAGCGGCGCCATGCAGTTGGTGGTGCAGCTGGCGTTGCTGATGATGTCGAAGTCCTCGTGGCGGTACTGATCCGCATTCACACCCACGACGAAGGTGCCGATGCCGTCACCCTTGCCGGGGGCGGTGATCAGAACCTTGCTGGCACCGGCCTGAATGTGCTTGCCGGCTCCGTCCTTGTCGATGAAGACTCCGGTGGCCTCGATCACCAGATCGACGCCCCACTCCTTCCAGGGGAGATTGAGGGGGTTCCGGTCGGAGAAACATTTGATCGACTTGCCATTGACGATCAGAGTGTCTTCCGTGTGATCGATCACGGCATTGCGGATCCGGCCCAGCATCGAGTCGTACTCGAGCAGGTGGGCGTTGGTGCGCGGATCGGAGGTGTCATTCAATCCCACCACCTCGATGCCCGTCTCGGCGCCGCGGCTGAGCCAGCAACGCATGAAGTTGCGACCGATCCGGCCAAATCCATTGATCGCAACGCGCAGGGCCATGGCAGCAACGGGAAAACCCGCTAAGCAGAGGGAGTTTGGCTGCAGATCATACAGAAATGCCCTTCCGGCCCCATCGCCGCCGCCTGGGTTGGCAACAAGCGTGAAAGGGGAGAGACAAGCGCAACGTCTCCGCTTACCTTCGGTGCGGCATGGAGACGCTTTTGGGACCGCCGCTCGACCGCCGTGTTCCCCTTCACTTCATCGGAGTCGGCGGTATCGGCATGTCCGCCCTGGCAGGGATCCTGGCGGATCGAGGCTTTGTCGTGACCGGATCCGATCCGCGCGAGAGCGCAGTGCTCAAGGGGCTGCGCCAGCGGGGCGTGCGCGTTTTCCCTGAGCAGAGCCCTGCCACCATCGACGCCATCCGCTGTGGCCCCAGCCAGCCGCCGCTGGTGGTGATCAGCAGCGCGGTGCCGCAGAACAACCCGGAACTGGTCGCGGCACGCCAGGCCGGTCTGCGGATTTGTCATCGCTCCGATGTGCTGGCGGCCCTGATCAACGGCCAGCCGGCCATCGCGGTGGCCGGCAGCCACGGCAAGACCACCACCAGCACCCTGATCGCCACCCTGCTGGCCGCCACCGACAACGATCCCACGGCCGTGATCGGCGGGATCGTTCCCGCCTTCCGGAGCAACGCCCGCAGTGGCCGGGGCCGGCTGCTGGTGGCCGAGGCGGACGAATCCGACGGCTCCCTGGTGAAGTTCCGGCCCTCCCTCGGCCTGATCACCAACCTGGAGCTCGACCACACCGACCACTATCCCGACCTGGAGGCCCTGATCCACACTCTGCAGCGCTTCGCCGCAGGCTGCTCCTCGCTGCTGGCCAACGCCGATTGTCCGGTGCTGCGGCGGCATTTCCTGCCGGCCGCCTGGTGGTCGATCGAGCGCAGTGAGGGGATCGGCTTCGCAGCACTGGCCGTGGAGGAGCACGGCGACGGCACCGTGGCCGACTTCTATGAGGACGGCGTCCCGATCGGCCGGTTCAGCCTGCCCCTGCCGGGTCGCCACAACCTGAGCAATGCCACCGCTGCCCTGGCCGCCTGCCGCCTGCAGGGCGTGTCCTTCGAGAAGCTGAAGGCAGCGATCCAGACCCTGCGCTCCCCAGGCCGCCGCTTCGATTTCCGCGGCAGCTGGGCCGGACGGCTGATCGTTGACGACTACGCCCACCATCCCAGCGAAGTGGACGCCACCCTGCGGATGGCCCGCCTGATGGTGGAGAGCGGCCGAAGCCCCCTGCCGCACCCTCCCCAGCGGCTGGTGGCCGTGTTCCAGCCCCATCGCTACAGCCGCACGGCGGAATTCCTCGAGCCCTTCGCCGCGGCGCTCGGCCTGGCGGACGCCGTGCTGCTTGCCCCGCTCTATGCGGCGGGTGAAACCCCGATTCCCGGCATCTCCAGCGAAGGGCTGGCCGAGCGGATCCGCACGCGGCAACCCTCCCTCCCCCTGCAGGTGGCCAGCAGCCTCGACCAGCTGGCCGAGCAGGTCTGCCGGCGCAGCCAGGCCGGCGACCTGGTCCTGGTGATGGGGGCAGGGGATGTGAACAGCCTCTGGGAACGGCTCCAGTCCCTGCCGGGCCTGGATCTGCCGGCCCGGCTGGCTGCCTGAGCCGTGGACACCGACCCGCTGCCGGTCCAGGTCCGCCCCGTCGTACCTCTGGCCGAGTACACCACCTGGAAGGTGGGCGGACCGGCGCAGTGGTTCGCCGAACCCTCCCGTACCGAGGAGCTGATCGCCCTGGGCGCCTGGGCCCGCCGGCAGGGCCTGCCGATGCGGCTGATCGGAGCCGGCTCGAACCTGCTGGTGAGCGACGCCGGCCTTGAAGGCCTCACCCTCTGCAACCGTCGCCTGCAGGGAAGCGTGCTCGACGGCGCCAGCGGCCGGGTGGAGGCCCAGGCCGGCGAGCCGCTCCCCACCCTGGCCCGTCGGGCCGCCCGGGCCGGGCTGAGCGGTCTGGAATGGGCCGTGGGCATTCCCGGCACCGTGGGCGGAGCCACGGTGATGAATGCCGGCGCCCAAGGGGGCTGCACCGCCGAGTGGCTGGAAGAGATCACGGTGCTGGAGCCCGGCGGCGGCACGCCGTTCGTGCTCCGGGCCGCCGATCTGGACTTCGCCTACCGGCACAGCCGCCTGCAGGAGGAGCCGCTGCTGGTGCTCACGGCCCGCTTCCGCCTCAGCCCCGGCCACGATCCTGCCGAGGTGAGCCGGCGCACCAGCACCAACCTCTCCAGCCGCACCAGCAGCCAGCCCTACCAGCAGCCCAGCTGCGGCAGCGTGTTCCGCAATCCCGAACCGCTCAAGGCAGGACGCCTGATCGAGGAGCTGGGCCTCAAGGGGCTCGCGATCGGCGGCGCGATGGTGTCGCCGCTCCACGCCAACTTCATCGTCAACACCGGCGGCGCCAGTGCCATGGACATCGATCGGCTGATCCATGCCGTGCAGGGGCGGGTGCAGGCCGCCCACGGCATCGCGCTCCATCCCGAGGTGAAGCGCCTCGGGTCCTTCGCAGCGATCGAGCTGGCCGCCTGAGGGGAAGGCCCTAGCCTGAACCTGCACACGACTTCCCGGCATGGCTGGCTTCGGTCTCCCCAACTTCGGACAGCTCACCGAAGCCTTCCGCAAGGCCCAGCAGATCCAGCAGGATGCGCAGAAGCTTCAGGACGAGCTGGATGCCCTGGAACTGGAGGGCACCAGCGCCGACGGGCGGGCCAGTGTCTGGCTGTCGGGCAACCAGCAGCCGCTGAGGGTGAGGCTCGCCCCCGAGCTGCTGGCCGAAGGAGCGGAAACCGCAGAAGCGGCCACTCTCGAGGCCCTCCAGTCCGCCTACGAACGCTCCACCGCCACGATGAAGGAGCGCATGGAAGAGCTCACCGGCGGACTCAACCTGCCGGGTCTGGGGGGCTGATCGGTCCCGGCCCGGACTCCAGCTCCCCCCCCTCCGAATCCTGCTGGCGCTGACGGCGCCGGGAGGGTTGGCGAAGGCGGCGATCCAGCTGGGGTTCGACGGGCTTTCCCCGTTGCCTGAGCCCCTCGCTCCCTCGCTCGGGCTGCGCGGCGGACCTGGCCAGCGCCTCCTCCAGGCACTGGGCATAGATGGCGAACCGGTCCCAGTCCGTGCCGACCCGGCAACCGGGATCGCCACGATGCTGGCAGTTGCTGAACCGGCAGGGTCCATCTTCCAGAGCGGCGCGGATCTCGGGAAACAGGCCGGCCAGCCGAGCGGCATCGCCGGGCAGATCGGGCCGGTTGAAGCCTGGGGTGTCGGCGATCAGGGCGCCCGGGGCCAGGGGGAAGAGCTCCACATGGCGGGTGGTGTGGCGCCCCCGCTGCAGACGGCCGGACACCGTGCCCACCCGCAGCTCCAGGGCGGGCAGAAGGGCGTTGAGGAGGCTGCTCTTGCCCACCCCTGACGGACCGCAGAGCACGGCGATACCCGGCCGGCACAACCGCCGCCGCAGGATCTCGAGCCCCTCACCGGTCGGCACGCTGATCGCCACCGGGTCGTAGCCCCAGCCCCGCACCCGGGCGCACCACCGCTCCACCGCCGCCGCCGTTGCCAGATCCGCCTTGGTGAACACCAGCTCCACCGGCCGACCGGTGGCTTCGGCGGTGAGCAGGAAGCGGGAGAGCTGGAGCGGATCCGTGCCGGGCTGGGCCAGGGCCACCGACACCACGATCCGATCGCAGTTGGCCACCGCCGGGCGCTGCAACAGGCTGGTGCGGGGCTGCAGGGCCGCCACTGCGCCGCGGCCGGCGGCCCAGTCGATTCCGTCCAGATCGACCCGATCCCCAACGTGGATCTTCTTGCCTGCCTTGCCGAGCCGGGTGCGGCGGGTGCAGAGCAGCCGGTCGATGCCGCCGGGTCCGGGAGCATCGAGACTCACCAGGCAGTAGTTGGCCTGCAGGGCCACCACCCGGCCGCCTGCTTCGGTGGGCGGAGCCGCAGCGCCGGCCTCAGCCGCCATGGCGGCGGATCAGCAGACGCACGCCAGTGGCCTCGGCTTCAGCTCGGTGGCGATCCACCCGGTGGCCCTCGCCACGCAGCCCCTCCACCACCATCCGCTCCGGTTCGCCGGCATCGAGATCCACCTGCAGCCAGGCCCCCGGCAGCAGTGTCTCCAGGGCCAGCCGGGTGCGGATGAAGTTGAGCGGGCAAGGGATGCCGCGCAGATCGAGAGATCGCTGCGGCTCGGCCAGGGGCTCAGGAGTGAGCTCTGGGATGGACTCCGAGGTGACCGGCTCCACGATGGTCGTCTCCGCTGAGGGTGGGTCCTAACCGAAAAGCCCGCCGAACAGGCCACTCTTGTGGGGATGGTCCTTGGCGGACTGATGGCCGGCCAGCTGCTCGAGCAGCTCCCGCTCGTGGCTGCTCAGCTTGGTGGGGAGCTGCACCTTGACGGTGAACAGATGGTTGCCACGCGCCACAGGGTTACCGAGTTTCGGCACCCCCTTGCCGCTGAGGGTGAGCACGGTGCCGGGCTGGGTGCCGGCGGGAATCTCAAGGGTCTCTGCACCATCCACCGTGTCCACCTCGATCCTGTCGCCCAGAATCGCCTGGAGGTAGTTCACCGCCACCTCGGAGTGGATGTGAATGCCGTCGCGGCGCAGCTTCTCGTGGGCCTGCACGAACAGATACACGTACAGATCACCGGCGGGCCCGCCGCGCTGTCCGGCGTTGCCCTCCCCTGCCACCCGCAGGCGGGTGCCGGAATCCACGCCGGCAGGGATCGTGATCCGCAGCTTCTTGCGCACCTGCTGAACCCCCTGCCCACCGCAATCCCCGCAGGGATCCGCAATCACCTGGCCGGTGCCCTCACAGGTGGGGCAGGGCGCCACCTGGGTGAAGCTGCCGAAGGGGGTGCGGGTGGCCCGCCGCACCTGCCCGGCTCCAGCGCAGGTGCCGCAGGTGGTGGGCCCGCTGCCGTTCCTGGCGCCGGAGCCCTTGCAGGTGGCACAGGTTTCAAGGTGACGGATCTGCACCTCCCGCTCCTGGCCGAACACCGCCTCCTGGAAGCTGATGCTCAGATCGAGGCGGAGGTCGTCGCCCTGACGCGGCCCGCGCCGCCGGGGTCCGCCACCGCCGCCGCCGGCACCCCCGAAACCACTGAAGAACGTTTCAAACAGGTCGGCGAAGCCCCCCATGTCGCCCGTGTCGGGCATGCCACCACCGGCCACGCCAGCCTCACCGAACTGGTCGTAGCGGGAACGGGTCTGGGGATCGCTGAGCACCTCGTAGGCGCGGCCGATCTCCTTGAAGCGGTCTTCCGCACCCGGATCCTTGTTGATGTCGGGGTGGTACTGCCGGGCCAGACGGCGGTAGGCCCGCTTGAGGGTGTCGGGGTCCGCGTCCCGGCCCACCCCCAGCAGGTCGTAGTAATCGGCCATCAGCTGGATTCCTCACCGCCCACGGTCCCATCCTGGAGCTGGGACGCCCCGGGCGAGCCCCCGGGGCCGGGCCCCATCGAGACCTTCACCAGAGCATGGCGGAGCACCCGTCCATTCAGGTGATAGCCCCGCTGGAGTTCCTCGATCACCCGATCCTCGGCGATCTGTTCACTCGGTTCGCGCAGCACCGCCTCGTGCAGGCTGGGGTCGAACGGTTCGCCCTCCACCCGCATCGGCGAGACACCCAGCTGCTTGAACACGTCCACGAGCTGCTTGTAGAGCCCCTGATAGCTGCGGTGCAGATCCTGGGCCTCCTGGGTCTGGGGATCGAGCTGCTGGCGGGCCCGGTCGAAGTTGTCGACCACCGGCAGGATCTCGCTGAGGGTGGAGCAGGCGATCTGGAGGCGCAGGTCCTCCTGATCACGGCTCTGGCGCTTGCGGAAGTTGTCGAAGTCGGCGGCGATCCGCATGTACTGGCCGCGCAGGCTGTCGTGCTCGGCCCGCAGCGTCTCCAGCTCCGACACCAGCTGCCGCACCCGATCGGAGGCCGGATCGGTGTCTGGAGAGGCTGCGGAGGGCCCGGGTGCCTCGACCTCGGGCACCGGCAGGTTCGGATCATCGCCCGTCACGACGGGTGCCTGATCAGGGGATTCCGGCTGGGCCGCGGAATCCTGTGGAAAGGGAGTGCCTTCGCCGCTCATGCTGACTGAACCGCCAATCGGTCCTAAACATGTTGAAGGCCCACGCGCTCCTCCCACAAGCGGCGGAAGCCCGCACCTGATTGCCCCGACCAGCGACTGCCATGACCCTCCACGCCAGCCGGCCGGTTCCTGATGCCCTGACGCTCACGCAGCAGCGGCTGGAGGTGGAGCTGCTGCTGGGTGAGAGGGTTCTCGTGCCAGGGGAACTGGAGCGGGCGGACCCCCTGGCGATGGAGGCCTGCCCGTCCATCCCCGCCGAACGCTGGCGGGAACTGGTGTGCCTGCCGCTGGAGCGCCGGGAGAACCGTCTGCAGATCGCGATCCCCACCTACTGGGCGGCCGACGAGCGCCGCGCCCTGGAGCAAACCATCCGGGCCTGTGGCCTCCAGGCCGACCTGCGGATGGGACTGAAGGACGAGATCGCCGCCGCGCTGCAGCACAAGCTGGCCGGCAGGATCCCGGTTCCAGATGGGGAGCCCAGGGGCCTGGACCGAACCTCCGGACTCTCACTGCTGGAGGGCCTGAGCCTCGACACCCAACTGGAGGAGGGTCCGTCGGAGGACCAGGAAATGGAGCTGGAGGCGAGCATCAAGGCCTCCAGCGCCTCACCGGTCGTGAGCCTGGTGAACCGGATCCTGATCCAGGCGATGGATTCGAACTCGAGCGACATCCACGTGGAACCGGAAGAGAATGGTCTGCGAATCCGTTTCCGTCAGGACGGCGTGCTCCATCAGGTTGAGCAGCTGCCCAAGAGCCTCACTCCGGCGGTGACATCCCGCCTAAAGATCATGGCGGAACTGGACATCGCCGAGCGGCGTATGCCCCAGGACGGACGCATCCGCCGGGTGTTCCGCGGACGCCCCATTGAACTGCGGGTCAGTACCCTGCCCGGACGCTGGGGGGAGAAAGTGGCACTCCGCCTGCTCGACAGCGGCGCCACCCAGCTGGGCCTGGACAAGCTGATCACCAATCCCGAAACTCTCGCCATGGTGCGGGCCATGGGGGCGAAGCCGTTCGGGATGATCCTTGTCACAGGACCGACAGGCTCGGGCAAATCGACGACGCTCTATTCGCTTCTCTCGGAACGAAATGAACCCGGGATCAACATCTCCACCGTTGAGGACCCGATCGAGTACATGTTGCGGGGTATCACCCAGACCCAGGTGAACCGCGACAAGGGCTACAACTTCAGCACCGCTCTGCGGGCCTTCATGCGGCAGGATCCGGATGTGCTGCTGGTGGGGGAAACCCGCGACGGCGAGACCGCCAAGACCGCGATCGAAGCCGCGCTCACGGGCCATCTCGTGCTGACCACCCTGCACTGCAACGACGCTCCCAGCGCGTTTGCGCGGCTGCGCGAAATGGGGGTGGAAGCCTTCATGGTCAGCGCCTCCGTGCTGGGGATCGTATCGCAGCGGCTGCTGCGGAAGGTATGCCTGTCTTGTCGCATTCCCTATCACCCCAGCGAGGAAGAACTGGGCCATTTCGGCCTCTTCGCCAGCAACGAGCTGAACATCATCTTCTATCGAGCCAAGCGTCCCTCCAGCGATGGCAATAATGTCTGTCCAACCTGTCAGGGAAGGGGGTACAAAGGTCGCATCGGTGTCTATGAAGTGGTTCGCATCAACGAAGGACTGGCCAGCGCCATCGCCAAAGGGGCGAGCACCGATGTGATCCGGAAACTCTCGATCCAGGCCGGCATGAAGACCCTCCTGGGCTATGGCCTGGACATGGTGCGCGAGGGGCACACCACCCTCGAGGAAGTGGAGCGGATGCTGCTCACCGACACCGAGCTGGAATCGGAACGACGTGCCAGGGCCCTCACCACCCTTACCTGCACGGGCTGCGGCGCCGGCCTGAAGGACGAATGGCTGGAATGCCCCTACTGTCTCACCAGCCGCAGGTGAGGCTTGCGAACCGGGCGGCCCAGAGTTCAGAATCCATCCCATCGCGGCACAGGTTCATGGAGCTCCAGATCGAGGAGTTGATGCAGGAACTGGTGCAACAGAAGGGCAGTGACCTCCACCTGACTGCGGGTCAGCAGCCCTATGGCCGATTCAATGGCGAGTTGAGACCGATGCGGGATACGGCTCTCAGCGAGGAAGCCTGCAACCGGATGATCTTTTCGATTCTCAACAATGCCCAGCGCAAGCAGCTCGAGCAGACCTGGGAACTGGACTGTTCCTATGGCCTGAAGGGACTGGCCCGTTTCCGCATCAATGTCTATAGCCAGCGGGGAAGCTATGCAGCTGCGATGCGGGCCCTGAACAGCAAGGTGCCGACACCGCAGGAGCTCGGGCTTCCCCCCGTAGTGGTGGATATCACCAACCGACCCTCCGGGCTGGTCCTGGTGACAGGTCCGACAGGGTCCGGCAAGAGCACCACCCTGGCATCGCTTGTCGATCACATCAACAACACCCGGTCTGAACACATCATCACGATCGAGGACCCGATCGAGTTCACCTACACCAACGACAAGAGCCTGATTCACCAAAGGCAGCTGAATGAAGACACCAAGAGTTTCAGCAACGCCCTGCGGGCCGCCCTGCGTGAGGATCCGGATGTGATCATGGTGGGAGAAATGCGCGACCTGGAGACGATTCAGCTGGCCATCACCGCCGCCGAAACCGGTCATCTGGTGTTCGCGACCCTCCACACGAGCTCCGCCGCCCAGACCGTGGACCGCATGGTGGACGTCTTTCCCGCCGGCCAGCAGAGCCAGATCCGTACCCAGCTGAGCAGCAGCCTTGCGGCCATCTTCGCCCAGACGCTCTGCCGACGCAGCGCCCCTTCGCACCACGGCTATGGCCGCGTCATGGCGCAGGAAATCATGATCAATACTCCCGCCCTGGCCAACCTGATGCGGGAGGGGAAAACGGCCCAGATCTATTCCCAGATCCAGACCGGCGGCCAGATGGGCATGCAGACCCTTGAAAAGGCCCTGGCCGGTCTTGTCCAACAGGGACAGATCTCGGTGGAGGAAGCCCGCTCCAGATCCACCAAGCCGGATGAGCTGAACCGCCTGCTGGGCAGCGCCGCCTGAAGCAATCCCATGCCTTCCTTTCGGGCCACCTACACCACTCCGAAGGGAGACCCGCGGGAACTGCTGCTGTCGGCGGTCGATCTGCCCAGCGCCAAGCGGGATCTGAGGCGTCGCGGGATCCTGCCCAGCTCCGTCGTCCCTGCGGTGGAAGGACCCATCCCCATGTTCACGGCCAGCTACACCAACCAGCGCAGCCAACGGAAGGAACTTCAGCTCGCGGCCCCCGATCTGATGGCCGCCAAGCGGGAGCTGCGGCGCCGGGGCATCCTGGCCACTTCGGTGGTGCCGGCCGTCTCCACCCGTTCGGTTCAGGCCACCCGGTCGAAAGGAGCCAGCAAGCTGTTCGGCCAGGATCTCGGCACCCTGTTCGAAGCCAAGCCCAGCATCCGCGACAAGGCCGTGTTCGCCAGCAAGCTCTCGGCGCTGGTGGATTCGGGGGTGCCGATCGTGCGCAGCCTCTCGCTGCTGGCCCGCCAGCAGAAGAAGCCGCTGTTCCGCCGGGCCCTGGAAGCGGTGAGCAGCGAGGTCAGCCAGGGCGTCAGCCTGGGGGTGGCGCTGCGCCGCTGGCCGCAGGTGTTCGATCGCCTCAGCATCGCGATGATCGAAGCCGGCGAGCTGGGCGGCGTTCTCGATGAATCGCTGAAACGGCTGGCTCTGCTGCTGGAGCAGAACGCGAAGCTGCAGAATCAGGTCAAAGGTGCACTGGCCTATCCCGTTCTCGTGTTGTTGATCGCCATAGCGGTCTTCCTGGGGATGACCATCTTCCTGATCCCCACCTTTGCCGGCATCTTCGAGCAACTCGGGGCAGATCTGCCCGTTTTCACCCAGATGATGGTGAATCTCAGCAAGTTGCTGCGTTCCAGTTTTTCGTTTTTTCTGGTCGGCGGCCTGGTCATTGCCGGTTGGCTCTTCCTGGGCTACTACAGAACTCCGCTCGGCCGTCGTCAGGTCGATGGGGCCATTCTGAAAGTTCCACTCTTCGGTGACCTGATCCAGAAGACCACCACAGCACAGTTCTGTCGCACCTTCAGCTCGCTCAGCCGCGCGGGTGTGCCGATTCTCATGAGCCTCGAAATCGTACGGGAGACCTCGGGCAATTCGGTGATCGCCGACGCGATCGAGGCCTGCCATAGGGAGATTCAGAACGGCATCCCGCTGAGTGTGGCACTCGCGCGCAAGCGGGTTTTCCCGGAGATGGCCCTGAGCATGCTCGCCATCGGCGAGGAAACCGGCGAGATGGACGCCATGCTCTCCAAGGTGGCCGATTTCTATGACGATGAGGTGAGCACCGCCGTGAAGGCTCTCACTGCGCTGCTGGAGCCCGTGATGATCGTGATGGTGGGCATCATCGTGGGGGCCATTCTTGTTGCGATGTATTTACCGATGTTCTCGATCTTCGACAAGATCCGCTGAGCGCTCAGACCGGCAGCCCGGCCGCGGCGATCGCCCGGCCGGCCAACCAGCCGCTCGTCCAGCAGTGCTGGAAGTTGAATCCTCCGGTCACCCCATCCACATCGAGCAGTTCGCCGGCCAGGTACAGCCCAGGCACCCGCCGGCTTTCCATCGTGGCCAGGTTCATCTCCCCCAGCGCCACCCCACCGGCCGTGACGAACTCCTCGCCGAACGGTCCCCGGCCGCTGACGCGGTAGCGGCTGCCCCGCAGCGCCTCGCTGAGCCGCTGCTCCTCACGCCGGCTGAGATCGGCCCAGCGCTTCTGTGCCTCGACCCCATGGAGCTGCAGCAGATGCAGCCAGAGACGACGGCTCAGATCGGGCCAGGGCCGGGCCGTGGCCAGCTGGCGACGCGCCTGCAGGCGGCGGCCCTGCTCGAACAGCTCCGTCAGTTCGTTCGGGGAGCGCCCACCGCTCCAGTCGAGCCGCAGATCGGCCCGATAGCCGGCATCCTTGAGGGCCCTGGCGGCGAAAGCCGTCAGGCGCAGGGTGGCCGGACCGCTCACCCCCCAGTGGGTGATCAGCAGGATGCCCTGCTGGCGGAAGCCCTGACCGCCCAACCGCAGCTCCAGTTCCACCGGATCCATCACCACACCACTGAGGGAGGCAAGGGGATTGGACTCCAGCGCCAGGGTGAACAGGGACGGCACCGGCGACACCACGGCATGGCCCAGTTCGGCGGCAAGCTGACGACCGCTGGGGTGACCGCCGGTGGCCAGCAGCAGCTGACGGCAGAGCAGCCGCTCCGCACCGCCCTGCGCCGGAGCAGGCGCAACGCCGGGCGTCAGGCGCAGCCGTAGCGCGAAGCCTCCCTCGGGCAGGCGCTCGGCCTGCTTCAGGGCTGCTCCGCGCCAGACGACGACGCCGGCCGCAGCCGCAGCCCGCTCCAGTGTTGCCGCCACGCTGCTGGAGCGATTGCTGCGAGGGAAGAGGCGACCGTCAGGCTCCTCAACGAGTTCCAGACCCCGTTCGGCGAACCAGGCCAGGGTGTCGCCGCTGTCGAAACGGCTGAACGGCCCCTGCAGGGCCCGCGATCCCCTGGGGTAGTGGCCCGCCAGGGCGCGAGGATCCCAGCAGGCGTGGGTCACGTTGCAGCGACCACCACCGCTGATCAGCACCTTGCCGAGCGGCCGTGACGTGGCCTCCAGCAGCAGCACGCACCGCAGGCCCTGCTCCGCTGCGGTGATGGCCGCCATGTAGCCGGCGGGGCCGCCCCCGGCCACCACCAGGGACCAGTCGACGGGCAGCATGGGGAAATGACCGAGGGGCAAGGCAAACCGACGCCGGCGCTGGGGGCGTACCGCTTCAGTGTGGCGCCGATGATGGACTGCACGGATCGGCACTTCCGGATGCTGATGCGGCAGATCACCCGGCGCGGGCTGCTGTACACCGAGATGGTCGTGGCCCAGGCTCTGCATCATGGCCGCCGGGAGACCCTGCTGGATTTCGATCCCTGCGAGAAGCCGCTGGCGCTGCAGGTGGGAGGAGACGACCCGCTGCTCCTGGCGGAAGCGGCCCGGCTGGCAGCCGCCTGGGGCTACGACGAGCTCAACATCAACGTGGGCTGTCCGAGCGAAAAGGTTCAGAAGGGGAGATTCGGCGCCTGCCTGATGGCGGAGCCTGAGCGGGTAGCCCGCTGCGTGGAGGCGATGGCCAACGCCGGTCCCCTGCCGGTCACGGTGAAACACCGGATCGGCATCGACACACGCGACAGCTACGAGGAGTTGCTCGGATTCGTGGACATAGTGGCCACGGCTGGGGCTGCGCGCTTCAGCGTGCATGCACGCAAGGCCATCCTTTCCGGGCTGGATCCCAGGCAGAACCGCACGGTTCCTCCCCTGCGCCACGACCTGGTGCATCGACTCAAGCGAGAGCGGGCCGGGCTCACGATCGAGATCAACGGTGGCCTGCAGGATCTGCCCAGCTGCCGGGAGCAGCTCGCCCTCGTGGACGGGGTGATGGTGGGCCGCGCCGCCTACGACCATCCGCTGCGCTGGGCCGCAGTGGACGGCGATCTGTTCGGCAGCCCCGATCGGCAGCCCGCGACGGCGTCAGCGGTGGTGCGGGGTCTGATCCCCTACGCCAGCCGATGGTGTGACGGCGGCGGCCGGCTGTGGCCGATCGCCCGTCATCTGGTGCATCTGGTGGAAGGGGTACCCGGGGCGCGCCAGTGGCGCCGACGGCTGGGGGAAGCCGCCGGCGCTGGCGGTGCCGGCCCAGAGGTGCTGGAAGAGGCGGCTCTTCAGTTGGAGGAAGGGGGCCAGTAGGCCTAGGCCCGGCTGCGGTCTTCCCAGCCCCTGCTGCCGCGCTCGGCCTGGCCGCCCCCGCCGTAACCGCCCCCGCCGTAGCCACCACCCCCACCGCTGCGGCGGGGACCGCCGGCACCCCGGGGCTCGGCCCTGTTGATCCGCAGCGGTCGACCCATCAACTCGGCATTCTGCAGACCATCGATGGCTCGGCTCTCGGTGGCCTCATCGGCCATCTCCACGAAGGCGAAGCCGCGCTTGCGGCCCGTGTCCCTCTCGAGAGGGAGGGAACAACTGACCACCTCACCGAAGGGGGCGAACAGCTCAGCCACGTCTTCCTGCTCCGCGCGGAAGGGGAGGTTGCCGACGAAAATGCTCACTGACCGTAGAGACCGATTGGACCGAAGACTGTGGAACCGGGTGCCGTCGGCGCCGGGGAAACCCCGGAGCGCCAACCCCGAAGGTGGTGGCGCTCGACAACTTCTCCAAGCCTAGTTCGGCTCTCCGCCTGCTCCCATCGTTCGATCCGATCCGAGTTGCCTCCGGCAGCGACGCAGCTGCTCCCGCACCCGCTCGAAGCCGGTGCCGCCCTCACTGCGGCGGGCCGCCACCACCTGGCGGGGTTCGATCGCGGCGTAGACGTCCTCGGCGAAGGCGGGGTGGAGCCGCTGCCAACGCTCCAGCGGCAGATCCCGCAGCAGGATCCCCTCGCCCAGACAGACCTTCACCAGCCCCCCCACCAGCTGATAAGCCTCGCGGAACGGCACGCCGCGGGCGACGAGATAGTCGGCCACATCGGTGGCATTGGAGAAATCGGCCGCCACCGCCTGCTCCAGCCGTTCCGGCCGGAAGCGGATGCCCTCCTCCACCAGGATCGCCATTGCCTCAAGGCAGTCCTGGGTGGTACGCACCACGTCGAACAGGGCCTCCTTGTCCTCCTGAAAATCCTTGTTGTAGGCCAGGGGCAGACCCTTGATCATCGTCAGCAGGCCCATCAGGTGGCCGAACACCCGGCCCGCCTTGCCCCGCACCAGTTCGGGCACGTCAGGGTTCTTCTTCTGGGGCATCAGGCTGCTGCCGGTGGCGCAGCGGTCGGTGAGGCGCACGAAGCCGAACTCCTCACTGGCCCAGAGGATCACCTCCTCCGCCAGGCGGCTGAGGTGGGCCAGGATCAGGCTGGCGGCGGCACTGAATTCCACGGCGAAGTCCCGGTCGCTCACCGCGTCGAGGCTGTTGGCGTAGACCGCCTCGAAGCCGAGTTCGGCGGCGGTCCGGCGGCGGTCGATCGGCACCGGCGTGCCCGCCAGGGCCGCTGCGCCCAGTGGGCAGATGTTCACCCGCCGCCGCACATCGGCCAGCCGCTGCCGGTCCCGCTCGGCCATCTCGACGTAAGCCATCAGGTGATGGGCCAGGCTCAGGGGCTGGGCGCGCTGCAGGTGGGTGTAGCCGGGGATGAGCGTGTCGACGTGGGCCTCTGCCTGGTCGAGCAGGGCCAGCTGGAAGCGGCGCAGGCCGGCGTCGAGCCCATCGATCCGCTGGCGCAGCCAGAGCCGCAGATCCGTACCCACCTGGTCGTTGCGGCTGCGGCCGGTGTGCAGCTTCTTGCCGAGTGGGCCCAGCAGCTCGATCAGCCGCCGCTCCACCGCAAAGTGGACGTCCTCCGATTCCAGGCCGGGATTGAACCGACCCGCCGCCGCTTCGGATCGGACCGCCTCCAGACCGGCGATCAGCCGATCCGCCTCCGCCACGGTGATCACGCCGCAGCCACCCAGCATGCGGGCATGGGCAATGGACCCATCCAGATCCTGCTGCAGCAGGGCGATGTCGAAGCTGATCGAGGCGTTGAAACGTTCGATCGCGGGATGCAATCCCGCCTCGAAGCGGTTGCTCCAGCCAGCGGTGCTCCCGCCGGTGACGCCGACGGAGGAGGGCTGGGGGGACTCCGCCGCCGGTTGGGGAGACTCTGCCGCCATCGAAGCCAGGATCCCAGCACGACTCGTCAGCTTCGCATCCCATCAGGGCGGCGAGGCTCAGCCAGGCAGGGAGGGCAGCATCACCTCCTCCCGCACCTTCAGCACCACCATCGAGGCGTCGTCCTCCAGGTGGCGGTCCTGCCCGACGAAGCGATCCAGGCGATCGAACAGCTGATCGAGGATCCCCTGGGCTCCGAGGCCGGAGCGGCAGGCGGAAACCAGGCTGCGCATCAGCCGCTCCTCGTCGAAGCGGTCGCCGGTCAGCCCTGATGCCTCCGTCACCCCATCGGTGTAGTAGAGCAAGACGTCGCCGGGCTCGAGCACCACCCGCTCGCAGCCGTACTGAGCTTCCGGCTGCAGACCGATCAGCAGACCGGGCGCATCGAGCCGTTCGACCCTGTGGCGCTGGCGACGCCAGATCAGCGGCGGATTATGGGCGGCGTTGGCATAGCGCAGAACCCGGGTACGGGGATCGTAATCCGAATAGAAGAGGGTGACGAAACGGTGCGAGTGGGCGAGGTCCTCCTGGGCCAGCTCGTTGAGGTCGTGAAGAATGCGATCGGGTGAGTGTCCGCTGAGCACCTCAGCCCGGAGCATGCCCCGCAGCAGGGTCATCAGCAGGCCGGCCGGCACCCCCTTCCCCATCACATCGCCCATCACCAGCGACCAGCGCGAGGTTTCCCGACGGCGACCCACCAGCTGCGGCCGGGTCGGGATGAAGTCGTAGTAGTCGCCGCCGACCTCGAAGGCAGGGCGGCAGAGGGCCGCCAGCTCCACGCCCTCGATCACCGGACAGCGGTCGGGCAGCAACTGAGCCTGGATCTCCGCACCCGTGCTCAGCTGGCGATCGAGGCGTTCATGGCGCCGCATGTCCGCCTGCAGCAGCTCATTCTCGATCGCCACGCCGGTGAGATCGGCGACGAGCTGCACATGGCGGCGATGGACGTCGCTCCAGCTCATCCCCTCCGCAGCGCCGAACACGTAGAGGCGACCACGCTGACTGTTGCGGGCCACCACGGAGGTGCCGAACAGCGGCGCGTCCCCGAGCAGCCGGCGCACGTGAAGATCGAGCAGGGCCACCCGCTCCTCTTCGCTGCCGGCCACGGCGTGATCGTCGAGGCTGCCGAGCTGGTGCAGCAGTTCGGCGCAGCGATCGGCCGGTGTGGCCTGAAGCTGCTCCCGCCAGAGGCGCCCATCCGGGTGGAACACCACCAGCAGGCTGCCCTCCGCCTCCACCAGCCTGGAGCTCACCAGGGGCACCAGCTCCAGGAAACGGTCGAGGTTGGTGAAGCTGCGCAGGGCGAACCCCAGCGAGGCGATCAGCTCCTGGGTGCGGCGCTGCTCGCGGCTGAGGCTGTCGAGCAGCTGACGCAGCGAAGCCGATGCCGTGAGGCCCTGGTGGGGCCGGGGCGGAGGCTGGGGCACGCGTCGTGGCGGCGGCGTGCGGCTCAATGGAGCGGCTGTGGGTGATGCACGGTAGCAGTGATGGGCCGTGCCACCACGGCAGGAGGGCCTGCTCAGCAGCTCAGCTGGACAGCAACGCTTCGACGAATTCGAAGCTGTTGAACGGCCGCAGGTCGCGGATGCCTTCGCCGGCACCGATGAAGCGGATCGGCAGGGCTGCCTCGGAGGCCACCGCCAGGGCCACGCCGCCACGGGCGCTGCCGTCGAGCTTGGTGAGCACCACGCCGGTGAGACCGGCGGCGCTGGCGAAGGCCATGGCCTGGCGCAGGCCGTTCTGACCCTGGCTGGCGTCGAGCACGAGCAGGGACTCCACCACCGCCTCCGGTGCCAGCTTGTCGATGATGCGACGCACCTTGCTCAGCTCCTCCATCAGGTTGTGCTTGGTCTGGAGACGACCTGCGGTATCGACCAGCACCAGCTCGGTGCCCTTGGACCGGGCCGCACCGATCGCGTCGAAGACCACGGCGGCCGGATCGGCATTGGCGCTCGGGTTGGCGATCACTGGCACGCCGCTGCGCTCGCCCCAGACGGTGACCTGCTGAACGGCGGCCGCCCGGAAGGTGTCAGCGGCTGCGATCAGGCAGCTGTAGCCGCTGCGCACGGCCAGATGGGCCAGCTTGCCGAGGGTAGTGGTCTTGCCCACGCCGTTCACTCCCACCAGCAACCAGACATTGAGGCGGTCCCGCTGCGGAGCCAGCAGGAGCTGACCACTGGCATCGATCGGGATCTCGAGCAGATTCCGCAGCTGCTCCTTGAGAAACCGGAGGCCTTCGGCCGGTTCCACCACCTCCTCGTTGAGGCGCTTGCGCAGGGCATCCAGCACCTGCTCGGTGGCCTGCACCCCCACATCGGCCCTCAGCAGGGTGGTTTCAAGATCGTCGACCACCTCGGGGGTGAGCGGATCGTCGCCGAGGGTGTCGAGCAGCTGGGTGACGAAACCGCGCCTGGTCTTCTCGAGGCCACGGCGGAGACGCCCCAGCCAGTCAATCTCCTCGAGCGACACCTGGTCGACGCGACGTCCCTGGGCCGCGAGCACCTCGGCCGACCAGGTGAAATCGGCGTCGAAGGAACCGAGTTGGGGTGCCTGATCCTCGCTGGAAGCGGGAGCGGGGCCCGCTGGCGCGGGGGAGCGCTCGGCCGGGGTGGCGGCAACGGCTCCCTCTTCGCCGGGGCGGGAGAGAAGTTCCTGCTGGCGCTCGGCCCTTTGTGCAGCGGCCTGCTCCAGCAGAGAAAGCCCCGGCGCCGGGGCCGCCGCCGGGGCCTGGATCATTGCCGGGGCCGTCGATTCCGGCTCAGGCTCAGGCTGGCCCTTGTCGGCGTCCTGCTGGGCCTTGAGGCGGGCATAGGCCTGGCGGGCCCACTCGAGGGCCTCCGCATCGACGGCACCAGCGGCTGCAGGCGCCTCGACGGCGCTGTCGGGTGTGGGCTCGGGTGTGGGCTCTGAGCCAGCCGCTGATCCGGAGGTTTCCGGCTCCGGCTCCGCCGGGGAGGGCGCGGGCGCAGCCAGTGGTTCCTCCGCGTCAGAGGCGGAAGTGGCACTGCGCCGGAACCAGTCGAACACCATGACTTGCTCAGGACACGGCGGTGGTGAGCCGGCGCAGGATCCCGTTGATCATCCTTCGCCCCTGCTCGTCGCTGTAGCGGTTGGCCAGTTCGACCGCCTCATTGCAGGCCACGGGCGCCGGGGTACCGAAGCTGTCGAGGTCGACCGCAGCCAGCCGCAGGATGTCCCGATCGATGCGGGGCAGGCGGCCCAGCCGCCAGCCCTCCATCACCGCATCGAGGCGCCGATCGAGCTCCTCGCGCTGCTGCAGCACGGCCCGGGTCCGCTCGATGGCGCCGCGACGGATCTCCTCCTGATCGGCCAGCAGCAGCAGACGGGGCAGATCCAGGCTGGCGGAGAGCCGGTTGAGGGCCTGCTCCGCCTGGGTGAGCCCACGCTGCAGATGGTCGCGCACACGGGGCAACTGGGCCTCCCCGTCGATCAGCTCGCTTTCGAGCAGTTGCTGCTGCGCCTGCTGCAGATCGAGTTCGGAATTGTCGAGAGCCTCTCGCACATGCTGGCCGAGGCTGACCAGGGCCTGCTGGAGCAGGGAGTCGAGGGACAGATCGGTGGCTGGCAGGCGGTCGTTGACCTGGCCGAGCATCAGCAGGGCCAGTTCTCTGGAGACGGATCGACTCTGCATCGGGGAACGGAAGGGGCCTACGGACACTCAGGCCTTGTTGGGGGGAGCTGAGGAGAAGACGGGGGCGCGCAACTGTGCCAGAAGGCTGGAGAAGCTGCGACCGGCAGGGGTGTCCCGCTCGTCATCCGGGCTGACGATGCCAGCGGAGATGATCGTGCGGAAAGCATCCTCGACGGACAGCTCCAGGTCCCGCACCGCTGCCTCGGGCACGACGGCATACCAGCCGGTGGTGGGGTTCGGGGCCGTGGGAATGAACACGCTCAGCATCGGCTGCTGGAAGGGCCCCTGCATCGCCGAGCCCAGCACACCGGTGACAAAACCCAGGGCATAAAGCCCCTGGCTGGGGTACTCCACCAGCACCACGCGTCGGAAGCGGGTGGAGTTGTCCCGCAGGACGGTTTCCAGCAGCTGCTTGAGGGTCTTGTAAACGGATCCAGCCAAGGGGATCCGCTGCAGGGTGCCCTCACCGAAGTCCAGAAGCCAGCGACCGACGATGTTGCGGGCCATCAGGCCGATCAGCAGGATGCCGAGCAGCGGCACCAGCAGACCCACTCCCAGGTTGATCAGCTCCTGCAGGAACGGATTGAGGGTGTTGAACGGGTTGAGCTGCTTGGGAATCGAGGTGAGAAACGCCAGGACGAAGCGGCTCACCGTGGTGGCCAGCCAGATGGTGGTGGCCAGCGGAATGACCACCAGCAGACCGGCGATCAGATCGTTCTTCAGATCCTGCTGCAAGCGGGTGCCCAGGGGTTGATCAGGTCTGGGACTCGACTGCACCACGGGAGACCCCGGAAGACCGGCCATCAGAACGCTCCCAGCAACTTAGCCAGGCGGTTGACCGGCAGTCGGACGATCCGCTCTCAGAGGACGGCCGCCAGAGCCAGCAGGGTGAAGGCCACGGCCAGCACCACGGCCGAGCCGGTGCCGGCGTAGCGACGCTGGCTGAGGGCCAGAGCGTTGGCCCGTTCGGCCTCCTTGAACTGCTGATCCATCTGTTGCAGCTGACGGTCGATGAAGCCACGCGCGGCCAGCTGTTTCTGTTCCTCGGTGGCCTGGGGCGGCACCTGGCCGCTCTGTTCGGCCTGGCGCACCAGCTGGGCCACCACCTGGGGGTTCTGGCTCTGCTGCCTGGCCATCTCCAGCTGGCTGCGCTTGGCAGCCAGGGACTGTTCGGTCTGGGCCGTCAGCACGCTGTCGCCGCTGATCGAGGCAGGCACCGCAACCGCCAGACCGATGGCCAGCAGGGCGGCAATCACAGCGACCGCCCAGCGAAGGGGAGTGCGGAGCGACTGGGGCTCGTCGAGACGGGAACCGAACAGGATCAGCATCAGACCCACCAGCGCCAGCGGCGACTGGGTCACCAGTCGCTCGATCACCATCTGGCGGAAGGCCTCCTCCTGCCAGCTCCAGGAGGAAAGAACGGCAGTGAGTTGCAGCGCCAGCAGGACGACGAGGGTGAGGCCGAGCCAGCGGAGCAGGTAGCCGAGACGTCCGGTCGGGGCAGTGGTCACAGCAGGATGACAATCTGGCGCAACTGTACGGGTGAGAACAGAACCGCCCCATGGGGACCCCGCGGCCGCCTCACTGGAGTGCCTGGCCACCGGGCTCAAACAGCAGGCGTCGGCTCTGGGTTTCGCGCCGGTGGGCATCGCCGCCGTGCCCGGTGATGAACGAATGCGACTGCGGACGGCGGCCCTGGAGCGCTGGCTGGCGGCCGGCTACCAGGCGAACATGGGCTGGATGGCCGATCCACGCCGCGGTGACGTGGACGCGCTGCTGCCGGGCGTGCGCAGCCTGCTGGCGGTGGGGCTCAACTATCACGTGGCCACCGAGCGGATACCGGGCAGCCTGGCGGTGGCCCGCTACGGCTGGGGCCGCGACTATCACCGGGTGATCGATGGCCGGCTGAGGCGGCTGGGGCGCTGGCTCGACAGCCGCCGGCCCGGGGTGCGCTGGCGTGCCTGTGTGGACAGCGCTCCACTGCTGGACAAGGCCTGGGCCGAGCAGGCAGGGCTCGGCTGGATCGGCAAGAACGGAAACCTGATTCATCCCCGGCGGGGCTCCTGGTTCCTGATCGGGCACCTTCTCACCAGCCTGGAGCTGCCGCCGGATTCGCCGGCCGAGCCCCTGTGCGGCCGCTGCAGCCGCTGCCTGGAGGCCTGTCCCACCCACGCCATCACCGAGCCGTTCGTGGTGGATGCGCGCCTCTGCCTTTCCTTCCACACGATCGAGAACCGGGAAGCGGAACTGCCCGCGCCGATCGCCGCCGCCATGGGCCGCTGGGTGGCCGGCTGCGACATCTGCCAGGACGTCTGCCCGTGGAACCGCCAGCCCCTGCCCAGCAGCACGGATCCCGACCTGCAGCCCCGGGACTGGCTGCTGGATCTACGGGCCGAGGAGGCGCTGGAGTGGAGCGACGCGGAATGGGATGAGCGCCTGCGGGGCTCCGCCCTGCGGCGGATCAGACCCTGGATGTGGCGACGCAACCTGCGGGCAGCGGTGGGTGACGGCAGGGCCTCCGCCGGCGCAAGGGACCCGGCCGGACCCGCCGCCTAGGCTGTATCAGGGAATGAACGGCTGGCATGGCACCGCGCTGGTTCAAACATCTGGCGATGGCTCCACTGGCCTTGTCCATGGTGATCGGCTCCGCTCCTGCGGCCCTGGCCCTGGTCCCCTACGTCTATGTGCCGCGCAGCCAGGAGCTCGAGGCCGCGGGGCTTGGCATCGCCCAGGCAGCCACCCGCCTGCTGCGCCTCGGTCAGGCCGATGACGCGGCCCGGCTGGCGGCCCTCACCGTTCGCCTGCTTCCCGAGGATCCCCGTGGCTGGGTTCTGCTGGCGGAAGCCCAGTTGCGCAGCAATCAGATCAAGCAGGCCAGCCAGTCCCTGGCGCGGGCCAAGCAACTGGATCCGCGCAATCCCGGCATCTGGTTCGCGGAGGGATCGCTGGCGCTGCGGGATGGTCAGCCCGGCCAGGCGGTCGGGCTGCTGGAGGAGGGTCTCCGCATCGACGGGAAGAATCCCGGCGCCTACTTCGACCTGGGCAACGCCCACCTGCTTCTGAACAATCCCCAGGCAGCCCTGGGGTCCTTCGAACGGGCCTCAGCCCTGCGCAAGGACTTCTGGGAAGCGATCAACAACCAGGGGCTGGTGCTGTTCGAGCTGGGCCGCAACGCCGAGGCGATTCAGCGCTGGCGCCGGGCCCTGGCGATCAATCCCAAGGGCGCCGAACCGATGCTGGCCCTCGCCTCCGCGCTCCACACCACCCCGGACGGCAAGACCGAAGCCCAGGCACTGGCCAGCCAGGCCCTCGGCCTTGAACCCAACTACGTGTTGGAGGCGTACCAGAAGGAACAGCTCTGGGGTCCGCGGCTGCGGGCCAGCACGCAGACCCTGCTGGGCTCTCCGAGCCTCAAGGCCGCTGTGGACCGGGCCAGCGCCAACGCCAGCGGCAGCAGCGACACGGAGGAGGAGACCGGCGAATAGGGCCGGTCTGGACGAGATCTGTAGGCTGAGCCCCTTCCGCCCTCAGACCCCAGACCCGGATGGCCGAGGAGCGCGTTCAGCCGATCGCCCTGCATCAGGAGATGCAGCGCTCCTACCTCGAGTACGCCATGAGCGTGATCGTGGGCCGGGCTCTTCCGGACGTGCGCGATGGCCTCAAGCCAGTGCAGCGACGGATCCTGTTCGCGATGCACGAGCTGGGGCTGACCCCGGATCGTCCCTATCGCAAGTGCGCCCGGGTGGTGGGCGATGTGCTCGGCAAGTACCACCCCCATGGCGATCAGGCGGTCTATGACGCCCTGGTACGGCTGGTGCAGACCTTCGCCAGTCGCCATCCGCTGCTCGATGGTCACGGCAACTTCGGCTCGGTGGACGACGACCCACCGGCCGCGATGCGATACACAGAAACCCGGCTGGCGCCGATCGCCCATCAGGCGCTGCTCGATGAGATCGGCGACGACACGGTCGATTTCGCCTCCAACTTCGACGGCTCCCAGCAGGAGCCCACGGTGCTGCCGGCCCAGCTGCCCTTCCTGCTGCTCAACGGCTGCTCCGGCATCGCCGTGGGGATGGCCACCAGCATTCCGCCCCACAACCTCGGTGAGGTGGTGGAGGCGCTGATCGCCCTGATCCGCAAGCCCGAGCTCGGCGACGAGAAGCTGCTGGAGCTGGTTCCCGGCCCTGATTTCCCCACCGGCGGCGAGGTGCTGACGGGCAGCGGCGTACGCGATACCTACCTGAACGGCCGCGGCAGCATCCCGATGCGAGGGGTGGCCCACATCGAGGAGGTGCAGCCCGGCAAGGGCCGGCATCGCCGAGCGGCGGTGGTGGTGACTGAGCTCCCCTACCAGCTCAGCAAGGCGGGCTGGATCGAGAAGCTGGCAGAGCAGGTCAACGAGGGCAAGATCGGTGGCATCGCCGACATCCGCGACGAGAGCGATCGGGACGGGATGCGGGTGGTGATCGAGCTGCGCCGTGACGCCGACCCGGACAAGGTGCTGGGCGAACTGCAGCGTCGCACCGCGCTGCAGAGCAACTTCGGCGCCATCCTGCTGGCCCTGGTGAACGGCCAGCCCCAGCAGCTCAGCCTGCGCCAGCTGCTGGCGCAGTTCCTGGAGTACCGGGAACACACCCTGATCCGCCGCACCCGTCACGCCCTCAAGCGCTGCGAGGACCGGCTCGAAGTGGTGGAGGGGCTGATCCGCGCTCTCGACGCCCTGCCGGAAGTGATCGAGCGGATTCAGGCCGCCACGGACGCCGCCGCTGCGCGGGCCAGCCTGCAGGTGCACTTCGATCTGAGCGAGCGCCAGGCGGAGGCCGTGCTGGCCATGCCGTTGCGGCGGCTCACCAGCCTGGAGCAGGACGGCCTGCGCAAGGAGGCCAGCGAACTGGCCGAGGAGCGGGAGCGGCTCCGCCATCTCCTGGACGATCGCCAGGCCCTGCTCGATGCGATGGTGACCGAGCTCAGGGCGCTCAAGAAGCGCTATGCCACCCCGCGCCGCACCCGTCTGGTGGCGGGTGGCGACGAGCTGGTCGCCCAACGGGCCGCGGCGGTGCGGCCCAACACCGAGCTGCAGCGTCAGCAGGCCCTTGAGGCCCTGCCGGCAGACGTCCGCCTGCTGATCCAGACCGATGGCCTGGTGAGGATCGTGGGCCCCCAGTTGCTCGGGCGTCTCCATCTGGAGGAGCCGGTCACGATCGGCGACCACCCCGCCCCGGCACGGCTGATCCTGCCGGTGGCGGAGAAACCGGCCGTGCTGGCCTTCAGTGCCGGTGGCCGGGTGGCGCTGCTGCGCTGGGAGTTCGCCGGCCAGCAGCCAGGGGTGCTGGAGAAGTTCCTGCCGGACGGACTGGCGGGCGATCCGATCGTCCAGCTGTTTCGCCTGGGGGCGGAGCCGAGCGGCAGCCTCGGTCTGCTCAGCAGCGACGGCCGCTTCAAGCGACTGCCGATCGAGGCCTTCCTGGAGCTCTCCGGCCGGGCCGCCACCGTGCTCAAGCTCAGGGATGGCGTCCAGCTGTGCCGCGTGGTGGAATGCTGCGAGGGGCAGGATCTGTTGGTGGCCACCAGCACCGGACGGATGTTGCGGCTGGAGGTGAACGATGCGACCCTGCCGCTGATGGGCAAGGCGGCCCAGGGACCGATGCTGCTGCGGCTTCTGCCTGGCGAGAGCGTGGTGGGAGCCGCCTGTGTGGACGAGGCCGGTGACGTGCTGCTGGCCAGCCGCCAGGGACAGATCAAGCGGCTGGCCGTGGACAGTCTGCGCCGCTGCGCGCGGGGCGATCTGGGGCAGATCGGCCTGCGCTTCAGCAACCGTGGCGATGGGTTGGTGGATCTGCAGGCCACTGATCAGCCGCTGGCGGCGATCCGTCTCGCCAGTGGCCGCAGCCTGCGGCTGGCCGTGGCCGCACTCAACCGGGAAGACTGCGGCGGCAGCGGCATCAGCGTGACGCCAGGCAGCGGGGACAGCATTGCCGAACTGGTGCCGCTGCTGACCTGAACAAAGCCTGTGTCCCGGTCAGAACCGAAGAACCCTCAGACCCGCAGTGCCAGGCCTGTTGGTTCGAGCATCAGTTTGCTGGAGCGGACCTTCTCGTCCATCTCGATCGGGTAGTTGCCGTCGAAGCAGGCAGTGCAGAAATGGGAGGAGTTGTCGTGGGCGGCCTCCAGCATCCCTTCCTTGCTGAGGTAGGCAAGCGAATCAACGCCGAGGTGGTCGGTGATCTGCTGCAGGGTGAGCCGTGCGGCGATCAGCTGGTCCTGATTGTCGGTGTCGATGCCGTAGAAGCAGGGATGGGTGACGGGCGGCGAGCTGATCCGCATGTGCACCTCGGTGGCGCCGGCCTCCCGCAAGGCATGGACAAGCTTGCGGCTGGTGGTGCCCCGCACGATCGAATCATCGATCACCACCACTCGCTTGCCCGAGAGCACATCTGGCAGGGGATTGAGCTTGACCCGGATGCCCGCCTCCCGCATCGCCTGGGTGGGCTGGATGAAGGTGCGGCCCACATAGCGGTTCTTGATCAGACCGTCGGCGAAGGGAATGCCGCTGGCCTTGGAGAAACCGATGGCGGCGGGAATGCCGGAATCGGGCACGCCGATCACGATATCGGCCTTTACTCCCGACTCCCGGGCAAGCACCTCGCCGATGCGATGGCGGTAGCTGTATAGGGACTCACCGAAGAAACGGCTGTCGGGGCGGGCGAAATAGATCATCTCGAACACGCAGAGCTTGGTGGGCTCCACACACCAGCGCTGACGCACGGGAACCGGGTCGCCGGCGTCGAAGCGGATCAGCTCACCGGGGGCCACGTCGCCGTCGTAGGCGGCGCCGATGATGTCGAGGCCACAGGTTTCGCTGCTCACCACCCACTGTCCCTGGTGCTTCTCGCCCAGATGGCCGAACACCAGTGGCCGCACCCCGTGGCCGTCGCGCAGGGCGAAGAGAGCGACAGGCGTGCCGATCGCCAGGCTGAAGGCGCCTCGGCAGCGGCCGGCTGCCTCCCGAATGGCCTCCTCCCAGCCCAGGCCACGATCGACGGCGTGCTGCAGGGCGAAGGCGATCAGCTCCGAGTCGGTGGTGGAGGTGAACTGCACCTCGCTGGCGCGCACCGCTTCCCGCAGCTCGTCGACATTGACGATGTTGCCGTTATGGGCAAGGGCGAACGGACCGAGCCGGGTCATCAGCACCACGGGCTGAGCGTTGCAGACACGGCTGCTGCCTGTGGTGGAGTAGCGGTTATGGCCGATGGCCAGGTCGCCGGGCATGCGCTCGAGCACGTCCTGGTCGAACACCTGGCTCACCAGACCCATGTCCTTGTGCAGCCTCAGCCTGGCTCCGTTGAAGACGGCGATTCCCGCCGACTCCTGGCCGCGGTGCTGCAGAGCGTAGAGACCGAAGTAGGTGAGGTTGGCCACCGGCTGGCCAGGGGCGTAGACGGCGAACACGCCGCAGGCCTCCTCCATGCGATCGGGCTGTTCAGGCCTCTCGATGGGAGCGGGCTGGTGCGGCGTGAGGTGCGCAGATGCCACAGGCCCGTTCACCTTTCTTTTACCTTCATATTGTGCCTCAGTTCGTGGCAGAGAGGCGGCGCGGCAGAGCCGCTTCGTATATGCCGCTGAGCTGCTCGACCGGTACCGCCAGCAGGGTGACCCCATCCCGCTCGATCCGCAGCTCGGGCCGCTCCTCCACCCGCCCGATCGGGGCCGCGGGCACCTCTGGAGTGGAAGCCAGAAGGGAACGCCAGCCCCTCTCCTCAGCAGGCGCCACGCTCACCAGGATGCGGGCACCCCCTTCGGCGAACAGCAACCGGTCGGGTCGGCCCCCGGTCGCGGGCAGCGTCAGGGAGGCGCCCAGAGCGGAGGCGATGCAAGCTTCCGCCGCCGCCACCGCCAGTCCGCCGTCGCTGAGGTCGTGGGCCGAGGCCACCAGGCCGGCGGCGATCGCCTCGCGCAGGAGGGCCTGAACCTCCCGTTCGAGCCCCAGATCGGTGCGGGGAGGGCGGCCGGTACGGAGACCGTGAATCCTCTCCAGATAGCTGCCGGCGGCCAGGCCCAGACGATCGTCGTCGGCGTCTGCTGCCAGGGGCATGCCCAGCAGCCAGATGGTATCTCCCGGCCGCCGCCAGGCCAGGCCGGTGACGTGGGCCAGATCGTGCACCAGCCCGACCATACCGACGACAGGGGTGGGATGGATCGGCTGAAGGGTTCCATCCGGCAGGCGGGTTTCGTTGTAGAGGGAAACGTTGCCCCCGGTGATCGGCGTGGCGAGGGCGCTGCAGGCCTCGGCCAGACCCCGGCAGGCCTGGGCCAGCTGCCAGTAGCCGGTGGGGGTGTCCGGCGAGGGGAAGTTGAGGTTGTCGCTGACGGCGAGCGGTTCGGCTCCCGCACAGGAGAGATTGCGCGCCGCTTCCGCCACCGCCGCCACGGCGCCCCGCTCCGGGTCGAGGGCCACCCAGCGATTGGGGCAGTCGACGGTGGCCGCCACGGCGCGGGTCGCGGGCTGCAGGGAACCCGCCCCCTGCTGGGGCCGCAGCCGCACCACCGCCGCATCGGCACCACCCGGCGGCACCACCGTGTTGGCCTGAACCTGATGGTCGTACTGGCGCCAGACCCACCGTTTGCTGGCGATGGTGGGGTCGTCGAGCAGGGTCAGCAGCACCTCGGCCCAGCCGAGCGACCCGACGCCCGGATGGGATGCGATGCCCGCCGTTGTGGCAGGCGGGAGATCGCTCTCACGCCACTGCCAGTGGCGGTGAACCTCCGCGGGTGGTTCGGCCAGGAGATCGTGGTGGTTGATCGGCGTGTCGTCGGCGAGGGCATCGGCGGGCACCTCGGCCGCCACACAGCCGTGCTGCAGCACCCGCACCACGTTCTCTTCCAGCACCCGTCCCACCACCGCCGCCTGCAGGCCCCAGCGGCGGAAGCGCTCCATCAGGGCCTCCTGGCGGCCGGCCTTCACCACGAACAGCATTCGCTCCTGGGATTCGCTCAGCAGGTACTCGTAGGCGGTCATGCCCTGTTCCCTGGCCGGCACCCGATCCAGATCGAGCTCGATGCCCAGGCCGCCCTTGGCGGCCATTTCGGAGCAGCTGCAGGTGAGGCCGGCGGCGCCCATGTCCTGGGCCGCCACCACATCACCACTCTCGAAGGCCTCCAGGCAAGCCTCGATCAACCCCTTCTCGAGGAAGGGGTCGCCCACCTGCACGGCGGGGCGATCGTCGAGCGAGGCCTTGCTCAGCTCGGCGCTGGCGAAGCTGGCGCCACCCATGCCGTCACGGCCCGTGGTGCTGCCCACGTACACCACAGGGTTGCCGACACCGGCGGCACCGGAGCAGACGATGTCCTCGGTTTCCATCAGCCCCAGGGCCATGGCGTTGACGAGAGGATTGCCGCTGTAGCTGGGGTCGAAGGCCACTTCGCCACCGACGGTCGGCACGCCGACGCAGTTGCCGTAGTGGGCGATGCCGGCCACCACCCCCTCCATCAGACCGACGTTTCGCGCGTCTTCGAGGGGACCGAAGCGCAGGGCGTTGAGCAGGGCGATCGGCCGTGCGCCCATCGTGAAGATGTCGCGCAAGATGCCGCCCACCCCCGTGGCCGCCCCCTGGAACGGCTCCACGGCGGAGGGATGGTTGTGGCTCTCGATCTTGAAGGCGAGTCGTTGCCCCTGGCCCAGATCCACCACCCCGGCGTTCTCACCGGGCCCCACCAGGATGCGGGGCCCGGTGGTGGGGAAGCCCCGCAGCAGGGGTCTGGAATTGCGGTAGCAGCAGTGTTCGGACCACATCACGCCGAACATGCCCAGCTCGGCCCGGTTCGGCTCCCGACCCAGCCGCCGCACGATCTCCGCGTAGTCGGCCTGGCTCAACCCCTCCTGCCGCAGGGCGTCGGCGACCGGGAAGAACGGGGTGGCGACCACGATGGGCGGGCAACGGGCTTCCAGTATCAGATCCAGGGATCGTCCTCGCCGTTGGGATCGTCTTCCAACCGGCGGGGCCGGACGGGGCCGGATGGGGCTCTGCGGGAGGAACGCTGCGGGGGCGGCTCCTGCGGTTCGTCCCAGTCGTCGAGACCGTACCACTCCTGGCGCTCATCGGGCTGCGGCCGGCGATCGGTGTCCCTGGGGTCGTTGTCGATGGGCGTACCGGCCGCAGCGGCCGGGTCCTCCCAGGGAGGTTCCTCGAGCCAGCCTTCCAGCCGTTCCTCGAACCGGTCGCCGGCCTGCTGGAACTGGTCGCGCAGGCGCGAGGTCTCCTGGCCCACCTGGTCGCGCCAACGACGGGAACGGCGTAGCAGTTCCTGACGCACACTCGCCCGGGCCAGGGGCAGATCTTCGAGGCCTGCCAGAGCGGTCTTCACCTGACCCGGCTGCTGGTCGACGATCCGGTCCGGCGTCAGCCGCCAGCGGCTGCTGCCAGGCAGGCGGGGATCGCTGCGGGAGACGAGGTAGTGGAGGATGCGGCCCGTACGGAGTTCCACGGCGGCATCGGCCACCGTTCCCAGGAGCTGGGCTTCCGCGCCGAGCAGGGCCGCTTCGAGCAGGGTGGGGAGACGATCGAGGGTGTTCTGGTCGGTTTCGGCCGGGGCTCCCTGCACAAGGGCCTCGAGCTCGGTGAGGCCCCGAAGCTGATCGAGCCGCCAGACCAGCCGGCGGGAGCCAAAGGCCGAGGGCTTACTCGCCCATCCCAGCAGGCGGTGGACGGGCGGATGCATCCAGCCCTGCAGGCCCGGACCGTGGTCGAGACCCTGATCGCAGCGGACCCGCAGCCTCAGGAGATCGCTGAGCAGCAACTGCTCCGGAAGACTCACGGCGTCAGCTGCGGATCTGGACGGGCATCACCAGGTAGGTGAAGCTCGGATCCTCGACCGGGGTCAGCACCACCGGCGTCGTTGGAGCGTTGCAGCGCAGTTCCACCCGCTCGGCCGTCATCGCCTTGAGGCCATCCAGCACATAACGCACGTTGAAGGCGATCTCGATGGCGTCGCCGCTGATCAAGGCCGGCAGATCCTCGGATCCGCTGCCCACGTCCTGAGCATCGGCGCTGATATGGAGCTGGCCTGCCGCAGGGTCACTGCTGAGTTTGACGACGTTGTTGTGCTGGTCGGCCAATACGGCGACCCGCTCGAGGGCATTGACGAAGCCGCGCCGGTCGAGCTCGAGGCTGCGACTGAAGCTGGCGGGAATCAACTGCCGGTAGTTGGGATAGGTGCCATCGAGGCTGCGGCTGGTGAGGACCTGGTCGGCCCAGAGGAAGACCACCTGGCCGCGGTCGCAGTAGAGGCTGACCGGCTCCTGGGACTGACGGGCCGAGAGGAGCCGCTCGAGTTCCCGCAGCGACCGTGCCGGCACGGTGACCGCGAAGGCTTCTGCAGCGTCGAGCGGCTCGGTGGCGGAGGAGGCGTTCTCCAGGCGCAGCACGGACAGCCGATGGCCATCCGTGGCGGCGCACTCGAGTCCCCGATGCTCGAGACCAAGGTGAACGCCGGTGAGCAGCTGCTTGGCCTCGTCGCCGCTGCTGGCGAACAGGGTGGCCCGCAGCCCCTTCACCAGGGCATCGACCTGGAGGCGGATCGGCACACCCGTCTGGACCAGAGGGAGGTCAGGAAAGTCCTCGGCCGACAGGCCCCGCATCTGGTAGCTGCCCGAGAGGCTGGTGAGTTCCACCTGCTCCTGGCCTTCCTCACAGCTGAGCGTGATCGGGCTCTCGCTCGAGAGGCGGGAGACGATTTCGCCGAAAAGGCGAGACGGCAGGGTGATGGCGCCACTGTTTTCGACCGAGGCCGGCAGGCTGGTCTGGATGCCGAGGCTGAGATCGAAGCCGGTGAGGCTGAGCCGACCGGTGCCCGCATCGGCAGTCAGAAGCACGTTGGCGAGGACCGGATGGGTGGGGCGTGCCGCCACGGCCCGGCTGACCAGCTGCAGGCTGGCGCTGAGTTCCGCCTGGGAGCAGACCAGCTTCATCGCAACGAAACTCCGGGGAAGGACAACCCCGCCAAGGGCCCCACCACGCTTCCACAACGCCGGCGGAAGCGCAACGGGCCGGCCTCGCTGAACACCGTTGTCCACAACGACTTTCCCTGCCCTCCGACTGGATTTAAAGGATTGAAGAAAAGAAGAAATCCCTGCGTAGCCGTAGGGGCTGGGGAAAACGTGGAAAACCTTCTGAACCGTTGTTATCAGCTAGATCTCACGATTCCACCCTTGCGGAGATGGAGCCCGAAAGGGTCCCTGAACTCCACTTTTCCACCGTTTCCCGCGTCTGGGGAAAACAAGGCCGGTTCTCGCCCTCTCTCTTCTCCGCCGGCTGTCCCCCGTTGAGGCGGTCTTTTCCGTGGACGGTCTGCTGGGTGGTTGTTCGGTTCTGACCGGAGCCGTTCCCCCGCAGCCCATGCAGAAACCCCGCTCCGGGTCCACCGGAGCGGGGTTCGCTGGGTTTCGGATCAGAACTGGCGAATCAGAAGCCCATCACCCGTGCCACCACGTCCACTTCCGGCTCCAGGCCGGCGTGGAAAGCTCCATCGCTGTTGTCGATGGCGGTGTTCGGATCCTTGAGGCCGTTGCCCGTAAGCACGCACACGACCGTGGCTCCAGCCGGAACTTCGTCGGCCTGCTGCAGCAGACCCGCCACCGAGGCCGCGCTGGCAGGTTCGCAGAACACCCCTTCCTCGCGGCCCAGCAGCTTGTAGGCCTCCAGGATCTCCTGATCGGTGACGGCATGGAAAGCGCCGCCGCTCTGCTCCCTCACCTTCAGGGCCTTGTCCCGGTTGGCGGGGTTGCCGATCCGGATAGCGGTTGCGATCGTGTCGGGCTGCTCCACCGTGTGACCCAGCACCAGGGGAGCTGAGCCGCTGGCCTGGAAGCCCATCATCCGCGGCAGCCTGCGGCTGTGGCCGGCCTGGCGATACTCCTGGAACCCCATCCAGTAGGCGCTGATGTTGCCGGCGTTGCCCATCGGGATGCAGAGCCAGTCCGGCGCGTCGCCCAGGGCGTCCACCACTTCGAAGGCTGCGGTTTTCTGCCCCTCCAGCCGGTAGGGATTGAGCGAGTTCACCAGGGTGACGGGATAGGCGTCGGCAACTTCGCGCACGATCGCCAGGGCCCGGTCGAAGTTGCCCTTCACAGCCAGCACTTCGGCGCCGTAGACAAGTGCCTGGGCAAGTTTTCCCTGGGCCACGTAGCCGTCGGGAATGAGCACGAAGGCGCGCATGCCACCGCGGCGGGCATAGGCGGCAGCCGCAGCGCTGGTGTTGCCCGTGCTGGCGCAGATCACCGCTTCGGCGCCGGCCTCCAAGGCCTTGCTCACCGCCATCGTCATCCCCCGGTCCTTGAAGCTGCCGGTGGGGTTCAGGCCGTCGTACTTGAGGAACACCTTCACGGCGCGGCCCAGCCGTGCGGCGATCGCCGGAGCCGGGATGAGCGGTGTGGCCCCCTCCCTCAGGGTGATCACCGGCGTGGAGTCCGACACCGGCAGCCAGCGCCTGTAGGCCTCGATCAACCCCGGCCAGTCCTGCATCGTTGGCTGGTTGCCCAGACGCCGGAGGGCTGAGAGCAGGGGCACGACGGCAGCAGGACAGGCTGAAGGGAATCTACGTGTCGGCTCAGAAATCCCCCCGACGGGGCCAGCTCAGGGGGCCGTCTTCGGCGCCTTGGCCGGGGCGTCACCACGCAGGCCGTCCAGTGGCGATTCAGAGAAGAAGCGAATCAGGTCGGAGATGGAACTCGCCTTGCCGATCAGCCCCATCAGAGCCGGAATGCTCACGGCGAGCTCCTGGGCCGGATAGGCCTGCAGGAAGCCGGTGGGGGTCAGGCTGCCGTTGCCGTTCGCCAGCCCGGTGATCAGGGCGCCCCGCAGAGCCGGCACCCCCATCTGCGGGGCGCGCAACGGAGCGAAGATCCGGGTCAGTCGTTCCAGCAGTGCCTCGCCGATCCGGGTGGAGAGCAGCCGGCTGGTGAGCACCAGTGGCAGGCTGATCTGCTGGTTCAGCAGCTTCGAAACCTCGGCTGGCTTCTGGCCGCTGACGCGCAGCACGTCGCCCAGGAGGCCACGGGCCTGGCCGGTCTGGGCAAGATGCTCCAGATCGGCCACGGGAATCGAGCGCCGGAAGGCTCCGCTCACAAACACCACCTGCTCGGCCGCCTGCAGACCCGGGGCTGCGGTGCTGAGCGACAGAGCCAGCAGGATCCCCACGAGTTTCGGCTGGTTGGGCAAGGTCGGCTCCCGTTCGGGACTCAACTCTAGAAGCCGTTCGCGGTGACGTACCCGGCTGCGTTCCGGGTTTCCGGTGCCACCAGCACGTCCCGCAGCAACCGCACCACGCTGCGCTCCGCCAGGCCCTTCGCCACCTGCAGCCCCATCCGGCGCAGGTCCGGCTCGCTCAGAAGCCGTGGCAGACGGCTGAGCAGCAGCTGGGGTTCGAAACCCGGCAGCTGGCGCAGGATCAGCAGCAGCTGCTGCACCGGCTCCAGGCTGAGCAGGGGGTCGAGGCCGGCCTCGAGCGTCAGGCTGCGCAGCCCAGGTGGCTGAAGTCGCTTCGGCAGGCGGCGCCCCAGCCGACTGAAGGTCTGCCAGCCCAACGCATCCACCCGGTCCACCAGGGCGTCCACGAGCTGCTGGCGCAGCATCCCTCCCCTGGGGGAGAACAGAAAGTCGAGCACCTGATCGAGCAGGCCCTCCACATCCAGTTGATCCTGCAGCGAAGCGCTGCTGATCAGGTTCTCCAGCCGCTGCCAGCGGAAGTCATCGCCGTCGAAGAGCATTTCCCGCAGGCTGCGCCGCAGCGCCGGATCCGGATCCTCCATCAGCCGTCGTGCGAAGTAGGGATAGGCCGCGCCGAGGATCTTGAAGTCCGGATCCACGCTCAGGGCGATGCCCTCCAGGGTGACCAGAGAACGGATGATCAGTGCGTAGTACGGCGGGACCCGGAAGGGGAAGCGGTACATCACACCGGAGAGGTCGTCGGTGACCGCCTTGAAGTCCATACGGCTGACGCCCATCTCCAGGGCCTGTCCGAAGACGCTCTCGAAGGCCGGCACGATCGGTTCCAGGTCCACCTCCTCCCCCAGGAAGCCCAGATTCACGAAGTCGCGGGAGAGGGCGGTGAAGTTGCGGTTCACCAGATGGACCACCGCCTGGATCAGGCCGGTGCGTGACTCGCGGCTCACCTCGCTCATCATCCCGAAATCCAGGTAGGCCAGACGGCCGTCCGGCAGGGCGAGCAGGTTGCCGGGGTGGGGATCGGCGTGAAAGAAGCCGTGCTCCAGCAGTTGCTGCAGGCTGCAGTTCACCCCCAACTGCACCATGTAGTCCGGATCGATGCCCAGGGCCTTCACCGCCTTGAGGTTGGTGAGCTTGACACCCTCGATCCACTCCATCGTCAGCACGCGACGGCTGGTGGCCTCGTGGAAGATCCGCGGCACGGCGATGTGCGGGTTGTGGCTGTGCAACCGGGCGAAGGCTTCGGCGTTGGCGGCCTCGTTGAGATAATCCATCTCTTCGAACACCCGCTTGCCCAGCTCGTCGATCAGGGCCACCAGATCGCTGCGGATGACGCGCACGTTGCGATTCAGCCAGGCGGCGATGTTGCGCACGATGTAGAGATCGAGCGTGATCTGCTCCCGCAGACCCGGCCGCTGCACTTTCACCGCCACGGGCTGGCCGCCTTTGAGCACGCCCCGATGCACCTGCCCAAGTGAGGCCGCCGAGATCGGTTCCCGATCCAGCTGGGCATAGATCGCCTCCACCGGGGCGCCGAGGTCCTCCTCGATGCAGGCCATCGCCAGGGCGCTGTCGAAGCCGGGCAGCTGGTCCTGCAGCTGGGCCAGTTCCTCGAGCAGCACCGGCGGCACGATGTCAGGCCTGGTGGAGAGGGCCTGGCCTGCCTTGATGAAGGCCGGACCCAGCGCCGCCAGCAGCTCGGCGCATTCCCGGGCCCGAGCCCGGGCCCGGGCTTCCGTTGAGAGCAGGCCGGTGAACTTGTCGAAGCCGACGCCGAGCAGGAACAGGCCGATCGGCACCAGCGTCTGCCAGAGACGACGGAACAGCCTTCTCGGGTGGCCGGTGTAAATGCGGGTGATCGCTGCCGGGTCGTAGCGAAGCAGGCCCGCGGCCTCGATGAAGTCGCTGAGATCGTCGAAGGGGCTGAGCTCCTCTGCGGCGCTTGTGTGATCGGTGCTTGTGTGATCGGCGCTCGCAGGATCGTTGCTCACCGGATCGGAGCGGACCATCGAGGGGAGACTCACTGCACCCCTTCTAAACGAAACGAACCGTCGCTACGGTCAGGCTGGTGACTTCACTCCCCCACCGGAGGGCTGCGTGCTCACGGGTCTGCGCCTGGAGAACATTGCGCTGATCGACGGTCTGGATCTCACCTTTGCGTCAGGCTTCACGGTGCTGACCGGAGAGACCGGAGCCGGTAAGTCCCTGCTGCTGGATGCCCTCGATGCCTTGCTGGGCGGCGCCCAGGGCAGCCAGGGGGCACGACTGCTGCGGCAGGGAAGCGAGCGGGGCAGGATCGAGGCCAGCTTTACGCTGTCCCAGCCGGTGCGGGCCTGGCTGGAGGAGCAGGAGCTCGATAGCGACGAGCCGGAGCTGCTGCTCAGTCGCGAGTGGCGCACGCTGGAGGAGCGGGTCCACAGCCGCAGTCGCCTCAACGGCGTGGCGGTGAACCGCAGCCAGCTCCTGGCCCTGCGGCCCCTCCTGCTCGATCTCACCGTGCAGGGCCAGACCCAGCAGCTGGCCCGCCCCGGCCAGCAGCGGCGCTGGCTCGATCGCTTCGGTGGCGAGGTCGTGGCCGCGGCCCTGGCTCCCGTTCGTCCCGCCGTGCGGGCCTGGCGCCAGGCGTCCGCGGCCCTGGAGGAGTCCAGGGCCGATCGGCAGCGGAGCGAGGCGGAGCGCCGGCTCAGCCAGGAGCTGCTGGACGATCTGGAGGCGGCCCGACTGGAGGATCCGCAGGAGCGGCAGCGGCTGCAGATCGAGCAGGACCGGCTGGCCCATGGGGTGCGCTTGCAGGAAGGGGTGATGACCCTGCTGGGCAGGCTGGTGGAAGGGGTCGAGGCGGCCCCTTCCAGCCTCGACCATCTGGCCGTCTGCGAGCAGGAATTGCAGCTGCTGGCCGGCTTCGACCCCAGCCTCCAGCCGCTGCTGCTGCGCTGCGGCGACGCTCTGCAGCTGGTTCAGGACCTGGCCCGGGAGCTCGACCGCTACGGCGGCGCCCTGGAGAGCGATCCCGGTGGCCTGGCGGCCCTGCAGGAGCGGCTCGCCCAGATCAAGGCCCTTGAGCGTCGCCACAACCTGGATCTGTCCGGGCTGATCGCCCGGCGCGATGAACTGCGCCGGCGGCTCGCCCCCGGGGGAGCGGAGGAGTCGCTGAGGGCACTCGAACAGCGGCAGGCCGCGGCACGGCGCGAGCTGGACCGGGTCTGCTCCTGCCTCAGCGCCTGCCGCCATGAGGCCGCTGCCCAGCTGGAGGCGCAACTGATGGAGGCCCTGCGACCGCTGGGTCTGGCTAACGTGCGCTTTGCGGTGGCGGTGGAGCCGGCTCCACCCGGCGAGGAGGGCGCGGACGCGATCGCGTTCCTGTTCAGCGCCAATCCTGGCCAGCCCCTGGCTCCTCTGCAGGAGGTGGCCTCCGGCGGCGAGATGAGCCGTTTCCTGCTCGCCCTCAAAACCTGCCTGGCTGCAGCCGATCCCCACGTCACCCTGTTGTTCGACGAGATCGACAGCGGCGTCAGCGGTCGGGTGAGCGGGGCGATCGCGGCTCTGCTGCGGCGCCTGGCCGAGCAGCGCCAGGTGTTCTGCGTCACCCACCAGCCCCTGGTGGCCGCCGCCGCTCAGCACCACTACCAGGTGAGCAAGCGCGTCGAGGACGGCCGCACCCTGACGCGAGTGTCCCACCTGCGGGACACCCAGGCCCGCGAGCGGGAGCTGGCGGAGCTGGCCGGGGGCGATTCCGGCGAAACCCGCAGCTACGTCGCCAGCCTGCTGGACCGGGGCGTGGCCTGAGGTCCGGCTACAGCCCGTAGACTCGACCGTTGTCACCGACGCTGAATGTCCCGCGTGAGCGCCGGTTCCGGGTCGAAGAGCCCACCGGCGAAGGGATCCGGAGGAATCGGCCAGCCGGTGACAGCCGAACCGGCGGCGGCTCAGCGGCTCAGCGGCGGCAGCCTGGAGGACGTGATCCGGGTGCGTGGTGCCAGGCAGCACAATCTGCGCAACGTCGACCTCACCATTCCCCGCAACCGACTGGTGGTTTTCACCGGCGTGAGCGGCAGCGGCAAGAGTTCGCTCGCCTTCGACACGATCTTCGCGGAAGGGCAGCGGCGCTACGTGGAGAGCCTTTCCGCCTATGCGCGTCAGTTCCTCGGCCAGGTGGACAAGCCCGACGTCGACGCGATCGAGGGACTGTCGCCGGCGATCTCGATCGATCAGAAATCCACCAGCCACAACCCCCGCTCCACGGTGGGCACGGTCACGGAGATTCAGGACTATCTGCGCCTGCTGTTCGGCCGCGCCGGCGAACCCCATTGCCCCCAGTGCGACCGCTCGATCCGTCCCGAGAGCATCGACGAGATGGTCGACCGGATCCTGTCGCTGCCGGAAGGCACCCGCTACCAGTTGCTGGCGCCGGTGGTGCGGGGCAAGAAGGGCACCCACACCAAGCTGCTCTCCGGCCTGGTTGCCGAGGGCTTCGCGCGGGTGCGGATCAACGGCGAGGTGCGTGAGCTCTCCGACAACATCGAGCTCGACAAGAATCACGCCCACAACATCGAGGTGGTGGTCGACCGGCTGGTGGCGCGCGAAGGCATCACCGAGAGGCTCACCGACTCGCTGCGCACCTGCCTGAAACGGGGCGATGGGCTCGCCCTTGTGGAGGTGGTGCCCAAGGCCGGTGAGGAGCCGCCGGAAGGGGTGGAGCGGGAGCGGCTCTACTCGGAGAACTTCGCCTGCCCGGTGCATGGCGCCGTGATGGAGGAGCTCTCGCCGCGGCTGTTCTCGTTCAACAGCCCCTACGGCGCCTGCCCCGACTGCCACGGCCTTGGTCACCTGCGCCGCTTCACGGTGGAGAGGGTGGTGCCCGACCCCAGCCTGCCGGTGTACGCGGCGATCGCTCCCTGGAGCGACAAGGACAACAGCTATTACTTCTCCCTGCTGTTCAGCGTGGGCGAGGCCTTCGGCTTCGAGATCAAGACCCCGTGGAACCAGCTGGCCGAGGAGCAGCGGCGGGTGCTTCTGCACGGCAGCGAGGAGCCGATCGCGATCCAGGCCGACAGTCGCTATCGCAAGAGCCAGACCTACCAGCGCCCGTTCGAGGGGATCCTGCCGATCCTGGAGCGCCAGCTGCGGGATGCCAGCGGCGAGGCGGTGCGGCAGAAGCTGGAGAAATACCTGGAACTGGTGCCCTGCGCGACCTGCCAGGGGCTGCGGCTGCGGCCGGAGGCCCTGGCGGTGCGGGTGGGCCCCTATGCCATCCACGAGCTGACGGCCGTGAGCGTGGCCGACACGCTCGAGAGGATCGAGGCGCTGATGGGCCTGGGCGTGTCGGATGGCGCTCTGCCCCTCCTGACGCCTCGTCAGATCCAGATCGGCGATCTGGTGTTGCGGGAGATCCGCATGCGGCTGAAGTTCCTGCTGGATGTGGGGCTCGACTACCTCAGCCTGGACCGGCCGGCGATGACGCTCTCGGGAGGAGAAGCCCAGCGGATCCGCCTGGCCACTCAGATCGGCGCCGGTCTGACCGGTGTGCTCTACGTGCTGGATGAACCCAGCATCGGTCTGCACCAGCGGGACAACGACCGGCTGCTCGCCACCCTGACCAAGCTGCGGGACCTGGGCAACACCCTGATCGTGGTCGAACACGACGAGGACACCATCCGCGCTGCCGACCATCTGGTGGATATCGGACCCGGGGCCGGTGTCCACGGCGGCCACATCGTGGCGGAGGGATCGCTGCAGAACCTGCTCGATGCGGAGGAGTCGCTCACCGGTGCCTACCTGAGTGGCCGTCGCTCCATCCCCACTCCGGCCGTGCGTCGCAGTGCCGGCAGCCGCAGGCTCACCCTGGCGAACTGCAACCGGAACAACCTGCAGGGCCTCGATGTGGAGATCCCCCTGGGCCGGCTGGTCTGCGTCACAGGGGTGAGCGGCAGCGGCAAGAGCACCCTGGTGAACGAACTGCTCCATCCCGCTCTTGAGCACAAGCTCGGGATGAAGGTGCCGTTCCCCACCGGGCTCGACGATCTGAAGGGCATCCAGTCGGTCGACAAGGTGATCGTGATCGACCAGTCGCCGATCGGGCGCACGCCGCGCTCCAACCCGGCCACCTACACCGGCGCCTTCGATCCGATCCGCCAGGTGTTCGCCGCCACGGTGGAGGCGAAGGCCCGCGGCTATCAGGTGGGCCAGTTCAGCTTCAATGTCAAGGGTGGACGCTGCGAGGCCTGCAGCGGCCAGGGCGTGAACGTGATCGAGATGAACTTCCTGCCCGATGTCTACGTCCAGTGCGACGTCTGCAGGGGGGCCCGCTACAATCGCGAGACCCTGCAGGTCGGTTACAAAGGGCACACCATCGCCGACGTGCTGCAGATGACCGTCGAGCAGGCAGCCGACGTCTTCTCCGCCATCCCCCAGGCGGCCGACCGACTGCGCACCCTGGTGGACGTGGGCCTGGGCTACATCAAGCTCGGCCAGCCGGCCCCCACCCTCTCGGGCGGGGAGGCCCAGCGGGTGAAGCTGGCCACCGAACTGTCGAAACGGGCCACCGGCAAGACGCTCTATCTGATCGACGAGCCCACCACCGGTCTGAGTTTCTACGACGTCCACAAGCTGATGGACGTGATGCAGCGGCTGGTGGACAAGGGCAACTCGATCGTGGTGATCGAGCACAACCTCGATGTGATCCGCTGCGCCGACTGGCTGATCGACCTGGGGCCGGAGGGCGGCAGCCGCGGCGGTGCGATCGTGGTGACGGGGACTCCCGAAGAGGTGGCAGCCCACCCCACCAGCCACACGGGGCGGTACCTCCAGCAGGTGCTGGTGCAACACCCCCCCGAGGCGGTTGCCGCCTGACTGTGGCAACACAGGCCTGAGGCGAGGGATCATGGGCCCACTCCGCCCAACACAGCCGTGCCTGCGTTCCGATCGATCCTGCGGGGCCTCTCCCATGCCGCGGCGGTGGGGGTGGCGGCCTCCCTGCCTCTGGGGCTGCAGCCGGCGCAGGCTCTGGAGTCGATTGAGCTGCGGCTGCCGCTCCTCGACACCAACTTCATCATCAAGCTCAGCGAACTGAGCGATCCGGCGCGATTGCTGAGCGGCACCAGTGATCTGGCCCAGCTCGATCAGGCCAGCAACGGAGCGATCGGGCGCAGATTGCTCTCGCTCTTCAACGCTCCCCTTCCCCTTCAGGCCACGGCGGTGGTGAACCAGGCGGAGGGATCGGCGCTGCTCAATCAGGCGCTGCTGCTCGTATCGGCCCTCGGCGGCATCGATGGGTTGCCTGCGAATCTCAGTGGCCAGGAACTGTCGCGGACCCTCGACCAGGCGGCCGCCAGGGGCCCCCTCACCCTGCTGACCGTGCTCCAGGCCCTTCCCGGCAAGACGGCGTCCGTCGATCTCAACAGGGCCCTGTTCGCCGTGCAGCGGCTGGCCAGTCAGCAGAAGCCCGCCGATGCCCTCCTGGCGGGCCAGACGCCGGCGACGGTGGATCCGGCCCTCAGCCAGCCGGGCAGCCTGGCGGTGCAGCGGCGCGAGATCAGTCTGGCGGTGCCCTACCGGTCCGCACCGCTGCAGCTGGTGGTGATCAACCCGGTGCAGGGCGGGTCAGGCCGGCTCGTGGTGATCTCCCATGGGCTGTGGGATGGGCCGGAAAGCTTCGAGGGCTGGGCAAAGCACCTGGCCAGCCATGGCTACACGGTGCTGCTGCCCCGCCATCCCGGCAGCGACAAACAGCAGCAGCAGGCGATGCTCTCGGGCAAGGCACCACCGCCGGGACCGGCCGAACTGCGCCTGCGGCCTCTGGACGTGACAGCCGTGATCAATGGGGCGGCCGCCGGCAAGCTCGGTCTGCCGGCCGGGATCCGCACCGACTCCGTCGCCGTGCTGGGTCAGTCATGGGGGGCCACCACGGCCTTGCAGCTGGCGGGGGCCACCCCCAGCTCCGCCGGGCTGCAGAAGAACTGCCAGGACGTGATGGACCCCGCCCGCAACCTGAGCTGGACACTGCAGTGCAGTTTCCTGACCTCCGCCGATCAGGCGGCGCTGGCGGATCCCCGTGTCAAAGCGGTGGTGGCGGTCAGCCCGCCGATGTCGCTGCTGTTCAATCACGGTGCCGCCAGGGGCATGAACGCCCGTGTGCTGCTGGTCAGCGGCAGCCGCGACTGGGTGGTGCCGCCTGGACCGGAGGCGATCGTGCCGATGACCCGGGAGGCTCGCGGCATCGGGGGTGGCCATCGCCTTGTGATCGCCCGCGGTGGCGACCACTTCAATCTGGGATCCCGCTATGAGGAAGACGGTGGTGCGCTGCGCGGGCTGCTGCTGGCCTGGCTGGACGGAGCCTTTGCCGCCGGCCCTGCGGCCGCTCCCGGCCCCGGGGCCCCCGCCCTGTTGCCGGCGAACGGCTGGGGAGACACAGCCAGGCCTCTGGTGGATGTGACGCCGCTGCTCCAGGGGAACCGCTGATGACACGAACCCAGTCCTCTGGGTCCGTCGGTGCGGCCTGTTCCGTGTTGGTTCCATGACGGGTTCCGAACCGGTGCTGCTGACCGGGAGCCGCTGAATCCCTTTGTCCTGAATGAGTCTCGGCTTGCCGCTCTGTACGGGCTCGAACCATGGCTGGTCTGCAGGACTGCCCCCACCTGAAAACCTCGCTAAAGGTGGACCATCCGCGGATGCTTCCCGAAGCATTCCACCGGCTCTGGTGTCCCCGTGGGTCTGTATCTGCTTCATCTCCACCTCCATGGTCTGTTCCGGGGCCATGACCTGGAGCTCGGTCGCGATTCCGACACCGGCGGCCAGACCACCTACGTGCTTGAACTGGCCCGGGGCCTGGCGGCTCGCCCCGAGGTGGACCGGGTTGAGGTGGTCACCCGCCTGATCCAGGACCGGCGGGTGTCCGCGCACTACGCCGTTCCCGAAGAGGCTTTCGCACCCGACGCCCTGATCCGGCGCCTCCCGTTCGGCCCGCGTCGTTACCTGCGCAAGGAGCAGCTCTGGCCCTATCTCGACGAGCTGGCCGACGCCCTGGCTGAGCAGCTGATCGCCCAGCCGCGCCTTCCCGACTGGATTCATGCCCACTACGCCGATGCGGGTTACGTGGGGGCGCTGCTCCGCCGCCGCCTGGGCGTTCCACTCGTGTTCACCGGCCACTCCCTCGGCAGGGAAAAGCGGCGCCGGATGATGGCGGCCGGCCTTGATCCGCTCCAGATCGAGAGGCAGTACGCCATGGAGCGGCGCATCGACGCCGAGGAACTGGCCCTGGCCCACAGCCACCTGGTGATCACGAGCACCCGGCAGGAGATGGAGGACCAGTACGCGCGCTACGGCCAGTTCCGCCAGGACCTGGCCCGTGTGATCCCGCCGGGCGTGGACGGATCCGCCTTCCATCCACCCCTGACGGGGGAGGACGAGTCGGCCGTTGAGGCACTGATGACGCCGTTCCTGCGGGAGCCGCAGCGGCCCCCGCTCCTCGCCATCTGCCGGGCCGATCCCCGCAAGAACATCCCGGCCCTGATCGAGGTGTTCGGCCGTTCGGAGCGACTGCGCCAGCGGCACAACCTGGTGCTGGTGATGGGCTGCCGCCAGCAGCCGAGCCAGCTGGAGAAGCAGCAGCGTGATCTGTTCCACCAGGTCTTCGATCTGGTGGATCACTACGACCTCTACGGATCGGTGGCTTACCCGAAGCAGCATCGGCGCGAGCAGATTCCCGTCATCTACCGCTGGGCCTCACGACGTCGTGGCCTGTTCGTCAACCCGGCCCTCACCGAACCCTTCGGGCTGACCCTGCTGGAGGCGGCTGCCTGCGGCCTGCCGCTGGTGGCCACCGATGATGGCGGACCCCGCGACATCCTGCAGCGCTGCGGCAACGGGTCCCTGGTGGACGTGTCCGATCCCGATGCCCTGCAGCAGGTGCTCGAGGAGGCCGGCGAGGACCCCGAGCGCTGGCGTCGCTGGAGCGACAACGGCATCGAGGCCGTCTGCCGTCAGTACACCTGGGATGCCCACGTCTGCCACTATCTGGCCGCGGCCGGTGCCAGCGCCCGTGAGGCCGGCCAGCAGCGCAGACCCCTCTGGTTCCAGCAGCCCGTCCTGCCCGCGCCCCAGCCGTCGCCCCTGGGGCAGCGGTTGCTGCTGGTCGACCTGGACGATGCCCTCGACGCGCCGGAGCCCGCCGGCGTTGAGGCCCTGCGTCTGAGGCTGCTGGAGGATCCGGCCCTCAGCATCGGTCTGGTGAGCGGCCGTTCCTTCCAGGCGGCCCGCTTCCGCTCGGCGGAACTGCATCTGCCGCCGGTGGCGCTCTGGATCACTCGGGCTGGCACCGAGATCCACTACGCCCGCGGCGAGCAGTGGATCGCTGACCTGGCCTGGCAGGAGCAGATCGGCCGCCGCTGGAATCGAGCCGGCGTTGCGGCCGCGATGGCCGAACTCGCGCCCCGGCTCCGGTTGCAGGACCCATCCGAGCAGGGCCCCTGCAAGGTCAGCTTCATCCTGCAGGAACCCGACCAGGCGATTCTCCCCCTGGTGCGCCAGAAACTGCGCAGTCACCGTCTGGCGGCTCGTCCCCACCTCTTCCGGCACTGGTATCTCGATGTGCTGCCTCTGACCGCTTCCAAATCCGAGGCGGTGCGCTACGTGGCCCTGCGCTGGAAACTGCCGCTGTCGAGCATCCTGGTCGCCGCCAGCCAGGAGGGGGATGGGGAGCTGTTGCTGGGCCTGCCCCTGGGCGTCGTGCCGAACGACCACGATCCGGCCCTGGAGTCGCTGCGGAGCCAGCGCAGGGTCTTCTTCTCCTCGCTCCCCCAGGCCTGGGGGGTGCTCGACGGCCTGGAGCACCATCGGTTCATCGGCCGCTGAGGCCCGGCTGTTGCCGGTCTGGTCAAGGGCTGGGTTCGGGGTTCTCCTCCCCCGCGTGGCGAGTGTTGAGATCGGGCATCCAGTAGCTCAGGTCGTCGCGCCAGAAGAGCCGGCCGGCCAGCCGATCGGTGCTGAGTTTCGTGCTGCTGAGGGCAGTGACCAGGGAGGCCAGTTCCACCGGGGAAAGGTCGGTCCTGATGTCGCTGCCAGCGATCTGGAGCAGGCCCGGCAGCCGGGTCACCATGCCCGGCTGGGCCAGTTTGTGAAACACCTCTCGCAGCACCAGCTTCTGGCGCTCCATCCGGCCGATGTCTCCCAGCTCGTCATGACGGAAGCGGAGGAACCCTTCCAGTTCCCGACCCTTGAGCAGTTGCCGGCCGGGATACAGGTCGATGTAGAGATTCTGGCGGCTGTCCGTGTAGTACATCCGCTTCGGCACATCCACCTCCACCCCGCCGATCGCCTCGGCCAGCCGCTGGACCGCATCCAGGTTCACCAGCACGTAACGGTCCACCGGCGCGGCGAGCAGGGTGGTCAGCTCCTGCTTCACCGCATCCACGCCGCCGGTGGCGTAGAGGGCATTGGCCTTCAGCACCCCGTAGCGCTCGGATTCGATGAAGGTGTCCCGCGGCACCTGTGTCAGCTGGGTCGTGCCGTCCTTGAGCTGAACAGTGAAGATCACATCGGTGTTGCCGCTGATCTGGTCGGACCCCAGCACCAGGATGCGGCGGTGATCGCTCAGCCCCAGCGCTGGCACCAGCGACTGGAACCCGGGAGTGGCCCGCTGCAGGCTGGCCATGACCGGCGCCAGCAGCCTCGGCAGCGGGCCTGCCAGTCCGTAGCCGAGGACGAGGCCGCAGCCGAAGCTGAGCAGCAGCGACCAGCGTCGCAGGCGCTGGTGGAGCGGCCGAGGTCCCCGTTCCCGCCCAGGTTCGGGGGGAGAGGCGGAGGTGGTGGGTGCGGCGGTGGTGGTGACCCGTGTGGCCTCGCTGCCACCCTTTCCCCGTCCGGCGGGGCTGCGGTTAGGGCGGCGGTGTGGTTGGGCCTCGGGCATGGATCGTCCTGCTCGGCGCACGATAAAACCCAAACGCCTGCTGGGCCAGGGGTTGAAGCGGTTCAGACCGCTGCGATCACCCTCACCCGGCCCGCGGCCCGGTCCGCCCGCGCCTGCGCCTCGGCCCTATCCGCACCGCCGGCCACCACCACGCCCATGCGGCGCCCCGGCCGTGCATTCGGCTTGCCGAACAGCAGCAGCTGGCTGTCCGGTTCCGCCAGTGCCTCCGCCACCCCCTCGTAGGCCACGGCATCCAGGTTCTCCCCGGCCAGGATGACCCGGCTGGCGGCGGCTCCGCTGGAGCGGATCTCCGGGATCGGCAGTCCCAGCACAGCTCTCACATGCAGCTCGAACTCGCTGAGGTTCTGCCCCTTCAGGGTGACCAGCCCGGTGTCGTGGGGCCGGGGCGAGAGCTCGGAGAACACCACCTCCTCCCGACCCGGTTCACCGCAGAGGAAGAATTCCACGCCGAACAGTCCGGCGCCGCCGAGGTCGTCGGTGACCGCTGCGGCCATGGCCTGGGCCACCTTCAGCTGCTCGGCCCCCAGGACCGCCGGCTGCCAGCTGCACTGGTAATCGCCCCGCTCCTGGATGTGGCCGATCGGGGGACAGAACAGGGTGGGCCCGCCCCACTGCCGGATCGTGAGCAGGGTGATCTCCAGATCGAAGCGCAGGAATTCCTCCACGATCACCCGCCCTCCGGCGCCGCGTGCGCCGGCCAGAGCCGACTCCCAGGCGGCCGCGATGCCCTCCGGTCCAGCCACCACGCTCTGGCCCTTGCCGGACGAGCTCATCACCGGCTTGACCACCACGGGCCAGCCGAGCGGCGCGGCGGCGGCGGCCAGCTCCGCGGCGCTGCCGGCATAGGCGAAGCGGGCGGTGCGCAGGCTCAGCCCGGTAGCGGCCAGATCGCGGATCCGATCCCGGTTCATCGTCACCGCCGTGGCCCGCGCCGTGGGAATGACGCAGATGCCCTCGGCTTCCAGCTCGGCGAGGGCGTCCACCGCCAGGGCCTCGATCTCCGGGATCAGTACATCCGGCCGATGACGCCGCACCACCGCCTTGAGCGCCTCCGGATCGGCCATGGCGACCACCTCGGCACTGTCGGCCACCTGCATGGCCGGGGCGCCGGCGTAGCGGTCCACCGCGATCACGCGGCAGCCCAGGCGCTGGGCGGCGATCGCCACCTCCTTGCCCAGCTCACCGCTGCCCAGCAGCATCAGGGTGCGGGGAAACGGCGCGGCGGGCATGACGGGGTGCTGCGGACAGTGGCACCGATCCTCACCCCCGGTCCGATCGTCGGCCAGCCCTGCTAGAGAAGTGCCCTCCGCCGGGGCTGTCGTTGCCGAGTCCGTTCTTTCCGGGTGAGCTGCTGCTCAGCGCCGTGGCGGTCGTGCCGGTCCTGGCCTTCTCCACGGCGGGGGATCTGGCCGATGGGCTGGTGTTCGGCTGGGACATCGCCGCTTTCCAGAAATGGGCCCTGATCTATCTGGGCCTGTCGTCGCTGGTGTTCGTGGCGGTATGGGTGGTGGGCTACCTGCGCCGTTAGAGCGCCGATCAGGCTTCGGGAATCAGATCGAGCTGGCGCACCGGGGGCTCCTCGCTGATGAAGCCGTAGGCATCGAAAACCCCGGCATCAGGATGAGTGATGTGCTGGCCATCGCTGTGCTGCTCGAGGCTGAAGCCCTCCGCCGCCATGCGCCGCATCAGGGCCGCGGCCTCCTCGAAGCGGGCCGCCATCGACTCCAGGCTGGCGCAGTCGGCGGTGAGGCCCCTTTCGTTCCAGGTGAAGTAAGCCACGGGTTCGGCAGCAACGGCGGTGCGGACCGCGATGCCCCCGCAGGGGTTCCCCGATCCATCCCGATTCTGCTGTCTCCCGCCCGTCCCGTCGGCGCTGGGCCGCTCAGGGCAGCAGCGCCAGCCCCAGAACCACCAACCCCACGCTCACGGCCCAGAAGGCCACCACCACCCGCTGCTCCGGCATGCCGCCGAGCTCGAAGTGATGGTGCAGCGGCGCCATACGGAACAATCGCCGTCCCTGACCCTCGGGGCCTTTGGTGGCCTTGAACACCCACACCTGCAGGATCACGGACACCGATTCGGCCAGGAACACGCCACCCATCAACAGCAGCGGCCAGAGGCTGTCGCTGAGCAGGGCGACGGCGCAGAGGGCGGCGCCCATGGCCAGGGAGCCGGTGTCGCCCATGAACACCCGGGCAGGATGGCGGTTGTGGGCAAGAAAGCCGAGCCAGGCTCCCGCCATGGCGGCGCAGAACCCCGCCAGGGCGGGATCTCCCAGGTGGCCCCGCAGCATCAGCTGCAGGCCGAAGCCGGTGAACACCACGGCGCCGCAACCGGCCGCCAGGCCGTCGAGGCCATCGGTGAGGTTGGTGGCGTTGCTCTCGGCCAGGAACACGAACAGTCCGAGCGGCAGGATCAGCAGTCCGAGGGGGAGCACCCAGCCCAGCGGCAGGGAGACGTCGCCGTGGAACCAGTCGTGCCAGCTGCCCCAGGCGAGAAACCCCGCCGCCGCCAGTGCCTGCAGCAGCAGTTTTCCCTTTGGGCTCAGACCGGTGTTGGTGCGGCGGGTGAGGCTGCGCCAGTCATCGATGCCGCCGATCGCGAGGTAGGCCAGCGTGATGGCCGCCACCGCCAGCAGACGGTCGTCGGAGGGGGCCACCAGCCCGCCCACGATCACCCCCACCGGCACCACCAGCAGGCCACCCATGGTGGGCGTGCCGGCTTTGCCTTGGTGGGCCTGGGGTCCCTCCTGCCGGATCACCTGGCCCAGCTTCAGGGTCCGCAGCCTTGGCACACCCCACTGGCAGAGGGCCCAGCTGACCAGGGCGGCCACCAGCAGCGGAGGCGTGAGCTGGGGGGACCGACCCAGTCCGTCGCTGAGTCCGCAGGCCCCGAGCAGCAGCAGGCCCAGTAGTGCCGCCGGCAGGCGGCTGTCGCCGGGTGCGCGGGACAGCGAGGGGGTGGAAGGAGCCAAGGCCGAGGGGCGCCGCGCCGCGGGGAGTTCGGCCGGACCTTAAGTCAGCTGCCCGTTTCTGCCTTGCGGGCCGCGGCGATCACCGAGAGGGTGATCGCTGCGGCCTGCCTTGATCGGTTCAGTCTTCCCAGTTCTCCTCGGGCTGCTCGTCGGCCTGGTTGTAGTCCTCCTTCTCGCCCATCAGCGCGGAGAGTTCCTCCTCCTCAACCGTGCTCACGTCGGGAGCGGCGGTTTCCTCGTCGGCCACCAACCGGCCGCTGCTCTCCAGCCAGGTGAGCAGATCCGGCTCGTCCCGCAGCGGCAGCACCGGGGCCGGCTCTTCCCGCCGGTAGCGGGTGAGGGAGGGATTGATGCTGTCGAGGGTGCTCATGGAGGGCCTGAAGGGCGATCGGGTCGTGGCGGTGGGCCGTGGGGCTGAGCCGGCGAAGGCCGATCGATCACCATAGACCAGCTCTCCGGCCCGATACCTTGGCTGCCACCAGACCGGTTCCGCTGCTCGTCACCTGGGGGGCGGCCCTGCTGGTCAGTGCCCTGCTGGTGGGAGCGGGTCTGCGCTGGCAAGAGCCTCTCCCCCTGCTCCCCTGGCTGGTCTGGAGCCTGATCCTGCTGCCGCCGGCCCTGATGGGTCTGTGGCTGGCCAGTCGCTGGCGGGCGCTGGCCAGCCTGGGGGCGTCGCCGGCGACGGGTGAGGAGGGAGAATCCTCCGAGAGCACGCACACACAGGACTGAGGGCATGGGACAGGTGCAGGTGGGGACGCAGGGTGCCCGGGCCCGACGGGTGGTGCTCGCCTATTCCGGTGGTGTCGACACCAGCGTCTGCATCCCCTACCTGAAGCAGGAGTGGGGTGTGGAGGAGGTGATCACCTTCGCCGCCGACCTGGGCCAGGGCGACGAGCTGGAACCGATCCGCCGCAAGGCCCTCGATTCCGGAGCCAGCCGCTCGATCGTGGGCGATCTGATCGAGCCGTTCATCACTGAGTTCGCCTTCCCCGCCATCCGGGCCAACGCGCTCTACGAGGGGCGCTATCCCCTCTCCACCGCCCTGGCCCGGCCCCTGATCGCCCGCCGCCTGGTGGAGGTGGCCCATGAGGTGGGCGCCGACGCGGTGGCCCATGGCTGCACCGGCAAGGGCAACGACCAGGTGCGCTTCGATGTGGCCATCGGCGCCCTGGCCCCCGATCTGCGGGTGCTCGCCCCGGCGCGGGAGTGGGGCATGAGCCGCGAGGAGACGATCGCCTATGGCGAGCGCTGCGGCATTCCGGCCCCGGTGAGCAAGAAGTCGCCCTATTCGATCGATCTCAACCTGCTGGGTCGCAGCATCGAGGCTGGATCCCTGGAGGACCCGATGGTGGAGCCGCCGGAGGAGGTGTTCGCCATGACCCGCTCGATCACCGCTGCCCCCGAGCAGCCCCAGGTGGTGGAGATCGGCTTCGAGCGGGGCGATCCCGTGAGCCTGGACGGGGAGAGGCTCGATCCGGTGAGTCTGATCCGCCGCGCCAACGAACTGGCCGGCAGCCATGGCTTCGGCCGGCTGGACATGATCGAGAATCGGGTGGTGGGGATCAAGTCCCGCGAGATTTACGAGACGCCCGGCCTGCTGCTGCTGATCCGGGCCCACCAGGAACTCGAGAGTCTCACCCTGGCGGCCGAGGTGCTGCGCTACAAGCGTGGGATCGAGAGCAGCTGGGCAGATCTTGTCTACCAGGGGCTCTGGTATGGCCCGCTCAAGGAGGCGCTCGACGGCTTCCTCGACCGCACCCAGGCCAGCGTGAACGGCACGGTGCGGATCCGGCTGCACAAGGGCAACGCCACGGTGATCGGCCGTGGCAGCGCCACCGACAGCCTCTACGTGCCCGACATGGCCACCTACGGCAGCGAGGATCGCTTCGACCACCGGGCAGCGGAGGGATTCATCTATGTGTGGGGCATGCCCACGCGTCTCTGGGCCGCTGTGCGCAAGGGCTAGGGGGAGACGGTGGGCCTCTTGGAGGCGGGCGGGGCCGATGGCCTGAAGCTGATCCAGGCCAGCTCGTTGATCCGTCCGAGCCTCTTCGGTCGTCCGGCTCCCTGCTGGACGGTGAGCAGGTCGGGCCGGCCGGCCAGCACCTGGAGCCCCTGGCCCAGGGGGAGCGTTTTCTCCCCGTTGAGCAGACCTTCGTAGACCCTTTGCCCGGCCAGGGTTCGAACCTCAACCCAGTTGGGCGCAGAGCTGTTCAGAACCAGCAGGTTTGGCCCTGGTTTGACTGCCGCAGATGGAGCTGGCTGGGGCGGCGCGGGCAGGATCCTGGCTGGGAGTTGGGCGGGTGTGATCGGGATAGGTGCTGTGGCCGCGGCAATTGGGCCAGCGGCGATGGGGGTCGGCCGGTTCGGCCGCATGGCTGCCACAGCGGCGCCGAGGACAACACAACCGAACACGACCGCCACCCCCTTGGCAGCCATGGTCCAGGCACGGGGGTGGAGCAGTGCCGCTGTCGACCGGGGCGTCTGTGGCAGAGGGGCTGTGGCCGATCCGGCCGGCTTCAGGGCGGCAGGCGGCGGCGGTGGTGCCGTCTGCCGCCCTGAAGCCTGGACGATTTCGCGAAGCGATGCGTTTTCCTTGGCCAGCAACTGTTGCTGCAACTCGAAGAGTTGCTTTCGCTGCTGAAATTTACGCTCGAAGATACCGGGCAACTCGCCCAGCAAGGTTTCGTACTCGGCCAGTTGGCAGCGAACCTGCTCCAGTTCCTGGCGGGTGTCGCTCAGCTGACCTTGCAAAGCCTGGAGGAGGTCCCCGGCCTGCCGTTTCTCTGCGGAGCCCGACACGTCGCCTTTGCTCAAGTTCAGATCACTGGAAGCCCCATCCCATCATCGGTGGATGGGCGGCTTCCTGGCTGTCGCCTGTGAACTCTCTGGGAATTGGGTGGGAATCGTGCCATCGGCCCTGGCGCGATCGCCGTCAGGACTCGACGGCCACGGCTTCAGTGGGTACGACCGGCGTACCTGCGTTGCGGGGAGCCGGCAGTGGGCCGTCCTGCTTGACGGTGAGGTAGCGGATCACGTCCTCGCTGAGGCGCATCGCCCGCTCCAGCGGCGCCACCTGCTGGCCGTCGCCGTTGTGGTTCAGTTGCACGTAGATGCCCTCACGATGCTTGGCGATCGGGTAGGCCAGGCGGCGCTTACCGCGCATCTGGGTATCGAGCACCTCGGCGCCGGCTTCAGTCACGAGGTCCCGATACTTGGCCACGTGGGTTTCAACCTCCTCCTCCGGGATGTCCGGACGAAGGATGTACATCGTTTCGTAGTAGGGCTGCTGCGACATGGGGTGGAGGCTCCGTGACGGGCTCGGGAGGAGGCCGGCGGCCCGGGGGCTGCCAGCAACGGATCGATCACCTTATCGCGGCGCCCGCACCCCCTCCCGGCTCAGTGGAGTTGCATCCGCACAGCGTCCGAGACGGTGGGAATGTCCGCTTCCCGTCCCCGCACGCACTGCACGACGGAGAACGCCACCAGCAGCAGGGCGCCGAGAAAGATCGTGTTGCTGAGAGTGCGGACCGCGAAGCCGGCGCCCAGAGGCCTGAGCAGCACGCTGAAGGCCAGGGAGAGCACGATCAGCACGATGTCCAGCAGGATCGCCTGCAGCACGTTGAAGCGGATGAAGTAGGGCACGCGCGGGTTGCGCACCACCGCCAGAAACAGGGCCAGAAACAGCAGAAAGCCGCCGAAGGGCACCTGGCGCTGCAGGGCCATCACCGGCAAGGCGGGCAGGGCGAGCCACCCCAGCGGTGGAAACAGGCCGAACAGGGCGATGCCGAAGGGAACCGCGTCACTCCAGGGCAGCAGGTAGGCCAGGACGGCCAGGAGCCGTTGCCAGAACGGAGGGCCTTGCATGACAGGGGGAAGCGGTGGCGGAGAGTCAGACCAGGCTAGGCGGGTGATCGGTGGGTCCCGGCTCAGCCGGCCTCCAGCCGCTCCAGGGCGGCCTGGCGCATCGCCGCCACCGGCAGGTCGGCCGCCGCGCTCCAGAGGCCGAGCGCGGCGGCTCCCTGCTGCACCAGCATCTCCAGCCCATCCAGCACCCGGCAGCCACGCTGGCGCGCTTCCAGCAGCAGGCGGCTGGGCCGGGGGGTGTAGATCAGGTCGTAGACAAGGCTGCCGGGCTTCAGAGCCTCCAGTTCCCTCGGCCCGAGCGGGCAGGCCTGGGCGGCTGCGGTGGTGGTCCCGGCCATGCCCACCGGCGTGGTGTTCACCACCAGATCGGCCCGGGCCAAGGCTTCAGCCAGCGGGGTCACCCCTGCCGGATCCTCCCGCCAGGGCAGGGGTTCCAAGCGGGGGGCCCAGGTCCCGCAGCTGTCACGAAAGGCCTCCAGCCGCTCGCTCCGCCGTCCGGCCAGCCCGATGCTGGCCAGATCGAGCTCCACCAGCCCCGCAACCACGGCCCGGGCGCTGCCGCCGCAGCCCAGCACCACGGCGCGGCCACCCTGCAGGTCCCCACCCGCCGTGACCTCTCCCTGCCGCAGGGGCGCCAGAAAGCCCTCCACATCGGTGTTGGTGCCCAGCCAGCCCCCCTCCGATCGCCGCACCAGCGTGTTCACCGCCCCCACCCGCTCGGCCAGGGGAGTGAGTTCGTCGGCCAGGGCGGCCACCGCCTGCTTGTGGGGCAGCGTCACGTTGAGGCCGCGGCAGTCGATCGCCTCCAGGGCGCGCACCACCGTGGCCAGATCCGCCGCCGCCACCGGCAGGGCGAGATACACCCAGTCGAGGCCCATCTCCCGCAGGGCCGCGTTGTGCATCGCGGGAGAGAGCGAATGGCGCACCGGATCACCCAGAACGCCCACCAGGGCCGTGTGGGCGGAGATCGGCAGGGGCATGGCGGAGGGGGGCAGGGCTCGGTCGCCGGCCCGAACCGTAGGGGGCGGCGCGGGTCATGGTTCGGCAGCGGTTCGGAAACCACCCCTCGCCTGGCCAGGCCCCCGCTGCTGAAGATGCTTCAGGAAGAAACATTCATTACGAGGAGGTGGGAATCCATGGGCAAGGTTGTCGGGATCGACTTGGGCACGACGAACAGCTGCGTGGCGGTGATGGAGGGTGGCAAGCCCACGGTGATCGCCAACGCTGAAGGGTTCCGCACCACCCCCTCGGTGGTGGCTTACACCAAGAACCAGGATCAGCTGGTGGGACAGATCGCCAAACGCCAGGCGGTCATGAACCCTGAGAACACCTTCTATTCGGTGAAGCGTTTCATCGGCCGCCGTGTCGACGAGGTGAACGAGGAGTCCAAGGAGGTCAGCTACGGCGTCGAGAAGGCCGGCGCCAACGTCAAGGTCAAGTGCCCGGTGCTGAACAAGCAGTTCGCTCCCGAGGAGGTGTCGGCCCAGGTGCTGCGCAAGCTCGCCGATGACGCCGGCAAGTATCTGGGTGAAACCGTCACCCAGGCGGTGATCACCGTTCCCGCCTACTTCAACGACTCCCAGCGCCAGGCCACCAAGGATGCCGGCAAGATCGCCGGTCTTGAGGTGCTGCGGATCATCAACGAGCCCACGGCGGCGGCCCTGGCCTACGGCCTCGACAAGAAGAGCAACGAGCGCATCCTGGTCTTCGACCTGGGCGGCGGTACCTTCGACGTCTCGGTGCTGGAGGTGGGCGACGGCGTGTTCGAGGTGCTCTCCACCAGCGGTGACACCCACCTGGGCGGCGACGACTTCGACAAGGTGATCGTCGATTACCTGGCCGCCAGTTTCAAGAGCAACGAAGGCATCGACCTGCGTCAGGACAAGCAAGCCCTGCAGCGCCTCACCGAGGCGGCCGAGAAAGCCAAGATCGAGCTCTCCAGCGCCACCCAGAGCGAAATCAACCTGCCCTTCATCACGGCCACCCCGGAGGGTCCCAAGCACCTCGATCTCACCCTCACCCGGGCGAAGTTCGAGGAGCTGGCCTCCAAGCTGATCGACCGTTGCCGCGTGCCGGTGGAGCAGGCCCTCAAGGACGCCAAGCTCGCCGCCAGCGAACTCGACGAGGTGGTGATGGTGGGCGGCTCCACCCGCATTCCCGCGGTGCTGGAGCTGGTCAAGCGGGTCACCGGCAAGGAGCCCAACCAGACGGTCAATCCTGATGAGGTGGTGGCCGTCGGTGCCGCCATCCAGGGCGGTGTGCTGGCCGGTGAGGTGAAGGACATCCTTCTGCTCGACGTCACCCCGCTGTCGCTCGGCGTGGAGACGCTCGGCGGCGTGATGACCAAGATGATCACCCGCAACACCACAATCCCCACCAAGAAGGCGGAGGTGTACTCCACGGCGGTGGACGGGCAGACCAACGTGGAGATCCACGTCCTGCAGGGTGAACGGGAACTCGCTTCCGACAACAAGAGCCTCGGCACCTTCCGTCTCGACGGCATCCCACCGGCCCCTCGCGGCGTGCCCCAGATCGAGGTCACCTTCGACATCGATGCCAACGGCATCCTCAGCGTCACCGCCAAGGACAAGGGCAGCGGCAAGGAGCAGAGCATCTCGATCACCGGGGCTTCCACCCTCAGTGAGAACGAGGTGGAGAAGATGGTGAAGGACGCCGAGGCCAATGCCAGTGCGGACAAGGAGAAGCGCGAGCGTATCGACCTGAAGAACCAGGCCGAAACTCTCATCTACCAGTCCGAGAAGCAGCTCGGCGACCTCGGCGACAAGGTCAGCGCCGAGATCAGGGCGAAAATGGACGAGAAGCGCAAGCTGCTCCAGGAGGCCGTCGACAAGGAGGACTACGAGGCGATGAAGACCCGCTTCGAGGAGCTTCAGAAGGAGCTCTACGAGGTGGGCGCCTCGGTCTACCAGCAGGCCGGCGCCGATGGGGCCGCTGCCTCCGGTGCCACCTCCGGTGGTACGGGCAACGGGGGCGCTGCGCCCTCCAGCGACGACGTCATCGACGCCGAGTTCACCGAGAGCAAGTGAGCCCGGGCACGCCTCCGCTCCCACCGATGCCGCGAGGCACCCTGCCCCCCCACCGGGGGCTTTTTCATGGGGGGCCGAGGCAGGGGTCGGTCTCGATCCGCCGCGCGATCCATTCGGCGCTGGCCGGTGCCAGCAGCACACCGTTGCGGTAGTGGCCGCCGGCCAGCAGCAGCCCGGGCTCCAGCTCCTCCAGCAGCGGGGCGGGGCGGCCCACGGGCCGGCAGCGCAGCCCCTGCCAGCTGCGGACCAGCCTCGCCTCGATCAGCCAGGCAGGTGCGTCCCCGCCCAGCTGGCGCAGCTCCGCCAGCCGGGCCGGATCGGCGCTGCCACCGGGCTCCAGGCTGGCCCCGAGCCAGAGCCGTCCGCCCGGGCGGGGCACCAGGTTCCAGCCCCGCCAGATCAGAGGCCAGGGCCAGTTCAGGGCATGCTCCTGGGCCAGTTCCAGCTCCAGTGCCTGGCCGAGCACCGGCTCCATCGGCCGCTGATGGCCGAGGGAGTCCAGGAGCGCTGCGCTCGCCAGTCCGGTCGCCAGCACCACCCAGGGGGCTTCGAGGCGGCTGCCGCCGGCCAGGCGCAGCCACCAGCCGCCAGCGGCACGTTCCAGGGCAACGGCGGTTTCGGCCACCAACCTCAGCCCACGACGGCAGCCGTCGCGACGGAAGGCCTCCCGGGCGGGCAGGGGATCCAGCTGGCCATCTGCGAGGGAGAGCAGGCCCGCCCGGGCGCCGGCTGGTACGGCCGGGCTGAGGGCCTCCAGGGCCTGCCGGTCCCACCACGTCATCGCCAGGCCGAGGCGCCGACGTTCCGCGCCGAGGTTCTCCAGCCGCTGACGCTCCTCCTCGCTGGCGGCAAGCAGAAGCAGGCCGGGCCGGTGAGGGATCGGCAGGCCACGCTCCGCCAGTTCGGCCAGCCACTGGTGCCACAGGGCCAGCGAGCGTTGCCGCAGGCGCCAGGCCCGACCGCTGCTGCGGTGGAAGACCTGGCCCATCAGAACGCCCAGGGCTGCGCTGCTGCCGGTGTCGGGCGGCTGGGGCCCGTCCGCGTCCGGCGCCACCAGCGTGACGACATGACCCCGCCGCTGCAGCAGCCAGGCGGTGGACAGTCCTACGATTCCCGCCCCGATCACCAGGACCGGTTGCGGATCATGGGCCCATGGGGGCAGCGGGTCGGGAGGGTTCAGGCCAGGGCGTCGGCGGGGATCACCTCGGCATAGGAACCGAAGCCGCTGGCCACCTTGATGTAGGCCTTGCGCAGGCGCTCGCCATCCTGAACCTTGGCAGCTTCGTCGAGTTCAGCAAGGGCGGCCTTGAGCTGGTCAGCCAGCTGGCCGGCGCCGGCCCGGTCGGCCGGCAGCAGCCGCTGGTTGATGTAGAGCATTTCTCGACCCACTTCCTGCATCGGGCCGTGGATCAGGTTGCGGGTGAAGACCCAGTTGCGGGCGTTCACGAGCCCGGCGAGCTCGGGCAGCCGGTCCTTGGCGGCCAGGAAGCCCTCGGCCTGGCGCTGGATGATCGCCAGATCGGCCGGGCTGATGCTGGGGGGCTTCCTGGCCTGGCCGCCGTCACAGGCGGCGAGCCCGAAGCAGAGCACCACGGCGAGGCAGAGCAGGGCCAGGCGCCGCAGCGCGGGGCGAAGGGCGGAAACCAGCTGGGCGGCCATGGCAAGCGCGGAAGGCAGGAGCGACTGTACGTCCGTTGTCTGCCCGCGCCACCATCCGGGCTCGCGTGCGGCAGGCTGCCCCCGAGGTGCTGTGGCTCCGCCGGCGCTGACCGCCACGCCGGACGGCACCGGGCACAATGCCTGTTGTGACAGGCCACGGTGCCGATGAGCATCCCCACCGCGATCCTGCAGGTGATCTGCTGCGACCGTCCCGGTCTGGTCAGCGAGCTGTCGGGCTGGGTGGCGGCCAACGGTGGCAACATCCGCCATGCCGATCACCACACCGATGCCGGCGCCGGCCTTTTCCTCAGCCGGATCGAGTGGCAGCTCGAGGGCTTCGGCCTGCCGCGCGAGGCGGTCGCCCCGGCAGCGATGGCCCTGGTGGAGCGCCTCGGTGGCGAGGGACAGTTGCACTTCTCCGACGCCAGGCCGCGGGTGGCGATCTTCGTGAGCAGGCAGGACCACTGTCTGGTGGATCTGCTCTGGCGCACCCGCGCCGGCGAACTGCCTATGCAGGTGCCGCTGGTGGTGTCCAACCATCCGGATCTGCAGCCCCTTGCCGAGGATTTCGGGGCCCGCTTCTTGCACGTTCCCGTGATCGGTTCCGACAAGGCCGCTGCGGAGGAGGCCCAGCTGAGGCTGCTGGCGGAATCCGGCATCGACCTGGTGGTGCTGGCCAAGTACATGCAGGTGCTCAGTCCGTCCTTCCTGGCCCGCTTTCCCACGGTGATCAACATCCACCATTCCTTTCTGCCTGCGTTCAAAGGAGCTCAGCCGTACCACCGGGCCTGGGAGCGGGGTGTCAAGCTGATCGGCGCCACCGCCCACTACGTGACCGAGGAACTCGACGGCGGCCCGATCATCGAGCAGGCCACGGTGCAGGTGAGCCACCGCGATGAAGTGGAGGATCTGATCCGCAAGGGCCGGGACACCGAACGGCTCGCCCTGGCCCGGGCCGTGCGGCTGCATCTGTGCCGTCAGGTGATGGTCTACCGGGGGCGTACCGCCGTGTTCTCGTGAGCCTGGCTTTCCTCCCGCGTCTCGACGCGGCCCGTCCCCAGGGGGCGACACCCCTCGGTTGGCGCTGCTTCCAGCTGGGGATCTTCCTGCTTGCCAGCAGCGCCCTGCTGGGCGGACTGTCGCTGCTGGTGGCCCTGATTCTCGGCAGCCGGAACCGCTCCCCGTTCCTGGCCGATGCTGTCAACCGCCTGCTGCTGGTGGTGGCGGCCCTGATGCTGCTGGGCGGCTTCGGGGCCGTCAGCGGTTGGCTGGCCTGGGTGGGGCTGGGCAACTGGCTGCCGTTCTTCTGGGCCTTCTGGGGATTCCAGCCCTACCTGACCACGGCCGCCGCCCGCCGCCGGGTGGGGCTGTGGCTGGTGGCCGGCACGGTGCCGGTGATCGTGACCGGCCTGGGCCAGCTCTGGTGGGGCTGGAGCGGACCCTTCCAGATTCTCGGCGGGGCGATCATCTGGCACCTCAGGGCGGGGGGCAACCCGACGGGTCGGCTGGCGGGCCTGTTCGATTACGCCAACATCGCCGGCTCCTGGCTGGCCCTGGTCTGGCCCTTCAGCCTGGCCGTGCTGCTCCAGTCGCAGCAGTCGTGGCGCCGCCGGCTGCCGGCCCTGTTGCTGTCCGCCGCCCTTGTGACGGCGCTGGCGCTGACCGATTCCCGCAATGCCTGGGGCGCTCTGGTGCTGGCGTTGCCGCTCGTGGTCGGCCCGGCCCGCTGGTTCTGGATGGTGCCGCTGCTCCTGCTGGTGCTGTTGCCCGTCGCCCTGGCCACTCTGCCGGGGGTGCCGTCCCAGCTGCAGCAGCCGGCCCGGACCCTGGTGCCGGAAGCGATCTGGGGGCGTCTGAGCGATCTGGAGTTCGCCGGCCGCCGTCCGCTGGCGATCACCCGCCTCAGCCAGTGGGGCGTGGCCCTGGGGCTGGTGGGGGAGCGTCCCTGGCTCGGCTGGGGTGCGGCCGCGTTCAGCGTGATCTACCCCCTGAGGGCGGGCGTCTGGCACGGCCATCCCCACAACCTGCCGATCGACCTGGCGGTGAGCCACGGTCTGCCCGTGGCCCTACTGCTGGTGGGTCTGGTGCTGGGCCTGCTGATTCAGGCGGCCCGGCGGGGCATGGCCGCCGGGCCGATCTTCGATCGGTCCTGGTGGGCCGCCGCCCTGGTGCTGGTGGTTCTGCATGCCACCGACATTCCCTCTTACGACAGCCGTCTCAACGTGGCGGGCTGGGTGTTGCTGGCGGGTCTGCGCTGTTACGACCAGCAGGGTCACCCGACGGCGTCTGAGCAGGTTGGGGCCAGCTGAGCGCAGGCGTAGCGGCAGTTGCCGCTGGTTTCGGGCTGATCCAGCCGGGATCCGGGCCGCTGCTCACCCTGCAGCCAGGCTCCCCTGCCGGTGCCCGGCCAGGGTGGCCTTCGGCAACGGTCCCTCCAGGTGCTCCCAGGGCAGCACTCGTTCGCTGGACCAGGTGGCGTGGATCACCTCGTCCCAGGCGGGAGGCAGCGGCGTCGATGCCGGCGCGGGCGAGGCGGTTGCCCCCCTGCCGGCATTTCCCAGGTCTCCGGCCCGCGCGGCGCGATAGGCCGTCTTCCAGCCCCCCAGGCTCTGGTGGCGGCCGCGCACCGCCTCGATCACCGGGGCCAGACGCCGGTCGCTGCGCGACAACAGGGCCTGGATCACGCTCCAGCCGTAGCTTTCGGGGCGCAGCTCGATGCCCTTCGGCTGGAGCCGCCTGGCCAGTCGCTTCAGTCGCTTCTCCGCCTCCGGCCGCACCGGGTCCCACTGGAAGGGGGTGTGGGCCTTGGGCACGAAGGTGCTCACCCCCAGGCTCAGCCGCAGTCCCGGCGTCGCCTTCTTCAGGGCCAGAAGCAGGTCGGCGGTGGCCTCGACATCGGCCTCCTCCTCGCTGGGGAGCCCCGCCATGCCGTAGAGCTTGAGGCTGCTGAGGCCACCCTCTTTCGCGTAGCGGGCGGCTGCGAAGATCTCTTCGGTGGCGAGTTTCTTGTTCACCGCTTCGCGCAGCCGCTGGCTGCCGCTCTCGATCGCGATCGTGAGCGAGCGGCTGCCCCGCCTGGACAGGATCCGGCCCAGCTGGGGCGTCACGGTGGCGGCCCGCACGGAGCTGACGCTGAGTCGGATGCCCTCGAAGCGGTCAGCGTCGAGCCAGGTGAGCAGGTCGGCGAACTGGGGGTGCTGGGTGACCGAGGCGCCCAGGAGTCCGAGCCGCTGGGTCGCCTTCAGACCCGCCTCCACCGCGGGGATCAGGCCGTCGTCCAGTGATGGGGTTCGGAAGGGCAGGGTGAGGTAGCTGGCCAGACAGAAGCGGCACAGCTCCGGGCAACTGCGCACCACCTCCACCATGTGAATCGAGGGCCAGGCCGCCTCGGGGGTGATCACCATCGAGTGACTGAGGGTGTTGCCGCGCCAGGTCTGTTTGGCCACGGTGGGGGGGATCCCCGGCTCCGTTGGCTCCACGCCCAACAGCCGGCCATCGGAGCCATAGCGGGGGGCGTAGAGGGAAGGCACATAGACCCCCGGCACCTGGGCCAGGGCCCGCAGCCGCTCAGCTCTCGGGGCGTCGCGCCGGGTCAGCACGGCGTCGATGAAGGCGGGCAGCAGCAGCTCCCCATCCCCCAGCAGCACAGCATCGAAGAAGGGGGCCAGGGGTTCGGGGTTGGCGGTGAGCACCGGGCCGCCGCCGAACACGATCGGGTCGGACTCGCTCCGCTCGTGGCTCCAGAGCGGGATGCGCTGCTGCTCCAGCAGGTCGAGCAGCACCGGGCCGTCCAGCTCCCAGCTCAGGGAGAGGCCGAACAGATCGCAATGGCGATGGGGCGGATCCCCTTGGTCGGTGAACAGGCGCCGCACGTCCACATCGCCCCGGCGCGCCAGGGTGGCCCACACCACCTGGTAGCCGAGGCTGGTGATTCCCACGGAATAGGTGCTGGGGAAGGCCAGCACCGCCCTCAGGGCATCTGCGTCCGGCTGGGCCGGATCGAACAGCAGGGTTTCCTGATTCAGGGTTGGGGTGTTGCCGGGTCAACTCCAGGGTGTCACCCGGTTGAGTCAAGGGGTGTTTGGCTGGCGCAGGAAAGCTTGTGCCAGCACACCATCACGATTTCCATGGGGCAAACCTTTCAGCGGTCAGATCCAAGGGCGTTCATTTGGTCAGGGATGGACCAGATTTTCCATCCTCGCCGCCCGCCAACATCTTGGAACCCTGACCAAGTGGGTGTGGAGCGCTGAATTCAGGGGAAGTTCGAGGAGTGGTGCCCATGGAGTTGGCCAAACCCCTGGGGCGTCGGGGGGCAAATCAGTAGTTTCTTGTCTATGACATGGTTGTAGAAAGATGGTTTTTAGGGTCAACATAGAATAGGAGTCAAAGCATGAAGAAATGTAAAGTTAGTTTCATTGATTCCCGTTTGCTGTTGGCTGAGGTACTCGCCTTCAGCACAATTACGGGTGCGCTTGGTTCAGCTTCTGCTCAAGTCATCTTTCAAACAATTCCTGGTGGTGGAGCTGGGGCTGTAGCCGGTGCAGATTATCCACTGCCGGCGGCGAAAAATCCCAGGCCACCGGCTTCAGCAGCACCGCCACCGGCGCCTCCTCCCTGGCCACCGGCGGCGGCAGCACCGCCACCGGCTCTGGCTCCCTGGCCACCGGCATCAGCAGCACCGCCACCGGCTTTGGCTCCCAGGCCACTGGCCTCAGCACCATCGCTCTTGGCAGCAACGCCACTGCTGGCTTTGATAACAGCGTTGCCATTGGTGCCAATGCTGTTGCCGAGCGCCCCAATCAAGTCATCATTGCCTCCCGCGGCCTGGATCTGAACACCGTCTACACCCTGCCCGGTCTTGCCACTGGCGGTGCCTTTGCTGGTGATGCCAACCAGGTCACATCCGAGCGTCAGACGCGCTTCACCACCGTGGACAACCAGGGCAACCTCGGAACCACGAGCTTTTCGGTGGGTAACATCCTGGACCGTTTCGATGGAATCAATGGACGCCTCAACAACATCGAAAGTGCCCTGGGCACCGTCAACAGTCAGATTCAGAACGTGGGCGCGATCGCGGCCGCCCTCTCTGCGATCCCTAACCTCACCACGGATAGTCAGCGCTACGGCTGCGGCGTAGGTGCTGGTGGCTACGGCTCCGGTTGGGCCGGCGCCGCCGGTTGCGCAGCCAAAATCGGCAGCAACGTGTGGATGAATGGCGCCCTGGCCTTCACTAATTCACTCGACACCGGTTTCGGTTCCACCCCAAGCGTCGCAGGCCGCATCGGTCTCTTCTATCAATGGGGCGCTCCCACAGCCAAGTGAGAGCCCAATTCCCATGTCGGCAACGCAGGGCTGCCTGTTGATAGGAACATGTTCAGCGTGGGCCCTTTTTCATGCGCCATTTATTGTATCCACCCTATCTGTGATTGATGGCGTTGCCCTTCCGCCCCTATCTTGTATTGTTATTGCTGCTGGGCATCCTGCTGCCCACAACCAATGGCCTGGCCCAACCGCTCCCTGGCGGCCAGGCACCCCAGCCACCGAAGCAACCCTACTCCATAACTCAATTACGTGATCTGTTCATCACCGGCTGCATGGCCAAGGGCAAAGACCCGCAGCAACGCAGCTACTGCGGCTGTGTCTTCAATGCTTTGTTGCGTCGCTACAACCAGCAGCAATACGTGAGCATGGACAACCTCATCGTTGGTGGTGGTCCTGAAGTCAGCCAGTTCGCCAGTTTGGCCTGGAGCCCTGAGTTTAATGCTTGCCGGCTCAGCTCGGCACGGCAGGAACGCTAAGTACGTGCCTTGGTTACGCCGCTGGCCGCCGGTAGCTTTTTTGCTGCTCTGCTCACTGCTGGGAATCGCTCGACCCGCCCACGCGGAGGCCCCTACCTTGGCGATTCAGGCCCAGCAGACCTTCAATTCCGGCAACATTAACGCGGCGATCGCCCTCTGGTCCCAGATGATCAACGCCGGTCAGGACGTTCAAGACGGTCTTTACAACAGGGCTCAGGCCTTTCTGGTGCTCCGCCAGTTTCGGCTCGCCTACAACGATCTCAACCAGCTGGAGGGGATGCAGCGGCCAAGGGTGCGCTCCTACACATTCTTGTTGCGTGGCATCGTCTTGAACGAGATGCAGAACTACCCCGCTGCACTCCTTGACTTTAATCTTGCCCAGAAGATCGATAACAATCGCCTGGTCTTCGCCAACCGTGCCGTTGCCTACCAGCGCACCGGCCAGTTAGCCCTGGCTGAGCAGGATCTGCTCCAGGCCGTTCGCACTGATCAAAGCCAGGCAAACATTCATAACCTTGCGGCAATTCAACTGTCCCTGGGCAAATTCTCTGACTGCGTCAACAACTCCAGTCGGATCTTATCGACCTATCGCAGCTTTTATCCGGCCTACACCGTACGCGGGATCTGTTTCTTCCGCCTCGGACGTCTGGAAGATGCGGTGGCTGATTTCCTGCGCTCCGCCACCCTCAATCCTGCCCAGGCGGATGTAAGCCAATATCTCGGCCTGGCGCTCATCTCCTTGGGGAAGGCTGATCAGGCTCGGCCGTTCCTCCTGCACGCAGCCGATCTTTCCCTCGGCCAAAACGATCAGGTGCGCTACCAGGAAGTGATGAAGATTCTCAGCTCAAACATTCAGCTCCCCACACCACAGGGCCTGCCATCCTCCCCTACTCCTTCGCCCCGAAGCCCCCAGCCCTGAGAGGCGATCACCTCCCGGCCCTTCGGTGGGCTTGCAGCGCTTTGATGTCGGCAGGACGCAATGCTTCTCGCTGGCAAGAAGCAGGTTGGCAAACGACCTGAAAGCCAAGAAGTGTGGAGACGCCAGATTGTTCCCAGCGCCTCCCAACAAAGGCCTACTTGCCGATCAGAGCGCTCAGAGGGCCGATCAGGCCGCTGATCGCCGAGCCCGCGGCGGCGGCATCGGGGGTGGCGCCCTTGTCGAAGGTGCTGAGCACGGTGTTGGCAGCGGCGTTGATCGCCGACCACTTGTCGCCGGCCAGGGGCTGGATCACGGGCGCGGCCTTCTCCCAGAGGCCCTTGAAGCTGCCCAGGGTGGCGATCGCCGCGTTGAGGTTGCCGGCCTTCACTTCAGCTTCCCCCTTCTTGAGCAGATCGAGGACGGGATTCACGGCCGGGGCCAGGGCTGCCTGACCGGTGGCCGTGGCGGTGTCGGCCAACTTCTCGGTGGACTGACGGGCGGCTTCCTTCTGGCTCGAGCAGGCAGTGAGGCTGAGGGCACCGGCCACGGTCAGGGCCATGCCGGTGGTGAGGAGTCGGTTGAGGCGCATGATCAGTCCGCAACGATGTACGCCTGAAAGGTAAGGACGCCAGCAGGGATGGCCGGTTTCTTTGCCTCTTTGTAACGATCGCTACGGAATTCGGGGTGGTCCCGGATGGCGAGGCTCAAACCTCCGCCAGCACCCTTGCTTCGTCCTCCTCGCTCACCACGCGCCCTTGGTCTTCGAAGCCCTCGATCTGATCGAAGTTGAGGTAGCGGTAGAGCTGATCGGAGAGGGGATCGATCTTGGCCGCGGCGATCTCCAGATACTCGGCCGGGGTGGGGATGTGACCCAGCAGGGCGCAGACCGCCGCCAGCTCGGCGCTGCCCAGGTAAACCTGGGCACCATTGCCCAGGCGGTTGTTGAAGTTGCGGGTGCTGGTGGAGAACACTGTGGTGTTGTCATCGACGCGGGCCTGGTTGCCCATGCAGAGTGAGCAGCCGGGAAGTTCCATGCGGGCGCCGGCAGCCTCGAACTTGGTGGTGTAGCCCTCGGCGCGCAGCACTTCGTCGTCCATGCGGGTGGGGGGGCAGACCCAGAGCCTGGCCTGGCTGGGTCCCGCCCCATCCAGCACGGTGGCGGCGGCGCGGTAGTGGCCGATGTTGGTCATGCAGGAGCCGATGAACACCTCATCGATCCGGTCGCCGGCCACCTCTGAGAGCAGCTTGACGTTGTCGGGATCGTTGGGGCAGGCCAGCACCGGTTCCGTCAGTTCGTCGAGGTTGATCTCGATGATTTCGGCGTACTCGGCGTCGGCATCCGCGGCCATCAGCTGGGGATCGGCCAGCCAGGCCTCCATCGCCCTGATGCGCCGGGCCATCGTGCGCTCATCGTGATAGCCGCGGGCGATCATGTTCTTGAGCAGCGCCACGTTGCTGCGCAGGTATTCGGCCACGGTGGCTTCCGAGAGCTTGATCGTGCAGCCGGCACAGGACCGTTCGGCAGTCGCATCCGTCAGTTCGAACGCCTGCTCCAGCTTGAGATCAGGCAGCCCTTCGATCTCCATGATCCGGCCGGAGAACACGTTGATCTTGCCCGCTTTGGCCACCGTGAGCAGGCCCTTCTGGATCGCCACCCAGGGGATGGCGTTCACCACATCGCGCAGGGTGACGCCCGGCTGCAACGCACCGCTGAAGCGCACCAGCACCGATTCAGGCATGTCCAGCGGCATGGCGCCGATGGCGGCGGCGAAAGCCACCAGGCCCGAGCCGGCCGGGAAGGAGATGCCGAGGGGGAAGCGGGTGTGGCTGTCGCCGCCGGTGCCCACCGTGTCGGGCAGGAGCATGCGGTTCAGCCAGCTGTGGATGATGCCGTCGCCGGGGCGCAGGGCCACACCGCCGCGGGAGCTGATGAAGTCGGGCAGCTCGGCGTGGGTCTTGAGGTCCACCGGCTTGGGGTAGGCGGCGGTGTGGCAGAAGCTCTGCAGCACCAGATCGGCGGAGAAGCCGAGGCAGGCCAGCTCCTTCATCTCGTCGCGGGTCATCGGCCCGGTGGTGTCCTGGCTGCCCACGGTGGTCATCAGCGGCTCGCAGCTGGTGCCGGGGCGCACGCCCGGCAGGCCGCAGGCCCTGCCGACCATCTTCTGGGCCAGGGTGAAGCCTTTGCCGGTATCCACGGGGGGGCAGGGCCGGATGAACAGGTCGGAGGCGGGCAGGCCCAGAAGGCCCCGCACCTTGTCCGTGAGGGAACGGCCGATCAGCAGAGGGATACGGCCGCCGGCACGCACCTCATCGGCGATGGTGCTGGGCTTGAGCTCGAAGCGGGCCACGATCTCGCCTGCGTTCGGCTCTCCGGTGGCGCGCTCGATCGTGCCGGCGGAGGGGCGGATCGTGATCACGTCGCCGCTGCCGAGCGCCGTGACGTCGCATTCGATCGGCAGGGCGCCGGAATCCTCGGCGGTGTTGAAGAAGATCGGCGCGATCTTGCCGCCCAGCACCACGCCACCGCTGCGCTTATTGGGAACGTGGGGGATGTCGGTGCCGGTGTGCCAGAGCACCGAGTTGATCGCCGATTTGCGCGAGCTGCCGGTGCCCACCACGTCGCCCACGTAGGCCACGGGATGGCCCTTGGCCTTGAGCTCCGCGATCAGCGCCAGGCCGCCGGGCATCCGCGTTTCCAGCATGGCCTGGGCATGCAGGGGAATATCGGGGCGGGTGGTGGCGTGGGTGGCGGGGGAAAGGTCGTCGGTGTTGGTTTCGCCCTCCACCTTGAACACCGTGACGGTGATCGCTTCGGGCAGCTCGGGCTTGGCGGTGAACCACTCGGCGCCGGCCCAGCTGTCGACCACCTGCTTCGCCCAGGAGTTGGTCCCGGCCAGCTCCAGCACGTCGTGGAAGGCGTCGTAGACCAGCAACGTGCGGCTCAGGCCCGCGGCGGCCTCGGCGGTGATAGACGCATCGGCGTGGCCCAGCAGCTCGATCAGGGCGCCGACGTTGTAGCCGCCGATCATGGTGGCGAGCAGCCGTGTGGCCTCGATTGGGCTCACCAGAGGGCTGGTGGCGCTGCCCTGGGCCACGGCGCTCAGCCAGCCGGCCTTCACATAGGCCGCCTCATCGACCCCGGGTGGGATGCGTTCGCTCAGCAGGTTCAGCAGGAAGGCCTCCTCGCCGGCGGGAGGCTGCTCCAGCAGCTGGGTGAGCGCCTGGGCCTGGTCGGCGCTCAGGGGCAGGGGCGGGACTCCGAGCGCCTCGCGCTCCGCGGCGGCCTCGCGATAGGTGGCCAGCAGGTCGGGTCCCAGCATTCCGCAGCCATGGCGATCTGGTTCCATTCTTCTGGGCCGTCGGGCCGGCTGGGGTCACGATCGCTGCCAAAGTCCGCACCGGAGGCCGGGACCCCGCCAGACCCCTGACCTAAGCTTGTGGATTGGCCCACGGTTCAGGACCGCTCCCGGCATGATCTCCACATCAGACCTCCATGTGGTGGAGACCCGGCCGCTCGTGGCCCCGGCCGTGCTCCACCGGGAACTTTCCCTCACCGATCGGGCGGCCGCCACGGTGCTGGAGGCTCGGGAGCGGATCAAGGCGATCCTGCATGGCCGCGATTCCCGCTTGCTGGTGATTGTGGGACCCTGCTCCGTCCACGACGTGGACGCCGCCAAGGAGTATGCTGCCGCCATCGTTGAATCACACCAGCGCCACAGGGACCAGCTGGAGGTGGTGATGCGGGTGTACTTCGAGAAGCCCCGCACCACCGTGGGCTGGAAGGGGCTCATCAACGATCCCCACCTCGACCACAGCTACGACATCAACACCGGCCTGCGGCTGGCCAGAGGCCTGCTGCTCCATCTCGCCGAGCTGGGTCTGCCGGCGGCCACCGAGCTGCTCGACCCGGTGGTGCCCCAGTACATCGCCGACCTGATCGCCTGGACGGCGATCGGCGCCCGCACCACCGAAAGCCAGACCCACCGTGAGATGGCCTCGGGGCTGTCGATGCCGATCGGCTTCAAGAACGGCACCGACGGCAGCGCCATGACGGCGATCAACGCCATGGAGGCGGCGGCGAGGCCCCACCACTTCCTCGGCATCAGCAGCCAGGGCCAGGCGGCGATCGTCTCCACCACCGGCAATCCCGATGGCCACCTGGTGCTGCGGGGCGGCAAGCGCGGCACCAACTACCACGCCGAAGCCGTGCAGGAAGCCGCCGCCGCCCTGGCCAAGGTGGGCCTGCCGGCCCGGCTGATGGTGGACTGCAGCCATGGCAACTCCAACAAGGACTACCGCCTGCAGGGCGAGGTGCTGGCGCGGGTGGGCGAGCAGGTCGAGCGGGGCACCTCCCCCGTGATGGGGGTGATGATCGAGAGCCATCTGGTGGCCGGCCACCAGAAGATCCCGGCGGATCTGTCGCAGCTCACCTACGGCCAGAGCATCACCGATGCCTGCATCGATCTCGAAACCACCCGAGCGTTGCTGGACGGGCTGGCCGCGGCGGTCAAGCGGTCGCAGGCCCGGACCCTGGCGGCGGTCTGAGGAACTGGCCAGGGCGGTGCTGCGCGAGGCGGTGCTGCGAGGCGGTATCTCCTGGCAGCGCATTTCCATGCTTGCAGGCATTCTGGCAGTCAGGCAATGTGACTGCCAGGTTGATACCGAGCACAACGAACTGTTCTGATTGAACAGCGTGTTTTTTCGTCCCCTCTAGCTTGCCGACATCACCTGAAAGGAGGGGTCTGGCGATGACCTATTTTCTGCAGTTCTGCGGCCTTTCCGAGCCTCTGCAGATGTTTTATCTGGAGCAGAGTGCGGGCTTCGTGCCGGCAGCGGGGCCTGTTTTCGCTGGCTTCCGGCCGTTTCAGCTCGATGATCTGCTCGGTTGGGCGCAGGCCTCCGCCCGGCAGCGCGGCTGGGATCCGGAGGGGATCCAGCGCACGGTGCTGCATGTCTGGATGGAACGGGCGGAGGTGATCCGCCAGTGGCAGCTGCGCCTGCGGGAGGAGCCCGCTGATCGGCTGCTGGTGGCAGGCCTCGGCACCCCTGCCGACTGGCAGCACCGTTGCGAGGAGATGCTCCGGGCCTGAGCGGAGGCCCGGAGCTTGCCGGAAGATGGGGATCCCTGGATCAGATGCATGTCCGGCCCCCCCGCCAAGAAGCTGCTCAACGATCCGCTTCACTGCGCCGACGAGATGCTCGACGGCCTGGTGCTTGCCTATGACGGACTGGCCCGCCGTGTCGGGCGGCGCAGCATCGTGCTCAACCAGCTGCGGCCCGATGCCCCCGGCCTGCTGCTGGGCGGCGGATCGGGCCATGAGCCCGCTTACCACGGCCTGATCGGGCCCGGCATGGCCGATGCGGCCGCGGTCGGCGAGTTCTTCGCCTCCCCGTTCCCCGACATCGTGCTCGAGGCCACCCAGGCGGTGAGCCGGGGCCGGGGAGTGCTTTACCTCTACGGCGACTACGCAGGGGACGTGATGAACTTCGATATCGGCGCCAAGCTCGCGGCCGAGGAGGGCATCCAGGTGCGCACTGTGCTGGTGGCCGACGATGTGGCGGCGGCCCCACCCAGCCGGAAGCAGGACCGCCGCGGCATTGCCGGACTGGTGCCGATCACCCACCCGGCCAGGCACCCTGCCGGCCACCGGCTTGCCGGGTTTCGAGCTGGCCGATGATCAGCTTGGACTGGGCATGGGCCTCCACGGCGAGCCTGGCGTCGGGCTGATCCCGTTCTGCAGCGCCGATGCACTCGTCCCCCAGTTGCTGGAGCGGCTGTTCGCCGATGATCTGGCCCTGAGCGAGGGCGACGAGATCGTCTTCGTCGTCAACAGCCTGGGCAGCACCCAGATGATGGAGCTGCTGATCCTGCTGCGGGCGGCGCGGCCGATTCTCGAGGCCCGAGGTCTGCGGGTCCACCAAACCATCGTCGGTCCGCTGGCCACCTCTCAGGAGATGGGGGGCGTCAGCTTCAGCCTCACCTGGCTGGATGCGGAACTGAAAGCGTTGTGGGATCGGCCCTGCCACAGCCTCGGCTACACCAAACCCTGAGGTTCCAGGCCATCCTTCACCCTTCGCTGCCCCACCCCATGCCAGCAGAGCCGCTCGCTGCCGATGCCGTCAAGGCGATGCTGCTGCGGGTCTGTGCGGAGGTCATGGCGGCCGAGAGTGAGCTCACGGAGGCAGACCGGCGGATCGGCGATGGCGATCATCGTCTGGGGATGCAGCGCGGCATGACCGCGGCAAGGCTGGCGCTCGAGTCGGCGGAGGTCAGCGACGTGGCCGCGGCCTTCGGTGCCATAGCCCTGGCCGGGCTGAATCGCTTCGATGCCGCCGCCCTGTCGACCTTTCTGGAGGCAGGCCTGGCGGGCGTGTGCCGGCGCGGCGGGGCCACCCCCCTGTGATAAGACCCTGGTGGATGAGCTGCAGCCGGCCGCCACGGCAGCGCCCGCTCCCTGGGAGAGGGGGCCCTGGGCCATCCCGATCCGGGTGCCCTCTCGCTGGCGATCCTGCTGGGGGCGATGGAAGGCTTTGTCGGCTCCTAAATCCTCAGGTGGTCAGCCAGTGCCACAGCAACCCCGTCGCCACCGGCACACTGAGATTGTCGATGCCGAGCAGCGCGATCTGCTCCAGCAGCACCGCCACAAGGGCGATCAGCACCAGGGCGCTGGCGGGTGGACCCACCCCGCCGGCGGCCCGCAGGACCAGCAGTACCGCCAGGCTCACAACCGCCATTGAGGCGGTGCCAAGCACCGATTTTCGCTGGCCCCAGAGAGTCCAGCTCGGTGAGGGGAGCGAGGCCCCCAGCAGCCCCGCCAGGCCATCGCCCAGGGCCATGACCAGCACCCCGGCAGCCACTGCTGTCGGTTGCCAGGGCCAGAAGAGCGCCAGCAGCACGGTGATGGCGGCGCCATAGGCCACCGTGCCGTAGCTGTGGCGACCCACGTCCTCCACGGCGGGCAGCAGGCGGAAGTAGTGGTTCAGGGCGGTCAGGAGGGTGACCGCCGCCGCCGCCGGCAGGGCGATCGCACGCTCGATGCCCAGGGCCCAGGCAATCAGCACGACCGGGCCGGTGCCGATGTGCAGAAGCTTGCGGCTCCACTCGCGCTGCTGCGGCCATCGGGCCCGCAGCCGCAGGGACAGCGCTGAGAGGAGGGAGAGCCACAGAAGAACGGCACAGCCCCCCACTCCCTGCCGTGCCATCCCGGGCGCTCCTGCCCACAGGGCCTGCAGGTGGTCCATCGGCGCCGCAACGCTCAAGGAGCGTCAGCCTGCCGGGCCGTGGTGTTCAGGCGGCCTGCTGGTAGTTGCTCATCAAACGCAGCTTCATGATCGCCTTGGCCTCCAGCTGCCTAACGCGTTCCCGTGACACGTTGATCTTGCGACCGATCTCGGCGAGGGTGAGTGGCTCCTTGCCCTCCAGGCCGAAGCGGAGCCGCAGGATCTCCTGCTCCCGGTCGTTGAGCTGGGAGAGCCAGGCACCCAGATGCTCCTTCTGGATGCTGCGATCCATGTGATCCATCGGCTCGGTGCTGGCCGGATCCGCGATCAGCTCCCCGAGGGTGCTGCGGTCCTCCTCGCCGCGGGCATGGGCGTCGAGGGAGGCGCAGGGGGCGCTCTGGGAGATCAGCTCTTCGAGATCCTGCGATTCCATGCCCATGGCGTGGGCGAGCTCAAGCCGGTTGGGCTGGCGGCCGAAGCGGTGCGAGAGCTCCCGGGTGATGCGGCGCATCTTCGAGAGCTTCTCGCTGATATGGATCGGTAGCCGGATCGTGCGGGCGCTGTTGTCGATCGCTCGCGTCATGCCCTGGCGGATCCACCAGTAGGCGTAGGTGGAGAACTTGTAGCCCATGGCCGGATCGAACTTGTCGACGGCGCGCTCGAGGCCGATCGCCCCCTCCTGCACGAGATCGAGCAGTTCGAGGCCCTGGTTCTGATACTTCTTCGCAACGCTGACGACGAGGCGGAGGTTGGCGGCCATCATGCGATCACGGGCCCGGACGCCCATGCGAATCAGGTGGCGCTGCCGCGGCGTGAGCGCTTCCTCGGGCAGCTCGTGGAGGCGTTTCATCGCCTGGACATGGTGAGCCAGTTCGATTTCCTCGGCTGCCGTCAGCAGGGGAACGCGTCCGATGTTGCTCAGATACCAACCGATGGAGTCGGCGCTGAGCCGACCACCCCCGGTCTTCGCCTGCACCACCCTGGCTGCAGGCCTGGCACCGGATGGAGCCAGGCCCGTGGCGGGGGTGGATCGCAGAGGTGTCCCCATCACCCCGGCCTCCCATTCAGTTGTGGCCGGAACATAGCAGGGTTGGGGCGTTGGCAGCGAGCTGAAAGTGAAGAATTTCCGCAAACCGGCGGCTGTATTTTCTTCATGGAGTTGTGCATGCTGCCCCTGCCTTTTTTTCTGGTAGCCATGCACACTGGATCCTGTGATCGCCGCCGCGTGAGCCAATGGCCCCGGCTCAGCTCCTGGCCGCCGCCAGGCCGGTGCGCCAGCTGCGGATCAGGTCGAGCTGGGCGCAGCGGTCCTCGCCCTCCGGCTGTCGCTGGATGAAGCTGCCGTCGCTCTGCATGTCCCAGGCGGAACAGTTGTCATTCTCGTAGATTTCCAGCAGCCGCTCCAGCTGAGCGCGGAGCTGGGGGTCCTCCACCGGTGCCACCGCCTCGACTCGCCGGTCCAGGTTGCGCGGCATCCAGTCGGCGCTGCCGAAGTACATCTCGGGCTCGCCGCCGTTGGCGAACCAGAACAGACGGGAGTGCTCCAGGAAGCGGCCGATGATGCTGATGACCCGGATGTTCTCGCTCACCCCCTTCAGCCCCGGCCGCAGGGAGCACATGCCGCGGATCATCAGCTCAATCGTCACGCCCGCCTGGGAGGCTTCGTAGAGCAGGGCGATGATCGCAGGATCCACCAGGGCATTCATCTTGGCGCGGATGTGGCCGCCTCGCCCCTCGCGGGCATGGACGATCTCCCGCTCGATCAGGGCTTCCATCCCCTTCCGCAGGGTGACGGGCGCCACCAGCAGGCGGCGGAAGCTCTGCTGCTTGGAAAAGCCGGTGAGATAGTTGAACAGCTCCACCAGGTCCTGGCCCAGTTCGGGCCGCGCCGAGAGCAGACCGATGTCGGTGTAGAGGCCTGAGGTCTTCGAGTTGTAGTTTCCGGTGCCGATGTGCACGTAGCTGCGCAGCCGTTCCTTCTCCTTGCGGACCACCAGCATGATCTTGGTGTGGGTCTTCAGCCCCAGTACCCCATAGACCACGTGTACGCCGGAGTGCTCCAGCTGGCGGGCCCACTGGATGTTGTTGTCCTCGTCGAAGCGGGCCTTGAGTTCCACCAGGGCCATCACCTGCTTGCCGTTCTCGGCGGCCCGGATCAGGGCGGCGATGATCGGCGAATCCTTCGAGGTGCGGTAGAGCGTCATCTTGATGGCCAGCACCGAAGGGTCGTCGGCGGCCTGGTTGATGAACTCCTCCACGGAGGTGGCGAACAGGTCGTAGGGGTGATGCAGCAGCACGTCGCCGCGGCGGATCGCGGCGAAGATGCTCTCGAACTCCTCCGCCTTGATCGAGCCGTCCCCCAGGCGGCTTTTCTGAGCCCGCACCAGGGCGGCGGCGGTCCGACCCTGGTGCGGCCTGTCCTTGAGGGCCGGCAGGGGGATCGCCAGCAGCCGCATCAGATCGTCGAGGCCGAGCGGGCCGTTGATCCGGTACAGATCCTCCGGATCCACATCGGTGCCCTCCATCAGAAGCTCCACGATCTCGTCGGGCATCTCGTCGGTGACCTCGAGCCGGACCACCTCACCGCCACGCCGCCGTTTGCGCAGGCCCTCCTGCAGGGCCTCCATCAGATCGTCGGCCTCCAGATCGCGCAGCTCCAGGTCGGCGTCGCGGGTGACGCGGAAGAAGTAGTGCCCTTCGATCGTCATGCCGGGAAAGAGCAGCTGAAGGTTGAAGGCCACCACCTGCTCCAGTGGTACGGCCGTGTACACCGGTGCCGGCTTGCGGCTGCAGAGCTCGGTGGGGATCTCCACGAAGCGGGGCAGGTTCTTCTGGGGCACCTTCACCCGTGCGAACTGCTGCTGACCGGTGTCGGGATCGCGGATCAGGGCGGCCACATTCAGGCTGAGGTTGCTCATGAACGGGAAGGGGTGGGCCGGATCCACCGCCAGCGGTGTCAGCACCGGGAAGATGGCGGTCTGGAAGTAGGTGTCGATCCAGTTCTTCTGTGGTTTGTTCAGCCGCTGGTAGTCGATCAGCTGCACGCCGTGCTCGAACAGCTGTTGCTTCAGGTAGTGGCGGTAGTGGGCCTGCTGCTGTTCCAGGAGGGGCCTGAGGGCCTGCTGGATCGCCTCGAGCTGCTGCTTGGGGGTGAGGCCGTCGTCGCTGAGGGTGCTGACACCGGCCTCCAGCTGGGACTTCAGCGAGGCCACCCGCACCATGAAGAACTCGTCGAGGTTGTTGCTGAAGATGGCGCTGAACTTCGCCTGCTCCAGCAGGGGCGTGTGCTCGTCGAGGGCCTGGGCCAGCACGCGGCTGTTGAACGCGATCCAGCTCAGCTCACGGTTGATGTAGAGCTCGGGGGCCACCACTGGATCGTTCATCGCCGGGTCACCGCACTGCTCCTGCCAGCCGCAACGTAGCAATCAAGCCCGGCCTGACTCGGTATGCCGCTTGCTTGCCGCCGGGCCACCGGTCGTGGGAAAGCCGCCCGCCACCAGCAGGCTGACGGCGGCGAACAGGGCGATGCCGAGCCAGAACGGGCTCGTCCGCCCCATGAGGTCGTAGGCCAGACCCGCCAGCGGCGGGCCGATGAAGCTGCCCAGGCTCTGCAGACCCTGCAGGCTGCCGAGGGCAGCCCCCTGGCCGGTGGCAGCGAGGCGGCGCGACACCAGGCTGCGCAGGCAGGGGGTGACCAGGCCGGTCCCGCAGGCCAGCAGCGCCACGGCGGTGAACACCACCGGCAGGGCGTTGGCGGCGTCGGCGGCCGGCACCAGCAGGCTGCCGGCGATCACCAGTCCCAGCCCCGCCAGGGTGAGGCGCCACTCACCGAAGCGCTTCACCAGTGGGCCGATCAGGCCGCCCTGCACCACCGTGGCCACCACACCCACCACCAGGAAGGCTGCGGCCGACAGGCCCGGCCCCCAGCCGAAGGCTTGCTTGAAGTAGAGCACCAGCACGGCCGTGAAGCCGTTGAAGGCGAGGAAGAAGAGGAAGAAGGCCAGGCTGAGCCGCCGCACCAGTGGGTTGGTGAACACCCTGCGCAACTGCACGACAGGGTTGAGATCCCGTTTGCGCGGCAGGGGCAGACGGGCCTCGGGCGGGTGGGTTTCCGGCAGCACGGTGAGCACCAGCACCAGGTTCAGCGCCGCCACCCCCACCGCCAGCAGCAGGGGCAGGGTGATGCTGATGCCGGCCAGCAGGCCTCCCAGCGCCGGTCCGAGGATGAAACCCAGCCCGAAGGCCACGCCGATCAGGCCGAATGCCTTGGCCCGCTTCTCCGGCGCGCTGATGTCGGCCAGCACGGCCCCGGCGGTGGCAGCGGTGCCGCCGCTCACCCCGTCGATCAGCCGGGCGCCGAACAGCAGCGCCAACGGCCAGGCGCTGCCGGCCGGCCAGGGCAGGGAGAGGGTGAGAGCGAAGCCCCCCAGCCCCAGCACCGAGCCCGCCACGCAGACAGCCATCACCGGCTTGCGCCCGTGGCGATCGCTCAGCGCTCCGATCAGGGGAGTGAACAGGAACTGCGCCAGGGCGTAGCTGCCCGCCAGCAGCCCCAGGGTGCGTCCGTCGCTGGTGAAGCCGGCCAGCAGGAATGGCAGCAGCGGAAAGACGATGCTCTCCCCCAGCCGATCGTTGAGCAGGGTGAGGAAGACGCAGACGAAGGTGGAGGGGCGCGACCAGCGCAAGGGGTGCTGCCGACGGTGGCTTCACCTTCCCATGGGGGTCGGCGGGTCCGCAGCCCCAGCCTGGCGTCTGACCCAGCAAGCTGGAACGAGTCAGAGCGCTGCGGAGGCAGAGATGGCCGAGTCGGCAGCGGAGCTCACCCATCTCGACGCCCGCGGCGAGGTGCGGATGGTGGAGGTGGGCGACCGTCCGGCCACCGACCGCCGCGCCGTGGCGGAGGGCTTCATCGCCATGGCGCCCGATGTGCTGGCGCTGGTGCTGGAGGGCAGGGTCCCCAAGGGGGACGTGCTGGCGGTGGCCCGGGTGGCGGCCATCCAGGGGGCCAAGCGCACCTGGGAGCTCATCCCTCTCTGCCACCCGATCGCCCTCAGCGGCCTGGAGGTGCGGATCGAGCCCAGCGCCGACGGCTCGGGCCTGCGGCTCGAGGCCAGCGCCCGCACCACTGGCCCCACCGGTGTGGAGATGGAGGCGCTCACGGCCGTGCAGGTGGGTCTGCTCACCCTCTACGACATGGTGAAGTCGGCCGATCCGGCGATGACGATCGGTCCGGTGCGGTTGCTGCTCAAAGAGGGCGGCCGCAGCGGGGTCTGGACCCGTCCCGCTCGTTCCGGCTGATCCGCACCGCCTGCTACCCGCAGCCTTCCCCTGTTCGTGGCCGCCATGATCGCCTCCGCCGAACCCTTTCCCGCCGAAGGCCTGCCCCTGGAGGAGGCGCGCCGCCGGGTGCTGGCGGCCCTCGAACCCCTGCCGGGCTCGGAACGGCTGCCGCTGGCGGCGGCGCTCGGCCGTGTGACGGCGGCGCCCGTGCGGGCCAGGGAGGCGGTGCCGGGATTCCGCGCCTCGATCATGGACGGCTACGCCCTGGCCGAGCCGACGGTCCCGCAGCCGGGCCACTCCTGGACCCTGGTCGGTCGTTCGGCCCCCGGCGCCCCTTACCAGGGCTGCCTGGGGCAGGGCGAGGCGATTCGCATCCTCACCGGTGCGCCGCTGCCGGAGGGGGCGACCCGGGTGCTGCCCCAGGAGCTGGTGGAGCGGCAGGATCCTCAGCCCTGTGGGCCGGCCGCGGCCGTTGAGCGGATCCTGCTTCGGGGCGACGCCGGCCCCAACCCCTGGATCCGCGCCGCCGATGAGGAGGCAGCCGCCGGCGTCGAGCTGTTGGCGGCCGGGGTGCGGCTGGGCCCGGCTGATCTGGGTCGCCTGGCCAGCTGCGGCGTGATGGAGCTGGCACTGCGCCCGCGTCCCCGGGTGGGCCTGCTGATCAGCGGCGATGAGCTGGTGCCGGCCGGCCAGGCCCGGGGTCCTGGCCAGATCTGGGAGAGCAACGGCATCCTGCTGGCGACCCTGCTGGAGCGGCTGGGGGTACCGGTGGCCGAGCGGTGCGTGGTGGCCGACGATCCGAAGCGGCTGCGTTCAGCCCTGGCGGCGCGGGCCGCCGGCTGCGACGTGGTCGTGAGCACGGGCGGCGTCTCGGCCGGCGACAGCGACTGGATCCGGCCGCTGTTGGAGGAACTCGGCCAGGTGGGGTTCTGGAAGCTGTTCCTCAAGCCGGGGCGGCCGTTCGCCTTCGGGGTGCTGGTCGGCAAGCCCTTCTTCGGGCTGCCGGGCAATCCGGTCGCTGCGGCGATCACGGCCCTGCAGCTGCTCTGGCCGGCGCTGCAGGCGCTGGAGGGGGCGCCCGTGGAGCCGCTGCCGCGCCTGCGGGTGCGCCTGGCCGGCGAGCTCCGGCGGGGCCCGGGCCGGCCGGAACTGGCGCGGGCCCGGTTGCGGGTGGGGCCGGAGGGGGAGCTGCTGGCGGTGGTGGAGGGCAGCCAGGCCTCATCGCGGATCGGTTCGCTGCAGGGGGCCGACCTGCTGCTGGAGATTCCGGCGGAGCTGGGGGCACTGCCAGCGGGCACCGTGCTCTGGGCCCAGCTGCTGCGGTTGCCCCTGTTCTAGAGGGGTGTGTTGCCCTCCACCCAGCGGCCCGTGCCGCCGCTCCACTCCCGCTTCCAGAAGGGAGCGTCGTGCTTGAGGGCCTCGAGCAGCTCCTGGCAGCCGCGCTGGGCGGGCCCGCGGCGGTCTGCGGCCACGGCCACGAGCACGATCGGTTCGCCTGGCAGCACTCGCCCCACCCTGTGCTCCACCCGCACGGCGAGCAGCCCATGGCGCGCCGCGATCGCCGCGGCGAGCCGCTCGATCTGGGCTTCGGTCATGCCCGGGTAGTGCTCCAGCTCCAGGGCGTCGAGGCGGTGACCGCTGGCCGTCAAGCCGCGGACGCGACCGAGGAAGTGGGCTTCGGCCGCTGGCGGCGGGCCGAGCCGCTGGAGCCCTGCCCGCCACTCCGCCAGGGCGGCGTGCGGATCGAAGGGCGCGGCGTGGAGCCGCAGCACGGGATCAGCCACCGCTGATCGGGGGCAGGAAGGCCACCTCGTCTCCCGCCTGCAGCACCCGGTCGGGCGCCACGAAGGCCTGATTCACGGCCACCCGCACCGTGGCCGGCAGGGCGTCATCGGCCGCGACGATCGATGGCTCGAGCCTGAGCGCCCGCCACAGGGCCGCCGGCGTCAGGGGCGGCTGATCGGCCGCCAGCGGCACGCAGCGCTCCGCCCAGCCGGCCCGCTCCCGGAGGACGGCGAAGAGACGCACCCTGATCGCAGATTCGTTCACAGCGGTGTCCTGAAGGCAGAGCAGGCATGGGCCCTCCGTGGCAGAGCCTGCGGAGGCCGGGGGTTGCCGCCTTCGGCTTCGAGCGGGGCGAACAGCGGCAGCGGATGGGTCGGGGGCATGGAGCGCGAGCGGTGGGATTCAGCGGTTGGCCACCAGTACACGGTGGCGATGGTCGGAGGCGATGCGGCGGATGCCGCCGAAGCCGGCTTCGGCCAGGGCCGCGGCCAGGTCGAGCCGGAAGTAGTCCTCGAGGTAGGGCTCGGTGCTCTTGAGCAGCGTGGCGAGCGGCGCCGGCATGGCACGGATCACCGCCGACTCGGGGTCCTGATCCACCAGCGCCACCACCCCACCGGGTCGCAGCAGCCGGGCCGCCTCGCGCAGCACGGCGCGGGTGGCAGGGCTGGGCAGCTCGTGACAGACGAACTGCAGCGTGATCAGGTCGTAGCTGTCCGGCGGCAGACCGGAGGCCTCGGCGGCGGCATGGTGCCAGGCGCGGATGCGCCCGTCGCGGTCGCGCACCTTGGCCACGGCCAGCATCTGGGGGGAGAGGTCGAGGCCGTCGATCGCCACGTCGGTGCCTTCGCGGGCATCGAGCCAGTCCTTGAGCGCCAGGGTGCCGACACCCACCGAGCAGCCGATGTCGAGGGCTCGGCACACCGGCCCGTCGAGGCTGGGTTCGATCGCGGCGTGGATCGCATCGCGCATGCGGTCCTGGGCCTGCTGGGGTGTGAGTGCTTCCCCCTTCCACACCCGCAGCGCCACCGAGGCGGTGGCCTGTTCGGCTTCGCAGGCGGCCTGCCAGCAGAGGTTGCCGTCCGTGTAGGCGTGGAAGCGGGCGCGGTAGTACGCCGGGGGCGTGACGGCCGGATCGGTGCAGGCGGCCAGCAGCGGTTCGGCCCGGTGCTGCAGCTCGTCGCGGCGGGCGCGCCAGGGGATGCCGCGCTGCTCGGCGGTGCGGATCATCATGCGCCGCGCCTGCAGGAACAGCAGTTGCTTCAGGGGCTCCACCGACAGGATGGCGGCGATCAGTCCGCCCAGCGGGGTGCGGTCATCCACCCAGTTCGGGGGAGTGGTGGCTGCCGATGGGGCCGGATGCGGCGTCTGGGTGCTGGTCATCGACGCGGGCGCTGCTGCTGCGAGGCTGACAGTTCCCGGATCGAAGCACAGGGCGTCGGGGACCGCACCGCTTGCCCGCGCTCGAGGCCACCCCAGACCGTTCGAATCGCTCCTGCCGCCGCGCGTCCACACCCTGTGAACCAACCGGCGCCGGCCCGTTGTTCGTCAGCAGCACGGGCGGGTTCGAGCCGCAGGCTGAGGGGGGGTCAGAGGCTGCCGGCGAACAGGGCCGCGCAGCCCACGACCTCGATCGAGACGTTGATGAAGCGTGCTTCGAGTGCTTCTCTGAGCCCATCGAGATGATCCTCCCGGTTCGAGAAGATCCCCTTGGCGTTGTAGATCTCCATCAGGCGCCTGGCCGGCCAGGTTCGTGGTACGCCCCCCTGGAGCAGGGTGGAGCCGAACAGCACGGCCCCGGGGCTCATCAGCGCCTTGAGGTGATCGAACACCACTCCCTTGGACGCGATCGTGCCCGGCAGGCAATGCAGCAGGTAGTTCATACCGACCGAGTCGAAGGGTGGAGCTTCGATACGGATCGGCTCCAGCACATTGCGTTGATAGATTTCAGGCGCATACCGCGCGATCCTCTCGCCGGTGAATGCCAGGGCGTTGGCATTGAGATCCATCAGAGCCACCCGCGGTGTGGCCGCAGGGAAGCGGCAGCGATCGAGGAAAAAGCCGCTCCCCACCCCCACGTCCAGATGGTCCGCCGCTACGTGCCGGGCGTAGTGGGCTTCGAGATGGCGGGTAGGGCAGCGCCAGATGAACCGGTTGGAGACGTTGAGGACCGTGAAGTCGTAGGAGGAGAGGGCGCGCCGCGTGTAGACGGCCTGGCCGGCCTCCACCTGGGCCGGGGTGACGGTTGTCATACGGAGGGTGCGGGGTCTGAAAGGTAGGCCGGTGTGCGATCGGTGCGGCTGCCGTAGCGGCGATGAAGCGCAGGGTCATGTCGATGCCGGCCACCACCCACTGGGTTGTTCACCTCTGATCGGGTTCCCTGGCCCCCGGGAGCGAGGAGATGGTCGAGCGGTGGGCACGTGTCGAACGACCCTTGGCGCAGATGACCGGCTCCATGGTCTGCGCCACGATCAGGCAGGCCTCGGGACCGTCGGCGACCTGGCTCCACATGGTGACCATCTCCCACGGGCCGACCACGTCTGCAGCCTGGCGCGGGTCGGCAGCGGATCGACTCGCTCGCGCCAGAGACGGCTGGCTGAGCCACACCGACAGGGAAGCGGCGTCGAAGGTCGCTATCCGGCCGAGGGATCGTCCTGGCTCCGTCGTCGTGTCGCCGGGGGGCGAGCTTCAGGGTGTCGTCTCCATCGTTCTGGCGATAAGGGCCGAGGCCCAGCGAGAAGAGTTCGAGCAGTTCACGAGCCAGGTTCTCCCTGGGTTGCTCGCGACGGTTGCTGAGACCCTTCAGGCAGATCTGGAGGGCGGGGTCGAGCAGCATCGCCTGGAGAAGATCGGCGCAGGTTCCGTAGAGCGCGCCGCCGCTGGCTTCGATCGGCCCGATCAGCAGCGGAAGGGCCGTTGCCTGAGCATGTAAAGGGATGACCGGAGTCGATTTCTGAAGCTCAGTGATCTGGATGCTCAAGGCAGGGCATCCAGAGAGAGCCCATGGCATGGACCCCATCGCAGCCGAGCTCTCTGGCTTTCTCCAGGGCTGTCTCGCGGCTGGGGTAGGCGTAGAGGTTCCTGCCACCCTGATCATGGTGGTGATGAACCTGGCCACTCTGGCCTCCCAGACGGAAGGGGCCCATGCCTTCCAGGCCCACCCACCACACACCCATCACGTTCACTCCGGCGATCAGCACGCCCATTCCCACCACGGAGGCGTTGATCACCCCCATGGCCACGGCACCGATGCTGATCACACCCATCGGCACCACGCCGATGCTCACCACACCCATCGGCACGATGCCGATCGAGATGATCCCGAGGGGGGCGATGCCGATCGAGATGAGCTTGGGTTTGGCGCCACAGCCAGAACTTGCCATCAGTGCGCCATCGGGCTGGCGTGCGTGCCAGTGGCATCGCCGTGGCTGGCGCAGGGCATCCACATCTCACCCATCTTGTGAGCGCCCTTGCAGTTGAAGTGTTTCGCGGCGGCTTCCGCCTCGGCCTTGGTGGGGAACATCGCCTTCTGGGCTCCCTGGCCAGATTGCTGGGCACGGGCCATCCCAGCAGGAAGGCCGGGCGCCAGGGCGCCAAGGGCAGCGATCAGAGCCAGCAACAGTCGATGGCGATGCATTCCGTTGCGGCGGATCTCGCCTGAATCCTGCCTGAGGCCTGCCGAGCAGGTCCCTGCTCGGCTGAGCCCTGACGTTGTGACCGGCTGTTCTGGCTTCGAGGCAGGTGCAGGGTCTGGGACCTGAAGGCTCATGTGGGAATGCGCAAACCTGCCTGAGCCATGGAGGTTGGTTCATTCCCTGCCGTGGTCGCGCAGGGTGCGTGGGCCCAGCGGATGGTCGGCATGGGGATGGGGAGTGTGGGTGTGTTCGTGGCCCTGAGCCTGCAGCGGCACCCCATCCGGGCTGGCAGGCCCCCCTGCACTCCCGCTCGCAGAGCCGGCAGGGTTCGCCCAGCCCTTCCACGTGGTGGTGATGGCTGTGCTGGGGCGCCCCCACTTCGGTCTCGAAGCCGAGCACCTGGGCGCGGTACCTGCAGAGCTGTCAAGCGATAGCCGGTTGCGGCTGCCATGGCCGCAGATCATCACGCCGAGGCCGGAGTTGTGCTCATGCGCGTCCCCTCAGGATCAGGCCGAGGCTGCCTGCCGCCAGCAGGGTGAGGCCCGCTCCCACCAGGCCCGACAGGCTTCGGCCGGTGCTGGGGGTTCCCCAGTCGACCTCCGTTCCTCCGGCGTGGGCCGGCTGGGCGGCCAGAGGCTGAATCGCGGGCTTGAAGTCGTAGTCGGGAAGGAAGGCCGTCTGCTCCTGCACGGAGGCCATCCCGTTCTTCAGAGCGGTGGGCGTTCCGCTGAGCTCCGCCTGGCGGGTGACGCCGCTGATCGACCACTCCAGACCATCGGGATGGCCGGAGGCGAACCAGGCCAGGACCCCGCCGGTCAGCACCGCGGCGAGTCCCAGGCTGGCGACGACGCGGCGGATCGCCAAGCCTTGGAGGGGTTGGTGGCGAACGGCGCGGGAGAGGATCTCCGGTTGGAGACGGGCGACATAGAGCACCACGGCGGCCGTGACGAGACCCTCGACGATCGCGATGGCCAGGTGGATCGGCAGCATCAGGGCCACGAAGGTGCCGAACGGCAACTCCGAGATCCCGGAGAAGCTGGTCTCCAGAACCACGGCCAGGGCCCCGAGGCTGAGGCCCACGATGGACCCGGCCAGTGAGCCGATCACGACGCGGGTGGGACTGAGCCGGTCGCCGGTGATGCGCCTGTAGACGAGGGGGTAGGCGATGAAGGCCGGGAACAGCCCCATGTTGATGACGTTCGAGCCCAGGGCCAGCAGGCCGCCATCGGCGAAGAACAGGGCCTGCACGGTCAGCAGGGAGGCGATCACCAGAAAGGCCGCTTCCGGTCCGAGCAGGATCGCCAGCAGCAGGCCGCCGCCGAGGTGACCGCTGGAGCCGGTGGCCGGGATCGAGAAATTCACCATCTGGGCCGCGAACACGAAGGCGCCCAGCACCCCCATCAGCGGCACCCTGGCTGGATCGGCGTTGCGGCGGACCGTGCGGGCGCAGTGAACGGTGGTCAGTGCCGTGGCCCCCCACATCGCCCCTCCCACCGTGTGGGAGATCAGGGCGTCAGCCATGTGCATGGGAAGGTCCTGTAGGGGGCGGAGGCGAGGCCCGAAGCAAGTGCTACGGATTGCCGAAACGTGTTACGGTCCGCCGCAGGCTATGCCTGCGCGCTGAGGCCCGTCAACGTGCAAGCGCCTCGCCCATCGTGTTACGGGCCCGCTCCAGCTCAGCCGCCACTTCTCCGTCCCCTCCCCATTGGCCTGGCCTCGTTGACCGACGTCGTTCGCTTCTCCATCTCCACCGACGAGCGCCTGCTGGCTCGCTTCGATGCGCTGATCGGTCAGAAGGGGTACGGCAACCGCTCCGAGGCGATCCGCGATCTGATCCGCAACACGCTGGTGGAAGACGTGCTGGCGGACGAGGCCTCAGAGGCCGTCGGCACCGTCACCTTGATCTATGACCATCACGTGTCGGAATTGAGCAACAAGCTCACCGACCATCAGCACCATCACCACAAGACGATCGTTTCCACCCTTCACATCCATCTCGACGACCATGACTGTCTCGAGGTGGTGGTCCTGCGCGGCAAGGCCGGGGAGATCAAGGCACTGGCCGAATCGCTGATCAGCACCAAGGGGGTCAAGCACGGCCGCTTCGTGGCCACGGCGGCCACCAGGGCAGTGCTGTAGCGCCACCCACCATGAGCGTGATCAGCCGCGAACTGCACGAACTGGGCCGGATCGATGCCTTTGCACGGCAGGACACGCGGATCCACCGCATCGATGCCCGCGCCAAGGTGCTGGCGACGTTCGTGTTCCTGGTCTGCGTCGTCTCCTTCCCGAAGCACGCCGTTCTGCCGCTGCTGCCGTTCGTGATCTTCCCGGTGGTGATCGCCAGCCTGGGAAGGCTGCCCCTCGGCTGGCTGGGACAGCGGCTGATCGCGGCTTCACCCTTCGCGATCGTGGTCGGCATCGCCAACCCGCTGTTCGATCAGGCGCCGGTGCCGATCTTCGCCGGACAGAGCATCGCCGCCGGTTGGCTGTCGTTCGCCTCGATCGTGCTGCGCTTCCTGCTCACCACCGCGGCGGCCCTGCTGCTGATCGCCACCACGGGGATGCCGGCCATCTCTGAGGCCCTGCGGCGGCTGCGGCTACCGGATGTGTTCGTCACCCAGCTGCAGTTGCTCTACCGCTACCTCTTTCTGCTGGGGGAAGAAGCCCTGCGGATGGAGCGGGCCCGCGACCTGCGCTCCTGTGGCCGGCGGGGCACCGGTCTGTGGGTGAGCGGCAAGCTGCTGGGGGCCCTGCTGCTGCGCACGGTGGCCCGGGCGGACCGCATCTACGCGGCCATGCTGCTGCGCGGTTTCGAGGGTTCGATCGGCGCGGTCGCGTCCCGACGCCTGCCCAGGCGGGATCTGAGCTTTCTGCTGGGCTGGAGCGCGGCCTTTCTGATCTGCCGTCAGATCCCGGTGGGTGAGCTGCTGGGCCGGCTCGTGATCGGAGCCATGGGATGAGCGCTTCCCTGGCTCCGGCGGCCATCGAGGTCAGCCACCTTGCCTTTGCCTATCCCGATGGCACTCCTGCCCTGGAAGGGGTGTCCCTGGCCATCGCTCGCGGCGAATCCGTGGCGGTGGTGGGAGCGAACGGGGCCGGCAAGTCGACCCTGATGGCCCTGCTCACCGGGTTGCTCGAACCGGTGGCCGGCGCCATCCGCATCGGCGGCATCCCCCTGGGCCGACGCAGCCTGGCGGAGATCCGCCGCTCGCTCGGCATGGTCTTCCAGGATTCCGACGACCAGTTGTTCATGCCGACTGCCGGAGAGGATGTGGCCTTCGGGCCGCTGAACCTGGGTCTGCCGGCTGAGCTGGTGGAGCAACGGGTGGGCCTGGCTCTGGCCCGGGTCGGGGCCTCGGAGTTGCGGGAGCGCCCACCCCACCGGCTTTCCGGCGGTGAGAAGCGGGCGGTGGCGATCGCCACGGTGCTGGCGATGGAGCCGGCGGTGCTGCTGCTCGATGAGCCGAGCTCGAACCTCGATCCGCGGGCCCGCCGCCGGCTGATCCGGCTGCTGCAGGGGTTCGCGCAGACCCGGGTGGTGGCCACCCACGATCTCGATCTGGCGCTGGATCTGTGCGAGCGCACGGTGGTGATGCAGGCGGGCCGCGTGGTCGCCGACGGCCCCACCGGCCGGATCTTTGCCGATACGGCCCTGCTGGAGCGCAGCGGCCTGGAGCCACCGCTGGTCCTGCAGCGCTGCCCGATCTGCAGCAGGTGCTGACCCCCTCAACCGGAATCCCCACCCGCATCCCCCCTCCCTTTGACGCCATGAAACGGTCCTTCGCTCCACTCCCCCTGGGTCTGCTGCTGGCGCTCTATCCCCTGGCGGCCTTCGCCCATGCCGAGCAGGGCCATGGCGGTGGGTTCGTGGCCGGGTTCCTCCATCCGATCACGGGCCCTGACCATGTGGTGGCGATGGTGGCCGTTGGGCTCTGGGGAGCGGTGCTGGGGCCGCCGGCCCTCTGGGTGTTGCCGGTGGCCTTCCCCCTGGTGATGGCCTTCGGCGGGTTGCTCGGCCTGCTGGGGGTTCCGATCCCCGGCGTGGAAATCGGCATCGCCGCTTCGGGGTTGGTGCTGGGTCTGATGGTGCTGTTCGAGGTCAGGGCTCCGCTCTGGCTGGCCGCGCTGATCGTGGCCGCCTTTGCCGTGTTCCATGGCCATGCCCACGGCAGCGAGCTTCCTGCCGGCAGCAATGCCCTCCTCTACAGCCTGGCGTTCGTGATCGCTACGGGGCTGCTCCATCTGACGGGCATCCTGCTGGGAGAGTCCCGCCGCTGGCCCGGCGGCCGCCGATTCGTGCAGGCCGCCGGTGCCAGCGTGGCCCTGGCGGGACTGTTCTTCCTGGAAAGGGCACTGACGTGAGCTCCGCCTTGCGCCGCCGCAGCAACGGTTGGACGGGTGTCTTCGTGATGGCGAGCCTGGTGGTTGCCCCTCCTGCAGGCGCCCATCTGGTGCAGACGGGGCTGGGCAGCTTCGCGGACGGCGCCGCCCGGCTGGTGCTCACCCCCTCCGATCTGCTGCTGGTCTGCGGTCTGTGCGCCCTGGCGGTTCAGCAGGGAGCGGGCTGTGGCGTCAGGCTGCGGTTTGCCCTGCCGTTGACCTGGTTGCTGGGCGGAATCGTGGGCCTGCGGCTGCCGGTTGAGCTGTCGACGCCGTGGCTGAACACGCTTGCCTTCTCGCTGGTGGGGCTGCTGGTGGCGCTCCAGGTGCCGATGAGCAGGCGGGCGAACATGGCTTTGGCGGTGCTGACGGGACTGTGGTTCGGCCTGGTCAATGGATCCGCTCTGGCGTTTCACACCGGCGCCGTCCTGGCCCTGGTGGGCGGGGTCGTTGCCGTCGCCGCTCTGACGGCGATGCTCACCCTGGCGCTGTCCCCACCGCACCCGGCCTGGCTACGGATCGGCCTGCGGGTGGCGGGAAGCTGGATTGCCGCCTCCGGCCTGCTGATGTTGGGTTGGCTCATCAAGTTCCTGTCATGAAAGACACTCCCCGACAGCAGGAGCATTCGGGTTCCCAGCTCAATCTCACGCCCTTGGCCATATCGGTTGCGGGCCAGTTGAGCTTGCGAACCAGTTGAGTTGGAAGTATCATCCAGAAGTTGCCATTTATTGAAGCGTGCCTAAAGGAGTTACAGGATCCACTCCGACCTGGAGGGCCAAAGCACTGCCTGTTCAACTTGCGGCTGACCGGCAACGCCGGTGAATTGTCAGTTTGGCAGGATTGATTGGCTACATCCCGGCGCCAACCCGAAAGAAACGCCAAGCACTAGCGGCAGCAACGGCGACACAGGGGAGAAGAAAGATGAATCCGCCAATCTCAGCTCGAGTTGAGGAAAGCGTGACGACAACAAGGAAGCTGGTAAGGGCAAGAACGCACAGGCAAAGCGAACTTGCTCTTTGAAGACGGGGAACAAAACCTGTCGCGACCAGGCAAATCCAAAGCGCGAGAGCAGCGTAGATTCCCCAGCCGAAGAACCAGTCCACGTGGTTCCAGACGAAATCAATAAGGGCGAACAGGCCTCTGGCCCTTGCCACCTCTCCGATGAAAACAAACAACAATGCCAGGGCGACGTACGGCAATACGACGACGGCACCAATGGCATGTAAGAGGGCTCGCATTCGTTACTGCCTCGCGACTCCGATCACCTGCCCGCAAGGAGTAGTGGGAGTGTCAGCATGTCTTGGGTGGCGGGTCAGGTGCATCAGTTTGTTGGACAGCCGTTGAGTTCGTCATAGAAGATAGTGCAATCCCGTTCTTGAGAGCTTGACATCACGAAGGATGCTTGCCAAGAGGCCAGGCCCCAAGGTTTCATTTGAGCGAACAGGGACGACCCTGTTGCTCTTCCGTCTGGATGCTTGAGAAATGGTGGCTGCCCTTGACTCTTATTACTTCAAAGCCGACTTCTTTCAAGGCTGCGATGAGGATCCTTCCTGAAACTGCAGAATATCTCGTCACATTTCAACGGTAACTCGTTGTACTCCTATAAAATCAAGCGACTCAGGGTCGGTGCCCGGAACCTCAAGGCAAAGCTCGATTGCTTCCTTGATGCGCTCCATCAACTGGTCCAATGACTTGGCCTGTGTGTGACAGCCTGGCAGAGCAGGTACAGTCGCAACGAAAAGTGGCGTCCCCTCAGCAGGTGTAAAAGCTGAGAGCCCAGCCCCGGCGTAGCCGCAGGGCTGATTCAAAGTGTCAACAAGGGCTCGGCTCCGGCTGTCGCCGCGCCATCTTCAGCAGCGCTGTGATGTCGTGGGTTACGGCCTGCATGCCTGCCCGGATCGACTGAAACCCCGCCAGACGCAGCAGGTTGAGAGCAGCCGTCCGCAGTGTGGCCATCGCTCCAGCGCCGTTCCCCCGATAGCGGTGCACGTCTTCATGGAGCTGGGTGTCGCAAATCCAGTGCCAGCCCTCGATACTCCAGCGGTCTCGCACCAGTTGCAGCAGGGCTTCTGGGGTGGTGTGCAGGCTGGTGAGAAACAGATGGGTGGCCTGAAATGGCTTGCCGTCGAGGCTGCCGGTGGCGCTCACCTCCACGATCCAGCTGGTGCCGAGCCAGGCCTCGCTGATGTGTTCCGGGGCCTCTTTGGCCCGCAGCGTCCAGGTGATGTCGCGGCCGTGGCTGATCTCGTGATCCGTTGCCACAAAAGGGATGTGCCGCTTTCCCTGGAACTGGCTCCTGATCTGGCGATGCAGTGTCTTCTGGTTCCCTTTTACGGTCATGAGGAAGTAGGCCCCCTGCTCCTGGAGCTGTTGAAAAACGGTCGCTGCGTGTGCAGAGCATCCGCCTGGATCGGCACGCCCTCGAGATCCAGCTCGCCGAGAAGCTGGCGGAGCACTGCGCGCTCGTGGTTCTCACCGGTGGCGTAAAAGGCCTGACTGATCGCCACGCCCAAGGCAGATGAGTAGAGCGTGACCAGGGCAATGAACGCGGAGCCGCCACCAGGCGTGGGCTCGATCGAGCCCCGCAGTGTCTTTCCATCGCACACCAACTGGTCGAGATCCGCTGCACCACAAGGGATCTGAGCGATCGTCCAGTCGCGGATGGCCACGCATAAGGCCGCAACATCCACCTGTAGGAAGAAGTAGCGGAACGCCGAATCTGATGGGGGCCGCCGCAATTCAAGACCTAGCGACTCGGTGAGCGCGCCGTGGTGACGGCGAGCAAACCGCTCCAGATCCCTCAAGCTTTCGCAGCCGCTCAGGATGCCCAGCACGGCCACCAGCAGCAGATACCAGGCGGGGATACAAATCCCGCGCCGCATCCGCACGTCGGGAATCGCCTTGAGGAAGCTGATCAGATCGAGATCTGTTGCAGCAGAGCCGGTTTCGGGCACAGAGAAGGAGCAAGCCCGCTCAGCGAACCCCATGCTGGCAGCTCAGGCCAGCGCACTTGTGACACACTTTGAATCAGCCCTGGGGGCGGACCCACCCCGGCGATTGTGGCGGCTGGACATGGCGATGGCAGGGGGTGGAGCAAAGACATGGCGGATCCGGGCCATGTCCAGTCCTGGAGCGTATGGGGACCGAGGGGGAGAGTCCACGCCGGAATGACCATTGCTTGGAACGCCACCAAACCATATCGGGTGTGCTCGGGGCCTCACCAAGGTGATCCACCTCGCAAAGCCCCGATTTCAGCTAGAACGCGCTGCGTATTTCGGCAGGAAGTCAGGGCCTGACTCAATTGCCGATGCCTGGGGATCGGCGGAACAATGGTCAGAACTTGTTTCGGGACAACATGGGCTCGGCCATAGGTTCTAGTTCTGATGCCAGAGTTCGCAGACGTTGCCTGTTGAGAGGCGACACTTCGAACACACCCCTCGAGGGGACAGGCCACCACCGATTCCCTGCGACCGCTCTACACGCCTTGCCTGCCACTCAGGGGCAGCGTCAGCTGCATGGCCCCGCAGGAACTTTCCTCGCAAGAGTTCAATCCAACGCTCAATCCATCAGGATGGGGGCAGGGCAGGAGGTGCTCTGTGAGTCGTCCGAAGATTGAGGCACAACTGGAGCCTTTCTCTCCTCAGCCCCCTACCGCAGGGTCTGGATCCAGGGCGGGGGATTGAAGACGCAGCAGTTCGTGCTCGAGGGCGGCGATGCGCTGCCGCAGCGGTCGCTGCCGCTCCTCAACATCCGCCGCTGTGAAGCGGGGCGTGATGAACTGGGGGCAGTTCCAGTCGAAGGCCTCCACCTGGATGCGCAGCAGGCGCTCCACCTGACCGGCCTCCGGATCCTGCGGCCGCAGCCGCTCCAGCAGCGAAGGATCGGCGCCCGCCTGCACCACCTCGGCCAGGCCGTCGATCTTGAGGCGCCGCCGGGCGGCGTAATCCATCAGGAACAGGGCTACCCGCGCATCCCGGCGCAGATGGCCGGCGGTGAGCAGCTGGCGGTTGCCGCCGTAATCGGCGAAGCCCAGGGTGCGCCCGTCAAGCACCCGCAGGAAGCCCACCGGCCCGCCGCGGTGCTGGATGTAGGGCGCACCCGCCTCGGTGAGGCTGGCCAGATAGAAGCTGTCACGGGCGCCGATGAAGGCGATCTCCCCGGCACCGAGGCGATCGGGCTCCGCTGCCGGGGGCACGCCATGCCTCTGGCCGTAGGCCTGGACCTGGGCCTCCCCCACGGCGGCGGTGAGGTGACGATGCAGATAGTGCTGGCTCATCGGTGGGGTCTCCGCTCAGGCGTCCAGGCCCGCCATCGGGACATAGCCCGGCAGGGCCTGGATCCGCCCGATCCAGGCGAGAACGTTGGGATAGGGGGCCAGATCGATGCCCCCATCGCCCGCCAGGGCCACGTAGGGGAACACGGCGAGATCGGCGATCGTGGGGCGATCCAGTTCCAGCCAGAGCCGGTCGCCCAGGTGCCGCTCCAGCTGGTCGAGGATGAAGGCGGCCTTCTCGGTGGCCCGCTCGATCGGGATGCCGGTCACTCCGAACAGGTGGTGAAGGCGGGCGCTTTCAGGGCCCTGTCGCACTTCTCCGGCGGCTGTGGAGAGCCAGCGCACCACCCGGGCCTGCTCGAGTGGGTCGGTGGGCAGCCACTGGCCATCCCCCTGGCGAGCAGCCAGATAGAAAAGGATCGCCTGGGCGTCGGAGAGGGTGGTGTCGCCGTCTTCAAGCACAGGCACCTGGCCGAAGGGATTGAGCGCCAGGAAAGCGGGTCGCTTGTGCTCCCCCTGCATCAGATCGACGCGGACCCATTCGTAGGAGACCCCGAGCAGTTCGAGCAGCAGGCGCACCTTGCTGCTGTTGCCGGAGAGCTCGTGGCCGTGGAGACGAAGCATGGCGGTGAGGGGTGAGGGGGTGGAGGCAACGGCTGAGGCGACACGCAGTGGACAGACCGGTCTGCCTACTTGAAAGGTAGCAGACCGGTCTGTCTACGAACTAGGCTCCGTGCAGATCGTGACCGTCATGACCGGCAGCGCCACCACCAATCGGGCCTCTTCTGCCAGGGCCTCCGCCAAACGGGAGGCTCTGCTGAGCGCCGCCCAGGACCTCTTCGCCCGCCAGGGATACCGGGCCGTGGGCATCGACACCCTGCTCGCCGAGGCCGGCGTGGCCAAGATGACCCTCTACAAGCAGTTCGGCTCGAAGGAGGAGCTGATCGCCGCCGTGCTGGAGCGTCTGGCCGGCACGATCAGCACCGCCCTGACAGAGCGGCTGGCGGCCGCGCCCGATGGGGCCCACGGCCGGATCCTGGCGGTGTTCGACTGGCTGGTGGACTGGGTCCGCTCGCCCGCGTTCCACGGTTGTCTGTTCATCAAGGCTGCCAGCGAGTACCCCGAACCCGGTGATCGGCCCCGCCAGGCGGCGGAGGCCTTCAAGGCCGGTTGCCGCGAGCTGCTGGAGGAGCAATGCCAGCGGCTCGGCGTAGCCGAGCCCCTGCGTCTGGCCCGGCAGCTGCACCTGCTGCTCGAAGGCGCCCTGGTGCTCACCTTTCTCGAGCGCGATCCCCGCGCCGCCACCGACGCCCGGGAAGCAGCGGCGCTGCTTCTGGCCTGCTCCGAGCGCGGCGGTCGGGGAAGGGTCTTGACGGGCAGACTGCTCGCCAGCGGCCCGGACTGATCGGATGCCGCCTGCCGACGCACCGCGATGGATGCCTCCCTAAGCAGGGCCGAACTGCCCCTCACCGACAGCCACATCCATCTGGTCGACTTCCTGCAAGGCTCCGACGGGATCGCCCGCTTGCTGGAGCAGATGGATCGGACCGGCGTGGAACGGGCGGTGATCTTCGGCCTGCCTGTCACCAAGAAGTGGAATGCCTTCGATCCGATCGAGCCCCACTACTATCTCGACGATGAAGCCCGCTGCTATTACTACTCGTACACGGACCAGTTGGTCTCTGAGGCCCTTGAGGGCCTCAGCGAGGCGCAACGTTCACGGTTCGCGCCCTTGATCTGCGGCTTCAACCCCACGGATCGGCATGCCGTCAGGCACATCGAACGGATGATGGGTGAAGGCACATTCTGGCGTGGTGTCGGCGAAGTGATGCTGCGGCACGACGACCTCACCAATCTCACCTTCGAGGAAACGGCACGGGCCAACCACCCTGCGATGACTCCCGTCTATGAGTTCTGCGTGGCCCGGGGTGTGCCGATTCTGCTGCACCAGAACAGCACGTCGGTCGGTCGCCACGATGATTATGTCTACCTGCACGAACTGGAAGAGGTGCTTGATCGTCATCCCGGCCTCAGCGTGGTCTGGGGGCATTGCGGTCTGTCGCGCCGGGTCTTTCACGACCGTTATCACGAGATGGTCGACCGGATGCTTTCCATGTACTCCAATCTGCACGTCGACGCCTCCTGGGTCGGCTTCGATGACGAGATGTGCGCCCGGGGCCTGGTCCGCGCCGAATGGATCGATCTGGTGGAACGCCATGCCGACCGCTTCATGATCGGCTCGGACCTGGTCGGCCACTTCGAACGACTAGAGCCCACGCTGCGCCGTTACGACGATCTGCTGCTCGGGCTCTCCGAGCCCGCCTGCCGGCAGGTGGCCAGCGGGAACGCACAGAGGATGTTCTTCCCCGAGGCGGCGCCGGCATGAGCACCTCCCGGCACTGGAGCAAGGGCCGACCTGCCCGGACAGCCCGATGACGGCGATCGGTTGGCGGGTGATCCTGTTTGCCTGCCTCGGGGCGGGCTGCGGCACGTCGGTCTCACGGGCCTGCCAGAGGGATGTGTTCAGCGATCGACAGCACACCCGGGCGATGTCCTGGGTGGCCAGATCGCCCGGGCGACCTCGTGGCGCGTCGACGCTCAGGTGCTGGCGGCTCTCCCAGCCAGCGGCGCCTTCTTCGCCCGCTGGCTGGGAGAGACGAATCCCGTGGGTCCCGGCTCTGTGCGGGAGGCCCGCGATCCGCGCTTCGTCCTCCCAGCCGGCATCGCCATGCTCGCCACGGGGATGATCGCCTTCTACGACACAGTCAGTCCGTTCGATCTCGAGGTGGCGTTCGGCCTCGGCAAGGCGCAGTTCGGGAATCTCTCGCTCGGGCTCAGCGTCGCCTGTCTGGTCGGCGCGCTGGCCGTGAACCGCTGGGTGGCGGGGCTGGCGAGCCGGTTCGATGCCGTTTCCCTTCTCCTGGCGATCCTGGTGCGGGCCTGCCGGAGCCTGAGTCATGAGGGGGGCCCGCCTTGAGCCGCCTTGGCGCACCGGTCGCCTGGCTGGCCAGCCTGCTGCTGGCCGGAAGCGTCATCGGCCTGGCCGAACTCCCTTACCAGTGGCTCTCGGAGCTCGGCTTCCGCCTGCAGGCGCTCTGGCCCCTCGGCGGCGGTGGGGCTCTGCGCCCCCTGCTGCTGCTGGCCGGACCCTCACTCGGAACGGCTCTGTTCCTGCTGCTGGGCTGGGGACCTCTGGCCGGGGGCCGCGGCGGCGGCATCATCGGGGTGCTGGCGCTGCAGGAGGCCGGCAACGACGTTGAGAGGGAGGAGCGGGCCCTGGCCGGCCTCTCGCTGCGCCGGCAGCTGCTGCGCCTGCCCCTGGTGGCTCTCACCCATCTCGCCGGACTGAGCGTGGGGATCGAATCCCCCTCCGCTGCCCTGGGGTCTGCCGTGCTGCTGGCCCTGCGTCACAGGCTCGCCCCGCTGCAGCTTCTGCCGCTGGCCCTGGTGGCCGCGATCGGCGGTGGAGCCGGACTGGGGGCCGCCTTCCGCTCCCCCCTGCTCGGAGCCGCCTATGCCCTGGAGGAGCTCAGCGCCGTGCACGGATTCGCCCTGGTGGTGCCGACGCTTGTGCTGGCGGGGATCGGCACCCTGTTCAACTCGGAACTGGGTCAGCCCGCCCATCTGGCCGAGGGGATGGCCGGTCCGCTGCAGCCCGGGCTGATCCCCCTGGCCCTGTTGGTGATCACCGGCGCCGCCCTGGTCGGGGTGCTGATGGTGCGTGCGCTGATTCCGCTGGCCGAGCGGCTCGGCGCAGATCTGCGTCGCCGGTCCGTTCCGGCCGGGCTGATGATCTGCGTCGCCTTCAGCCTGCTGGCGCTCGCCAGCGGCGGGCTCAGCCTCAACGATGGCTCGCTCAGCCTCGGGCCGGCCCTGGCGGGGGCATCCAGCAGCCCGTGGTGGGCGGCTGTCCCCCGGCTGCTGGGCCCGCTGCTGAGCATCGCGATCGGCGCGCCGGGCGGCCTGATGCACGACACGATGGCCCTCGGGGCGGTGCTGGTCACCCCCTGGCTGGGTGGTCTGGCCGCGGATCAGCAGGCAGCCCTGGCCGCCATCGCGGCGGCGGCCCTGTTCAGCGGGGCCTGCCGCACCCCCCTGTTCTGCGGTCTGTTCGTGTTCACCCTGCAGGGCAATGCCGCCCTGCTGCCCTGGCTGCTCACCGGCTCGGCCATCGCCGCCGCCATCGGCCGCTGGCTGGGCGGCCTCACCTGGAACGAGGCCCAGGCAGGAAGCGCCCGCCGAGCGGCGCCCTGAGCTGGGCTGGAGGGCCTGCCTGGGCTGGTTGCCTCGGACCCTGGAGAGCACCCTCACCGTGGCCGCTACCGAAGGCAAGCCCACCCGAGGCCCACTCGGTTGAGCGTGGCACTTCGCCAAGGGTCAGCTGGGGCCGGCAACGTCCCGCCGTTGATCGATTTCAGCTTCTGGATCCACTTCCTCCCATCGGTGTACCTGATCGCAGGCTTCGATCCAGCCGTGGTTCCGCTGCTGATCGGTGTCAGCTGCGTCATCGGCTATAGCGTGGGCTGCAGCGTGGCCACCCACTGGCATCGGCTCCACCGGCACCATGAACAAGAACCGGCTGGAAGCCTTCAGCGACGGCGTTCTGGCCATCGTGATCACGATCATGGTGCTGGAACTGAAGGTCCCGGAAGACCGCAGCCTCGATGCACTGAAGCCGCTGCTGCCGGTGTTCCTCAGCTATGTGCTGAGCTTCGTGTACATCGGCATCTACTGGAACAACCATCACCACATGCTGCACACTGTGCGGCGGGTGAATGGTCCGATTCTGTGGGCCAATCTGCACCTGCTGTTCTGGCTGTCTCTGGTGCCGTTCGTGACCGGCTGGCTGGGCCGGAATCCCGTCAGCCCGGCAGCCTCCGCCATCTACGGCGTGGTACTGCTGCTGGCGGGGATCGCCTACTTCATCCTGCAGAACTGCATCATCGCCGCCCAGGGAGAACCCTCGCTGCTGCGGCGGGCGATCGGCCGCGACTGGAAGGGCAAGGCGTCACTGGGGCTCTACGGCCTGGCGATCTTGTCGACCCTGGCTGCCTACTGGATCGCCCAGGTGATCTACGCCCTGGTGGCGCTGGTCTGGCTGGTCCCCGACCGGCGGATCGAGCGTGTGCTGGAGGAGGGCGGGAGCTGAGCGCCCTCAGGCGGCATCCAGCAGGGTGACGGGATCCCCCACCGCCAGGCGGCCGGGCTTATGCACCGAGAGGCGGATGCCCGCCACCACCTTGTTGTGGCGGGCCGTGGCCCGCAGGATCTCGATTTCCTCCGTCAGATCGCCCTGCGGCAGGGTGGTGATCACGCAACGGGGGCAACCGCCGTCAACGTGGAGCTCGAGGCTCTCGCCCAGGCGCAGAATCCGACCCGCCCATGCCTCCTCAGGGAATCCCACGGTGCCGTCGCCGGTGTGGATCAGCAGGTTGGGCCGGAAGCGCTCCACAGCGAAATCCAGCTGCGGTTCCAGCCGGCGCAGCTCGGCCAGGGTGGCGGTGCTGATGGCGTGGATCGTGCAGGCATCGAAGAACATGCCCTCGGGAAGCAGCAGCTCGTTCACCACATTTCGGTAGGCACGGCCTTCCACCGCCGGCCAGTACTGATCGAGGCTGGCCGCCTCGGGGGGGCGATCCAGCAAGCTCACCTGTCGCCCCAGCCGATCCGACAGCCGCTCGGCCAGGTCGGGATCGGTGCTGCGCAGTTCGTCGCCGTGGCCCACCGCCGCGATCGCCACCGGCGGCGGCGCCGCCCCAGGAGCGGGCTCCGCCAGGCAGCGGGCCCGGTAGCCGAGGAGCTCTTTCCACACCAGGGGATTCTTGGCACTGGCCACCCGGCCGGTGGCGTGATCCCAGAGGGCATAGGCGCGGTCGCCACAGACGCCCCGCTCCGTCACCGCCACCTGCACGAGCCGTTCGCCCAGCATCGACTTGACCGGATAGCGCCACAGCGCCTCGACTGCTCCCACGACCCGCTCGGCCATTCACTCCGCCGGCCCTGCGGCCGGTCCTGCTGGCGCCATCCAAGGCCGCGACGCTGACGCGAAGGGTTCAGAACAGACCCTTCAGGCCGAGAAGCTTCAGGCCGGCCACCACGAGCACCAGCGCCAGCACGGCGATGTACCCCGACGCGCCGGCATGGCCCACCGAGGCATACAGGAGCGCCACCAGGGCGATCGCGGTGAGCAGCAACGGATCCGCCGGGGAGGGCACAGCTCAACCGTGCGGGACCGGCAGCAGCGGATCCTCCGTCAACCGCGGCAGCAGCTGCACCAGATTGCAGGGGAGGGTGGTGGTGTCGAGCTGGGCGCGGATCAGGCGGTCCCAGGCCGTGGTCACGGCATCGAGCGAGCCGGGCAGCACGAAGATCACGGTGCCGTTGGCCACGCCCGCCAGGGCGCGGCTCTGCAGGCTGCTGGTGCCGATGGTCTCGAAGGAGAGTGCGCGGAACAGCTCTCCGAAGCCCTCGATCGTCTTGTCGAGCAGGGGGGCGACGGCCTCGGGGCTGCCGTCGCGACCGGTGAGGCCGGTGCCGCCGCTGCTCAGCACCACCTGCACGGCAGGATCGGCGATCCAGTGGCTCAGCGCGGCGCGGATGGCGTAGCGGTCGTCGGGCACAAGCCGGCGCTCCACCAGCCGGTGGCCGGCCGCCAGCAGCCGCTCGAGCAATCTGTCGCCGGAGGGATCACCGACGGAGGGATCGGCGCTGCGCCGGTCGGACACCGTGAGCAGGGCGATGGCGAGGCTCACGGTGTCCGGACGAATGGGTCGTCATTGTGATCCTCTCGCCGGTGGAACGCCGCCTTGCGCCCTTCGACCGGAGGGAAGGGGCCGGCTGGAAACAAGCGTGCGCTCCGTGTCCGACACTGCCACCTACGGCGTGAACGCCGGCAGGCAGTACGAGCGCCAGTGGCCCTCGCTCTTCTCGGCCACCAGTGGGATGAGGGTGAGGCGCAGCGGCGTGCCGGCCGCCACGTCGACCCGCAGGGCGGAGTAGGCGCGCCGCAGGCCGGCACCCCGGCCCGAGCGTCCCACGAACAGCTCGGAACGGGCCACGGGCCGTTCGGCGCCGGGCGGGCCCTCCAGCAGGTCGGGGCCCTCCGGACGCTGGCGGCGCAGGCTGTAGCCGCTGCCGCCGCAGATCAGCCAGGGGATGCGGGCATCCCCGTGGCCGGTGTCGCGGGTGCGCAGGAACTCGAGGCAATGGGCGTGGCCGGTGAGGCCCAGATCCAGCAGCGGCCGCCCGCGGCAGCGCTCGCCCACCCGCTCGGCCACCTGATCGAGTACGCGGCGCAGGTGGTGGCGTACGGCGAGGGTCTGGCCCTGCGCCCACTTGGTGGCCTCCGTGACGTAGGGCGGATGGTGGAGCACCAGGATCCGGCCCCGCACAGCCGGATCGTGCCAGGAGGCCACCAGCCGCTCGCGCAGCCAGTCCAGCTGCTCCTCGTCCAGCTCGGCAGCCTCCCCCCCCACGGTGAGCTGCTTGTCAATGTCGTGGATCTGTTCGTCGATCTGCTCGATCGTTTCCGCCAGATCGTCGCCGAGGTCCTCACGGGCCAGCGCAGCGGCATGAAACACGATGTCGCCGATGCGCCGCAACAGGTCGGCCCGCTCGTCCTGCAGGCGTCGCCGCTGCAGCCGCAGTCGATCGCCAAGGCCTGGGTCGGCCGCGGCATCGACGGGTGGCAGGGGCTGGTTGAAGGTGTTGGAATCGAGGGCGAAGACATCGATGCCGCCGCAACGGACCGTGTAGTAACGGTTGGGCAGACGGGTGAAGCAGCCGGGCCTGTAGGCCAGACAGCGCACCCCATCGACCCGGGCGTCGTAATGGCGATCGAGATGGGAGCCGAGGTGGCGCTCCGGGACGGCGTCGAGCACGTCGAGGAAGGCACGGGCATAGGCCTCGCCCACGAAGGAGCCGTGCCAGCCCACATCAAGATCGATCATGCTGCGCAGCAGATAGCGCAGCGGGGCAGTCGCGCCGGAGATCAGACCCAGCGGCAGCGGCAGGTCGTAGTAGTCGTGATTGCCGGGAACGGGGAGGAAGGGAACCCGGAAGGTCATCCGGTCGTAGCTGAGGCGACGGTGGTCTTCGCCGCCCACCAGCCACTCGCGGTAGGGCTTGATGAAGTTCTGGCGGTAGTGCTCGCTGGAACCCACCAGGTAGACCACATCGCCGGTATGCAGCACCAGGCGCGGGGCGTCCCCCTGGGCGAGGAGCTGCTCGGCCACCTGCCGCTGCGGGCTGTCGCGACGGTGACGGCCGGTGCCGCTGTCCCCCAGCGCCAGGAAGGTGAAGGCCTCGGCATCCCCAGGGCCGGCTTCGAGTTCAAGGCGCGTCTGATCAATCCCGCGCCGCCGCAGCTCCGGATGGCCCCAACGCACCCGGCCGTTCATGCGGCGGATCTTGACGGAGATGCTTGCCTCGGTGGCCAGATTCATGGGGCCAGGTTCATGGGGCCGGCCTAGGAGCCTGTCGCGCATAGATCAGCACCTGAGCCCTCCACAGACGCCATCAG
>CAYHCE010000001.1:48803-201660 GCA_964355015.1 uncultured bacterium | reverse complement strand
TCATCGCCCTGCTCGCCACTGAATTCGCCCTCGGTGGCGAAGCCTTCACCCGCGGTCTGCTCGGCATCGGCTGAGGCCCGGCAGGCCAGGCACCCCTGGAGCTTCCTGCCCACTTCGCCTCTTCTCGCCGCAGCAGACTCATGCTGCGGCTTTTTCATGTGCGGCTCCCTGAGCCGCAGCAGGGCCGGCCCCTTCTCCCCCTGCGGAACGCATGAGCGTCGCCCCCTCCAGATGACGACCCCGCAGCACTATCCGCCCCACGCACCCGCGCCACTGCGGGCGCGGGTGCGTGGGGCGGGTCCCACCGGCGCACTCACGGCGCTCGCCCTGGCCGAGGTGGGCTGGTGCGTGGAGCTGGAGGATCCGCTCGGCGACGAACAGCTGCTGCAGCGCAGCCGCGCTTATGCCCTCACCCACTCCAGCCGTCGCATCCTGGAGCGACTGGACCTCTGGCAGGAGCTGGGGCTGGATCTGATCCCGTTCCGTTCCCTCCAGCTCCGGGATCTGGAGCTGGACTGTTCGGTTCCGTTCGGCCTCGCCGATCTGGGCCCTGCGACTCGGGACGGCGAGGGCCCCCAGGCCGTGGGCTGGGTGCTGCAGCACAGACCCCTGATGGCCTGCCTGCTGGGCCGTCTGCGGCAGCACCCTTCAGTGCGGCTGCGGCTGGCGGTCCCGCCAGGCCAGAAGCCGGTGGACCTGCTGGTTGCCGCGGACGGCTGCGCCTCCCCCACACGGGCGGCGGTGGGCATCGGCCGCTGGCGGCTCCCCTATCGCCAGGCCTGCCTCACCGCGCAGGTGCGGCTGCGCGGATCGGCGCCCGATCGGGCCTGGGAGCTGTTCCGCCCCGAGGGCCCGTTCGCGGTGCTGCCCCTCGGTGGCGACCACTTCCAACTGGTCTGGAGCGCACCGGCTGCCCGACTGCGGGCCTTGGAGAGCCTCGATGCGGTCGCCTTCCTCGACGCGCTGGCCGGCGTGCTCCCCGACGAGCTCCAGGCCGATGCCCTGCTCGACACGCCGCGGGCGTTCCCGGTGGCGCTGGAGCTGGCGCGACGCTTCCGGCGGGGCCCCACGGTGCTCGTGGGCGAAACGGCCCATCGCTGCCATCCGGTCGGCGGGCAGGGGATGAATCTCTGCTGGCGGGACGTGGAGCAGCTCCAGCGGCAGGCCGGTCGTGCGGCTCGCGGCCGGCTGCCCGTGGCGGCGGTGGGTCGGGCCTACGCCTGGCGGCGCTGGTGCGATGTGGTGCTCACCCTGCTCAGCACCGATCTGATGGTGCGCCTCTTCTCCAACCGTCAGCCTGCAGCCCTCGGTCTCCGTCGCCTCGCCCTGGCCCTGCTGGCCCGGTCCGTACCCCTGCGCCGGCTCAGCCTCAAGCTCATGACCCTGGGCCCTTGTCGCCTGACCGGCCACTGGCCAGAGTGAGGCGGGGCAGGCTGGAGCGATGCCCGCCGGATCGACCCCCCGCGACCCCATGGTGTTCAGCACCTCCCCCCAGCCCGTTCCTTCCTCCTCCCTGGTGCGCTACCTGCGCCACGACCTCGGGCTGAGCGAGAACGCGCTCGCCCTCGGCCTGAAGCAGGCGGAGCTGGAGCAGGCACCGCTGCCGGTGATCCTCTGGCGCTTCGGGCTGATCAGCCTGGAGCAGCTGGATCAGGTGCTGGCCTGGCAGGACCAGCAGGGGTAGGGCGGTCCCTCCGCGTCGACGGGGCCTAGGGATAGACGATCAGTGATTCAACGGGATGGTCGCCAGGCAGGCGCTGGCGACCTGCCAGTCCGGCCAGCTCGGCGACGAAGCCAAAGCCGCAGAGAGCGCCACCGGCCAGATGCACCAACTCCGCACAGGCGGCGGCGGTGCCGCCGGTGGCCAGCAGGTCGTCCACGATCAGCACCCGCGGAGCGCCGGCCAGGGCGTCGTGCTGGATTTCCAGACGATCGCTGCCGTACTCCAGCTCGTAGTCGACCCCACAGACCTGGCCGGGCAGCTTGCCGGGCTTGCGGACCGGCACGAAGCCCAGCTCCACCGCCGTGGCCAGGGCGGTTCCGACGATGAAGCCCCGCGACTCGATCCCCACGATCAGGTCGGGCTGCAGCCGCTCGCACACCTGCGACAACTGGCGGATCACCTCCTGCCAGCCACGGGGATCACGCATGAGCGGAGTCAGGTCCCGGAACAGGATGCCGGGCTTCGGGAAATCGGGCACATCCCGCACCAGCTGGCGTAGGTCGACGGGCGAGCGCAGGTCGGCCGTGGAGGAGCTGATGGCCATGGAGAAGGGATCGGGTGACGGATCGGCTCGGGCGCTGGCATCATCGCAGCCATGCCCGATGACCGACCGAACGATCACCAGCCCCCCGCCCGGCTGTCCCGCCGCGGCCTCGAGCGGCTCGACCTGATGCTGCTGAGCGTCGAGGCCCTCGATCTCAACGGCGGCGAGGCCATGGTCTGGATGGCCGGCCAGCTGGGCCTGGGCACGCTCTTCCCCAACCGCGTCGAGCTGTGGAAGCGGCGTTGCTACAACCCGTTGCGGCTGGCCTGCCGCCGCGGCGCCCTCAGCGAGACCGAAACCGATGCGCTGATCACTCTGCTGTGCGCCATGGCGGAGCGGCTCTACCCGATGCTGCGCCAGCTGCTCTCCGCCGCCGAGCCCGAGGCGGTGAGCCAGCAGCGCTGGGGCCTGTTCCAGGCACGGCTGGAGGAACTGGTTCGCGAACGCTTCAATCCTCGCCGCGGCGGTGTACAAAAGCTGCTGGATCCTGTGGAAGGAGCCCTGCTCCGGCGCCACCTCATCCAGGGGCTGGCCTTCGGAGCCGGCAACGGCGGCTTCGGGCGCCTCAAGGCCAGCCTGCTCGATGCCAGCGCATGAAGCTCAGCTACCGCTACGACCAGACCAGCTGCCGGCTGCGCATCGACGGCCTGCCCGATCTCTCCGCCGGCCATGGCCCCGAGGTGATCGGCATCCTGTCGGGCTGGGAACTCGAGCTGGCCGGAAGCCCCTCCCTGGAAGGCAAGCGTGAGCATCTGCAGGCTCTGCTGCAGGTGGTGCTGCCCTACGCACGCCACCTGGTCAGCGCGGTGCCGCGCCGCATCGGCCCCGACAACGGTCCGGTCCAGATGGAACCTCTGACCGGCGAGACACGGCCCGGCAGCCCGGCCGTCAGCGCTCATCGCCTGCGTCTGCACAGCAGCCAGCCCGACACCCCCCCGCTCGAACTCAGCTTCGACGATGCCGAACTGGCCGATCTCGTGCGCTGCCTGGATCAGCTGCGGCTCGACCCACGCATCCAGCTGGGCTTCGCCCTGCCACCGGATCGCCCGCTGCCACGCCGGGAGATCCGTGAGCGGGTTCCCTTGAGCCGGCGACTGGTGTCGCCTGCGGCCGGCATGGTCGCTCTGGCGGTCACGGCCTCGCTCAGCCTGATGCTGCCCCTGCCGCGGCGTACGGGCGCACCCTCCCCTGCGCCGGCGACCCCGCCCGCCGCACCACGCACAGCGGCCCCCTCCCCCTGACCGGGAGCAAGGTTGCGGTGGCTCGCACCGTTGACGAATCGGTTCGCCCCGCCACACTCTTGAGATCCGGGTGAAGGTCTGATGGTGACGCGATGACGACCAACCCATGACCATGAGCTGGTCCGAGCTGCGACGACGGGTCATACGGCTGGGGGCGGCACTTGATGTGGTGGTGCGCAGCGACCCTGAGGTATGCGGGCTGAGCGGCAAGGACTTCCACCTCTCCCTCCACCACGGCGGCCAGGGTGACTGCACCGTGGAGAGCCTGAGCCTGGTGGATTGCCCGAATGAGCTCGTGCTGATCGAGTTCGAGCGCTGGATGCGCGGCGCCGGCTACCGCCTCGATTGAGATGGTGCCGCAGCGATGAACCGTCTCCAGGAATCCAGTCGCAAGTCCGTCGGGGGGCGCACGGTGTTCTCCCGCAAGCGGCGTCCATCCGTCGTCATTCGGGAGACAATTCTGGCGCTGCTGAACGTCGGGCTCGGTGCCGGTCTGCTGGTGGCGCTGCTGCAGCTGCCCTCCCGGCTCGACTCCCTGTTGATCTTCAGCAAGGTGATCAGCACCCTGATCGCCGGCCTCAGCCAGATCGGCCTCGGCCTGATGGCCCTGGGCACCGGCCTGCTGCAGATGATCGGCATCCTGCTGCTGCTCGGGATGGCGCTCATGGCATTGATGCTGGTCGGAAACGGGGCCGTGCGGCTGCTGCGGATGCTCCTGCCCGGCCTGGGCGGAATCTGGCAACTTCCCGGGGGCGTGGCCCGCCTGGTCTGGTCGGTCGTACGGATCCGCGCGCCCGATCGGCCCGAGCGCTGAACCGCCCTGCCCTCCTGCCTGCCCGCATCGGCTCCCTGGTGCCGGACCAGAATCAACGACGGGGCGCCAGTGACTTGCGCAACTCCCAGATCTCTTTGAGGGTGACGCTGTGATCGCCGTTGCTGTCGACTTCGTCGAAGCGCTTCTCCAGCCAGGGAAATCCCTTCGCCTCGGCTGGACTGAGGCGACCATCGCCGTTGCGATCCACCTGGGCAAACTTCTGGCGCAACCGATCGCCGAGAAAGTTGCGGTGGGCGGGCGCCAGATCGGAAGGCAGAAGATACCCACGTCCACCGCTGTCCAGCCGCTGAAAATTCATCTCCAGGTAGGAACTGCCGCGCGCTTCCTCCACACTGAGCCTGCCATCGCCGTTGCGGTCGAGCTGCTGGAACCATGCCTCGAGCCGCTGCTGATACTGCTCCAGCTGCCGGAGGTCCTGAGCTCGAAGCGGCCCCGGCGTCAGAGCGGCGCCGAGCAAGGCCGCCAGGCCCCCCAGCAGCCCCAGCAGCCAGCCGGTCAGGGGAGCCGGACGGCGGGCCGGAGCGGACGAGCGAGGAGAGAGCGCCATGGATCTCACCCTATGGACTCCACCGGAGGACTTCGCTGTCCCGATCGCTGCCGTCTGCGGGCAATCCGTGACCGGATCGGTCTGTCGCCGACTCCAGACACCTTTGGACAGAGGGAGGGCGGCACCGCCCTCGGCAGGGTTGCCCCCTCTCCATACAGTCGTCACAACCACGGCCTGCCTTCCATGAGCCGAACCCACACCATCTGGGTGGTGGATGACGATCCGGAGCTGCGCCAGCTGCTCGGTACGTACCTCACCGACCAGGGCTACGAGGTGCGCTGCCTCACCGATGGCAAGCAACTGCTGGCCCGCCTGGAATTCCAGCGCCCCGATCTGGTGGTGCTCGACCTGATGCTTCCCGGCGATGATGGCCTCACCCTGCTGCGCCGCCTGCGGGACGCCAGTGACGACCTGCCGGTGGTGATGCTCACCGCCCGGGGGGAAGCCGTGGATCGGATCATCGGCCTGGAGCAGGGCGCGGACGACTACCTCGCCAAACCCTTCCTGCCCCGGGAGCTGATGGCACGGATCGAAGCGGTCCTGCGCCGACGCGCCAGCCTGCCGGCCGGCACGCCCCTGGCCGATGGGGAGGTGGTGCGATTCGGCGAGAACAGCCTGGACCTCTCCGCCCGGACCCTGGAACGGGGCGGCCAGCCGGTGACGATCACCAGCGGGGAATTCAGCCTGCTGACCGCCTTCGTGCAGCATCCCCACCGCCCCCTGTCGCGGGAACGGCTGATTGAACTGGCCCGGGGACCCGCCAGCGACACCGACAGCCGCAGCATGGACGTGCAGGTGTCGCGGGTGCGTCGCCTGGTTGAACCGGACCCCAGCCGGCCCCGCTATCTGCAGACGGTATGGGGGTACGGCTACGTGTTCGTGCCGGACGGCGCTCCCCGCAACCGCTGAACCATGCCGCTGAACCATGCCCCCCTCCGTTCGCCCCGCCGCCCTGCTGCTGCGGCTGGGGGGCTTCTTTCTGGGGGGCTGGGTCACCAGCTTCCTGCTGCTGCAGGCCCTGCTGGGCACCCGTCTGGGCCAGGCCCAGATCACCCAGATGGGCCCTCAGGTGGCCCTGAACCTGCGGCTGTCTGAGCTGGCCCTGGAGCGGTTTCCGCCGGCGACGGTGTCCCAGCTGAGCGGTCTGCAGCTCGGGGTGGGCCAGCCCCCGGCGCCGCCGCAGCCTCGGGGCCTGCTCGGGCCCGGCGGCGACGGACTGCTGGACAGGCAGGCCAACCAGCTGCAGCTGGAGCTGTGCCGTCGTCTGCCCCGCTGTCCCGAGGTGGTCCCACACCATGGCGACGCCAGGGGTGTCTGGATCGAACTGGCGTCGCCCCTCGAACCGGTATGGCTGTACGCCGCGATCCGGCCCCAGCTCGGCTGGCCACCCGATCCGCTGCTGCTGGCGCTCTCTCTGATCAGCGGCAGCGTGGTGGCGGGTGCACTCTTCCTGATCCTGGAGGTGCAGAGGCCGCTCCAACAGCTGGAGCGGGCCCTGGGTCGGGTGGGTCTGGAGGCCCAGCCCGACCCGCTGCCCCAGCGAGGAGCACCGGAGGTCCAGCAGCTGGCCCGGCACTTCAACGCCATGGTGCAGCGCCTGAACAACAGCGAGCGGGAAAGGGCCACCATGCTCGCCGGCATCGCCCACGACCTCAAGACTCCCCTCACCCGCCTGCGCCTGCGGCTTTCCCTGCTGGGCGGCAGCGCCTCTGCCTCCAAAACGGGAGGGTTGGATGGGGCCGGCCGGGCCAAGGCGGAGGCGGATCTGGATGATCTCGAACGGATCACCAGCCAGTTCCTGCTCTTCGCCGGTGGTGGCGGCGGCGAGGAGGCGGTGTCGGTGCCGCTGGAGGAGATGCTGGCGGAGCTCGCAGCCCGCTACGACGGCCAGCCGCTCGAACTCGACCTCAGCCCGGTGACGGCACGGGTGCAACCGATCGCCCTGGGCCGCGCCGTTGCCAACCTGATCGACAACGCACTGAGCTACGGCGAGCCGCCGGTGCGCCTGGTGCTGCGACCCTGGCAGGAGGACGGGTTCGAACTGCAGGTCTGGGACCGGGGGGCCGGGATCGATCAGGAGCGACGGTCCCAGGCCCTGATGCCCTTCCAGCGGCTGGACGAGGCCCGCGGCGGACACGGCCACTGCGGCCTCGGCCTTGCGATCGCCCAGCGTGTGGCCCGCACCCATGGTGGGGAGGTGCGGCTGGGGGGAGACGCTCCGGCGCAGGACGCCGGCACGGTCGAGCCAACGGAGTTCTGCGTCTCCCTCACCGGCCACTCGCTGCCGCCGCGCGCCGCCAGCTGAGTGGTCCGCTGCGCAGCGGCCGTACATGTCAGGGGCTCAACAATCAACGGCCATTCCCCTGCCGATCCCTGCTCGTCCCTCTAGAAGAGGTGGATCGGGCCAGTGGATTCGGGCGGCAGGCACTCATGGGGAAAGGGAACGGCAGCGAAAACGGGAAAGGGAACGGCAAGAAGCGGGCGAAGGAAGCGGCGAAGCGGAGCGGGAAACACCGAAAGGCAGCACCCGGCACCAGTCGAAGCGACGCGGCCGGGAGATGGATCGACGGGCATCATCCCTCTCCCTACGGAATCGATGCTCTGATCGACCGTTATCACCCCTCCCATCAGATCGGCGAGAAAGAGGATGATCTGGGTGAACAGCCGGTGGAGCAATCGGCCAGGCTCAGCCGCAAGTTCTACGAAAAGGAACTGGAAACTCTGCAGATCGAGCTGGTCAAGATGCAGTACTGGGTGAAGCATGTCGGCTTCCGCCTGATCATCCTGTTCGAGGGGCGCGACGCGGCCGGCAAGGGCGGCGCGATCAAGCGGATCACCGAACCGCTCAACCCCCGCGGCTGCAATGTGATCGCCCTTGGCACACCCTCCGATCAGCAGCGCACCCAGTGGTACTTCCAGCGCTACGTGGAGCATTTCCCGGCAGCCGGCGAGATCGTGATCTTCGATCGCAGCTGGTACAACCGGGCCGGAGTCGAACGCGTGATGGGCTTCTGCACCGACGCTCAGGTGGAGGAGTTCATGCAGTCCAGTCCACAGTTCGAGCGCATGCTGGTGCGTTCCGGAATCGTGCTGCTGAAGTACTGGTTCTCAGTGAGCGACGAGGAACAGGAAGTCCGCTTCCGCTCCCGCCTTGACGATCCGGCCCGTCGCTGGAAGCTCAGCCCGATGGACCTGGAATCACGCGACCGCTGGGTGGAGTTCTCCAAGGCCAAGGACCAGATGTTCGCCCACACCAATATCCCCGAAGCGCCCTGGTTCACCGTGGAAGCGGATGACAAACGTCGGGCGCGCCTCAACTGCATCCGCCATCTTCTCGCCAAGATCCCCTACGACGACATGACACCCGAACCGATCAAGTTGCCACCCCGCAAGAGTGTGGGGGATTACAAGCGTCCGCCGCTGAACGAGCAGTTCTTCGTCCCCAACGCCTACCCCTGACAACAGACGACCCCCGGCCCCCTGTTCAGGGCCGCTGCCCGCAAGCCCCTGCAGTCCCGTTGATGGTGCCTCCCGACGACGACCCCGCCGACGACCCCGGCATGGAACCGGATCGGTCCTTCGCCATCCCCGCCACCGCGCCGTTGCTGGGGCCGGAGGGCAGCCTGCTCTACACCGGCAGCGACGGCCGTCAGTACATCGTTTGCGGCGATCCCTCCCAGGCGGGAGATCAGGAGCTTCTGGAGGCGTTCCATGCCCTGCGAAGCGGGGCCACCGAGCTGGACGCACTGATCGAAGCCGTGAGGGGGTGGGTGGAGGCCGCCACCCGACAGGGCCTGTCACCCAAGGCGGCCCGCCGCACTCTGCTCTGGCGGCTGCAGCAGAGCCTGGAAGATCCTTGAACCGGGTTCGAATCGCATCAGAGAAACCGTTCGAACCAGAAGCCCGCCAGCTGCCAGCTGCTCCACAGGAAGATCAGCAGAAACAGCCAGTTCAGCCAGGGTGGGCGTTGGTTGTTCTCTGAGCCCATGGGATCGCGGCGGGAACCGCCCAAACCTATCGGTGCCCGACCTCTCCTCCAGCGGATGGCCTCTTTTCCGCCTCTGCCCCCCGGGTGGCGACGGGCCGGCGGCTGATCGATTCCCTGCCCCTCAGCGTCCGCCACAGGGGACCAGGTTCTCGCCGCCGTCGCCCTGGCAGAGGCCCCAGCTGCGGCCGCTGGCGCCATCCGTCCAGCGCAGCACCCTGGCCCCTCCCGCTTCCCCCGGCGCAGCGGGCAAGGTGATCACGCTGAGGGAAACCGGCCCACGGTGGTAGTCGTAGCGGCAGAAACCAGAGCCGGAGCCTGAGCAGGCGCTCAGGCTCGCCAGGCCGTTGCCCGCCCTCTCACGGTCGACCGCATCGGGGTTGGACACAGCGGCAGGGTGCCAGCCCTGACGCCGCAGCCTGCGATCGGCCTCAAGGATGGGCTGTCCTACCCGCAGCAGGTTCGGCAGGCCCCCGGAGGGCACCAGCGCCGGTGCGATGCCAGCAGCAGCAGCCAGGCGCAGCAGCAACACGAGCAGGGCCGCTCCCGGAACCAGCTGCATGAGACGGACAGGGAACTGGAAAGAAAGACCTTCGCTGCGTCGGCGCTGTGGCCATCCCTGCCGTGTATTCATTCCTGGGCTTCCCTGGCTGGGGGCCTCTCCATCTCTACCTCCACCAGGACGGCTATCCAGCCGGAGCCGCCCTGAGGCTGGGGGCCGCCCTGGAGGCCACCGTCGCCCGGGAACGGGGGCCGGCGGACCTTGTGGCTGGGTTCCTGCGCTGCCATCGGCAGGGAGAACCACTGGGCTCGCCGGAATTCTCTGACGACTGCTCCTATCGGTACCTGATCGTGTATCGGCAAGGGGGGCGCTGGCCTCTGCGGATCTCTGCCTGGCGCCATCTGGCGGAGGAAGGCCACTGGGGCCGGCGATGTGGCCCCATGGCCCTGGAGGAATTCCTCAGGCGGTTCCATCCGTGCCGGCACCAACCGTGGTCGGCAGCGGCTGACGCTTGGCGCGCCTGAGGTCGTGGAGACCCTCCAGTTGGTTGTAGACGGCGAGAAGCTGGAGACGGATGTGATCGGTGTTCTCGAGCCGGGCCAGGTTGGCCAGGGCCGACTCGATCTGTGCCTTGCTGTCTATCAGCAGCCGGCACTCGCTGGTACCGGGTTCGTAGCCCATGGGCGCAGCGGCTCGCGGCGAAAGGGAAGGGTGGGCACCGGGGCGGTGCGCCATGGGCTCCATCCAAGGGAAAGGCCGGGGGTGGTGCTGTCGGATCGGCTGCCGTTTTCAGTCGAGGTCGGCCGGATCGGTGAGCGGTCCGGAGCTGGCGGGGATGAGCACGAGGAACAGCCACCACCAGAGCCCCACTGCCACAGAGAGCGGCAGGGTGATCCACCAGCGCTGCAGCAACAGCCAACTGGCAGTGGTCACCAACACCCCCGTCAGCAGGATGGACCAGGGCTGACACCACCAGGGCTTGTATCGCCAGATCGAGGTCGCTCGGGGCAGGGAGGAGGGGTCTGGGGGCTCAGCCACGGTCGTTCGCGCTCTCAGGAATGGAACAGCAGCACCAGTCCCCGGCGCAGCTGATGGAACTCACGCTCCTCACGGCTGAGGTCGAGGCCCACCTGCAGCCCCTCCCGGAGCGCCTCCTCGAACGGTGGGGTGGTCGGTGCCTGCCCGGCGCGCCAGAGGGCGGCGATGCCCACAGGGGTGGCATGCCAGCTGAAGCAGGGGGTGAGGCCGATCGAGGGTTCCTCGAGGGCGTCTTCGAGCAGGTCGCGGATGGGCATGGCAGGCAAGGGCTGCGCTCAGCATCCGGATGCAGGCCTGGCCGTGCAATCAGCTGAGAGTTTTCGTGATGTGGAGGGCCACTTCTGCGGCCTACGGTGCCGCCATGTCAGGACTCCCCAGCCGGATCGCCCTCGTGCATGAATGGTTCACCCCGCGGTCGGTGGGGGGATCGGAGCAGGTGGTGCAGGAGATCGACCGCCTGCTGGCCACGGGCCGGCCCCCTGCCGATCTGTTCGCCCTGGTGGATGGGGAAAGCCGGCGCCGGGGCAGCTGGCTGGAGGGCCGTTCCATCGGCACCAGCTTCATCCAGCGGCTTCCCTGGGGGGTCAGCCACGTGCAGCAGTATCTGCCCCTGCTCCCTCTGGCGATCGAGCAGCTCGATCTGAGCGACTACCCCCTGGTGCTGAGCAGCAACCATCTCGTGGCCAAGGGTGTGCTCACCGGCCCCGACCAGTTGCACGTCAGCTACGTGCATACGCCTGTCCGCTACGCCTGGGACCAGATGCATGCCTACCTGGCCGGTTCCGCCCTCGCCCGCAGCCCCCTTGCCCCCTGGGTGCGCTGGCAGTTGCATCGCCTGCGCCAATGGGATCTGATCAGCAGCGCCCGGGTGGACCATCTGTTGGCGAATTCCCGCTTCACGGCACGGCGGATCCGGCGCTGCTGGCGGCGTTCGAGCGAGGTGCTGCATCCACCGGTGGCGGTGGATCGGTTCCGCTGCGACCTGCCGCGCGAGGACTTCTACCTCTCCCTGTGTCGTCTGGTGCCCTACAAGCGGGTCGATCTGGTGATCGAAGCCTTCAACCGCACAGGCCTGCCGTTGCTGGTGGCAGGGGAGGGTCCGGAACGGACCCGCCTCGAAACCCTGGCCGGACCCACGGTCCGCTTTCTCGGCCGGCTGCCCGCCGCCGATGTGAACGATCTGATGGGCCGCTGTCGTGCCTACGTCTACGCGGGGCTGGAGGATTTCGGCATCGCAGCGGTGGAGGCGATGGCCGCAGGAGCCCCGGTGATCGGCCTCGGGCACGGCGGGCTGCTCGACACGGTCCGTTGCCTGCGCAGCGGCACGAGTCACCCCACGGGGCTTCTCTTCCACGAGCAGACCGCCACCGGCCTGGCGGAGGCCCTGGAGCACTTCGAGCAGGGGGAGCTGTGGCGCCGGCTGCCGGCCGAGCTGCTGCGGGAGTGGGCCGAGCAGTTCTCCCCCGAACGCTTCCGGATGCGGCTGCTGCGATCCCTGGAGCGGCAGTGGGAACGACACCAGCAGCGCCTGCGGCTGGGCCACCGCCCCCTGGAGATGCCGCTGCGCTGATTCCGCTGTCGCCTGCGGTGCCAACCTGACTCTGTGCCTCTGCCCCGAGTGACCGCGACCGCTGGTGCGAAACAGGATCGATTTTTATAGTTTCCGCACCAAGGGGGCTCGGTGATATGTCCAGCCATCACGCCAACGCGCTCCCTGCCTCCTTCGACAGCGGAGCGCTCGTCCATCCCCTGGATGGGGTCCGGCTGCCCCAGCGTCCCGTCGTTCTCCCTCCCGTCAACGCCCTGTTTCCACTCACCCCAGCCCTGGCCAGCGCTCAGAAGCTGATCGAGGCCCAATCGAAAACGTCCAGGGTGCTGAAACGCAGCGGGGACATCGTCTTCTCGCTGCTGGTACTGGGGCTCGGCAGCCCCCTGTTCCTGCTGCTGGCTCTGCTGGTGAAGCTGAGTTCACCGGGGCCCATCTTCTACATCCAGCGGCGCATCGGCCGCGGCTACAAGGGCTTCGGCTGCATCAAGTTCCGCACGATGCGCAAGGATGCCGACCGCATCCTCCAGAGCCTGCTGGAGCACTCGCCGGAGCTCAAGGCCGAGTTCAGGAAGGATTTCAAGCTCAAGGCCGATCCCCGCATCACGCCGATCGGCAGCTTCCTGCGCCGATCCAGCCTCGACGAACTGCCCCAGTTCCTCAACGTGCTGAAAGGGCAGATGAGTGTGGTGGGTCCCCGGCCGATCGTCTGGGACGAACTGGAGCGGTACGGCCGCAGGATGGACGAAGTGCTGGCGGTGCGCCCCGGGCTCACCGGCCTCTGGCAGGTGTCGGGGCGCAACAACCTCAGCTATGCCACCCGCGTGAAGCTGGATGTCACCTATGCCCGTCGGCGCGGCTTCCTGCTGGATCTGGCCATCATCCTGCGCACCATGGGCGTGATCCTCTTCCCCCGGGACCGCGGCGCCTACTGAACGCACTCTCCCCCGAACGCCAGCTTCGAGATCAGATCAGGGACAGGAGCACGATCAGGGGCAGGCTCAGACCCAGCCATAGTTGCTCAAGGCGACCGCTCAGCGACAGGATCCGTTCCACCGCAGCGGCATCGGCGGGGGGGAAACCTTCCCCCAGCACTGGCTTTGTCCGTTCGATTCCTGCGTAGCGATTGACTCCGCCCAACCGCGCCTCCACCGCCAGGGCGTAGGCCGCCTGGGAGACGCCGGCATTGGGCGAGGGATCGGCACGGCCCTGGCGCAGGGCCAGCAGCGCCAGTGAAGGTCCACGCCGGACGAAGCCAGCCAGGAGCGGCAGGCTGAAGGCCACCAGCCGGCACGGGAGCCAGGTGAGCAGATCGTCGAGGCGAGCGCCGGCGGTACCGAGCCAGCGCAGCCTGCCGCAGCGGTAGCCCAGCATCGAATCGAGCGTGCTGGCGGCCTTGTAGCTCCAGGCCAGGGCCAGAGGCCCGACAGCACCATCGGCCACGCCCGTCCAGCCCAGCTGAGCGGCTCCCAGCAGCATCCAGAACAGCGGTCCGAAGAGCCCGTCGACGGCGTTCTCGGCTGCGGTCTCCGCCGCCGCCCGCAGGATCTCCGGACCGGGGAGCCCCTCCACATCGCGGCCCACGATCCAGTCCAGCCGGGCGCGGGCCCGCACAAGGTCGGCCTCGGTGGGGTCAGGCCCGGGCCCGAGCGCGGTCAGAACGCCACGCACCGCCCGGTCCAGGCTTCCGCCCGCGAGGGCACTGGCCAGGGCGACCACCAGCACGGGCAGGCCCAGCAGCGGCCGTTGCCAGGCCAGCTGCTCCAGAGCCCAGCCCGCCATCGCGCTGCCCCCCAGAAGGGCCAGGCTGATCAGGGCGCCCCCGAGACGCAGCTTCCAGGGGGAGTCGCCCGCGCCGGCTTCAACCAAGGTGCGCAGCCGGTTGATCCACCAGCCCATCAGCTCGACGGGGTGGGGAATCCAGTGGGGATCCCCGAGCAGCCGATCAAGGACGCAGGCCAGAGCCACCAGCAGCCAGAGGCAGACGGCTCCCGATAGACCGTGACCCCAGAGGATCAAACCGATTCGGCCAGCGGGCCCCTGCGCTTCGGCAGCAGCAACGCCGCCGCCGCGAATGCCGCCACTTCGATGGGCAGGGCGAGAGTCAGGCCCAACAGTTGGGCCACCAGACCGATCCCGAGGGTGCCCAGCAGACCTCCCAGGGCCCCGTCGCGCTCGATCACCTGCCAGCGACTCGGCTCGTCGCCCAGATGGGTCAGAGAGGCGGCGAGTCGGGCATCGGTGCCCGCAGCCAGCAGGCCCATCGGCAGGAACAGCAACACGGCGGACCACCCCGGCACGACCTGGGTGGCCGCCAGCAGGGCGGCGATCAGCAGGTACTCGCCCGCCGGAGCCAGCCTGGGCCGCAGGGGGGTGGATCCGAGGGTGCGCCCGAGCCCGTAGGCAGTGAGCACCATGCCGAAATCGAAGCAGTTGCCCGCTCCCACTTTGCGCACCCAGAGCGCCAGCAGGCCGAACAGGCTGGCGAACAGCAGCCCCTGGACGACGCATCGCCCTTGCAAGGGGACCTTGAGCGTTTCCGCTGAGGACGCGGCCGGCGTCGGGGTACGGGCGGAACGCCACACCGTGGGCAGAAGCGGCAGCAGCAGCAGCAGGCCGTTGGCGTACTGAAGAACGGCCTTGCCGATCGGGAACAACACCCCTGTGAGCAGGTTGCCGAGCAGCTGGCCAAGCGAACTGCCAAGCCTCAGCTGCTGCATCGACAGCTGTGATACCTGCACAAGGGACTGCTGCAGGGGGAGGGTGCTCATCTGGCCGCCTAGGCCGAACAGCAGCACGGCAAGCAGGGGCCAGAGCACGGCAGGGCCGGTCAGCTTCAGGCTGACCCCGAGCAGCAGCAGGCCGCCGAGCAGTTGCAGGACGTAGCCGGCAGCGGCGCTCCGCGGCAGTGGCAGAAGGGTGGGCAGCACCCCCAGAGCCGGCAGCAGGCTGTTGACCAGGGGCTGGTGACTGAGGCCGCTGACCAGCCAGGCCGTGGAGGCCACGGTGAGAGCCCCGCCGGCTTGGGCACTTCCCCAGACCAGGGATTGCAGACCGGCCTTCAGCCCCACAGCATCATCCTTGAAGGCTCATGGCGAGAGCATGCCCCGGAGGTCCGAACCGTGCTGGGCTCAGGCCGCCTTGAGCCAGCTGAACATCGAGCGCAGGCCCGTGCCCACCTTCTCGATCGGATGCTGGCTGTCGCGCTGGCGGATCCGGTTCATCTCGGGCTTACCGGCCTCGCACTCGGCCACGAAGTTGCGGGCGAAGGTGCCGTCCTGGATGTCGGCGAGGATGCGCTGCATCTCGGCCTTGGTGTCGGCGGTGATCAGGCGCGGTCCGCTCACATAGTCGCCGTACTCGGCGGTGTTGGAGATCGAATCGCGCATGGCGGTGAGGCCGCCCTTCACCATCAGATCCACGATCAGCTTGACCTCGTGCAGGCACTCGAAGTAGGCCAGTTCGGGCTGATAGCCCGCCTCCACCAGGGTCTCGAAGCCGGCCTTCACAAGCTCACTGAGGCCGCCGCAGAGTACGGCCTGCTCGCCGAACAGATCGGTTTCGGTTTCTTCCTTGAAGTTGGTTTCGAGGATGCCGGCGCGGGTGCCGCCGATCGCCTTGGCATAGGCCATCGCCAAGGCGCGGGCATGGCCGGAGGCGTCCTGCTGGACCGCGAATAGGCAGGGCACGCCCTGGCCATTCTGGTACTCCCAGCGCACGGTGTGGCCCGGACCCTTCGGGGCAATCATCACCACATCCACGTCGGCAGGGGGGACGATCAGACCGAAGCGGATGTTGAAGCCATGGGCGAAACTCAGCACCTTGCCGGCACTCAGGTGGGGCGCGATCTCCGCCTCATAGACCGCCTTCTGGGTTTCATCGGGCAGCAGCACCATGATCCAGTCGGCCTTGGCACAGGCGTCGGCCACATTCAGCACCTCGAGGCCATCGGCCCGTGCCTTCTCGGCGGAGCGGCTGCCCGCGTAGAGGCCCACCACCACGTTGACGCCGCTGTCCTTGAGGTTCAGGGCATGGGCATGGCCCTGGCTGCCGTAGCCGATGATGGCCACCGTCTTGCCGTTCAGGAGGCTGAGGTCGGCGTCGGAGTCGTAGAAGAGCTGGGCCATCCGGGCTTGGGCTGGGGCAGGGAGCAGGAATCGAGCTTACGCAAGCGCCCAGCGGCTGGACCCGCCCCGATCGTCTTACGTTCGTGCTCTCCGCCGGCTCCCCATGGACTCACCCGTGGCCGATCGCGAAACGATCGGCGCCCTGTTCGAGGCCCACCTGCAGGCAGAGATCGCCGCCGACCTCGAAGGCACTCTGGCGACGATGGTCGACGACCCCCATCTGATCAACCTGGGATCGGGAACCGGCGGCTGCGGCCTGGAAGGCGTGCGGGCGTTCTATGCCAACGATCTGATCGGCCAGTTCTTTCCCCCCGACGCCGAGTTCATCCCGATCTCGCGCACGATCGACACCGAGCGCCTGGTGGATGAGCTGGTGATCCGCTTCACCCACACCCAGCCGATCACCCATCTGCTGCCCGGGGTGGCCGCGACGGGGCGGCGGGTGGAGGTGGCGCTTGTGGTGGTGGTCGGCGTACGCGAGGGCAAGGTGGCCTACGAGCACATCTACTGGGATCAGGCCTCCGTACTGGCCCAGCTGGGCCTGCTCGATCCCACCGGCCTGCCGGTCGCGGTGGACAACGCTGCTCGGCTGCTGAGCTTCACCGGCAGGGGCTGAGCCAGGGGGCCGCCGGAACCAGGGGCTGACTCAGGCCTCGGTGGGGTGGGAGATGACCCGGTCGATCAGGCCGTACTCCTTGGCCTCGGCAGCACTGAGGAAGTAATCGCGGTCGGTGTCCTTGGTGACCTTTTCCAGGCTCTGACCACACATGTCGGCGAGGGACTGGTTGAGCATGTCCTTCATGCGCAGGATCTCGCGGGCTTCGATCTCGATGTCGCTGGCCTGGCGCTGGCTGGTGCCGCCCAGGGGCTGGTGGATCATGATCCGGCTGTGGGGCAGGGCCAGCCGCTTGCCCTTGGTACCGGCCGCCAGCAGGAAGGCCCCCATGCTCGCCGCCAGGCCCACGCAGATCGTCACCACGTCGGACTTCACGTACTGGATCGTGTCGTAGATGGCGAGGCCGGCGGTCACGGAGCCACCCGGGGAGTTGATGTAGAGATAGATCGGCTTGCTGCTGTCGTCGGAATCGAGATAGAGCATCTGGGCCACCAGACTGTTGGCGATGCCGTCGTTCACCTCCTGGCCGAGGAAGAGGATCCGCTCCACCCCGAGGCGGGTGTAGATGTCGACCCAGCGCTCATACTGGCTGCCGGGTAGGCGGTAGGGAACGCTGGGGGTGCCGATGGGCATGACGGGAACGGGCGGTGAGAAGGTTTGTGAGAAGGAACGGAAGGCGGGGCAGTAGCCGCTGACCCGGGCGGAAGCAGGGTGCCTCCCACGGGCCAGCCCGGTGCCCGTGCGCTCAGAGCGACCCGGCGAGAGGCATGGGCGATGCCTTCTGGCTGGTGAGGATCCTGTCGATCAGGCCGTACTCCAGCGCCTCCCTCGGGGTGAGATAGGTCATCCGGTCGGAATCCCTGGTGAGCTGCTCCACGCTGCGGCCGGTGTTGTCCGCGAGCATCTCGAGCATCACCCGCTTGTTGTGCAACACCTCCTGAGCCCGGATCTGGATGTCGCTGGCCTGGCCGCGGGCGCCGGAGCGCGGCTGGTGCAGCACGATCGAGGCGTGGGGCAAGGCCGCCCTGTGCCCCTTGGCCCCGGCAGACAGGATCATCGCGGCGGTGCCCATCGCCTGGCCGATGCAGATGGTGTGCACCGGCGGCTTCACGTAGCGGATCGTGTCGCAGATGGCGAAGGCCTCGGTCTCGAAGCCGATCGCATCACCCGAGTACCAGCTGGTGCCGGTGGAGTTGATGTAGAAGAAGATCGGCTTGTCGGGATTGTCAAATTCGAGATAGAGGAGCTGGGCGATGATCAGCTCGGTCACGTCGATCCCCATCTGACGCTTGGTGTCGTCGTCGGAGAAGAGGGGCAGGCCCAGATAGACGATGCGTTCCTTCAACAGAAGGGACGGCAGGTCGGGGGGCGGTGTGCGCATCACGGCGGAGTCGCCGTAGTAGGGAGCCGACACCGACATCAGGAAACGCTCTGCAAAGCCTGGAAGCGAGCCTAGCGGGGGCCTGCCGGCTGCCGGACGGCAGCGGGCTGTCGAGGAGTTTCGGGGGGATCGCAGCGGGCGAACACCATCCGGCCGGCCGGCGTCTGCAGGGCGCCGGTGACGGTGACCGGCAGACGCTGGCCGATCCGGGCACGGGCCGCCTCCACCACCACCATGGTGCCGTCCTCCAGGTAGCCAACCCCCTGATCGGCCTCCTTGCCCTCCCGCACGATCTTGAGCTGCAGGGCGTCGCCGGGCTGCACCTCCGGCCGCAGGGCGATCACCAGGGTGCTGAGGTGCATCACGCGCAACTCCTGTACCTCAGCCACCTTGGCCAGGTTGTAATCGGCGGTGAGCAGGGTGCCGCCTGTATCGGCCGTGAGTTTGAGCAGCTTCTCGTCGGCGCCGCTGCCCTCGTAGCGGGTGCTGTTCACCACCAGCCGACGGCCGTAGCGCTCCCGGAGCTCCGCCAGCAGGTTCAGGCCCCGGCGACCCTTCCCCCGCTTCTCGGCGTTGCTCGAATCGGCCAGCTGCTGCAGCTCGTCGATCACCGCCTGGGCCACGATGACCTGGCCCTCCAGCAGTCCGCTCTCCAGCAGACCGCGGATGCGCCCATCGATGATCACGCTGGTGTCGAGGATCTTGGCGGTGGCAGGTTGCAGTACCCCATCGGCCACCAGCAGGGCTTCGGTGCTCGCGGGGTTGAACAGGCGCAGCAGGGTGCGGCCATGCACTTCCGCCAGGTTGTAACCGAGCACGCCGAAGAACACGTTGCTCAGCACGGCCGCCAGCGGCTTGACGAACACAACCTCCCAGGGGAGGGGCAGCAGCAGGATCGGTGCCAGAAGCAGGTTGGCCACCAGCAGGCCCAGGATCAGGCCCACCGCACGGCTCACCAGCAGATCGGTGGGCATGGAGCGCACCTGCCGCATCAGGCGCCGGCGCAGCAGCTGGAAGAAGAAACCGGCCAGGAGACCGAAGAACGCCCCGAAGCCACCCAGAACCCAGCGAAGACCCTCCAGGTTGGTGACCTCGAGCAGCAGGCGCTCCGGCAGCAGGTCCACCCCGAGCCAGCCGGTGGCGGCGCCGGAAATGAGGAACAGCAAGAGGATCAGCGGGTCCACCATGTGTCGGTCGTGGGCTGCCCATGGCGCTGACAAATCAGCATGGCCGATCCAGGCCCGCTTGAGCGGGAAAGGTATCCGTACATTTGCCTACGGACACGCGGGCAGGACCAGCTCACCCCCCAAACCCTTTGGCTTCCCGAGTCCCTTGCCCATGCCCGCCCCCCGCGCCGCCTACCTGCATATTCCCTTCTGCCAGCGACGCTGCTTCTATTGCGACTTTGCGGTGGTTCCCCTGGGGGACAGGGCCGACGGTAGCCACTCCGGCTCGATCGCCTCCTACCTGCCCCTGCTGCAGGCCGAGATCGGGGCGACGCCGGCCGGGCCACCCCTTTCGACGGTGTATCTGGGCGGAGGCACCCCCTCCCTGCTCACCGCCGGCCAGATCGGCGGCCTGCTGGAGGCCCTGCGCCAGCGCTTCGGCCTGGCGCAGGGGGCGGAGATCACTCTGGAGATGGATCCAGCCACGTTCGACCGGGCCCGCCTGGAGGGGGTGCTGGCGGAGGGCGTGAACCGGGTGAGTCTGGGAGGCCAGAGCTTCGATGACGGAGTCCTGGCGCGGCTCGGACGCCGTCACCGTTGCGCCGACCTGCTGCAGGCCGCAGGCTGGCTGCGCCAGGCCCTGGCCAGCGGGGATCTGACCAGCTGGAGCCTCGACCTGATCCAGGGCCTGCCCGAGCAGGATGGGGCCCATTGGCTGGAGCAGCTGGAGCGGGCCCTGGCCCTCGAGGCACCTCACCTCTCCGTCTATGACCTGATCGTGGAGCCCGGCACCGTGTTCGATCGGCTGCAGCGGCGCGGCCAGCTGCAGCTGCCGGAGGCCGATCTGGCGGCGGATCTGATGGACCTCACCTGGCAGCGTCTCACGGCCGCCGGCTACGGCCATTACGAGATCTCCAACTACGCCCGGCCCGGCCATGCCTCCCGCCACAACCGCGTCTACTGGAGCGGGGCGGGCTGGTGGGGCTTCGGGCTTGGCTCCACCTCGGCGCCGTTCGGCCGGCGCCTGGCCCGGCCGCGGACCCGGGACGCCTATGCCGCCTGGCTGCGGCAGGGAGGAGCCTCCGCCGCGGCAGCCGGCGGAGACCCTGCTTTCGCCATGCCCTTCGACGAGCGGCTGATCGTGGGGCTGCGGCAGCGGGAGGGGGTGAACCTGGAGCGGCTGGCTGCAGCCGCCGGCCTGCCGGCGGCCGAGATCGAGGCCCTGGCGAAGCGGCTGCAGAGGTTCGTGGAGCGTGGCCTGCTGCGGATCGAGGGACCCCGCTGGCGGCTGAGCGATCCGGCTGGACTGGCCCTCAGCAATGCGGTGCTGCGGGAGCTGCTGGCGTGGTGGGAGACGCGTCGGCAACCTCCAGCGGCAGGGACTCCGCGGCCTCCAACCAGCCCCTGAGCGCTTCCACGCAGAGGCTGCGTCCCGGCAGCAGGGGGGGGCTGAACGGCGGCTGGGCGGTGGTCAGGCCGAGCAGGTCGGCGGTGACCCGCACCTGACCATCGCAGTCGTCACCGGCGCCGATGCCGATCACCGGCAGGACCAGCTCCCGCCGCAGGCACCCCGCCAGCGCCCCCGGAACGTGCTCCAGCACCAGAGCGAAGCAGCCGGCCGCCTGCAGGTCGAGCGCCTGGCGCCGCAGCCGCTCCTGGCTGAGCGGATCGTTGGCCTGACGCCGATAGCCCAGCCGATGCACCGACTGTGGCGTGAGGCCCAGGTGGCCCATCACGGGAATGCCACTCCGCACCAGGCGATCGATCACCGCCACGGTTTCGGGCTCGCCGCCCTCCAGCTTGACGGCCGCAGCGGGGGTTTCCTTCAGCACCCGCCCGGCGGCCTCCACCGCACGATCGGCGCCGCACTGGTAACTGAGGAAGGGCAGATCGCAGATCAGCAGCGGTTGTCGGGCGGGAGGACGCTGCAGGCCACGGCCCACGGCCCGGGTGTGGTGGATCATCTCCTCGAGCGTCACCGGCAGGGTGGTGGCATGACCCAGCACGACCATGGCCAGGGAGTCGCCCACCAGCACCACCTCGGCGCCGGCCTCCTCGACCAGCGCCGCAGAAAGGGCATCCCAGGCGGTGAGCACACAGATGGGCCGGCCCGCCTGCTTGCGGGTTACCAGATCACCGGGTCGCAGCGGCACGGGCCAGTTCCTCGCGAGGGCCCATTGCTAGCATCAAACCGACTCGGACCCATGCGGCCCGGACGCCCAAATCTGGTCAGGACCGGAAGGGAGCAGCCACACGGGATGCTCCAGGCAGGCGTGGACTCCGGGTCACCCTCTTGAACACGTCTCGACGGCCTCGGCAACGGTCACAGGCTCATCACAACGGGCTCAGACGATCGATGCGGAAAGCCTCGCCTGAGCATCAGGAAAAGCCTTCCTGGTGGGCAGGGTGTGGCCTCCTGGCTCCCGGGAAGCGCCTCAGGGCCGTTGGCCCCGGGGTCAGCCCTCGTCGGAGCGGCCCTGACGATTGAGCAGGAACGGCGGGATCTTGGCGCCGCGCTGGATGACCGCAGCCTGGGGGAGCTGGTGGGGGGTGGCGAAGCTCTGGACCGGCCGTTCGGAGCGGTAGGTGGCACCACCCTCGAATCCGGTCGCGATCACGGTCACGTGGATCTCCCCCTCGAGCTTCTCGTCCACCACGGCGCCGACGATGATGTTGGCATCTGGGTCCACCACTTCGTAGATGACCTCGGAGGCGGTGGTCATGTCCTCGAGGGTCATGTCCTTGCCACCGCTGATGTTGATCACGCAGCCCTTGGCGCCGTCGATGCGGGCTGATTCCAGCAGGGGACTGCTCATGGCGGCCTGGGCCGCCTCCGTGGCGCGGGAGCGGCCGGATCCCACGCCGATTCCGAGCAGGGCCGTGCCGGCAAGGGTCATGACGGAGCGCACATCGGCGAAGTCCACATTGACCAGGCCCGGCTTGGTGATGATGTCACTGATGCCCTTGACCCCCTGACGCAGGACGTCGTCGGCGGCTCGGAAGGCCTCCTGGAGGGGAGCGCCGGCGATCGCATCCCTCAACCGGTCGTTGGGGATCACGATCAGGGTGTCCACATGCTCGGCCAGTCGGGCGATGCCCTCCTCGGCCTGCTTCATGCGCTTGCGGCCCTCGAAGACGAAAGGCTTGGTGACAATCCCCACCGTGAGGGCTCCGCACTCCTTGGCCACCTCGGCCAGGATCGGCGCCGCTCCCGTGCCGGTGCCGCCCCCCATGCCGGCCGCGATGAAGACAAGATCGGCGCCCTGCAGGGCTTCCTGAAGTTCGTTGCGGGATTCTTCGGCCGCCTTCTGACCGATCACCGGATTGCCGCCCGCACCCAAACCGCGGGTGAGCTTCTGGCCCAGCTGCACCCTCATCTGCGCCGACGACTGCAGCAGGGCCTGGGCATCGGTATTCAGCACCCGATAGCCGACCCCCTGGAGGTCGGAGGCGATCATCCGGTTGACGGCGTTGCTGCCCCCACCTCCGACCCCGATCACCTCAATCCGTGCCGACTGGCTGGGAACGATGCCGTTGCTGCTGGCAGGGGACAAGGTCACGACGGCTCGTAGGGAGGCGGCAGGGTTGATGGGCTTGGGGCCTTCGGGTGCAGCCTCCTTTGGGGAGCCATTCCCACTCATCTCGGGCAGCATTATGTCGGGGGAAGGCTGAAAAAAACTGGTGTAATGCGGCACTTTTGCGTGAAACGGGTTTTCCCGCAACGGCCATGTGAGGGTTTGACGGCTGTCGGTTCAGTCCACGCCAGCGGCGGCTCCCCCCCGAGGCCTGGAGCCGCCGCCGGGAGGGAGCCCCAGTTCGGGCTCGTCCGGATCGCTGAGGTCGATCGACTGCACGGAACGGCCCTTCATCCGTGATGGCAGCTGAGCGGAGAGGTAATGCAACACATCGAGACGGCGGTTCAGCTGGTCATCCGCTGCTCCGAGCCTGACCTGGCCGAGGGAACCGGTCACCAGCCAGAGCGTGCCGGTGGGCTCGAAGCGGATCTCCTGCAACGGGCTGCCCAGGCTGTTGCGGCGCGCGAGAACCTGGCTCAGCGGTCCGCGGTAGCCCTCCTGCCAGCCCAGAACCATCAGCACCGGCTCGGGCTTGCTGGCGACCGAGCCCCCGTACTGCTGGCTGCGGCTGATCCAGTGGCCCAGTCGGTCGACGTAGCCCAGTTCGATGCCCGTGGCTGTTCTTCGCTGGGCGCGGGCCACGGCCTCCCGATCCACCAGTTCGATCCGCAGCCGCGGCGGCAGCAGCAGCCGCTCCACCTGCACCTGTTCCACCGGCAGGGCGGCGGCCAGCCTGGAGCGCAGCCAGCGGGGGTCCAGGCTGAGCAGCGGAACGGGGAAGTGAAGGCCGGCGGCGCGGATCACCTGCTCGCGGCTCAGCCGATCACTGCCGCGCACCTCCACCTGAGCCGGGTCCTGCAGACTCGAGCCCTGGCGGAGCAGGCCGTAGCCCAGACCAGCGGCCGCGGCCGAAAGCAGCAGCAGACGCCAGAGGTTGCGAAGCCATTCCTGCCGACGCTGCTCGCGCAGTTGCCGCCTTCGCTCCGCGCCCGGGACCTGGGGACCGGGGCTCACAGCTCGCATCGGGAGCGGGCCATCAGCTCATGCATCCAGCGGCGGGCGCGTTCGGCGTCGGCGAAGGGCAGATCCTTCTGTTCGCCGTTGCCGACCAGTCGCAGGCGACAACGGCCCTGGCTCTCTTCGGTGAGCGGGGCATCGCCTGACCCCAGGGACATGAGCTCGACCAGTTCGAGCTTGCTGATCACGAAGCTGCCCTGGGGCTTGAGCTGCCCCGCTTCGAAGGTGCTCCAGGTGAGAACTCCTTCGCGGAGAAGGGCCGCCCCGCAGCCATCCAGCTTGGAGAGCTCGGCTCCGGCCGCCCAGTCGCGGAAGAGGTGCTGCCGCCGCCGTTCCAGCCAGCCCAGGGCGGTGAGCAGCACGAACACCACCAGCAGGGGCAGCCAGAGCAAGCCATGACTCATGCCCCTAGTCCTCCTCGGGTGCGACAGGCAGCCATTCTCCCGCGCCCAGCACCAACTGATGCACCAGATCCTCCAGCGGCAACCCGCTGGCCTCCCAGAGCATCGGGTACATGCTCTGACTGGTGAATCCCGGCAGGGTGTTGATCTCGTTCAACCAGAGACGACCACTGGCCTCGGCATAGAAGAAATCCACCCGGGCGAGGCCCTCGGCCGCCACGGCGTCGCAGGCCCGGATCGCCATCCGTCGCAGCTCCTCAGCCACCGCAGCGGGGAGGCGGGCAGGAATCTCGGTACGGCTGCGGCCCTCGGTGTACTTGGTCTCGTAGTCGTACCAGTCGGCATCGAAGCGGATCTCTCCCACCACCGAAGCCCGCAGCTCGCCGCTCCCCCGCGGACCGATCCCAAGCACCGCGCACTCCAGCTCCCGGGCCTCAACACCCTGCTCGACCACAAGGCGAGGATCGAGAGCGGCGGCCTGTTCCAGGCCCAGGCGGAGGGAGGGTCGATCCGTGGCCTTGCTGATCCCCACTGAGGAGCCCAGGTTGGCCGGCTTCACGAAGCAGGGGTAGCCCAGCTGCCTCTCCAGCCGCTCCAGCAGGGTCACGGGATCGGCCTGCAGCTCGATGGCCTGTACGGCGGCATAGGGCACCTGGGGCAGGCCGGCGGCGGCGAAGGCGGCCTTCATCGCCTGCTTGTCCATAGCCAGTGCCGAACCGAGCACGCCGGAGCCCACGAACGGAACCCCCATCAGCGTGAACAGGCCCTGGATCGTGCCGTCCTCGCCATGGGGACCGTGCAACATCGGAAACCAGACCTCAACGGCCGCCGCGCCGTCGGGCATCCCCTGGAAGCCAGAGCGGCCGGCTGCCTCCGGCGCCAGGCGATCGAGCTCCTCGTCCGCCGCTGGCAGGGCGGTGGCCAGCACCGACTCCGCCACTGCCGGCGGCCACCAGCGGCCGCGGCGATCGATGTAGAAAGACATCACCCGGTAGCGGCCGGCATTGGCGCCGGCGCGCAGCGCCCGTACCACGGTGACCGCCGATCGGATCGAGACAGCGTGCTCACCGGAAGCCCCCCCGAACACCAGGCCGAGACAACGGGGGGGACTGGGCATGGGACACGCAGGCGGGCCGGATCGGGGCCAAAGGTATCAGCGATCCCGGATTCGCCCAGGGGGGAGGTGGCATCAGACCACGGCCAGGCCGCTGAGGGAGAAGGCCCGCACGTCGTCGATGCGGACGCGGACCAGATCGCCAGGGGCGTAGAGGCCCCCATCCGCCCGGACGGCGGGGAAGAAGGTGAGCCGGTTCGTGCGGGTTCGGCCCATCAGCTGCCGCGAATCCCGGGGGTTGCCCCCCTCCACCAGAACCTCCTCGCTGCGACCCCGGTACCGCTCGCTGCGCTGCTTCGCCTTCCGTTCCACCAGGGCATTGAGCTCCTGCAGGCGCGCCACCTTCACCGCCTCGCTCAACTGGTCGGGCCGATCGGCGGCGGGGGTGCTGGGCCTGGGGGAATAGGCGGCGGTGTTGAGCTGGTCGAAGCCGATCTCCTCCACCAGGGCGAGGGTGGCGCGGAACTGGGCCTCGGTCTCGCCAGGGAAGGCCACGATCGCGTCAGCGCTGATCGCCGCTTCAGGCATGCGCTCGCGGATCCGATCGATGATGCGGCGGTAGCGGTCCACCGTGTAGCCGCGGGCCATGGCCCGCAGAACCGCATCATCGCCGCTCTGGAAGGGGATGTGGAAGTGCTCGCACACCCTGGGCAGAGCGGCGCAGGCGTCGATCAGCCGTTCGGTGAAGTAGCGGGGATGGCTGGTGGCGAAGCGGATCCGCTCGATCCCCGGCACGTCGTGCACGAAGGCGAGCAGATCGGTGAGGGTGTGCTGACGGCGCCCCTCTGGAGTGATGCCGGGCAGATCGCGGCCGTAGGCATCGATGTTCTGGCCCAGCAGGGTGATCTCCCGGAATCCCCGGGCGGCGAGCCCCTCGATCTCGAGCCGGATGGCCTCGGGCAGCCTCGACTGCTCCCGCCCCCGAACCGCGGGCACCACGCAGTAGGTGCAGCGCTCGTTGCAGCCGTAGATCACGTTCACCCAGGCGCAGACACGGCTGTCGCGCCGGGCGGTGGTGATGTCCTCAAGGATGCGATGGTCCTCGGTGGCGACCACCTGCTGGCCGCTGTGTACCTGCGCCAGCAGGGTCTCCAGCCGGTTGGCGTGCTGGGGGCCCATGACCAGATCCAGCTCGGGCACCCGCCGCAACAGGGAGGCGCCCTCCTGCTGGGCCACGCAGCCAGCCACCACCAGGGTGAGGTTGGGATTGGCCCGTTTCCGCTGGGCCTGCCGTCCCAGGTAGCTGTAGACCTTCTGCTCGGCGTTGTCGCGGATCGTGCAGGTGTTGTAGAGCACCAGATCGGCCGTGTGCTCGTCACGGCCGGGGGCATAGCCCATGCTCTCGAGGATCCCGGCCATCCGCTCGGAGTCCGCCTTGTTCATCTGGCAGCCGAAGGTGGTGATCCAGTAGCTGCCGCGCCCAGGCCCAGCGGACGCCGGCGCAGCGGAGGGCGTTATGGCGGTCGCTGTTGTGGCGGTCGCTGATGTGGTGGTCGCAGTCATGGCACCAGTTTCGACCATGGTCACACTGAGTGGCATGCAAGGTCGGCTGCGCTGGATTTCGCTCACCAAGGCGGTGCCCCTGGCGATCAGCCGCGGCACCACCGCCTCGGTGACGCGGCTTGTGGTGGAGATCGAGCACGACGGCCTGGTGGGTCGTGGGGAGACCGGCGGTTTCGAGACCGGTCACCGGGCCTACAGCACGGCAGCGGTGGCAGCGGAACTCGAAGCGGTGCTTCCCAGGCTGGCGGAGCCGGGTGCGGACGGCCACAGCCTGGAGCCTGTGGCGCTGCAGGCTCTTGAACCCCTGCTGGCTCCGCTCTCCCCCCCGGCTCGCTGCGGCCTCGATCTGGCCCTGCACGACTGGTGGGGCAAGCGGCTGGGACAACCCCTCTGGCGCCTCTGGGGGCTGGACCGCTCGGCCTGCAGCGCCACCAGCGTCACCCTCGGGCTGGGCACGGTGGAGCAGGTCCTGGCCCGGCTCGAGCGCTGGCAGGCCCAGCTGGGGTCGGCGCCGAGCCGGGTGAAGCTGAAGCTCGGCAGCCCCGATGGTGAGCAGCACGACCGGGCCCTGGTGCTGTCGGTGACCGGGGCCCTGGCGGGCCGGGCGGCCGGAGCCAGGGGTGGGTCTCCGGAACTGCAGGTGGACGCCAACGGCGGCTGGGACCTGGCCACGGCCCAGGGCCTGATCCCCTGGCTGGCCGAGCAGGGCGTGTTGCTGGTGGAGCAGCCGCTGCCGGCCCGGAGCGATCCCGACGCCGACACCGCCGGCTTCACCGCACTGGATCTCCACTGCCCGATCCCGCTGGTGGCCGACGAAAGCTGCTGGGGCCTCGAAGACCTGCTGCGGCTGGCCCCCCATGTCGACGGGGTCAACATCAAGCTGCTCAAGAGCGGCGGGCTGAGCGAGGCCCTGCTGATGGCCCGCACCGCCCGCCGCCTCGGGCTCGATCTCATGCTCGGCTGCTACTCCGACAGCGCCCTGCTCAACGGCGCCGCCGCCCAGCTGCTTCCCCTGGTGCGCTGGCCTGATCTCGACAGCCACCTCAACCTGATCGATGACCCCTTCGAGGGTCCCGAACGCCAGGGGGACCGGCTGTTCCCCTCCGCCCGGGCGGGGCTGGGGGTGGTGGACGCGGTCGCGTCGGTGCCTGCGGACGGCCCATGCTGAGCGCCGCCGCGCCGGTGGTCCTGCTTCAGCACGGTGGCCTGGACAACCTGTCCGGCAAGACCGGCCTGGCCATGCTTCGCTACCGGAAGGGGCCGATCGTGGCCGTGGTGGATCCGGCCCATGCCGGCGACGATCTGGAGGCGATCACCGGCATCCCCCGCCAGGTGCCGGTGGTGGCCGATCTTGCGGCGGCACTGCCCTGTGGCCCGGAGGTGGCGGTGGTCGGGCTGGCCCCTTCCGGCGGGCGCCTGCCACCCGAGCTGCGGGCCGACCTGGTGGCCGCCTTGCGGGCAGGCCTGCATGTGGCGAGCGGCCTGCACAGCCGCCTCGGCGAGGATCCCGAACTCGCTGCGCTGCGCGGCCCGCGTCAATGGATCTGGGACCTGCGCCAGGAACCGTCAGGGCTGGTGGTGGCCGCGGGCCGCGCAGCTGCCGTGCCGGGAGCGCGGGTGCTGGCGGTGGGCACCGACATGGCGGTGGGCAAGATGAGCGCCTGCCTCGAGCTGGTGGCGGCCGGCCGTCGCGCCGGTCTGGACGTCCGCTTCATCGGCACGGGCCAGGCCGGCATCCTGATCGGCGGCGGCGGCGTTCCCCTCGACGCCGTACGGGTGGACTACGCGGCCGGGGCAGTGGAGCGGGCCGTGCTCGACGCCGCCGGCGCGGGACCACCGGGCGAGAGCGCGGCGAGCCCCTGCACGATCGACAGCCTTCTGTTCGTGGAAGGTCAGGGATCGCTCTGCCATCCGGGCTCCACGGCCACCCTGCCACTGATCCGCGGCAGCCAGCCCACCGCTCTCGTCCTGGTGCACCGCGCCGGCCAGACCCACATCGAGAAGCACCCCGACGTGCCGATCCCTCCTCTGCCCCAGCTGATCGCCATGCTGGAGGGGATCGCGGCCCTGGGCCGGGTCACCACCTCCCCTCCGCCACTGGTGAAGGCGGTGGCGCTGAACACGGGCCGGCTGTCCGCGGCCGCGGCCGCGGAGGCCTGCCTGGAGATCACGCAGCAGACGGGGCTCGTCTGCGCGGATCCGGTGAGGAGTGCCCCAGCAGCCGATCGGCTGCTGGCGGCCCTGAGGGCGAGCGAGGGGACTCGAACCCCCGAATGGCGGCGCCACAAGCCGCTGCCTTAACCACTTGGCTACGCCCGCCGTGGTCTTTGCCAATGTATCAAGAAGCCCCGCCCCGTCCCCGTGAGGACCGCCCCGCCGTTCCGGTCCGCCCGCTCCTGTGCGGTTCTGGCCATCCTGGTCGCCATCAGCGGCACGGCCCTGGCGATGACCAATCCCGGCCCGGAGGAGTTCGAAGGCTTCGCCGCTGATCAGCTGGTGGAACTGGCGGTGGACGAGGTCTGCCGGGGTCGCCTGCCGATGCCCCTGCAGCTGGTGCTGCAGAACTGTCCGGAGCTGATCCGCAACCAGAGGAAGGTGCTGGGCGCCCTGGCGCTGCAGAACACCCGACGCGAGAACTTCGGCGTGTTCAGCCTCTACCGCACGGAAATCGGCGGTGCGAGCGTGCTGCCCCTGCTGGATCTGCCGCGCTACCGGGTGCTGACCCTGGCCGGGGCCGGCCGGTTCCGGATCCTTTCCACCTCCAGCGACCGCAGCGAGGAGCGGTCCGGGGGACAGGCCAGCACGTCATGGTGAAGGACCAGGACCCGACCTTGCTGCCGCCCCTGCGGCTGCCCCGCTGCCTGTTGGACCCCTTGCGCAGCGATCTGCCGGCGGCCGACGAGGACGGCCTGCTGGCGGTGCGGCTGGAGCACGCCGGGGGACGGATTCGCTCGATCCGACCCCATGCAGCCACCCCTGGGGAGCGGCTGCCTCTGGCCCTCACACCCCCGGTGGAGCCCCACGCCCACCTGGACAAGGCGTTCAGCTGGGAGCAGCACCCGAACCGGGCCGGCACGATGGCCGCAGCGCTGGTCGCCAACCAGGCCGAGCATCTCGAGCGCAGCGTCGAGCGGATCCGCCGACGCGGCGAGCGGGCTCTGCAGCGGGCCTGGCGCCAGGGACTGCGCGCCATGCGCAGTCACGTGGACAGCCTGGGGCCCGGGTCCGACCCGAGCTGGGTGGCCCTGCTGGAGCTCCAGCAGGAGTGGCGGGGTCGTCTCACGCTTCAGCTGGCAGCCCTGGTGCCGGTGCGGCACTGGGCCACGCCGGAAGGAGAATCCCTGGCCCGGCGGCTGACCGGCTCCGGGGCGCCGGGCACCCTTCTGCTCGGCGGTGTGCTCGGGGCCCCCTTCCCACCGGACGGGGGGGACGCCGAAGGCCTGCTGGCCCTGCTTCAACTGGCCGACACCCTTGGCTGCGGCGTCGATCTGCATGTGGATGAAAGTGGCGCAGGGGGCGGTGCGGGCGTGGCCCTGGTGGCGCGCCTCGTGCGCGAGCACCGGATCGCCGTGCCGGTCAGCTGCAGCCACAGCTGCAGCATGTCCCAGCTGTCGCCCCGGCGGCTGCAGCCTCTGGCCGAGGCGATGGCGGAGGCGGGGTTGGCGGTGGTGGCCCTGCCGCCCACCAATCTCTGGCTGCTGGGCCACCGCCCTGGCGGCACGCCGTCGCAGCGGCCGCTGGCGCCGATCCGCCAGCTGCAGCGTGCCGGCGTGACCGTGGCGGTGGGCGGCGACAACGTGCAGGACCCCTGGCATCCCGGGGGCGACTTCGATCCGATCGACCTCTTGCGCCTGGCCGTGCCGGCGGCCCACCTGGCCCCATGGCAGCGTCAGGGCCTGACTCCCTTCACCACGGCGGCCTCGCGGCTGCTGGGTCTGGCCTGGGACGGTGTGCTGCGGGAGGGGGCGCCGGCCGATCTGGTGGTGCTGGCGGCTGGCAGCTGGAGCGAACTGCTGGCCCGCACCCCCGAACGGCGGGTGCTGCGGGCAGGGCGCTGGCTGCCGCCGCCGTCACCAGCCCCGTTGCTGCCCCAGCTGGAGGCCCTGGCGGAGGGGGGCGACGGCCACTGGGGCCACTAGGGGGCTCCCTGTCCCCGCAGACCAGATCCTGCTTCCCCGCCACCCCTGCCATGTCCCTCCCCAGCTCCCCGTTTCCGGACCCGATCCCACTGGCCACCGCCCTGCCCACGAAGCTGCCGCTGCCAGCCACGGCAGAGCAGCTCGACGCCCTGGCGGCGGAACTGAGCGGTGCGGCAGCGGGCGGGGCTCGCGGCCTGCGGCTGATCCGTGGTGGCCCGGAGCTGGAGCGCCTCTCCCGCGACTGCTTCGACTACTCCCCGGTGCTGACGCCACTGCTGGCCGGCCGCCACGCCCAGCTGGTGGTGAAGGCGAGCGATACCGACCAGGTGCGGCGGGTGGCGGCAGCCTGCGCCCGCCAGGGCGTGGCGCTCACGCTGCGGGGCGCCGGCACGGGCAACTACGGCCAGTGCGTACCGCTGGCCGGCGGGGTCGTGCTCGATCTGAGCGGTCTGGACCGAGTGCGCCGCTTCGATGCCGCCACCGGCGTTCTCACCGCAGAGGCAGGGTGCCTGCTGGCCGATCTGGACCAGCAGCTGGCCCCGCTTGGCCGGGAGCTGCGGCTGGCCCCCAGCACCCGACGCAGCGCCACTCTGGGCGGCTTCATCGCCGGTGGCTCGGGCGGGATCGGTTCCCTGCGCTGGGGCTTCCTGCGCGATTGCGGCAACCTGCTCGGGCTGGAAGTGGTGACCCTGGAACCGGAACCGCAGCTGCTGCAGCTCACGGCCGACGCCAGCCGAGCGCTCAACCACGCTTACGGCACCAACGGCATCCTCACCGCGGTCACCGTACCCACCACGGCCGCAGTGACCTGGCAGCAGCTTGTGGTGGAGTTCTCAGGCTGGGAGGCGGCGCTGGAGGCCGCCTGCGTGCTGCCCGCCACCGCCCTGCTGCTGCAGTCGCTCTGCCTGCTTGAGGAGGCCGTGGCGCGCCGGCTGCCGCTGCCGGGTGGACATCCTCACGGCCAGGCACCACTGGGGGGATGCCCAGCCGTGGCCGGCCATCGGCTGCTGCTGCTCGCCGCACCGGATGGCCTGCCGGCCCTGGAGCCACTGCTCAGGCAACTCGGGGGCAGCCTCGTATGGCAGGCGGCGGAGGGGGACAGCCGCGGCCTGCCGCTGCGGGAACTGAGCTGGAACCACACAACCCTGCACATCCGCGCCCAGGATCCCGGCTGGACCTACCTGCAGATGCTGCTGCCGCGGCCGGAGGCGCCAGCCCTGGCCGCGCTGAAACAGCAATGGGGAGATGATCTGCTCTGGCACCTTGAGGGGGTGCGCCAGCTGGGCGTCCAGCGACTGGCGGGCCTGCCCCTGGTGCGCTGGCGCGGAGCAGAGGCGCTGCTGGAACTGATGGAACAGGCCCGGGATCTGGGCGCCGTGCTCTTCAATCCCCATGTGTTCACCGTCGAAGACGGCGGGCTGGGGGTGATCGACGCCGACCAGGTGGCCGCCAAGGTGGCTTACGACCCGGGCGGGCTCCTCAATCCGGGCAAGCTGCGGGGCTGGCGTGGACGGCTCTGATCAGGAGCACTCCAGGCTGGCCCGGGTGCTGACGCCCGTCACCGGGTGGGTGCCCCGCGCCCGCTGACAGAGGGCACGCTGATCGGAGCGATCGAGCAGGGCATCACTGAAATCGGCGCCATCGATCCGGGCGCCGCTGAAACTGCTGCCTGAGGCGATCACGCCACTGAGCAGGGCCCCGCTGAGATCGGTCTCGCTGAAATCGGCCCGATCCATCAGGGCATCGGAGAGATCGGCACCGCTGAAGTCCCCGCGCAGAAAGGATGCCTGGGTCAGGATCGCGCCATGCAGATTGGCGCCGCTGAAGTTGGCATCCCGGGCCTGGGCGCCGGCGAAGGAGGTGTTGGCGAGCTGCTGCCCGCTGAAGTCCTGACCATCCTGGTTGGTGAGGGTGTAGTCCACCCGGTCCTGGAACAGGGCCCGGTCCTGCAGGCCCAAGCCGCTGGCGGTGTCGAGCGCCAGCGCGGCGCCTGCGTGGGGGCCTGGGGTGATCAGGACGATCAGCGCGCCGAACAGCCCCAGCAGCAGGGCCAGGCCCGTCACCAGCCCCCGATCGCTCCGTCCTGCTGCGTCCACATCCCTGCCTCGGAGTCGTCCCCTCACTCTCCCTCGGCCGCGGACCCTGGACAGGGGTCGGGATCTGGGTCGGGGTCAGCGTCCAGATCGCCGCTCCCCAGCACGGCGCCCAGCAGATAGAGCGATCCCGCCACCAGCACGGGCCCGCTGCCGGCCGCAGCGCTGGCGGCGGCAAGAGCCTGCTCGAACCCGGGGCAGGCCTGGATCCGGCCGGCCAACTCCGGCGCAGCAGCGAGGAGTGTCTCGCGGTTCCAGCTGGCATGGCCGCACACCGGCACCAGCCAGACCCGATCGCCCGGGGCCAGCAGAATCGCGATCATTTCGGGCGCCTGCTTGTTCGCCAGGATTCCCAGCACCCAGCGTCGACCCCCTACAGCCGCCGGGCAGGCACCACGGCCACGATCCAGTTCGGCCCGCAGCGCCACCGCCGCCGGCACGTTATGGGCGCCATCCAGCAGCAGGGGGTAGCCGCGCCAGCGCACCGGCTGCAGCCTTCCAGGCCAGCGGGCCGCGGCGAAGCCTGCGTCGATCGCCTGATCGGGTACCGTCCAGCCTCGCCGACGCAGGGCCTCGAGCATGCCGATCGCCACGGCGGCGTTGTGGCGCTGCACCGCTCCCGGCAGTCCGCAGCGCCAGCGTCGCGCGCCCGCCACCAGCTCGGAACCGCTGGAGGCCAGCGGTTCCACCCAGATCAGTTCGCTGCCGCAGGCCCGGGCCCGGGCCTGCAGCACCGCCGTGACCTGCGGCGGCTGGGGGCCACTCACGGCCAGGCTGGCGGGACCCATCACACCGGCCTTCTCCGCGGCGATCGCCGCCAGCGTGGACCCGAGGAACTCGGCATGGTCGATTCCGATCGCTCCGAACCCGAGCACCTGGCGGTCAGGGTGGACGGTGGTGGCATCCAGCCGCCCCCCCAGTCCAACCTCCAGCACCACGATCTCCTGGCCGGCATCCGCGAAGGCCAGAAAAGCGGCCGCCGTCACCAGCTCGAAGGGGGTGAGGTCATGGCGGCGGGCCAGCGACTGGAGGCCACCGAGCAGACGGCGCAGCTCGGTGGCCGCAATCAGGGTGTTTCCCAGCCGGATCCGCTCGCACCAGCTCACCAGGTGGGGAGAGGTGTAGAGGCCACAGCGCAGGCCTGCGGCCGTGAGAGCGGCATGCACCAGGGTGGAGATCGATCCCTTGCCGTTCGTGCCGGCCACCTGGACGGCCGCGAAGCGGCGCTCCGGATGGCCGAGTTCCGCCAGGGCCGCCTGCAGCCGCTCCAGGCCGAGATCCACGCCCCGGCGGCCGAACGGTTCGATCAGATCGGCGAAGGGGTCGACGGTGTTCATGCCACGACCGGGCCTGTTCAGGCCCGGCTGACCGCCAGCAGCGCCTGCTCCAGGCGCGTCACCGCCAGCCGGAGCTGGCGGGGCTTGATCACCAGCGGTGGTACCAGGCGCACCACCCGCGGACCGGCCGGCACCACCAGCAGGCCTGCCTCGATCGCCCCGAGCACGATCTGCGGGGCCGTGGGGCCATCGGGGCGGAGCACGAGACCCTGCAGCAGACCCCAGCCCCTCACCCCTTCCAGCAGCTGGGGATGGCGCCCGACCAGGTCGGCCAGCAACTGCTGCAGGAGCTCGCCCATACGCTGCACATGGGGCACCAACAGGCGGCGTTCCAGCTCCTCCACCACTGTGAGACCGGCCCGGCAGGCAAACGGGTTGCCGCCGAAGGTGCTGGCGTGCTCGCCGGGCTTGAAGTGGTCGGCCGCCGCCTTCACGGCCAGGGCACCGATCGGGATCCCGCCCCCGAGCCCCTTTGCCATGGTGAAGGCGTCGGGCTCGACGCCGAGCTTGTCGTATCCCCAGAGGGAGCCGCTGCGACCCACCCCGATCTGCACTTCGTCGAAGATCAGCAGGATGCGCCGTTCATCGCAGAGCTCACGCACACGCCGGAAGAAGGCCGGATCCCCAGGATGGACCCCACCCTCGCCCTGCAGGGGCTCCAGCAGCACCGCCGCCACCCGCGGCCCATCCGCCTCGCACTCCGCCAGCAGGGCTTCGAAGGCGGCGGTGTCGTTGTAGGGGAAGAAGCGGAACCCCTCCACCAGCGGCTCGAAGCCCTGGTGGTACTTCGGCTGACCGGTGGCGCTCACCGCCGCCAGGGTGCGGCCGTGGAAACTGGCCTGGGCCGTGAGGATGATCGGGCGCTCGATGCCCCGCACGGTGTGACCGTGCTTGCGGGCGAGCTTGATGGCGGCTTCGTTGGCCTCGGCACCGGAGTTGCAGAAGAAGACCCGATCGGCGCAGCTGCGGCTGACAAGCCAGGTTGCCAGAAGCTCCTGTTCCGGAATGCGGTAGAGGTTGGACACGTGCTGCAGACGACCAAGCTGGCGGCAGAGCGCCCGCCGCATGGCCGGGTCGCTGTGGCCCAGGGTGCAGGTGGCGATGCCGGCGACGCAGTCCAGATAGCGGCGGCCGGCCCTGTCGCGGACCCAGACCCCCTTTCCCTTGACCAGTTCCAGGGGGAGCCGGGCGTAGGTGTCCATCACCGCCGACGGGGGCGAGCCATCGGAAGCCATCTGCGGGCCCGCAGCCACTGCAGCCGGGGCTTGGCTCAGGATGGGAGCGGTGGGACTCGAACCCACATGCCCGAGGGCGCTCGATTTTGAGTCGAGTCCGTCTACCAATTCCGGCACGCTCCCGCAGACAAGACTTTACGCAGGCAAACAGCTCAGCTCGGCTCGAGCCGGCGGATCGAAGCGCCCACGCCGTTGAGCTTGCCTTCCAGGCCGGCATAGCCCCGATCGAGAAACTCGAGGCCCTGGACACTGGTGACGCCATCGGCGGCCAGGCCAGCCAGAACCATGGCAGCGGAGGCGCGCAGGTCGGTGCCCTTGACCGGAGCGCCGCTGAGACGGGCCACCCCTTCGATGACGGCGGTGTTGCCCTGCATGCGGATGTCCGCCCCCATGCGCTGCAGCTCGGCCACGTGCTGCAGGCGGTTCTCGAAGATGTTCTCAACGATCAGGCTGGTGCCCCGGGCCGTGGCCAGCAGGCTCATGAAAGGAGCCTGCAGGTCGGTGGGGAAGCCGGGGAACGGCTGGGTGCGCAGGTCGACGGCACGGATGTCGGTGGCGCGGATGATCATGCCGATTCCGTCGGGCGTCAGTTCGCATCCGGCGTCCGCCAGCTTGGTGATCACGGCTCCGAGATGCGCGGGGATCAGGGGGCTCACCCGCAGTTCGGAGCGGGTGATCGCCGCCGCCAGCAGGAAGGTGCCGGCCTCGATGCGATCGGGTATCACGGCGTAGTCGGCGCCGTGCAGGCGGTTGACCCCCACGATCGTGATCGTGGGGGTGCCGGCGCCCCTCACTTTGCCGCCCATGGCGATCAGCAGACCGGCCAGATCCACCACCTCGGGCTCGAGGGCAGCATTCTCGATCACCGTCTCGCCGTCGGCGAGGGCGGCGGCCATCATCAGCGTTTCGGTGGCCCCGACGCTGGGGCACTCCAGATGAATGTGCCCTCCGGTGAGGCGATGGCTGCGGCCGGGCACCACGGCCGAGACCACACCGTGCTCAATGATGACCTGAGCGCCCAGGGACTTGAGACCCTTGACATGCTCACTGACGGGGCGGGAGCCGATCTGACAGCCGCCAGGCAAGGGGACCTTGGCCACACCGAGCCGGGCCAGCAGGGGGCCGATGCAGAAGAAGCTGGCCCGCAGGCTGTTGACGAGCTCGTAGGGGGGGGCTGACTGGCTCAGATGACCCGCATCGAGCTCGACCCAGTCGACACCTCGGCTGACCTTGACGCCGAGGGCCGCCAGGATCTCGCCCATTGCCGTGATGTCGGTGAGGGGGGGCACGTTGCGCAGCCTCAGGGGCTCACGACTCATCAGGCAGGCCGCCATCAGCACGAGGGCGGAATTCTTGGCACCGCTGACGTGCAGCTCACCGGAAAGACGCCGACCGCCGGCAATCTCCAGCTGGGGGGCGGAGATCGCCTGCGGAGTCGGAACGGCGGTCAGGGTCATGGAGATTCGGCCCCACTTTGGTCACGGCATCTTGACAACGAAGCGAACGACCGTCTAGGCAGCCGCTCTCCGAAGTGTCTTGTCTGGTCATGACCTCGGGGTTCCGGATCCCACGGCAGGGTCGGCCGGGGGCCGGGCAGCCGGCGATGTTTTAGGCTTTCTCAGTCGTTTCGGCGGCACGCCAGCGGATGTGGCGGAATTGGTAGACGCGCTAGTTTCAGGTACTAGTGGCAGCAATGTCGTGGGAGTTCAAGTCTCCCCATCCGCACTTACTCTTCCCCCGACCCACGCCCCGCTCCGTCCGTCCCCTGCGCCGGCGGCAGCCGCTCACCGTGGTGCTCCATTCCCATGATCGTCATCAAGATCACCAACTCCTCCGAGGTGGTCGCCAGCAAGATCGGCAAGTTCCTGGAGAGCCTCACCCCGGACGGGATGGACGAAGTCACGATCGAGGACATCGTCGTGCGCAAGCTGGTCCAGAACCTCACCGAGCAGGGCATCAGGGGTGAGGTTGCCATGGTGCGGGGCATGGATCTTCAGGGCTCCAGCCTCGTGATCAACGATCCGATGCAGGTGCGCCGTCATCAGCAGTTCTGATCACCGCGGGGGCCCGTCGCCAGCGGCGGCGCCGCTTCCGATCACCAGCCGCCGCAATCCCCTGGTGGGCCGCTTCCGCGCCCTGCACCAGCCCCGCGGCCGGCGGGAGGCGGGCCTGCTGCTGCTGGAGGGCACGCATCTGCTGCAGGCAACCCTGGGCCTCGGTCTCCGTCCTGCGGAAGTGCTGGCCACGCCCGCCTGGATCGCACGCCATCGCCACCTGCTGATGGCCCTGCCGCCCACCGGTACCGTTCTCCAGCCCGTCACCGAGACGGTGCTGGAGGCGGTGGCCACCACCCGCCATCCCGATGGAGTGGTGCTGAGCCTGCCCTGGCCGGCGCCTCCACCGCCGGAGCGCACCCGCTTCGCCCTCGCCCTGGACCGGCTCCAGGATCCCGGCAACCTCGGCACGCTGATCCGCACGGCCGTGGCCGCCGGCGTGGAGGAGCTCTGGCTGGCGGACGGTGCCGACCCCTGGCAGCCGAAGGTGCTGCGGGCCTCCGCCGGCGCCGCCCTGGCCCTGCCCCAGCTGCGGCTCGACTCGCTGGTGCCCCGGCTGGAGCGGGCCCGCCGTGAGGGAGTGCAGGTGGTGGCGACGGTGGTGCAGGGCGGGACGCCCTACTGGCGGCTTGACTGGACCCGACCCACGGTGCTGCTGCTCGGCAACGAAGGGGCAGGCCTGCCTCCGGAGCTGCTTGCGGCCTGCAGCCACCAGGTCACCGTTCCCCACAGTCCGGCGGTGGAATCCCTCAACGTGGCGGTGGCGGCAGGTCCCCTGCTGCTGGAGCGCTGGCGACAGCTGACGGGGGAGAATGCCCCGCAACACCCGCAGCAGCCCCGGTGAGCGAAGCCAGCGCAGCCAACTTCGACTTCGACGTGATCGTGATCGGCGCCGGCTACGGCGGTTTCGACGCCGCAAAGCACGCCGCCGACCACGGCCTGCGCACCGCGATCGTGGAATCCAGGGACATGGGCGGCACCTGCGTCAACCGCGGCTGCGTGCCCTCGAAAGCGCTGCTGGCGGCCAGCGGCCGGGTGCGGGAACTGGCCGATGCCGAGCACCTCAGGGGTTTCGGCATCCACGCCGCCCCGGTGCGTTTCGAGCGCCAGGCGATTGCCGACCACGCCAACCAACTGGTGGCCACGATCCGCGCCAACCTCACCAAAGCCCTGGAGCGATCCGGCGCCACGATCCTGAGGGGCAAGGGCCGTCTGGACGGACCTCAGCGGGTGGCGGTGCGCGAGGCCAGCGGCATCGAGCGGATCCATAGCGCCCACGAGGTGATCCTGGCCACCGGCTCCGACCCCTTCGTGCCGCCCGGCATCGAAACCGACGGCCGCACCGTGTTCACCAGCGACGAGGCAATCAACCTGGAGTGGCTGCCCCGCTGGATCGCGATCATCGGCAGCGGCTACATCGGCCTGGAGTTCGCCGACGTCTACACCGCCCTGGGCTGCGAGGTCACGATGATCGAGGCGCTCGATCGGATCATGCCCACCTTCGATCCCGACATCGCCAAGATCGCCGCCCGCCGCCTGATCGAAGGCCGCGAGATCGATACCCGCGCCGGGCTGCTGGCCCGCAAAGTCACCCCGGGCAGCCCCGTGCGGATCGAGCTGGCCTCGATGGCCAGCAAGGAGCTGGTCGAGGTGCTGGAGGTGGATGCGGTGCTGGTGGCCACCGGCCGCACCCCGGTGAGCAAAGACCTCAACCTGGCCAGCGTGGGGGTGGAGACCCAGCGCGGCTTCATCCCGGTGGACGACGCCCTGAGGGTGCTGGCCAACGGCCAGCCGGTTCCCCACCTCTGGGCGGTTGGCGATGTGACCGGCAAGATGATGCTCGCCCACACCGCCGCCGCCCAGGGCACCGTGGCGGTCGACAACATCCTGGGCCACGCCCGCCGGATCGACTACCGCTCGATTCCGGCCGCCACCTTCACCCACCCCGAGATCAGCTCGGTGGGGCTCGGTGAGGCCGAGGCCAAGGCCCTGGCCGCCGCCGAGGGATTCGCCCTGGGCACCGTGCGCAGCTACTTCAAGGCCAACACCAAGGCCCTGGCCGAACTGGAGAGCGATGGGCTGATGAAGCTGCTGTTCCGCAAGGACAGCGGCGAGGTGCTGGGCGCCCATATCTACGGTTTGCATGCTGCCGACCTGATCCAGGAAATCGCCAATGCGGTGGCCCGACGCCAGAGCGTGCGGGAGCTGGCCAGCGAGGTTCACACCCATCCCACCCTCAGCGAGCTGGTGGAAGTGGCCTACAAGCAGGCCGCCGCCCAACTCTGAGGCCCCAGCTGCCCATCGATTCCTACGATCCAGCCAGTCGCCCTCCGCCGATGGAGATTCGCCGCCGTCCGCCCAACCCCCCCGTCAAGGTGGCCCACCTCCAGTACGGCATCCCCCATGCCGAAGCGGAGCCCCGCCACATCCTCGAGACGATCGTCTGGGAGAAGGACAGGGAGATCACCGCAGCCAAGGAACGGGTGACGCTGCAGCAGCTCAAGGAGCAGGTGGCGAAGCTGCCGGCGCCGCGGGATTTCATCGCAGCGCTCAAGGCCAGTTGCCGCAAGCCGGCGGTGATCGCCGAGATCAAGAAAGCCAGCCCGAGCCGCGGGGTGATCCGGGAGGATTTCGATCCGGTGGAGCTGGCCCTGGGCTATGCCGCCGGTGGGGCGAGCTGCCTCTCGGTGCTCACCGACCGTGCCTTCTTCCAGGGGGGCTTCGAGGTGCTGGTGGAGGTGCGCCAGGCGGTGGCCCTGCCCCTGCTCTGCAAGGACTTCATCCTCTCCCCTTACCAGCTGTACCAGGCCCGGGCCGCCGGGGCCGACGCAGCCCTGCTGATCGCGGCGATCCTGACCGACCAGGACCTGGTGTATCTGCTCAAGGTGGCGGCCAGCCTCGGGCTGGCGGTGCTGGTGGAGGTGCACGACAGCCAGGAGCTGGAACGGATACTGGCGCTCGATGGGGTGGCCCTGATCGGCATCAACAACCGCGACCTGACCACCTTCGCCACGGACCTGGCCACAACCGAGCGGCTGATGGCCAGCCATGGCGATCTGGTGCGCCGCAAGGGCGCCCTGCTGGTGAGTGAGTCGGGCCTGTTCAACCGCAACGACCTCGACCGCATGGTGGGCGCCGGGGCCGATGCGGTGCTGGTGGGCGAGGCGCTGATGCGCCAGCCGGATGTGACCAGCGCCCTGGAGCGCTTGATCAGTGGTTGAGGAACCTTCGTCCGGATCACGAGGGAACAATACTCCGTGCGGTTTCCTGGCTGAATGACCTTGGATGCAGAGGTTCTCCATTGCAGAAGATCACCAACAAGATTGCCCTCGAGGAGAACTTCAGTGCCCCAAGCTTCAGCCTTCGATCAAGGACGTGGCATTTTTCGATCCAGAGGTGCTTCGGGCCGTTGAGGTCGCCCTGCCGGAGTTCCAGGACCAGCGGCTGAGAGCGATGGACCAGGCCGGGATCTCGATCGCCATTCTTTCCCAGACAGCACCCGTTGTGCAATCCATCAGGGACTCAGCACTTGCGACTGAGCTGGCCCATGAGGCCAATGATGTTCTTCATCAACGCATTGAGACTGCCCCAAAGCGTTTTCGAGGATTTGCCTGTCTTGCGCTGCAGGATGTGGACAGTGCTTGCGATGAACTCAAGCGCTGTATTCAGGAGTTGGGTTTTGTTGGGGCCCTAGTCAATGGGAGTACCAACGGCGCCTACCTGGATGGACCCCAGGCCTTCCGGGGGCATCCAGAGCTGGAGGGGCCGGTCTGGAGCTGGACCTGTGACACCGCCACCCATGTGCTCCGACTCGTTTTCGGTGGTGTCTTCGACCGCCATCACAACGCACGGCTGATCTTGGGACACATGGGAGAAACCTTGCCTTACATGCTCTGGCGATTGGACAGTCGCGCTGCTGTGACCACAGTCGGCAGGGGCCTCAGCCGTCCTCCAGCAGAGACCCTGCGAAACCATATGATGGTGACAACTTCAGGAGTCTGTGCTGACGCGCCCCTGCGCTGCGCCCTGGCAACCATGGGTGATTAAGCTGTGATGTTCTCAACGGGTTATCCCTACGAAGACATTCAGGTTGCTGCGAACTGGATTGAGAATGCCGATTTACCTGATGACCAGAGGATCCAGGTGTGTGTTGCCAATGCGCAGCGGTTGTTGCGGTTGGGCTGAGCGGGGGCGTTGAGGGGATGGAGCCGATCCTGCTTGCCAAAAAAGACCCCCCGTGACGGGGGGTTGGAGGATGGCATGAAACTGAGCTGATCCGAGCAACCTCCGGATCAGGGAAAACGCTCAGACCTTGCGGCTGTAGAACTCCACCACCAGCAGTTCGTTGATCTCGAGTGCGACCCACTCCCGCTCGATCCTGCCGTTCACCTTGGCGGTGAGCTTGTTCTTGTCGAGTTCGAGGTTGGGCGGGATGTTGGCCAGACCGGGAAACTCCAGGTTGCCTTCGGCCAGCTGCTTGCTGGCCTTGCGTTCCCGGACGGTGATCACATCACCGGCCCTGCACTGGTAGCTGGGGATATCCACCACACGGCCGTTCACGGTGATGTGGCCGTGGTTCACGAGCTGGCGGGAGCCAGGGATCGTGGGGCCGAAGCCGAGACGGAAACAGATGTTGTCGAGACGGTTCTCCAGCAGCTTCAGCAGGTTGGTTCCCGTGGAACCCTCCTGGGCGCGAGCTTTCTTGACGTAGCGCACCAACTGGCGCTCGGAGATCCCGTAATTGAAGCGAAGCTTCTGCTTTTCTTCGAGGCGGATGGCGTATTCGGAGCGCTTGCGACGGGCTTGGCCGTGCTGACCGGGGGGATAAGCCCGCTTGGCGGACTTACGGGTGAGACCGGGAAGGTCCCCCAAGCGCCGCGTCACCCTCAGGCGAGGACCGCGGTAGCGAGACATGGATGAATCAATGAAGGGCAGAAGTCAGGTGTGACCGGCAAGGAGCAGGATGGGAGGAATCCCTGCCTGCGACCGGCTGTGCCGCACCAACGGTCGATCCTATCGGTTGGCCCTTCTGCCCTTTCGGAGCTGCTGAAGACCCTGCTGCTGGCGTGGATCGGCGGCTATCGCCGCTGGATCTCGCCCCTGCTGGGTCCACGCTGCCGATTCATCCCCTCCTGCAGCGCCTACGGAATCGAGGCGATCGAGCGTCACGGCCCCTGGCGCGGTAGCTGGCTCACCCTGCGTCGTCTGCTGCGCTGCCATCCCTTCACCCCCTGCGGCTGCGACCCGGTGCCGGAGTAAGCCATGCAGAGCTGGCCTCCCCTGATCCTCTACAGCCGGGCCCACTGCTGCCTGTGCCAGGGCCTTGCCGAACGGCTCGGCGCCCTCCGGCCCGCTCCGGAGCTGACCGTGGTGGATGTGGATGGCGACCCCCGCCTGCAGGCCCGCTACGGCCTGGAGGTGCCGGTGCTGGCCGTGAACCGGCAAGGGGCGCTGCAGGACCTCCCCCGGGTCTCACCCCGGCTGGCTGGCGAACGGCTGGGGAGGTGGCTGCAGACCAGCCTCGAGGCCCTGCCACCCAACTGCCCCTGAGCAACGCCAGGACCAGGGCCGACCGCTTAAAACGGCCCGAAAGCCGCCCCAGCCCGCCCCCCGTCATGCCCCACCTGCTCCATTCCCTCCTGCGTCAGATCGGAGCGGAGATTCCGACCGTCCTGGCCGATGGCGAGGTCACCGGGATCAGCTGTGATTCCCGCCGGATCGGCAGCGGCGTCCTGTTCATCGGACTGCCGGGCCACAACGTGGACGGTGGGCTGTTCTGGCCCGCGGCCGTCGCGGCCGGGGCAGTGGCCGCCGTGATCACTCCGGAGGCCGCGGCGGCGCGACCGCCGGGAGCGGGTGATCCCGTGCTGGTGGTCGAGGAGCCCCTGGCGGCCTGGGCGGGCCAGCTGGCGGCCGCGTTCTGGCGTGAGCCCAGCCACCGACTGGCCCTGATCGGCGTGACGGGTACGAACGGCAAGACCACCACCACCCATCTGATCGAACACCTGGCGGCCTCCTGCGGGCGGCCCGCGGCCCTGTTCGGCACCCTCGTCAACCGCTGGCCGGGCCATCACGCCACGGCGACCCACACCACCGCCTTCGCCGATCTGCTGCAGGCCCAGCTGGCCGCGGCGGCCGACGCCGGCAGTGAGCTGGCGGCCATGGAGGTGAGCTCCCATGCCCTCGACCAGGGGCGGGTGGCGGGGTGCCGCTTCGCCGCTGCCGTGTTCACCAACCTCACCCAGGACCACCTCGATTACCACCCCTCGATGCAGGCCTATTTCGAGGCCAAAGCCCGGCTGTTCAGCACGCCGCTGCTGGAGGGAACGGCGGTGGTGAACATCGACGACCCCTGGGGGCGCCAGTTGGCGGAACAGCTGGCCGGGCACCTCGGCGAGCGTCTCTGGCGCAGCTCCCTGGACTCCGCCACCGCTGAGCTGCGGATGGAGGATCTGTCATTCGGCGCCGATGGTGTGAGCGGCACCCTGTGCACGCCCCTGGGCAGCGGTTCCTTCCGATCGCCCCTGGTGGGGCGCTTCAATCTGATGAACCTGTTGCAAGCGGTGGGGGTGCTGCAGCAGCAGGGACTGGCTCTGCCCCAGTTGCTGGAGGCAGTCTCCACCTTCGGCGGCGTACCGGGGCGGATGGAGCGGGTGGTGCTGGCCATGACCGCTGCCGGGCCGTTGCCGGCGGTCGTGGTCGACTATGCTCACACCCCCGACGGCCTCGAGAACGCCCTGGCCGCCTGCCGTCCCTTCTGCGCCGGCCGTTTGATCTGCGTGTTCGGCTGCGGCGGCGACCGGGATCGGGGCAAGCGGCCCCAGATGGCGGCGATCGCGGCCCGGCTGGCCGACCGGGTGGTGATCACCTCGGACAACCCCCGCACCGAGGACCCCCAGCGGATCCTCGACGATGTGGCGGCCGGCATTCCGGCCGGCACAGATCTGGTGGTGGAGGGTGACAGGGCCACGGCCATCGCCGTCAGCATCGAGGCGGCTGATGCTGACGATCTGGTGCTGATCGCGGGCAAGGGCCACGAGGACTACCAGATCCTCGGCACCACCAGAATCCACTTCGACGACCGGGAGGAGGCCGAGCGAGCCCTGCGCCGGAAGGGCTCCTGAGCGGCAGCCCACTGGCAGGGGATCAGGCTCAGACGGCGCTGTCACGGCCGCGGAGGACGCTCCAGGAGATCACGGCCAGGCCGATCGGCAGCAGCAGCCACCAGATCCGGGTGCGGTTCAACTCATCGGCCGCGCTGACCGTGGTGGCCATGGACTTGGCGAAGTTGTCCCCGAACTTGCCCACCCCCTGGCTGAGGCTGTAGGGGCAGGTGAGCCGGGCGGTGTGGGTGCCGTCCTTGGTGAGATCGAGGACCACTTCCACCTTGTCGGCGTCGATGGCCTTGGTCGAGATCACCTTGGCCAGGTCCGAACGCCAGCCCTCCTTGCCGGCACTTTCCAGGCAGGCAGCCTCGGCCTGATTGATCATCTCCTGGGGAGACAGGGCCAGACCAGGGCCGGCTGGGGCGAGGAGGCTGACGATCACCGCGGAGGGGATCAGGAGCCGGCAGAGAGGGGGACAGGAAGCAGTCAACCTTGACGCTGGCATCGTTCGTGCTTTCGAAAGGACGGCTCAAGGCAGGAACCCTGGGTCAGGGAATGACCGCCGATCAACAGTGGAGCGCAGGACCCGGTGCGCAGAAAGCTCCAGCCTGGCGGCAATCAACGAAGAAACCCTATCCAGAACTGGTGGCCGGGCACCTGATGCAGTCATTTGAAACACTGCCTGGCAGCCAACTCGCTGGCAGGGACGCAGTGTGCGTCCCATCGCACAGAGTTTCGACAGACTCCCCTGGGCGATGGGAAGATCTGAACGGATAACTGTTCTTTCTCCGCATGGCCCCTGGTGTTCCACTGTCCAAGAAGTTCCTCGCTGAACTGGTCGGCACGTTCTGGCTGGTGCTGGGGGGCTGTGGGAGCGCCGTGCTGGCGGCTGTTTTCCCCTACGACAGCCCCGCCGCCAATCCACTGGGGCTGGGGTTTCTGGGCGTTTCCATGGCCTTCGGCCTGACCCTGTTGACCATGGTCTATACCTTTGGTCACATCTCCGGATGTCACATCAACCCCGCCGTGAGCTTCGGGCTCTGGGCCGGGGGCAAGTTCCCTGGCTCCCATCTGCTCCCCTACGTGGTCGCCCAGGTGCTCGGCGGCATCATCGCCGGCGGCGTGATCCTGATCGTCGCCAGCGGCAGGGATGGCTTCGCCCTCACCGGCAGCAACCCCCTGGCCACCAACGGCTGGGGGACCCACTCGCCTGGAGGCTATGGCTTCTGGTCCGCCCTGCTGATCGAGCTGATTCTCAGCTTCATCTTCCTGCTGGTGATCATGGGCGCCACTGACCGACTGGCCCCCGGTGGTTTCGCCGGGGTGCCGATCGGTCTGGCCCTCACCCTGATCCACCTGATCAGCATCCCCGTCACCAACACCTCCGTGAACCCCGCCCGCAGCACCGCCGTGGCGGCCTGGGTGGGAGGCGATGCGATGGCTCAGCTGTGGCTGTTCTGGGTGGCTCCGATCGCCGGTGCCCTGCTGGCGGGCTGGGTTCACCGAAACCTGATGGCTTCCGACACGGTCGGCTGATCCCACCATCCCGCCCACGCCGCAGATCTGTGCTGGCCTGCAGAGGCCCCTCGGTGACCCTTTGCATGGTTCGCCCAGGGGGCTTTTCTGGTCTGCCGCCTGCAGCGGCTCAGGCCAGGCTCCGCAGGGTGTCCAGCAGCCGGTCCACCTCTGCTGCGGTGGTGGTGACGTGGGTACACGCTCGCAGACAGGCTGGGTCGTCGAGGCTGCGCAGCCAGATTCCTTGCTGCCCGAGTGTCTGCACCACCGACGCGGGGGACTGTCCTGCGGCAGTGAAGCTGATCAGGCCTGCAGGCGGTGGCCCGCTCAGCAGGGGAGCGATCCCGTCGATGGCCTGCAATCCGTGCCAGAGCTGGCCGCTGCGTGCCTGAATCATCGTCAGGCGATCGGCGGAGCTCCCCAGCGACTCCAGCAGCTGCAGCGAGGTGTTCAGGCCAGCCAGGAGCGGGGTGCAGGAGGTGGCCACCTCGAAACGGCGGCCATCGGTATGCCAGGCGCTGCCACGCTCGGACTCGCTGGCCAGGCTGCGCCAACCTCCCAGCGTGGGCTGTGACTCGGTCAGTATCCGCTCGGACAGGGCCACCCCCCCCAGCCCCTCGGGGCCGCAGCACCACTTGTGGCCGGTGAAGGCGTAGATGTCGGCGGCGGCGGCGGCGGCGGCCACCGGCAGGCTGCCCACCGACTGGGCCGCGTCCACGAGCAACCAGGGATGGCGGGGATGCTCCTGCAGCCGTGTGGCCACGGCCGCGATCGGCATCACCAGGCCGGTGTTCCAGAGCAGATGGGAGAGCACCACCAGGCGGGTGCGGGGGGTGAGGGCCGCCTCCAGCGCTGCCAGGACCGCGGTGTCGGCAGTGGCGAAATCAGCACCGGTTTCGCCCCGCAGCTGCCGGACGGGCAGCGTCGCCAGGGTGAGGCCGCCGCGGCGGGCCAGTTCGCGGCAGGCGGCGATCACGCCGGGATGTTCGCAGTCGCCGATCAGCAGCTCGTCGCCGGGCTCCCAGGGCAGGCCCCACAGCGGCAGCACGCAGCCGCTCGTCACGTTCTCGGTGAACGCCAGCCGGTGGGGACCGACACCGCAGAGAGCCGCCAGCGCCCCCCGCAGGCCGCTCACCTCCTGCTCCAGCCAGGGCCAGACCGCCTGGGTGAAGGGCCCCAGCTCCTGGAGGCGGCCCCAGCTGGCGGTGATCGCCTTCAGCGCGGGCGTGGGCAGAGGCCCCTGGCCGCCGTAGTTGAAGTAGGTCTTGTTGGCCAGGGCGGGCATCAGTTCCCGCAGCTGATCGGGGGTCATCGGATCCGTACGGCTCGAGAGGCAGGGGTCGGGAGCGGGGGTGGGGCAGCGACCCGAAGGAAGCGGTGGGCGAGTTGCCGCGTAACGAGACCTCTCCGGTTGGCGACAACGCAGGGCGTCACGGCTAAGCAAGGCAATGTTGCCCCGCCATGCCGCCATGACGTTGATGGACATCCTCCGCATCATCCTTGCCTTCATCCTGCCGCCCCTGGCGGTGGCCACCCAGGTGGGGATCACGGGGGCCTTCTGGCTCAACCTCGTGTTCTGGCTGCTGAGCTTCGGGGCGCTCGGTCTGCCGCTGATGGCCGTGATGTGGCCGGTCGCGGTCGTCCACGCCCTCTACATCATCCTGACCCGCAAGTGAGGCCACACTTCGCTGCCCCATCACGCCTGCCGGCCATCGGGCTCGGTGGCCTTCTCGCCCTGGCCGGCCTGGGCGGATTTCCTGCCGCCGGCTGGAGCCTGCCCAACACAACGGCCGGAGCCGAGCTCCAGCTGCTCCGATCGGTGCCGGCGCTGACGACCCCGGACCCAGGGCTGGAGGAGGCACTGAGACTGGAGATCTTCCCGGTGCGGGTCGATGACGGCCAGGGCCATGGCCCGGATCCTGGCTCCACTGAGTGGCGGGAGGCCCGCACACGGCTGGTGGCCCGCCAGTGCGAAAGCACCGGCCCGCTGCGCTACGCCCACAACCGCATCGATCTCGACGGCGACGGCCGGGACGAGGTGGTGGCCACGGTCCTGGGCTCCTATACCTGCGGTACGGGCGGTTGCACCCTGTTCGTGTTCCGGGACACGCCCGCGGGCCTGCGGACCGTCACCCGCATGACCCTGTTCCGTCCGCCGCTGGTGGTCTCCACCCGCCGGACCAACGGCTGGAACGACCTGATCCTGAGGGTGCGTCGGGACGCCGCTCACGGCGACACGATGGTGCTGCGGTTCAACGGCGACAGTTATCCCAGCAATCCAAGCGGTCCGGAGGCCCAGCCGTTGGCAAGGCCTCAGACGGGCACAGCTGTGCTGGTGCTCGAACCGTCTCCAGACGCCGGCCTGCCGCTGCGCTGCAAACCCCGGCTGCGCAGTCAGCCCTGAGCGGCGGGCTGCCTCAGAGCACCTGCCCCACCATGACCGCAGCCACGGCGGAGAAGAGCGTGATGCCGAGGGCGGTGAGCGGGTTCTGGCCCTGGGCCACCGCGAAGCTGGTCACAACGCCGGCACCGAGGCAGGCCACGACAATCTGGGTGGCGGCGGAGGGACGATCCACGGAATGGTTCACGACTGAGCGGAACCGTAGGGAGGGCGCCGGAGCCGGGCTGGCGCAGGGCTTCGTTTCGTTACCCGGCGTCGGGGTTCGTTACAGCCCGCAACCGGGAGGCCGGCCGCGCCCTGCCGCTGCTGGCCCAGTGCTTCAGCGCCTCCAGTTGCTCCCGGGCCGTGCGCGAGAGGGGAACCAGATCGCTGGCGGCAGCGATCAGATCCGCCTCGCCGAACTCCCGCCGCGCTGCAAAAGCCAGGTGCATCGCCTCCACAACCGTCTGCTCCAGTTCGGCGCCGGAGAAACCGGCGGTACGGTCCACCAGCACCTCAAGCGGGATGCTGTGCCCGGGGCGCCGGCGGCGCAGCTGGAGGTCGAGAATGGCCCGACGCTCGATGGCGTCGGGCAGGTCCAGCAGGAAGATCTCGTCAAAGCGGCCCTTGCGCATCAGTTCCGCCGGCAGGGTCTCCACGCCGTTGGCTGTGGCCACCACGAACACCGCCGAGGTCTTCTCCGCCATCCAGGTGAGCAGGCTGCCCAGAACCCGCTGGCTGGTGCCGCCGTCGCTGCGGCTGTCGCCGCCGAAGCCCTTGTCGATCTCGTCGATCCAGAGCACGCAGGGCGCCATGGCCTCGGCCCGGCGGATCATGTCGCGGGTCCGGGCCTCGCTGGCGCCCACCAGGCCGGCGAACAGTCGGCCCACATCCAGTCGCAGCAGAGGCATGGCCCAGCTGTGGGCAATCGCCTTGGCCGTGAGCGACTTGCCCGTGCCCTGGGGCCCCACCAGCAAGACGCCGCGGGGCAGGGGCAGTCCATAGCGTTCGGCCTCGTCGCTGAAGGCCAGCCGCCGCTGCTCGAGCCAGCCCTTGAGGGCTTCCAGCCCGCCGATGTCGGCCGGACTCGCCTCGGTGGGGCAGTACTCCAGCAACTCACTGCGGGCGATCGCCTGGCGCTTCTCGTCCAGCACTTCCGCCAGATCCGGTTCCCCCAGCCGTCCGCGGCGCGCCAGGGCCCGGGCCGCCACCTGGCGGATCCGCTGCTCGGTGAGGCCGCTGCAGCAATGGGTGAGCTGCTCGAGCACGGCAGCCTCGAGCGGGTGGCCGCTGGCCTGGCCGATGCTCGCCAGCAGCGAGCGGATCTCGATGGCGGTGGGAAGGGGCAGGTCGAGCACCGTGAGGCACTCCTCCAACTCCCGCGGCACCTGCCACTCGGGAGCTGTGATCACCACGGTGCAGGGCTTCCGGCGCAGGCTGGCCGAGAGATTGCGCAGCCGACGGCAGATGCCGGCGTCGTCGCAGTAGCGGTGGAAGTCGAGCAGCAGCAGGATGGCGGGCTGCTCAGCCGGCAGGCTTTCGATCGCCTCCAGGGCCGCCATCGGATTGCGGGCCGCCTCGCCAGGGCGGTTGGGCAGGCCCTGCAGCCCCTGGACGAAATCCCAGCGCAACAGCGTTCGCTGACCGAGCCGCCGGGCCGCCTGTCGAAGCAGGGTCTCGATCCGCTCCTCCTCCGGGCTGCGAATCCAGAGGATCGGCGCGCGGGCACGGATCAGCAGATCGAGCTGGTCGGCCCAGGCCTCGCTCATCGCAGCTGCCGCAGGCCCGCCCAGCGCGGGTCGCTCGGTGGATCGGTCTCCGGGCCGGGAGGAGCCAACGGCGCAGGGGAGAGGGGAAGGTCCGGGCCGGGACAGTCGTCGCCACAGCAGTTCTGCAGAGGCAGCTGCAGGCTGAGCTGCTCGAACATCCAGCGGGCCGGATCGAAGCTGCCGCGGGGGTCGAGCCTGTCGGCCAGGCCGTCGTCCTCTCCATCGAGGCGGAACCCCTCGGGCTCGCCCAGCCAGAGCAGCTCTCGGCAGCGGAAGAGCAGCTTCTGGTCGTAGGGCTGAAGGCAGCGATCGCAGCGGAGAGTGACGAACGTCGTGCCTTCTCCTTCCACTTCCAGCACAGTGGCACCATGGAGAGCGCTCAGGCGGCCCCGCACCGGCGTGAGGCTGTCGAGATCGCTCAGAAACTGATCCACTGTCCAGTGACGACCATCGGGCAGCAGCCGGAGCTCCTGGAGGGAAACCGGCTGCAGGGGAGAGGGGTCGGGCTGGCGGGACCGACGCCTCTCCATCACTTCTTGCCCTTGGGTTCGAACGGCAGTCTCTCGCTCGAACCGGTGCTGCTGGCGGTGACCGCCACGGTCTGCTGAGCCCGCTGCTGGTCGAGGATGTCCTGCAGATTATCCGGAAGGGCCTCGCGGCTGAGCAGGAAGGTCTGCAGGGCCTGGAACACGTTGGCCACCACCATGTAGAGCAGAACGCCGGCGGGCAGGGGGAAGAACAGGAACATGCCGGTGATCATCACGGGGGTGATCTTGTTGGCGGTGGACTGCTGCGGATTGGGCGGCATGCCGGCCCCGGAGAGGATCTGGGAGACGAAGAGACTGGCTCCGAAAGCTCCCACCAGAATGGCGATGTCCCAGTTGATGGCGCCGTCGGTGTAGAAACCGACCTGGCCGAGGGCCTTGATGAACAGGAAGCCGCTGCGGGCCGCCAGACCCGGCACGCTGGCCTCGACAGTGGCATCGCCGGGGGCCAGGGCCTCGATCAGACCTGTGTCGCTGACCCGCACCACCCCCTCACCCTTGCTGACGCTCCAGCGGGGGGTGTAGGCGGCGCCATTCTCCACACCCGCCAGCACGGCGGCGAACGGCTGAGCATCCTTGGTGTGAAGCTCCACCTGGGCGGTGTCGCCGATGCCCAGCTTGGTACCTGCCTCCAGGGAGGCGATCACCGGCACGTGGGTGGTTTCGCTGATGAAGATCGAGTGGCTGGCACTGTTGAAGGGCTTGGGTTCCACCGCCGCGATCTGGTCGGCCGGCAGCACCTTCAGGTTCAGCGTGTAAGGCACGTCGGCGAAGGGTGAACCCCGCAGGGTCGCGAACAGGGCGAACAGGATCGGCATCTGCACCAGCAGGGGCAGGCACCCCGCGAGCGGGCTGCCGAACTCCTTCATCAGCTTCCCCAGCTCCTCCTGCTGCTTCTGGGGGTTGCTGGCGTACTTGCTCTTGATCTCCGCCTGCCGTTTCTGCATGACCGGCTGGGCAATGCGCATCCTGCGGGCGCTGCGGATCGAACCGGCACTGAGCGGGAAGAGGGCCAGCCGGATCACCACCGTGAGGGCAATGATCGCCAGCCCGTAGCTCGGCACCAGCCCATAGAAAAAATCGAGGATGGGGAGCAGCAGGTTGTCGGAGATGTAGCCGATCACAGCGGGGAGGCGGCGGAAGTGGGTGGAGTGGGCTCAGTGTGCCCGAGCAGGAGGGGAGCAGGGTCGGGGGAACCGGCGGCGGAGCCTGCCGGACCCGGAGACTCAGCCACTGGCGGCCTGTGGGCCGGCGAATCCCCTGGTGGCGCCTTGCCTCGTGTTTCCCCTGGCGGCCATGCGCTCGAGGATGTAGGCCTCGGTCTCGCGGAATCGGGGCACCGCACGCATCTCGAGCCTGGCTCCATCGGTCAGCACCAGAACCATGTCACCCCAGGCACCGAAACCGCGGGGCACCGAGCGAACCTCACGGATCTGGCTGTAGGCCACCTGGGTGCGGTCACGGCCCAGCCAGCCACCGGTCACGGAAAGGCGACGGCTGGTGATGCGGAAGCGCAGCCATAGGGCGCGCACGATCGCCCCCACCGCGAAGGGGATACCGATCAGGGTGAGGCCGAACAGAAGGTTGAAGACCAGATCGCCCCGGGCCGGTCCCCCTTCGTAGTAAACGGTTTCGGTGGGAACCACTCCACTGGAAGCCGTCTCGGGCGCGTCGGCGGTCATGGGCAAAGGCCTGCCTGGTGGAACAGCTCTGAACATTCTCCCAGCAGGGCCTCGGGGGTGGCATCCAGACTGCCGGGCCTGAGGCTGAGCATCACCCACAGACCATGGCGGGATTCCGGCCAGCAGCGGCACTGCGCCTGCAGCCAGCCATGCAGCAGCCGGCGGAGGCGATTGCGCCGGACCGACCGCTTGCTCACCTTGGTGCTGACCACTACCGCGCATCGGCAGGGGCTGGGTGCCAGGGCCGAGAGGGGAGAACGCAACAGGGATGGATCTCCCGCCACGGTGCGCAGCACCACATGCGTGCCCTGATAACGCCGACCCTTCCGGTAGAGGTGATCGAAGGCCCGGTTCCCCCGCAGCCGCTGATCCCGGGACAGGGCCATGGGGCAACGGCCGCTCGCCGCGGGAGGCCTCAGACCGCCAGACGGGCGCGGCCGCGGCGACGGCGGGTGCGAATCACACGGCGGCCGGTGTGGGAGCGCATCCGCACACGGAAACCTGACACCCGCTTGCGCTTGCGGCTCGTTCCTTCCAGGGTGCGCTTGGTCATGGTGCGGCTCGGCTTCAGGCCCGTTGTCGATCGATCAAGCTATCAGCCCGCCGATCATTCGATGCCGGGATCGATCTGGATCAGCCAGCTGCCCAGATAGCCGCCGAACGGCACATCTCCCGGCGCCTCGGCCAGGGCGTTGAACTGATACATGCCGATGCTGAAGGGATTGAAGAGGCTCATGTAGACACCGATAGTGCCGTCCACCGGAACCGGCCGCTCCGGGAAGATCTCGATCGCCTTGCCACCCGCGTTGACTTCGATCGTGGCCGGAATCGTTTCCTTGCAACGGGTACGGGCGAGCATCCCACCCTCCTTCATCACGCAGAGCTTGATGTTCTTCGGATCGATCTTGGTGTCGAAGTTGTCAGGCACCGCCACAGTGAGCTTGAGGATGGCGGTCTTGCGGTCCTTCGGTCGCAGGATCAGATAGTACTCCGACCGCTTCAATCGTGCGGTCTCGGTCATGAAGAAGTAGAGCTTGCGGTAGTCCTTGTTGTTGTCCCAGCGGAACTCCAGCAGGCCCGGCGTGCCCTGGGCCCTGACCGCCTGCGGGGCGGTGGTGCCGATCAGCCCGGCCAGGCCGGTACCCAGCGCCAGGGAGGCGGCGGCGGCCGCCAGCAGGGCAGACCGCCTTCGCAGGGAGCCCCTCACCCAGGAACGCGGACGGTCAACGGTCGGGAGGGTCATGGGAGGGTGCGGAGGCGACGGGGAACGGCCGGGACGTCGAAGGGCCCGCCAGTGAACTGATTCTCGGGCCGTGCCCTGAGAGCGGGCCGGGGTGGTGGGGCAGCGGGGCAGCTGTCAGTTGTGACCGGATCTGTCCGGCCTGAGGCGAGCGGCCTCCCGCAGGTAAGGATGGATCGGGGTGCGGTCCTGCTCCATCCAGGCATGGGCCAGCAGTCGTATGCAGCGCGGCAGGTCGCCGGCCACCGCCATCTGCTGGCAGTCGAGCAGAGCCACCTCGTCCCAGCCGGAGTGGCGTCGGGCGATGGCCGCCGGGAAACAGGCGTTCAGGTCGGCGGTCACCGAGAAGGTCACCGACAGCACCCGCCCGCCCAGGAGGCCGTTGCGCTCGATCAGGGCCTCGAGCAGTTCGGTCACCGCCTCGGCGATCGCGCCGACGGTGTTGGCGCTGGCGGTGGTGGCCCCGCGCAGGGCCCGGAGCTGCTGGACCTTCATGGCCGCCAGAGCCAGAGCGGCTGACCGCACCAGGCCAGCTCCAGGCTCAGGGCCTGCTGCAGTCCGCCCAGGAGGTTGCGCCCCGGGATCAGGGCCCCCAGCCTCCGGGGCGGCTTGCCGAAGTTGATCGGCCTCGTCTTCTCCTCGTCCAGTCCGGCCAGACGGGCCGCCAGCCGACGGGCCGCCTCCTCATCGCCCAGCTCATCCACCAGGCCCAGCTCCTTCGCCTGGGCGCCGCTGAAGACGCGGCCGTCGGCGAAGCCCCGCACTTCAGCTTCGCTCAGGTTTCGCCCCCTCGCCACCGCCGCCACGAACTGGCCGTAGCTGGAATCGATCAGCTCCTGGAGCAGCGCCCGCTCGGCGGGGGTGAGGGCGCGGTCCGGGGAAAGGATGTCCTTGTAGAGGCCGCTCTTGACCGTCTCGAAGCTGATCCCGATCCGTTCGAGCAGCTTGGACAGATTGTTGCCCCGCAGGATCACGCCGATCGAGCCGGTGATCGTGCCGGGATTCGCCACGATCCTCTCGGCCGCCACCCCCAGGTAGACCCCACCGGAGGCGGAGATGTTGCCGAAGCTGGCCACCACGTGGCAGCCCTTGCCGCGCAGTCGACCGATGGCCGCATGGATCTCCTGGCTGTCGCCCACCGTGCCGCCGGGGCTGTCAATGCGGAGCAGCAGGGCGGGAAACTCGCGCTCCTCCACCTGCCGCAGAGCTTTCACCACCCGCTCCCGGGTCGGCCCTGCGATCGCCCCCTCGATCGCGATCCGCGCCATGCTCTTGCGGGACTTGCGGCGCCAGGGCCAGGGCATGCGAACCAGGTCGGAATCGCTGGATCTTAAAAAGGTCACCGCCGGTCGCCCTGATGACCCCCTCCCTGCGCTGGCTCTTGATGCTGCTGCCGTTCGCCCTCTGGGGCACGGCGATGGCGGCGATGAAACCCCTGCTCGACAGCGCCGGCCCGCTCACGCTTGCCTGGCTGCGGCTGTTGCCGGCCGGAATGGTGCTGCTGCTGGCGGCCCTGGCCCTGGGCCGATCCCTGGCGGTGGATCCGGCCGACCGGCCCTGGCTGCTGGCCTTCGCCCTGGTGGACGGCAGCCTGTTCCAGGCCCTGCTGGCCCGGGGCCTGCAGAGCACCGGCGCCGGGCTGGGGTCGGTGCTGATCGATTCCCAGCCCCTGCTGGTGGCGCTGCTGGCCCGCAGCCTGTTCGGCGAGGCGATCAACCCGGTGGGCTGGCTGGGCCTGCTAATCGGGCTGGCCGGCATCCTCTGCCTGGGGCTGCCGGCGCCACTCCTGCGTCACTGGTGGCTGAACGGCCCCGCGGTCCTGGACGGAAAGCCCTGGAGCCACGGCGAGCTCTGGATGCTGGGGGCGGCGGTGGCCATGGCTGTGGGGACGGTGCTGTGCCGCTACGCCAGCCGCCGCAGTGATCCGGTGGCGGTGACGGGCTGGCACCTGCTGATCGGCGGCATCCCCCTGCTGGTCGGCGCCGCGCTGCCGCCGCTGTTCGATCAGGCCGCAGCACCCTTCTGGCCGCCGTGGAGCCCGCTGGAATGGGCACTGATGGCCTACGCCAGCCTGCTCGGCAGCGCCCTGGCCTACGGGCTGTTCTTCTGGTTCGCCAGCCGAGGCGACCTCACCGGCTTCACGGCGCTCACCTTTCTCACCCCCGTCTTCGCCCTGCTCTGCGGCCTGCTGCTGCTGGAGGAACGGTTGCGCCCCCTCCAATGGCTGGGAGCAGGGCTGGCACTGGGCTCGGTGCTGCTGATCAACCAGCGGCAACGGCTATGGGAACGGCCGGCGACGGGTCTGCCCGCAGGGGAGTCATGAGCGATCCGTTGCGCCTGCTGGTGGTGAGCACACCGGTGGGCACCCTCGGCAGCGGCCGGGGAGGCGGGGTGGAGCTCACGCTGGCGGCCCTGGTGGGCGGTCTGATCGGGCGTGGCCATGGGCTCACCGTGCTGGCAGCGCAGGGTTCGAAGCTGCCGCCGGGCTGCGAGGCCGCCAGGCTCTGGACCGCCGCCGGCGCCGACCAGGCGAGCTGGCAGCACCAGCGGCGCGACGCGCCGGTGACGATTCCGGCCTCCGGCCTGCTGCCGGCCCTTTGGGATCGGGCTCTGCACGGCCGGGAGGAGTTCGACGCCATCCTCAACCTCTCCTACGACTGGCTTCCCCTCTGGCTCACGCCCCACTGCCCCACGCCCCTCTTCCATCTGGTGAGCATGGGGTCGGTGGCGGAGGTGATGGACGCGGTGATCGCGGCGGTGGCCCGCTGGGACCAGCGACGACTGGCCTTTCACACGGCCACCCAGGCGGCCGACTTCGATCTGCCGGCACCACCGAGGCTGGTGGGCAACGGCTTCGATCTGGCGGCCTACACCTTCCGGCCGGAGCCGGCTCCGGAGCCGCTGCTGGGCTGGGCCGGCCGGATCGCCCCTGAAAAGGGTCTGGAAGACGCGGCCACGGCGGCGGCCCGGCTGGGACGGCGGCTGCTGGTCTGGGGTGTGCAGGAGGATCCTGCCTACGCGGCGGCGGTGGCGGCTTCGGTGCCCGCCGGCACCCTGGAGTGGCGCGGCTTTCTGCCCACCGAACGGCTGCAGGCGGAACTGGGTCGCTGCCGGGTGCTGCTGAACACGCCGAAATGGAACGAGGCCTTCGGCAACGTGGTGGTGGAGGCGATGGCCTGCGGCGTTCCCGTGGTGGCCTACCGGCGGGGTGGTCCGGGAGAACTGATCGATCCCGGCGTCAACGGGCTGCTGGTACCGGCCGACGACGTGGACGCCCTCACGCAGGCCACGGCCGCCGCCGAGGGTCTGGATCGGGCCGCCTGCCGCCGCTGGGTGGAGGAGCACGCCTCACGCGAGGCCTTCGCCGGGCGGATCGAGTCTTGGCTGAGGCAGGGGCTGAGCCCGGCGTAGGTTCGCTCCGCCCCACCCGCCGCCCGTGCCCCCTGCCCGTTCCCCGGATGGGGCCAAAGCCACCGGCCACCGCTGGCGGATGCTGGCGCTGACCCTGGCCCTCGGGGTCGCCTTGTTTCTGTGGCAGCTGGGGAAGACGGGCCTGGTGGACGAGACGCCGCCACTGTTCGCGGCCGCGGCCCGGGCGATGGCCGAAACCGGCGACTGGCTCACTCCCCGCGTCAACGGACTGCCGCGCTACGACAAGCCGCCGCTGGTGTACTGGCTGATGGGGCTGGGCTACGCCATCCCCGGCCAGGAGCGCTGGAATCCTCTCGGCACCTGGGCGGCCCGGCTGCCGTCAGCCCTGGCCACGATCGGGGTGATGGTCAGCCTGACCTTCACCCTGCTGCGCTGGCCCCAGCCAAGTCTCACTCCTGCCGGCCCCTGTGCTCCGCGCCGACCGGGGCTCACCGCACTCACCGCTGCCCTGGCCTTCGCCCTCTCCCCCCTGATCCTGCTGTGGGGACGCATCGCCGTCAGCGACGCCCTGTTCAGCGGCTGCCTGGCAGTGAGCCTGCTGCTGTTCTGGCAGTGCTGGGCCGATCCCGGCCGGCCCTGGTGGCCGGGATGGCTGGTGCTGGGGCTGGCGGTGCTGGCCAAGGGTCCGGTGGCGCTGGTCCTGACCGGAATGACGCTGCTGGGATTCGGCTGGCGGCAATCGGTCCTGCTTCCGCTCTGGCGACGGCTACGGCCGTTGCCGGGCCTGCTGCTCACCGCGTTGGTGGCCGTGCCCTGGTATGGGGCGATGCTGCTGGTGGAGGGCCGCCCTTTCTGGGACAGCTTCTTCGCCTATCACAATCTGCAGCGGTTCAGCTCGGTGGTGAACCACCATCTGCAGCCGTGGTGGTACTTCGGCCCGGTCCTGGTGGTGGCGAGCCTGCCGTTCACCCCGCTGCTGCTGCTGGGCCTGGTCCGAGGGATGGGCCAGGGGGCCAGGCAACCGGCGCCGGCGTCGCTGCGCTGCTTCGCGGCCAGCTGGCTGCTGACGGTGCTGCTGTTCTTCACCCTGGCGGCCACCAAGCTGCCGAGTTACTGGCTGCCGGCGACTCCCGCGGCCGGGCTGCTGATCGCCCTGGCCGCCCAGGACGGCGAAACCGGTCGACCGCGGGAGCGCCTCGTGCTGGGGTTCAACCTGTTGTTCGTGGCGGTGCTGGCGTCTGCGCTGTGGCTCTCTCCGCGCTGGATCCCCCTGATTCAGGACCCGGAGATGCCCACGCTTCCGGCCGAGCTTCTGGCCAGCGGGCTCGTGCTGAGGGCTGCCGCCTGCTGGACCCTCGCCGGGCTGGTGGGGCTGGCTCTGCTGCTGCCGCGGCTGCGGCCGGCCGGTTGGCTGTTCGGGCTGCAACTGCCGCTGCTGCTGTTCCATCTGCTGGCCGTGCTGCCGATGTGGAAGCTCGGGGATGGGGTGCGGGGGCAGCCGGTGCGGCAGATCGCGGTGGCGGTGCAGCGGGAGAGATTGGCGGGGGAAGCCGTTGCGATGATAGGCATTCTCAAGCCCTCGCTGCACTACTACAGCCGCCAGGTGGTGCTGTACGAGGGGCGCCGACCCCTGGGCCTGATCAATCTGAGTGATCGATTGCGACGGGAACGCCGCGACGGGCAGACCCCCAGTGATCCCAGGCAGCAGCCGACCGTTCTGGTGGTGATCGACGCGACCACAAGCGAGCAGGAGTTCTGGAAGACCCTGGGGGCCAGGGAACTGGCCCGCGAGGGTCTCTATCGCCTCTGGCGCGTCGACCGGACGCGCCTGGAGCAGCGGGCAAAGCAGTTAGAGGCCGCAACGCTGGAACGTCCGAACTGGACGGATCCCAGACCGGAGCGCTACTGAAGTGACCGACACGGCAGTCCATTCCGCCTTGCCCTGAAGCCACCTGCCGGAGATTCGGAGCTTCCCTGTCTGCAAGGACCCTTCCAGCGCCGGCAACGAGGCTGCTGGGCTCGCAGCGGTTGCCGCGGTCATCGTGAGTGCCTCGGGCCAGGATCCATCCGGATACAGAAGCTGCACCTCCCCCAGCGCCCCATCTCCCCGGCCGGAGCGGGGCTGCCGCAGGCCGGGCAGGTGGCCAGCCCATGGACATCGATGCGGCTGGGATGGACGGCCCACACCAGCGCTTCCGCCTCGGCGCCTGGAGTGGGTGCCGGGCCAGGGTGGTGCTGCCGGAAGCGCAGATCCCTCACGGAGAAGCCCGCGCCGCGCAGGGCACCGAGCAGCTGGTGACGGTTGAAGCGCAACGCCTGCAGCCACTGGGGATGGCCGGCACCGACGCAGAGGATGCCGCCCTGAAGGCTGAGCGGCCGGCAGTGGGGAGCCAGCTGGGGACCGGCGATGCGGGGCCAGGCCTGCCACAGCCCCGCCAGGTTTCCTTCCCGCTGCCACTGCTGCTGCAGCCGCTCGAGGCACGCGCCCAGTCGGGCAGCAGGGGCCGGTGGCGCCGGCATCAGCACCTGCAGGGCGCCGATCCGCCGGGTCTGGTCGCGGGGTGCGATGGCCATGGAGCCAGGCTAGGGGGCACAGGTGCGGGCAACCGCCAGTGGCTCCGACCGCTGGCACGGCTACCCTCCAGGCTGCCCCCTTCCCGATCCATGGGCTTCTTCGACCGGCTCAGCCGCCTGCTGCGGGCCAACCTCAACGACCTGGTCAGCAAGGCCGAGGATCCCGCCAAGATCCTGGACCAGTCGGTGGCGGACATGCAGTCCGATCTGGTGAAGCTGCGCCAGGCCGTGGCCAGCGCCATCGCCAGCCAGAAACGGATCCAGAACCAGGCCGAGCAGTCCGAGGCCCAGTCGAAAACCTGGTATGAGCGGGCCGAACTGGCGCTCAAGAAGGGCGAGGAGGATCTCGCCCGAGAGGCCCTCAGCCGCCGCAAGACCTACCAGGACACCGCTACCGCCCTCAACAACCAGCTGAGCAGCCAGGCCGGCCAGGTGGAGACGCTGAAGCGCAGCCTGGTGGCCCTCGAAAGCAAGATCGCCGAGGCCAAGACCAAGAAGGACATGCTCAAGGCCCGGGCACAGGCGGCCCAGGCCCAGGAGCAATTGCAGAGCGCCGTCGGCAACCTCGGCACCAACTCCTCGATGGCCGCCTTCGAGCAGATGGAGGAGAAGGTGCAGGCCCTGGAGGCCCGCAGCCAGGCCGCCGCCGAGCTGGCCGGCGCCGATCTCGAGAGCCAGTTCGCCGCGCTCGAAGGCGGCAACGACGTGGACGACGAACTCGCCGCCCTCAAGAACCGTCTCGAAGGCGGCGCGGCCGCCACGCCCCTGCTGCCGGCCGACAGCCCCACACCGCGGCTGGAGCCCGTTCAGGTGGCTGAGGTCAACGCCGAACTCGAAGAGCTGAAGCGCTCGATCGACAAGCTCTGAGTTCGGCCGCCGGGGTCGGCGTCCTCCATACAATCTGCCCAGCTGACCGGGGCCCGTGGCTGTTGCCGTTTTCACCGATGCCAACTTCCAGGAGGAAGTGCTCGACGTAGCCGGCACCGTTCTGGTGGATGTCTGGGCGGCCTGGTGCGGACCCTGCCGCCTGATGGCCCCCCTGATGGACTGGGCAGCCACCGAGTACGCCGGCCGGCTATCCGTGGGCAAGCTGGAAGCCGATCCCAACCCTGTCAGCCGTGACGCCCAGCGGATCCAGGGCCTTCCCACCCTGATCCTGTTCCGTGGCGGCGAGGAGCTGGCCCGCCATGAGGGCGCCATGGCCAAACCCCAGTTGCAGGCCTTCCTGGATGCCCATCTCTGAGCGGGTCTCCCGGCTGGGCAATGGGGTCTTCGCCCGCAACGACCAGCGCAAGGCGGCCTACCGGGAGGCCGTGGCTGCCGGCCCCGATGCGGATCGCCGCCCGCCCCTGCTTGATCTCTCGCTCGGCTCCACCGACCTTCCACCGCCTCCAGCGGCCCTCGATGCCATCGCCGCCGGCCTGAGACGGCCGGCCAGCGCCTCCTACTGCCTGCATGCGGCCACGTTTCCGTTCCGTGAGGCCGTATCCGCCTGGGCCCGGCGTCGCTTCTGCGTTGCCGTGGACCCCGAGCTCGAGGTGCTCCTGCTGGTGGGCTCCCAGGAAGGAACGGCGCACCTCCCCCTGGCCGTGCTCGATCCCGGCGATGCCGCCCTGCTGCTCGATCCCTACTACCCCTCCCATCGGGGCGGACTGGAACTGGCCTCCGCCCGGGCCCATTTCCTGGCTCTCGATCCCGAACAGGGCTGGCGGCCATGCTTCAACCGCCTCAGTGACAGCCAGTGGGACGCGCTCAAACTGATGGTGCTCGGCTTTCCGCACAACCCCACCGCCACCGTTGGAGCCCAGGACTGGGTGGATGAGGCGGCCGAGCGGGCCCAGCGCCATGGCATCGTCTTCGCCCACGACAATCCCTATGTGGATCTGGCGCTGGAGGGGGAGGCGCCGGCTCTGCTGCGCAACCCGCTCTGGCGCAGCTGCGGGATCGAATTCTTCTCCTTCTCGAAGAGCTGGTGCCTGGGTGGCTTCCGGCTCGCCTTCGCCATCGGCGCCGAACCGCTGATCACGGCGCTGCGGCAGCTGAAGGGGGTGGTGGATTTCAACCAGTCGCTGGCCCTGCAGGCCGGGGCGATCGCGGCGCTCGAACAGGCCCCGGATTGGCCCGGACACCTGCGGGCGATCTACCGGGATCGGCGCAACCGCATGGCATCGGCCCTGGAGGCCGAAGGCTGGCCCTTGCGGCTTCCCTCGATGGCTCTGTACCTCTGGCTGGCCCTGCCGCCAGCGGCCCGGGCCCGGGGCCTCGACTCGGAAGCCTTCTGCGCCGCCCTGCTGGAGGCCACCGGCGTGGCCCTCACCCCAGGCAACGGGTTCGGCGCGGCGGGAGAGGGCTGGGCGCGGCTCGCCCTGGTCCATCCGGCCGAGGAACTCGAGGCGGGAGCCGGTCGGATCGGCGGCTGGCTGCGATCCATCGGCGGTTGAGGGCACCGTGATCGGCCGGATCCAGGCACGCCACCGGCAGCAAGGGGCCGCCTCCGACCGGTGGGGCGCGACGACGACCCTGCCCTGGCAGCTCCGGTGGGTGCCCGTCTGCGGCAGCACCGAGGCGTGGCTCGATCGGCTGCTCGTCAGCGAGCCCCCGGCACCGCTGGCCGTGCTGGCCGGCCATCAGCGCTTCAGCCATGGCCAGCGAGGTCGCCCCTGGCTGGCCCCCCCCGGTGGGGTGTGGCTCAGCGCCGCCCTTCCCTGGCCGGCATGCCCACAGCGCAGTGCCTGCCTGGGACTGGCGGTGGCGGTGGGTCTGGCGCAGCAGCTCGAGCAGCTCAAGCTGACGGTGGAGCTGAAGTGGCCCAACGATCTGCTCCTGGAGGGCCGCAAGCTGGCCGGCCTGCTGCCGCGCCTGCGGCTACGTGGCGGCCGGATCCGGGAGGCACGGGTAGGCGTCGGGCTCAACGGCCGCAACCGGGTGCCGTCGGGCGCGATCGGTGTGGCGGACGTCCTGGGCAGGCACTCCCCGGCCAGCGATCCCGTCCGTCTGGCGGCACGGGTGTTGGCAGGTCTCGAGTGGGCCGTGGCCCACAGCGGCGAGGCCGAGGCAGTGCAGCTCGCGGCCGAGCGGCGCCTGCGAATGCCCCGGGAGGGGGTGCTGTGGCGGGGCGAACGCTGGCAAGCCACCGGGCTGAGCCGCGAGGGCGGCCTGATGCTGACCCTCGGGGATCGCAGCACGACCCTGACCCGCACGTTCTGAGCAACCCCTTGCCATGGCTTTCTAAGCTCTGCTCACCTCCTCGTGCCGACCGTTTGCGCCGCTCCCCTCTGCTGATCACCGTGCTTCTGGGTGCCACCACGCTCGCCTCGGCACCGCTGGGCTGGGCAGAACAGCGCGACCCAGGCTCCGCCGCCGGGCAGGTCCCGATCGCGCCAGCCACCGAGGCCCCGGCTGGGATCCAGCGCCCGGCGGCGGCGGCGGTTCCTGCCCCAGCGGCGAGCGCACCGGTCACCGATGGCACGCCCGTCCCGCTGCGCCCCCGGCTCGAGCAGATGCCCCTGGCAGAGCCGCGGCGCTTCGACCAGTCCCTCGATGAACTGGTGCGGCAGGGGGTGGTCACCCCGGCCGAGCGGGCCCGGGTCCGTTCGGCGCAGGCCCTGCAGCCGGGTATCGTTCCGGCCCATCGCCAGGCCTGCAGCAGCGGGGCTCTTTCCGAACAGGAATGCCGCACCGGCATCTCGGTGCGCTGGCGCGGACGCAACACCATCGGCAGCCCTGGCGAAGCCCAGGCCGATGAACTGATGGCGGGCCTGGGGGGAACCGGCAGCGACGCCATCCCTCTGCCACCGATCACCGTGCCGGTCTCGGCCCTGCTCGCCGGTGCCGGCGGCAGCTTCAGCCTCAGCAGTGTCTTCCGGGTCACCCCCAGGCCGGCCCCTCTGGTCGGCAACGGCAACCTCCGACTGCTGTACCCCCTGATCGGCTCGTCCGTCACCACCAGCGGCTTCGGCTGGCGCCTCCACCCGCTGCTGGGCAGCTGGCTGATGCACTCCGGCAAGGATCTGGCCGCACCCCAGGGCACACCGGTGGTGGCCGCGCTCTCCGGAAGGGTGGCGAGCAGCGGGCTGGCAGGCGGCTACGGGCTGGCAGTGGAGATTGAGCACCAGCGCCCCCTGCGCCGCACCCTCTACGGCCATCTCTCCGAGCTGTACGTCAAGGAAGGGGAGTGGGTGAACCAGGGCACGGTGATCGGCCGGGTCGGCAGCACCGGCCTGAGCAGCGGGCCTCACCTCCACTTCGAACTGCGGCTCCCGGAGAACGGCGGCTGGGTGGCGATGGATCCAGGCGCGCTCGATCCGGGCCAGCAGGGGGTCGGCGGCCCCGACGCCATCGCCCTGCTGATGGGTCAGCTGCTCCTGAGCCTGGAGAGGCCGCTCAAGGCAGGCTGACACAGAACCGGATGCCGGCGCCTCAGTCGGCGATGTGGCCGTCGCGGAAGTGAACCACCCGCTGAGCACGGGCAGCCACATCGTCCTCGTGGGTGACCAGCACGATCGTCATGCCCTGACGGTGCAGATCATCGAAGATCGCCAGCACTTCGGCGGTGGTGCGCGAGTCGAGGGCCCCGGTGGGTTCGTCCGCCAGCAGCAGGGCGGGCTGGTTGATGATCGCCCGGGCCACCGCCACGCGCTGCTGCTGCCCGCCGGAGAGTTCATTGGGCTTGTTGAGCATTCGGTTTCCCAGACCCACACGCTCGAGGGCGTGCTCCGCACGCACACGGCGTTCCCTGGGGGGCACGCCTGCATAGACCATCGGCAGCATCACGTTGTCGAGAGCGCTGAGCTGGGGCAGGAGATGAAACTGCTGGAACACGAACCCCAGGCTGCCGTTACGCAGATCGGCGAGCGCGTCGTCGTCGAGGCGCTCCACATGGACGCCGCGCAGAAGGTAAGTGCCGCTGGTGGGGCGGTCGAGGCAGCCGAGGATATTCATCGCCGTGCTCTTCCCCGATCCGGATGTACCCATCACAGCCAGGTAATCACCGGCCTCGACCGTGAGGCAGAGATCGTCGAGTGCACGCACCTCGGTGTCGCCGGAACCGTAGACCTTGCTGACGTGCTCGAGACGCGCAACGGGAGCCTCAGCCGTTCCGGGCCGCTCCAGCTCCGGGGTAGGCAGAGCAATCATCCGAGGGCAGCGCCGGCGGCAGCCCCGGACGCGGCGATCGCGTGCTGGAGCATCGGCGTGCCGCTGACGGCGCCGTTCGCCCAGTTGAACAGGGGATTGGAGAGCACACCACCGATCGCTGTGACCAGAACGCAGCCCACGAGGGCTGCGCGCAGGGGCTGCATACCCGCCAGGTTCCAGCTGATGGCTGGATAGGCCTTGACCACGTCAGAGGCCTCCTGGGGCTCCTTCACCACCATCATCTTGATGACCGAGATGTAGTAGTAGATCGAGACCACGGAGGTGACCAGTCCCACCACTACGAGAAGGTACTGATGGTCGGCCCAGCCGGCGAAGAACAGGTAGATCTTGCCAAAGAAGCCGAGCATCGGCGGGATGCCGCCCAGCGAGAGCAGGCAGAGGCTGAGGCCGAGGGTGATCAGCGGATCCTTCTGGTACAGGCCCGCATAGTCGGAGATGCGGTCGCTGCCGGTGCGCAGCGAAAAAAGAATGATGCAGGCGAAGGCGCCCAGGTTCATGAACAGGTAGGCCGCCATGTAAAGCACCATCGCGGCGAAGCCGTCTTCGGTGCCGCAGACCAACCCGATCATCACGAAGCCGGCCTGGCCGATGGAGCTGTAGGCCAGCATCCGCTTCATCGAGGTCTGGGCCAGGGCCACCACGTTGCCCAGGGTCATGCTCAGCACCGCCAGAACGGTGAACAGAAGCTTCCACTGGGTATCGAAGCTCTCGAAGCAGCCCACCAGCAGCCGCAGGGCCAGAGCGAAACCGGCGGCCTTTGATCCCACTGACAGGAAAGCCACCACCGGGGTGGGTGAACCTTCGTAGACGTCCGGTGTCCACTGGTGAAAGGGAACCGCGGCGATCTTGAAGGCAACGGTGGCCAGCACGAACACCAGGGCAAGGGCCGTGACGGGGGTGGCGCTGGTCTGCAGGGCAAGCCCCACCGCCTCCAGGCTGGTCTCACCGCCGGTGAGGCCGTAGAGCAGCGAAGCCCCGTAGAGGAACACCGCCGCTGCCGCAGAGCCCACCAGCAGGTACTTGAGCGCCGCCTCGCCGGAGCGGGCATCCCGCTTCATATAGCCGGAGAGCAGGTAGCTGGAGACCGAAAGGGTTTCGAGAGAGATGAAGATGCTCACCAGGTCGGTGGCACCGCAGAGGAACATGGCGCCGAGAGTGGCGGCCAGCAGGATGGCGGCATACTCACCCACCGGCGTGCCGCTGCGTTCCACGTAGCGCCAGCTGATCAGCAGCGAGAGCAGGGTGGACGAGGCCACGACGCCACGGAAGGCGACGGCCAGGTTGTCGGCGAGGAACGAGCCGAGGAAGGAGGGCTCCAGCGGTGCATTCCACTGAAGGGCAAGCAGCGCCAGGGCGGTGCCCAGGCCCGCGTAGCAGATCGGAGGGACCCAGCGGCTGGCGGCCTGCTCACCGGCCAGGTCCACCAGCAGGCAGGCCAGCAGGGCGACCAGCACGGCACTCTCGGGAGCGATGGCTCCTGCGTTGAGCTGCAGGGCCGTGATCCCCGGGCCGACTCCCTCGGCAATGGCGCAAAACACGGTCATGACTGGTCTTCGACGTGGCGCGGTGCTGCGGACTGTAGCCGCGATGGCCGGCAGTCATCGTCACCCCGGTCCGCCGGTGCGATAAAGAGGGGAGCGGTTTTTCGCCTGCCTGTGGCGCACACCCTGGTCATCGTCGAGAGCCCCACGAAGGCACGAACCATCCGCGGCTTTCTGCCGAAGGATTTTCGCGTCGAGGCGTCGATGGGGCACGTGCGCGACCTGCCCAACAACGCCGGTGAGATCCCGGCGGCGTACAAGGGCGAGAAGTGGGCGAACCTCGGCGTCAACACCACCAACGACTTCGAGCCGCTCTACGTGGTGCCGAAGGACAAGAAAAAGATCGTCAAGGAACTCAAGGACGCCCTCAAGGGCGCCGACCGTCTCCTGCTGGCCACGGACGAGGACCGGGAGGGGGAGAGCATCAGCTGGCACCTGCTGCAGTTGCTCGCCCCCAAGATTCCGGTCAAGCGGATGGTGTTCCACGAGATCACCCAGGAGGCGATCGGCCGCGCCCTCGACCAGACCCGCGAGCTCGACATGGAGCTGGTGCATGCCCAGGAAACCCGCCGCATCCTCGACCGGCTGGTGGGCTACACCCTCTCGCCGCTGCTGTGGAAGAAGGTGGCCTGGGGGCTGTCGGCCGGCCGGGTGCAGTCGGTGGCGGTGCGGCTGCTGGTGCAGCGGGAGCGGGCCCGGCGTGCCTTCCGCAGCGGCAGCTACTGGGATCTGAGGGCCCGGCTGGAGCAGGACGGTGCCGGCTTCGAGGCCAAGCTCACCCACCTGAAGGGAGAGCGGATCGCCTCGGGCGCCGACTTCGACGAGAGCACGGGCGGCCTCAAGGCCGGCAGCAAAGTCAGGCTGCTGAGCGAGGCCGCGGCCAGCGCCCTGCAGGCGGCGGTGGAGACCAGCCCCTGGCGGGTGGCCGAGGTGGAGGAGAAACCCACGGTGCGCAAGCCCGTTCCCCCCTTCATCACCAGCACCCTGCAGCAGGAGTCCAACCGCAAGCTGCGGCTCTCGGCCCGCGACACGATGCGCACGGCCCAGGGTCTCTACGAACGCGGCTTCATCACCTACATGCGCACCGACTCGGTGCACCTCTCGGATCAGGCGATCCGGGCGGCCCGCAGCTGCGTGGCTGAAAAGTACGGCCAGGACTACCTCAGCCCGGCACCCCGCCAGTTCAGCACCAAATCCCGCAACGCCCAGGAGGCCCACGAGGCGATCCGTCCCTCCGGCGACCAATTCCGCACCCCGAAGGACACCGGCCTCGACGGCAAGGACCTGGCCCTCTACGAGCTGATCTGGAAGCGCACCGTGGCCAGCCAGATGGCCGATGCTCGCCTCACCCTGCTCAGCGTGGAGCTGCAGGTGGGCGAAGCCAGCTTCCGGGCCAGCGGCAAGCGGATCGACTTCGCCGGCTTCTTCCGTGCCTACGTGGAGGGCAGCGACGATCCTGACGCGGCACTTGAGGGTCAGGAGGTGCTGCTGCCCGCCCTGAAGGTGGGTGACAGTCCCACCTGCAAGGGGGTGGAGGCCCTCGGCCACCAGACCCAGCCGCCGGCGCGCTTCAGCGAGGCGGCCCTGGTGAAGATGCTGGAGAAGGAGGGCATCGGCCGCCCCTCCACCTACGCCAGCATCATCGGCACGATCGTCGACCGGGGCTACGCCACGCTGGCGAACAACGCCCTCACCCCGAGCTTCACGGCTTTCGCCGTCACTGCGCTGCTGGAGGAGCACTTCCCCGATCTGGTGGACACGAGCTTCACCGCCCGGATGGAGACCACCCTCGACGACATCTCCACCGGCAAGGAGGCGTGGCTCCCCTACCTCAACACCTTCTTCAAGGGGGAGCAGGGACTGGAGACACAGGTGCAGCAGCGGGAGGGCGACATCGACCCCACCGCCTCCCGCACGATCCAGATGGAGGGCCTGCCCTGCGTGGTGCGGATCGGTCGCTTCGGCGCCTATCTGGAGGCCAGGCGGGTGGCCGAAGACGGCACTGAGGAGCTGGTGAAGGCCACTCTGCCCCAGGAGATCACCCCGGCCGAACTCGACGCCGAGCACGCCGAGCTCATCCTCAAGCAGAAGACCGAGGGTCCGGAAAGCCTCGGCGAAGACCCGGAAACAGGTGAAGCGATCTACCTGCTGTTCGGGCAGTACGGCCCCTACCTGCAGCGGGGCCAGGTAAGCGATGAGAACCCGAAGCCCAAGCGCGCCTCCCTGCCCAAGGGCGTGAAGCCGGAAGGGCTGAGCCTCGAGGACGCCCTGGGCCTGCTGCGGCTGCCCCGGCTGCTGGGTGAGCACCCGGACGGGGGCAAGGTGTCGGCCGGTCTCGGACGTTTCGGTCCCTATGTGGTGCACGAAAAGGGCAAGGGGGAGAAGGAGTACCGCTCACTCAAGGCGGAGGACGACGTGCTGCTGGTGGGACTCCCTCGGGCGATCGAGCTGCTGGCCACGCCCAAGCGCGGTCGCGGCGGCCGCACGGCCCTCCGGGACCTGGGCGCACCGGAGGGGGCCGACGAGGCGATCCAGGTGTTCGACGGGCCGTACGGGCTCTACGTGAAGCAGGGCAAGCTGAATGCCTCCCTGCCTGAGGGAGCCACGGCCGAGAGCATCAGCCTTGAGCAGGCGGTGGAACTGCTGGCGGCCAAGGCCACCAGTGGCAAGACCAAGGGCCGCAAGGCCGGCACCACCAAGGCGGCGAGCACCGCGGCGAAGCCAGCGGTGGCCAGGGCCGCCAAGGCCAAGCCTGCGGCCTCCACCAAGACCGGCCGGCCCCGGGCCGGTGCCGTGCGGATCATCAAGGCCGCCACGAGCTGATGGCCGACTCGACCGGCCTGCCGCCCGCCCGCCCCCACCGCTCCCTGGCCGGACTGGGGGCGATGCTGCTGCTGGCCGGCTGCAGCGGCACCCCTCTGGGAGAGAGGCTGTCGAACAGTTTCAGCCCAACACCGACCCCTGCCACCCCCGCCGCCGCGGGCACCAGCGCCGGCCCGGTCCGCCCCCAGGTCCGCCCCCTCGGCAGCGCCGCCCCCACGAAGTCCCCCACGCAGACCGCCGCACCGGCCGCCGGCACGACCCCTGCGACGCCCCCGGCCACGACCGGCACCCCGCCCGGCGGAACTGCCGCTGGAGCGACCGGATCTGCCGTGGCAGCCAGAGCGTCCGCCAAGGCAAAGCCGGCTACCGCCATCGCCCGGGCCCCTTACCGGGTCACCCTCAAATTGCCGGGCGCCGACCCCTCGGCGCCCGCAGAGGCAGTCACCGAGGCGCTGCGGGCTGCCGGGGTCAGTTTTGAGGTGGAAACGATCGAGCGGATGCCGGTGGCCGGCGGCGCCCCACCCACGGCCACAGCCGCTCCGACGGCCACACCCGCCCCGGCGCCCCGCTGAGCCGCGCCGATGCCCGCCCCCCCGCTGCCGCCATCGCCGCCCTCGATGCCGTCCCCGCTGCCGGCGGCTGCCGCCACGTCACCCTCGTCCTGCACCAGCCTCAGTCGTCGCCAGGCCCTCCAACTTGTGGAGACGGCCTACCTGGCCGCCGCCACGGCCCTGCTCTGGGCCGGTCTCTACTACCTGCCGGTGGGCGGGGCGCTGTTCCGCCTGGCCCTGCCCCTGCCTCTGGCCCTGCTGCAGGTGCGCCAGGGCTGGCGTCCGGGATGGGAGGGACTGGTGGTGGCATCGCTGCTGCTGGTGGCCCTGATGGGACCGATCCGCGGGCCGCTGGTGATCTTCCCCTACGGATTGCTGGCCCTCTGGCTAGGGCGTGGCTGGAGGCAAGGCTGGAGCTGGTGGCTCACCTGGAGTGTGGGTCTGGTGATCGGCAGTGCGGGGTTCCTGGTGCGGGTTGCGGTGTTGTCGCTGCTGCTCGGGGAGAATCTCTGGGTCCTGATCACCACGGCCGCCGCCGGCCTGCTGGAGCGCATCAGCAGTGTGCTCAACCTGGGAGGAGGACCCGACCTGCTCCAGGTGCAGCTGCTGGCCCTGAGCCTGGTTCTGCTCCAGAACCTGATCTACGTGCTGGCCCTGCACGCGGTGGCCTACTGGATCTTCCCACGCCTGCAGGCCCCGATCAGCGAACCGCCGCCCCAGCTGCGAGCTCTGGTGGCCCTCGATCCCCTCTAGGCGTGGTGCCATTCCCCTCAACACAACCACTCCCTTGAACCGGATCGGAGGCCAACCCGCCCAGGACCGTCTGTGGCGCGAACGAATCGCCCGGGACTGGCCCCAAGCCCAGCTGCTGCTGCTGCTGGCCGGTACCGACACCGCTGCCGTGCCGGGAATCTCAGCCGCCGGTGCCACTGCGCTGGTGCGGCGACGCACGGCGGCGGCCGACGCCGAGCTGCTGCTGCTCGGGCCCGGTGTGCGGCGTTGCCATGCCCTGCCGCCCCTGCCAGCGGGGGTGAGCCCGGCCCTGATCGCCCATGTGGTGCGGCGGGAGCTTGCCCTGGCGACCCTGGTGGTGGATCTGGGCTGTCCGGTGGCCCCGGCCGTACCCCATCTGCAGCTGGGAGAGTCTCCAGCCCGCTGCCTGAGCACGGGAGCGGCGATGCCGCTCCCGCGCGTCGCCTCCCTGCTGCGACTGGGGAGGAGCTGGGGAGAGCGCTGGAGCCGGTCATGGGGCTCCGGCCCCGGCGTGGCTGCAACGGCGCCGCCCCTGGTGATCGCCGAATGCGTACCGGGCGGGACCAGCACGGCCCTGGCGGTGCTGTGCGGCCTGGGGGTGGCGGCCGGCGGACTGGTGAGCGGCAGCCTCAGGGAGCCGGCCCATGGTCTCAAGCAGTCGCTGGTGGGGCAGGGGCTGCGGGCCGCGGGTCTGGACGGAACGGGCCACGATCCCGGCGCCGCTGCAAACGGCACCATGGCGGTGGATCCCGTTGCGGTGATGGCGGCGGTAGGGGATCCGATGCAGCCGCTGGCCGCCGGACTGGTTCTCGCCGCAGCAGCGGGGAACGTGCCGGTGCTGCTGGCCGGCGGCAGCCAGATGGCGGCGGTGCTGGCCCTGGCCCTGGCCCTGGCACCGCCTGACCTGCGAGCCCGGCTGGTCGCCAGCACGGCCCTGGCGACCACCGCCTGGGTGGCCGGCGAGGGCGGTAGCGATCTGGCCCTGCTGCTGCGACGCATCGGCCGGCGCTGGGGCGTGGAGCCGCTCGCCTTCGCCAGCGCCCTGCGCTTCCACGGCTGCCGCAGCCCTGCTCTGCGCGACTACGAACGGGGATACATCAAGGAGGGGGTGGGGGCCGGAGGACTGGCCGTGCTCTGGGAGCTGAGCGGGCGGGATCCCTCTCGGCTGGCTGCGGCCTGCGACAGTGCCTGCGAGCGGCTGGTGGCCGCCACCTAGGGTCCAGCCATGGAGGCCCGTTCCCGCCGCACCCTCAGTCGCCGCCGGCTGCTGCAGTTCTCCGCCCTGGGGGGACTCGGGCTGCTCGGGGGCTGTGGCCAGCGCCCTGCCGTCCGTCTGATCCACAGCCGCGGCGATCTGCCCGCCGCCTGGCTGAAACGGCTGCCTGCCCCCTGGCGCGCCGAGGCCGTGGATGGGCCGGCCGCAGTGCTCGGCGCCCGCGATGGGAGCCTGTTGCAGCTGCCGGATGGATGGCTGGGCGAGCTCGGGCCGGAACAGCTGCAACCCTTCGCCGGCGCCGGCGACCCTGCGGCCGAGGCCCTCTTCGCCGGGCTTGCCCCCTTCGCACGGTCGGTCAGCCACCTGTTCGGTTCCGACACCGACCCGCCGCTGGCCTATCCCTGGGCCTTCGGCACCTGGCTGCTGCTGCTGCGGAACCATCACGATCTGGCGAAACGGACCGACGAGGGCTGGAATCTCCTGCTGGACCCGAGCCTGCAGACAAAGCTGGTGCTGCCCTCCTCGCCGCGGGTGGTGATCGATCTGGTCCTGCGTCAGCTGGGGCTGGACGGCGATGACCCGCTGGCCCTGGAGGATCCCCGCCTGGAGCCCCGGCTGGCCCGGCTGCGGCGTCAGACGTTGGCCTTCGACGAACGCGATGGCCTCAACCTGCTGCTCACCGGCCGGGCCGAAGCCGCCGTGCTGCCCAGTCAACGGGTGCTGCCGTTGCTGCGCAGCGATTCCCGCCTCACGGCTGTGCTGCCGGCAGGTGGCTCGCCCCTGTGGTGGAACCTGCTGCTGCGGCCAGCGGGGACCCGCCAGTCCCCACCGCTCGACTGGCTTCGGCAGGCCAGCGAACCACCGCTGATCGACCGGCTGCTGGCGGCGGGCTGGGTGCCACCCTTGCCGCGCCAGCGCCTCGCCACCGTGCTGGCCTCCTGGCCGCAGCCGATGGCGACCCTGCTCTATCCACCGCCGCAGGTGCTGGAGCTCTGCAGCTCTCTGGCGCCCCTGGGGGCAGCGGAACGGACCCGCCTTCAGCGGCTCTGGGATCGGACCACGACCGGGCCCCAGAGCGCTTCCTAGCCCCAGAGTCGTCGCCGTGGCGCCGCCGCCAGGCGGCGATGGGTGTCGGCCAGCAGATCGGGAATGGGCAGTGCGTGGGGACAGCGGGGCAGGCAGTCGCCGCAGCCCCGGCAGGCGCTGGCATCCAGCTCCTCCCACCAGTGGCCGGCCCGGCCGATCAGGTTGTAACGCTCGCGGGCGAAGGCCTCCATGCCATGGCCCAGGGCCAGATTGCGCAGCCGCAGCAGCTCCGGGATCGGCACAGCGCTGGGGCAGGGCAGGCAGGCACGGCACTGGCCGCAGCGATCGGCTCCCAGCCGGCTTCGCCCGGCGGCGGTGAGCCGATCGATCGCCTCGGATTCGGCAGGGGCCAGGGGGCCTTCGGCGGCCGCCAGGCGGATGGCCCAGGCCAGGTCGTCCGGCCGTGCCGCCCCAAGGCTGAGGCTGCTCACGCCCTCGGCCAGAAGGAAGCGGTAGGCCAGTTCCAGCGGGGCGAAGGGCGCGCAGTCGGCCACCAGATCCGGGGGCGGGTCGTAGAGGCGGCCGCCCTTGTCGGCGGGAGAGATGGCAAGCACTCCGAGGCCGGCGGCCAGCGCCTGCCGCGCCAGCGGCAGGCGCTCCTGGTCGAACAGATGCAGATGCAGGCTGCAGAACCCGAATCGACCGCTGGCCAGGGCCGTCTCGATCAGCTCGGCGCTGCCGTGGCTGCTGAAGCCCACCTGTCCCACCAGCCCCTCGCCCAGGCCCCAGGACAGCAGGGCAGCACCCTCGCCGCGCAGGGCCCATTCGAGGTGCTCGGGGCGGTTGAGGCCGTGCACGGCCAGGTTATCGAGACGGGCGGTGCCTAGCCGCTCCAGGCAGCCCCGCACCTGGACCTGCCCCTCCGCCAGGGAGACGCCGGGCAGCAGCTTGCTGGTGAGCACCAGGGCGGCACGGGTGGGGGGATCCAGATCCGCCAGCCGCCTCAGCGCCTGGCCCAGGTAGAGCTCCGCCGGCCCGTAGGCAGGCGCAGTTTCGAGGTGGTTGATCCCCGCCGCCAGCGCCGCGAGCAGCACAGCCTCCATCCCGGCTGGACTGTCGAGCGCCCGCATCGTGCCGAGCGTGAACAGCGAGACGGCTGGTCCGGCACCGAAGGGACGCCGCGCGGGCTCAGCCGGGTGCGGCATCGGGACCACCCCTGGCCGGGCCCTCCTCGCCGGGGCCCTCCTCACCGGGGCCCTCCTCACCGGGGCCCTCCGCCTCGGGGCCCCTCTCCGGCTCCGACTCCCCATTCACCTGGCGCTGGGCCCGGCCCAGGTTGCGGATCAGTTCCGCCGGGCTGACCTGATCGAGGAAGCGGCGGAAGTCCTCCTTCTCCTCGGCATCGGCCTCGGCATCGACGGGAATGGACGCGTCGGCCACAACCTCCTCCAGCATCCAGATGCCGCTGCCGGTGCGAAGGGCCAGTGCGATCGCGTCGCTGGGGCGGCAATCGAGCTCACTGGCCTCACCATCGGCGTCGGTGAGCTTGAGCACAGCGCGGAAGGTCGCGTCCTCGATCGTGTGGATGATCACCCGTTCCAGGGTGACGCCGCCCACGGCCATCAGGCTGGCCATCAGATCATGGCTGAGGGGCCGGGGAGGTGTCTGGCCGCTCATGCCGGAAAGGATGTTCTGGGCCTGGGCCTGGTCGATCCAGATCGGCACCTGTCGCCGGCCTGAGGGATCCCTGAGCAGCACGATCGGGCTGCGACTGGCCGCATCAAGGGCGATCCCGGCCACGCGCATCTCCACCATGGTCCTGCCGCGCCTGCCTTATGCCCGATTATGGCCAGCAGTGCCGCGAGCGGAATGTTCACGGGTCTGGTTCGGTCGATCGGGGAGCTGCGCCGTCACTCGAGCGGTGTGGTGGTGCAGGGGGTGGTCGGGCTCGATGGTCTGGCCCTGGGGGACAGCGTGGCGGTGGACGGGGTCTGCCTGACCGTCTCGGAGCTGATGGCCGACGGTTTCCGGGCCGACGTCAGCGAGGAGACCCTCAGCCGCACCACCCTGGCGGCGAAGGCGACAGCCGGAGCGGTGGTGAATCTGGAGCCCGCCCTGCGGCTGGCGGACCGGCTCGGCGGCCATCTGGTCAGCGGCCATGTCGACGGGTTGGGGGAGGTGTGCGGCATCGGGCGGCAGGCGGGCTCCTGGCGCCTGGAGCTGGGCTGGCACGAGCCTGCCTACGGCCGCTACGTCTGCGAGAAGGCGAGCGTGGCCGTCGACGGCATCAGCCTGACGGTGGCGGGCTGCAGTCCGCATGGGGAGAGGTTCTGGATCGCCGTGATTCCGCACACCTGGCAGACCACCACCCTGCGGCAGCGGCGGGTGGGCGACCGGGTGAACCTGGAGGCCGATCTGCTGGCGAAATACACCGAGCGGCTGATCGCGGCAGGCACCCGGCCGGCTCCGGCGACAGCCCCACTCGACGGGGCCTGGCTGGCGGAGCACGGCTGGGGCTGACCATTCGTCTGGATCTGCCTAGGTTTCTGGGTGGAGACAGGGCTCAATCCCACCATGACGCCGGACTCACAGCTGCGGTCCCGCCGCGATTTCCCCCTGCAACGCCAGCAGATCGCCGCCCTGCGCACCTTCACACTCGCGGAAGGGGTGTTGATGCTGGTGCTGGGCACTCTGGCCCTGGTCTTTCCGGTGGTGGCATCGTTCTGGGTCACGGCAATCGTGGCCGTGGCCTTTCTGGTGGGTGGGATCGTCGGCTGGGTGGACAACCTGATCCGGTCCCGGCAGCTCACCCGTGGGCACACCTTCTGGCGCCTGGTGGTATCCACCCTGTTCCTGGTCACCGGCGCCTGGATGATCGGACAGTTCCGCAATGGTCTGATCAACGCGGCGGGGCAGGTGGCCGCCCTCTCCCTGGCGATCGGGGTGGTGTTCATCGTCGAGGGTCTGGTGGCGGTGCTGGTGGCCCTGGCTCACCGGCACGCTCCCGGCTGGGGCTGGGGCCTGGCCAACGGGGTGGTGACCCTGGTACTGGGCCTGCTGATTCTCAGCCTCCAGCTCGGAGGTCAGCTCTCGGTGCTGGGCATCCTGGTGGGCGTCAGCTTCCTGTTCAGCGGCATCGACCTGCTGGCATTCAGCGCCCACTTCCATCGGGATCGGCCGGACGACGGCGACCTGGTTTGAGGCTGAGGCGCCATTGCCTGCCCTGCAGATGGCAGGAACACGGCCCGCCTGAGCAGGGAATCACCATCCGCTCAAGCCGGGCTCGAAGCCCCGGCTCAGACGTCTTCCTCGACGGGCAGGAGCCAGATCGAGCCTGTTTCGTGATGGATCTGGATGTGGAACTCCTGGCCAGGTTCGAGGCCCATGCGGCGGGTATAGGCATGGCCGATCAGCAGGTTGCCATTGCCATGCACGCGGGTGCGGAACTCGGCCTGCCGTCCCTTGCTCGCCCCGGCTGCCGCAGCCGCCCCGGCAAGGCGGTAGCCCTTGGCCTCCACCAGAGCCCGGTAAAAACTCTTCTTGAGCAGACGGCCACCCGGACTGACATAGCCGCAGGCACGGGCGATCTCGTCTTCGGAACAGTTGCTGAGGGATCGGGCCCTGTCCAGCAGGTCCTTGCCCTCAAGCATGGTTCTGCCTATCGATGGCATGACTTTGGGCATGGTTGTGGTCTGGAGGTCGATGCTGTGACTGACCAATCGATGAGCTGGCTTACCTTGATTGTGCCGATGAAGGAGCAGTATCGGCAAGGGCCATCAGGAGCAGAACCTGGCGACTGAATTCAGAGCAGGTAAAGGATCCCGTAGAGAACGAGCCAGATTCCATCCACGAAGTGCCAGTAAAGCTCAGCAGCTTCCAGACCGAAATGTTCATCTGCGGTGAAGCGACCGGGCGTGCGGGCCTGCCACCAGACGATCAGGATCATCAGGGCACCCAGGCTGACGTGCAGTCCATGGAAACCGGTAAGGGCGTAGAAGGTGCTGGCGTAGAGGTTGTCGGTGAGGCCGAAGGGCAGGGAGAAGTACTCCACCATCTGCCCTCCCAGGAAAGCGAGGCCGAGACCTGCCGTGATCAGCAGCCAGAGACGACAGGGAGCGAGCCGGTCATGGCGGAGTTCGCTGGCGGCCCGATGGAAGGTGAAGCTGCTCAGCACCAGCAGCACGGTGTTGAGCGTGGGAAGGACCAGCTCCAGCTCGTAGACGGCATCGGCAGGCAGGGGATTGACCGCCCGGAAGGTGAGATAGGCGGCGAAGAAACCGGCGAAGGTCATGCCGTCGGCCACCAGGAAGGTGGCCAGCCCGAACAGGCGGTGATCGCCATGGCCCTCGTCGGGGCCCTGGGCCTCGAGCGCATGGGCCGAGGCCGCTGGCTCGGAGACCGGGCGGCGGGGAGGCTGGGTACGATCAGAGCGGGGGGTGAGGGCTGTCATGACTGCTCCCGGTGGAGGGGATAAACGACTGACGAGGGGCGGAGGGCTGCACTCATCGGCCTCCCGACCAGAGCTCCCGGCCCGTGGCCGCCCCCAGATCGATCTGGCCGGGTGGCACGCCGTAGCCGTAAGGGTGTGTCACCAGGGGTGGAGCGCCATGCCAGTTCTCCACCGGGGGGGGTGAACTGGTGAGCCATTCCGGTGTCAGGGCGTTCCAGGGGTTGTCGCCGGCCTCCTTACCCGCCAGGGCACTCCAGACGACGTTGATCAGGAAGGGCAGGGTGCTGATCGCCATCAGCAGCGCGCCCACGCTGCTCAACTGATTGACAAGAGTGAACTGGGGGTCGTACTCGGCAACACGACGCGGCATGCCGTTGAGACCGAGCCAGTGCTGAGGCGCGAAGCAGAGGTTGAAGCCGATGAAGGTGAGCAGAAAGTGGAGACGGCCGAGCGGCTCATTCAGCATGCGACCGGTGAACTTGGGGAACCAGTGGTAAAGAGAGCCGAAGATCACGAACACCGTGCCGCCGTACACCACGTAGTGGAAATGGCCTACCACAAAGTAGGTATCATGGACGTGAACATCAAACGGAACCTGAGCCAATGCCACTCCCGTGATACCACCGAAGACGAAGTGAACGATGAAAGCGCAGGAGAACAGCATGGCGCTGTTGAGTGCGATCTTACCGCCCCAGAGGGTGGCCAGCCAGTTGAAGAACTTGATGCCTGTGGGAACAGCGATGAAGGCGGTGGCGATCGTGAAGAAAAGCCGCATCCAGGGCGGTGTGGCGCTGGTGAACATATGGTGGGCCCACACGATCAACCCCAGGAAGACGATACCGAGGATCGAATACACCATCGTGGTGTAGCCGAACAGGGGCTTGCGGGCATGCACCGGCAGGATCTCGCTCACCAGACCGAAGGCGGGCAGCACCATGATGTACACGGCAGGGTGAGAATAAAACCAGAACAGGTGCTGGTACACCACTGCATTGCCCCCGAGGGCTGGGTTGAAGAAGCCGGTGTGAGCGATGATGTCGAAGCTGAGCAGCACCAGGGTGCCAGCCAGAACCGGAGTGGAAAGAACCACCAGAACACTGGTGCCGAGCATGGCCCAGCAATACATCGGCAGTTGCATCATCTTGAGACCGGGGCGCCGCATCTTCAGGATCGTTGCGATGAAGTTGATGCCGCCGAAGATCGAACTGCCGCCGAGGAGAAGCACGCTGAGTATCCACACCACCTGGCCGGCGGCGGGGGTGGTCAGACTCAGGGGCGGATAGGCCGTCCAGCCCGACTGGGAAGCCCCGGCAATGAAGTAACTGGCGATCAGCAGGAAGCCGGCCGGTGGAATCAGCCAGAAGGCAACGGCGTTCAGCCGGGGGAAGGCCATGTCGCGGGCCCCGACGTAGAAGGGGATCAGGTAGTTCCCGAAAGCCCCGTTCACGACTGGTACGATCCAGAGGAAGATCATCACCGTGCCGTGCAGGGTGAGCACCTCGTTATAAGTATCGCGGCTGAGGAAATCGGCGAGCGGGCTGACCAGCTCGATGCGGATCATCCCCGCCAAGGCTCCCCCCACAAGATAGAACAGGAAACCAGCCACCATGTACTGCAAGCCGATCACCTTGTGATCCAGGCTGAAGCTCAGGTAGCGAAGCCAGCCCTGCGGCTGGAGGCTGGGTGGCGGGGAAGTGTTCTGAGGGGGGAGGGCCAGGGTCATTGCCAGGGTCGGAAGCGAGCGGGCAGGGAAGGCAGGGAAGGCAACCGCAAGGGGGCTCGGCTCAGCCTGTGGGGGTGGGGGTGACGGCGGTGGCCACCATGGCCGTGCTGTTCTTGTCGAGCCAGCTGGCGAAGTCGTCCGGCTCGTGGACCACCACCGTGGAGCGCATGCCGCCGTGATACGGGCCGCAGAGCTCCGCGCAGATGATCGGATACTGGCCGGCCCGTGTGGGGGTGAAGGTGAGCAGCGTGGGCTGGCCAGGAATCACGTCCTGCTTGAGCCGGAACTGAGGCACCCAGAAAGCATGGATCACATCGCGAGCTTCCATGCGCAGTTCCACGCGTTGCCCCGCCTGGACATGCAGCTCTCCACTGGTGATGTCGCCTTGGGGGTAATGGAACAGGAAGGCGAACTGCAGGGCGGTGACCTCCACGGGCAGAACATCGGCCGAACTGTTGAGGGGGGAGCCGATGCCGCCCCAGACACGCTCGCCCGGTCCGGGCTCCGACGCCACCGATGCCTGGATCGCTCCAGGGTTCATGCCCTCCATCGCCATGGCCGTGTTCATCCCGTCCATGGCTGTGGAGGAGGTATTCAGGGCCGTGGAGGCGAGATCCTGAGCCATTGCACCATGCATGGCGTGGGGATCACTGAGTGGAATCATGCCGCCCATCCGGTCATAGATGTCGTAGCTGTAGAGACCCACGAACAACACGACGATGGCAGGAATGGCAGTCCAGAAGATCTCAAGCTGAAGGTTTCCCTCCACCGCAGTGCCATCACCCTTTTCACCGTCACGGCGTCGAAAACGGATCAGGCTGAACATCAGCAATCCGAAAATGCCGACGAAAAGGATGGTTCCGATGCTGAACAGAACCTTGAAGAGTTCGTCGTATAGGGGTGCGTTGGAACTGGCAGCCACCGGCAGGAGATTGACATTCTGACCCACCCAGAGGCCAGTCAGAACAAGGGCCATGCCCACCACAAGGGTGAGGATGGCGGAAGGGATCGGCACGGCCGCGCAGAAGCTGGCTCCACCATATGGGTGCTCAGGGTGGTTCGCTTGTGCACTTACAGAAGAGCCGAACAACGACACGCGAGTGTGAGCGCTTCCACACACGTCAACCTCTACCGGGTGAGCAGTTCCCCACCCGGGCTTCAGGGCCATTCGTGATCGCTAGGTTGTCGCCCATGAAGCCAAGCTGTGGCCTATCCCTGCTCACTTCCCACCTGGTCGTGGCCCTGATCGCCCTGGTGGGAATCGGCGGCGCCACCCGGGTCATGGAGGCTGGCCTGGCCTGCCCCGACTGGCCCCTCTGCTACGGCAGCCTGCTGCCCGGCCGCCAGATGAACCTTCAGGTATTCCTGGAGTGGTTCCACCGCCTCGATGCCTTTCTGGTGGGTCTCGCCCTGCTGTTCCTGCAGGTATGGAGCCTGATCCGGCGGGATCGCCTGCCCTCCTGGCTGCCCTGGGCGAGCGGCGCAGCTCTGCTGCTTGTGGTTCTGCAAGGAGGGCTGGGGGCACTCACCGTCACCCGGCTGCTCCGCTTCGACCTGGTGACGGCTCACCTCTCCACGGCCCTGGCCCTGGTGGCCCTGGTCAGCTGCCTGCACCAGGGCCTGGCCGGAACCCTACCCTCCACCGTCTCCAGCCCCCTGCCCTCCGCCCCGGAAAGGGGTTCCACCGCAGCGCTCCTGGTTCGTCTTCAGCGTCATGCCTGGTGGCTGGTGGCCGCGGGGGCCGCGCTCCTGGTGTTCGGCCAGGCCGTTTCCGGTGCCCTGATGGCATCCCGTTGGGCCTCCGGTCGCTGCCTCGCCAGCGGAGATGCCTGCCGTTGGCTTGCCCTGCATCGCCAGCTGGCGTCGCCGGTGGCCCTCTGCGTATTGCTTGTGTCTGCCGGGCTGCTGCTGGTGCCTGAGCGCCGCCAGCGCCACTGGCCCTACGCCCTGGCCGCCGGCCTGCTGGTGGTGCTGCAGGTGGTGCTCGGTCTGCTGACCCTGCGCCTCTCCCTGGCGGCACCGCTGGTCACCGTCGCCCATCAGATCACAGCGGCCCTGCTGCTGGCGGTGCTCGCCGCCCTCGCCATGCGCACCCGCCCCGCCGCTTCCGCCTTCGCCACAGCCCCGGGCCCCCGTTCCCAGCCCTCCAGCCTCGAGACCTGCCATGGTTAGCGCCACCAGCCTCAGCAGCAGCCCGACCCTGCGGGAGCAGGTGGTCCCCTCCCGCGCCAAGGTTCGACTGCCGGCCTGGCTTGAAATCGCCAAGCCTCGGCTGATTCCTCTGCTCCTGGCCACCACCCTCGGTGGGATGGCCCTCTCGGAGGACTGGCCCATCGCCACGCCTCGGCTGGCCTGCACCCTGGGTGGCGGCGCCCTGGCGGCGGCCGCGGCCGGCGTACTCAATTGCCTCTGGGAGCAGGATCTGGACGGTCGCATGCTGCGCACCAGCGGCCGGGCTCTGCCCTCCGGCCGGCTCTCCGCCGGCACAGCCTTCGCGGTGGCCGTGTCGCTGACCTGCGCGGCGGCCGCCGTGCTGGTCAGCGGCGTCAACTGCCTGGCCGCCGGTCTCTCCCTTCTGGGCCTGTGCAGCTACGTGCTGCTCTACACGGCCCTGCTCAAGCCCCGCACCCCCCAGAACATCGTGATCGGCGGAGTGGCCGGTGCCATCCCCCCGCTGGTGGGAGCCGCCGCTGCCACCGGCCATGTGGGCCTCGGTGGCTGGTGGCTGTTCGCTCTGGTGATGCTGTGGACACCGGCCCACTTCTGGGCCCTGGCCTTGCTGCTGGAGGAGGACTACCGCTCCGTTGGCATCCCGATGCTGCCGGTGGTGAAAGGTCCGGTGGCAACGGCCCGGGCGATCGGGCACTACGCCCGTGCCACGGTGCTCGTCAGCCTGTTCGGAGTTCTGGTCCTGCCCAGCGGCGGCCTGCTCTACGGCTTGCTGGTGGTGCCCTTCAACGCCCGTCTGCTGCAGATGGCCGGTTCGCTCGGCGCCCATCCGAACGAGCCCTCTCCGGCCCGGGGCCTGTTCCGCTGGTCGATCCTCTATCTGTTCGGAATCTGCCTGCTGCTGCTGCTGGCCAGGCTCCCCGCTGCCGCCTTGTTCAGCCTCCAGTCCCGTCAGCTGCTGGCGAGTGTCCTGCCAGGCGCGGTCCCTTTCTAGATTGGTCCCAACTATCAGCCGGGCGGGAGCGTCACCAGCGGTGCCAGAAGCGGTGATCGAGCTGAACCAGCTCTACAGATGCTACGGAGCGGTGGAGGCCCTCAAAGGCCTGAGCCTGCGTGTGCCCCGGGGCTCCCTCTACGGCCTGCTGGGTCCGAACGGCGCCGGCAAGACCACGGCCCTGCGCATCGTCTGCACCTTGCTGGCCCCGGACAGCGGCAGCGTGCGGGTGGCCGGTATCGATGCCCTGTCCGACCCCCGGGCCGTGCGCGAACATCTGGGCTACGTGGCCCAGGAAGTGGCGATCGACAAGATCCTCACCGGCCGCGAACTTCTGAAGCTCCAAGGGGCGCTCTACCACCTGCCGACTCCCAGGCTCCTGCGCCGGATCGGCGAACTGAGCGGCCTGCTCGGCATGGACGACTGGATCGACCGCCGCTGTGGCACCTACTCCGGCGGTATGCGGCGCCGACTCGATCTGGCCTGCGGCCTGCTGCATGACCCTGAACTGCTCGTGCTGGACGAACCCACGGTGGGTCTCGACATCGAGAGCCGGGCAGCGATCTGGCAGGTGCTGCGCCAGTTGCGGGCGGGCGGCACCACTGTGCTCCTTAGCAGCCACTACCTGGAGGAGATCGATGCCCTGGCCGACAGGCTGGCGATTCTCGAGGGGGGCCGAGTGATCGCCGAGGGCAGCCCCACGGAGCTCAAGAACGCCCTGGGCGGCGATCGGGTGACGCTGCGGGTTCGGGAGTTCAGCGACGAGCAGGAAGCCGGGCGGGTGCGGCAGGTGCTTCAGGCCTGTCCGGGGGTGCGCCAGGTCGTGGTGAACCGGGCCCAGGGCCACTCGCTCAACCTGGTGGTGGAGCACGAGGGGGCGATCGAACAGCTGCGCCGCCAGCTGGACGAGGCTCAGCTGCCCGTCTTCTCGCTCTCCCAGAGCCGCCCCAGCCTCGACGACGTCTACCTGCAGGCCACCGGCCGCACCCTGATGGACGCCGAACTGGCGGTGGCGGGCAGCCGTGACCCGAAGGCGGAACGCAAGCAGGCCATGCGCTGAACACCAGCACCAGTCAACCCAACCCCTCCCTGCCCCCACCGTTCTGCCGTTCCGGCCATGACCAACGCACCCGCCCTCACGGTCCTCTCCCCCCAGCCGAGCCGACCCATGGCTGAGCGGTCCGCCCTGGCTGACCTCAGCCAGGAGACCCTGGCCCTGACCCGGCGCCTGTTCCTGCAGCTGGCCCGTCGCCCTTCCACCTTGGTGGCCGGTGTGCTGCAGCCACTGATCTGGCTGGTGCTGTTCGGCGCCCTGTTCGCCAAGGCACCGGAGGGCCTGCTGCCGGATGGCATCAGCTACGGCCGCTTCCTCGGTGCGGGCGTGATCGTGTTCACCGCCTTCAGCGCCGCGCTCAACGCCGGGCTGCCGGTGATGTTCGACCGGGAGTTCGGCTTCCTCAACAGGTTGCTGGTGGCTCCTCTGCGCTCGCGCAGCTCGATCGTGCTGGCCTCTGTGCTGTACATCACCAGCCTCAGCCTGGTGCAGTCCCTGGCGATCATGGGCACCGCGGCCCTCCTGGGCTACGGCTGGCCGGGAGGAGCCGGCCTGCTCCTGGTGCTGGTCACCCTGCTGTTGCTGGTTTTTGCCGTGACGGCCCTGAGCCTCGGCCTGGCCTTCGCCCTGCCGGGCCACATCGAGCTGATCGCAGTGATCTTCGTGGCCAACCTGCCGCTGCTGTTCGCCAGCACCGCACTGGCACCGATTTCCTTCATGCCGACCTGGCTGGGCTGGCTTGCAGCCCTGAATCCTCTTACCTTCGCGATTGAACCGATCCGTGCCGCCTACGCGGGCAGCTTCTCCCTGGGTGCCGTGGTGCTGGAGGCTCCCTATGGGGAGGTCACCGGTCTCACCTGCCTCGGGGTGCTGGCTTGCCTGGCCCTCGGTCTGTTCCTCCTGGTCCGGCCCCTGCTGGATCGCAAACTCAGCTGAGTGCTTCCGTGACCCCCACAGCCCCCTCATCCCACACCTCCACTGGGTCCCGGCCCGACCCGGGCAGCGGCAGGGAGTCTCTGCTCCGGGCAGTGGAACAGCGCGATGGGGCGCTGCTGGCGCAACTGTCGCGGCGCTGGGCCCATCGCCATGGGGTCGAGGCGCTGGAGGCTCTGATCCAGGAGGTCGGCGCCGAGACGGGACTGGCGATCTGGTGGCGCGAACAACTGGCCGCCCCACCGGTCGCGGCGTCGCCGGAGCCGGTGAGCGCGGAGGCCATCACGACGGAAACGGCGGGGATGGGGATGGCGCCGCTCGAGTTGGATCCAGCCGAACTGGCAGGGATGTTCACCCCCCTGCCCGACTTCGAGCCCCTGCCCAGTTTCGATGTACAGGCGATCTTCGCCATGCAATCCGCCTTCGTGCCGCCGCCCCCGGCCGCCCAGGAACCACCCATCGTCCAGCCGGTGGCAAGTACGGCGACCGAAAGGACGGACACCCAGGCTGAGGGCCTTGCGGCCCTGATCGAGGCGGCAGCGACCCCCTTACTGGCCGAGGCGCCGCTCCCGGCCCAGGAGGCTGCCGCGGTCGAGAACCCAGACAGACAGGTCTTCGCTGCCGAGGCACAGCCAATGATCGCCGCAGCGATCTTGACGTCGCCCAGCGCCGGGCCTCTCGAGGAACCGACGCACGCGGCGGCGGATCCCGCTCCCCGCCGCGGGCCCATCTCCCGCTTCAGGAACCTGGTTCGCGACTGCATCGAGGAGGTGGCCAGCACCTTCCAACCGGACGACGAAGACCGTCCCGATGGGCCTCAACCGAACCGCTCCGTACCACCGTCGCCCCAGCCGGTCCAGAATGAGGCCCCTCTGGCGCCCGATCTACTCGGCAGCCCCCCCTGGCCGAGTCCAGCCGCAGCGGTGGCCCCGCCCTTTGCCCTGCAACAGCCGCCGCAGCCCGACCGGCCCAGTGCCCGCCGCCGCCGTGCCGCCGCCGACGCCGCCGCCCATGCCGACGCCGCCGATGCCGCCGCCCCCCGCCCAGCCCCCGCTCCCAACCATCCGAGCCTGGCTTCGCTTCGTTCCTGGTTGCCCGATGGCCCGGAGCAGGATCAGCGGCGCGTCTCCTGAATGGAGCCGTCTGTGGCGCAGCGGCTCGGCCGCGCGGCCCTGAGCGGGGGGCTGATCGTGTCGGTGCAGGCTCCTGAGGGTTCGCCGCTGCGGGAGCCAGCGGTGATCGCTGCGATGGCCGAAGCCAGCCTGGCCAACGGCGCCATCGGGGTCCGGCTCGAAAGTCCGGAGCACATCGGTGCAGTCAGGCGCCGCTGCCCCGATGCCCTGATCGTCGGGCTGTGGAAGCGCAGCTTCGCCGACAGCCCGGTCTACATCACCCCCGGCTGGGAGGAGATCAGGATGGTTTGGGCCGCTGGCGCCGACATCGTGGCACTCGATGCGACGCAACGCCGCCGCCCTGACGGGCAGGAACTGGAGGAGCTGATCACCAGGACCCGTCGGGACCTCGGCGCCCCGCTCATGGCCGACATCGACACGTTGGAGAACGGGCTGCGGGCCGCCGCTCTGGGCTGCCACTGGGTAGGAACCACCCTGCACGGCTATACGGAGGCGACCGCCCTGCACCGACCGCCGGCCTGGGACCTGCTGCAGCCCCTGCGGCAGGGACTGCCGCCGGACGTGCCTCTGATCTGCGAAGGGGGGATCGGATCGTGCGATCAGGCCCGCCGTGCCCTGGTGCAGGGGGCCGACGCGGTGGTGGTCGGCACCGCCCTCACAGGCCTTGACCTTCAGGTGGCGGCCTATGTGCGAGCTATCGGCTGAGCTGGCGATGGGCCGCCTGGTCTGAACACATCAGCCCCGGCTTAGGGAGCAGCGAGAAGGGATCACATCATCCCGGGCATGCCCATGCCGCCCATGCCGCCCATGCCACCCATGCCGGCTCCGCCCGTCGGGGGAGCCGGGGGTTCGGGCTTGTCGGTGATCACGGCCTCGGTGGTGACCAGCAGCGACGCGATCGACACCGCATCCTGGAGGGCCAGGCGCACAACCTTCGCGGCATCAAGAATGCCGGCGGCCACCATATCGTCATACTCACCGGTGACGGCGTTGAAGCCCTTGCCGCGACGGAGTGCCTCGGCTACCACCACAGCGCCGTTGGCACCTGCATTCTCGGCGATCTGACGGGCGGGTGCCGAAAGGGCGCGCTGCACGATCTCGGCACCGGTGCGCTGGTCACCGTCCAGATCTGCGATCAAGGCATCCAGCTGCCCGGCGAGTTCCAGCAGAGTGGCTCCACCACCAGCCACGATGCCCTCCTCCACGGCGGCACGGGTGGCGTTGAGGGCGTCCTCGATGCGGAGCTTGCGGTTGCGCAGCTCGGTTTCGGTGGGGGCCCCCACCTTGATCACCGCCACGCCGCCTGCGAGCTTGGCGATCCGCTCGCTCAGTTTCTCGCGGTCGTACTCGGAGTCGGTGGCCTCGAGCTCCCGCTTGACGGCTGCGACCCTTTCGGCCACGGCGGCGCGGTGGTCCTCGGTGCCCACGATCGTGGTGGTGTCCTTGCTGATCGTGATCCGCCGCACCCGGCCCAGATCGGAGAGGGCGACCTTGTCGAGCGTCATCGCCCTGTCCTCGCTGATCAGGGTGGCTCCCGTCAGGATGGCGATGTCCTGCAGCATCGCCTTGCGGCGATCGCCGAAGCCCGGCGCCCGTACGGCCGCCACCTGCAGCACACCGCGGTTCTTGTTCACCACAAGGGTGGCGAGGGCTTCACCCTCCACCTCCTCAGCCAGGATCACCAGCGGCGAGCCGGCCCGGGACACCGCCTCCAGCACCGGCACCAGGTCGGTGATGGTGCTGATCTTGCGATCGGTCACCAGCAGCAGGGCGTTGTCGTATTCGCAGACCTGCCGATCGCCATCGGTGACGAAGTAGGGAGAGGAAAAACCTCGGTCGAAGGCCATGCCTTCAGTGATTTCGAGCTCGGTGGCGAGCGAGCGGGATTCCTCCACGGTGATCACCCCATCGGTGCTCACCTTGTCCATGGCCTCGGCCACCATCCGGCCCACTTCCTCGTCGCCGCCCGAACTCACCGTGGCCACCTGTCGGATGGCGTCACCGGCGATGGCCTGGGAGCGCTGGGCGATCCCCTCGACCACGAGGGCGGCAGCCCGCTCCATGCCGCGCCTCAGGCCAACCGGACTGGCTCCGGCGGCCACGTTGCGCAGGCCCTCCCGCACCAGGGCCTGGGCGAGCACGGTGGCTGTGGTGGTGCCGTCACCTGCCTGGTCCTTGGTCTTGGAAGCCACCTGCTGGATCAGCCGGGCACCCACGTTCTCGAAGGGATCCTCAAGGCTGATCTCCTTGGCGATGGTGACGCCGTCATTGACGATGTCAGGGGCCCCGTAGGACTTCTCCAGCAGAACATTGCGACCCTTCGGGCCGATCGTGACCCTGACCGCATCGGCAAGGGCATTGACACCCCGCTCGAGAGCGGCACGGGAGGCATCCGAGAAGATGATCAGTTTGGCCATCGGCTTGGGTAGGGGACCACGACCGGCGTGGTGGCCTCAAAACGACGTTCAGCGTCCCACAACGGGTCCGGCCGGGTCAGCGGTCCCACGGTGGGGAAAGCCGAATCGGCCGGCGCCTGGGACGCTGCGGGGAGTGAATTCCCGGGATAGGGTCGCGGCATGGAGGACAACCTGCGCGCCAGCCTCAGTGCCTCGGTGGCCGATGCCCTGGCCGCTCCGGTCATCGACAGCGTCTCGGGTGCCAGCCTGATGGTGTTCCTGTTCGTCGCCGGCCTGGGCCTGGCCATGGCGCTGGTGTACGTGCCGCTGCGCCTGTTCCTCACGATCACGGCCCGCAGCCGGCGCCTGAGGTTGCTGCAGCGGATCCGGCAGCTCCGTGAGCAACTGAGCCAGCCGGCGGTCAGCGACTGACGGAACGCGGCGCCCTCCTGCTTCCGATTGCCTCCAGTGCCGCGGACACCAACTCAACCCTGAGGCGGGTGTGCCGACAGAACCGGCAGGGCAGGCGACAAGAGCAGAGGGTTGTCAGCTGTAGTTTTGACCCATGAGCGATAAGGCGAACGCATGCTGGACAACGAGTATCACGTCATGCGACTGGCCGAAGATCGCTACTGGTGGTACATCCTGCTGCGGGAACTGATCGTGGCGAGTCTTTCCCCTGCTCTGGCGGATAGGTCCGCAGCCCGCATCCTCGACGCGGGCTGCGGTACCGGCGGCACCATGAGCACCTTGAAGGGGCTGGAGCGGAACTGGAGCGTGCAGGGATTCGATCGTTCCAGCCTGGCCCTCGAGCACTGCCGCGATCGCGGCATCGGCGAGGTCGTCTTCGGCAGCGTCGATGCCATTCCCTTCCCCGACCGATCGCAGGATGCCGTCCTCTCCCTCGACGTGCTGTGCTGCCGTGGCGTCGATCCTGACCGCGCCATGGAGGAGTTCCGTCGCGTTCTCGTGCCGGGGGGCATCCTGCTGATGAATCTGCCGGCCTTCTCGCTGCTTCGCGGTCAACATGACGTGGCGGTGGCCAGCGACCGCCGCTACACGCCCGGCGGGCTGCGGCATCTGTGTGAGCGGCACGGTTTCACGGTGCGGCAGCTCTATGGCTGGAACGCCTGGATGTTTCCGGTCTTTCTGGTCTGGCGTCCGATCAGCCTCTGCCTGATCCGCCGACCGGACGAGGCCCGTTCGGACCTGGCGCAGCTGCCCAGCTGGCTGAACGGCCTGTTGCTGGCCATCGGCCGCCTCGATGCCCGACTCTGCCGGCTGATCGCCTCGCCGATCGGCACTTCCTTGCTGCTGGTGGCCGTGAAACGCCCGGCCTGAGCAAGGGGGGATCAGCGCATCACCATGCCGCCATCCACCTGCAGCACCTGTCCGGTGATGTAGGCGGCAGCGGGATCGGTGGCCAGGAACCGCACCACGCCGGCCACCTCTTCGGGCTGACCCAGCCGTCCCAGGGGGATGGAGGCGAGGATCGGCTCGGCGTCGAGGTCCCTGGTCATGTCGGTGTCGATGAAGCCGGGAGCCACGGCGTTCACCGTGATGCCGCGGCTGGCGAACTCGGCAGCGGTGCTGCGGGTGAAGCCGATCACGCCCGCCTTGGCGGCGCTGTAGTTGGCCTGGCCGGGATTCCCCATCAGTCCCACCACCGAAGTGATGTTGACGATGCGGCCGCTGCGGGCCTTGAGCATCGTGCGGCTGACGGCTCGGGTGCAGAGGAAGACCCCGGTGAGATTGAGGTCGATCACGCTCTGCCAGTCTGCGGTCTTCATCCGCATCAGCAGCCCATCGCGGGTGATGCCGGCGTTGTTCACGAGCACATCGAGGCGTCCGCTGCGCTCGAGCACCGTCTTCACCATCGTCTCGACCTCCTCCTCCACCGCCACGTTGGCCTGATGGCTCCAGGCCCTTCCCCCGGCAGCGACGATCTCGGCCACCACCGCCTCGGCGGCTGCGCTGGAACTGGCGTAATTCACCACCACCGTCGCGCCTGAGGCCGCGAGCTCAAGGGCGATCGCTCGACCGATGCCACGGCTGGCACCGGTCACCAGGGCGATCTGGCCAGCCTGGTGGGAGACGGAACGTTCGCTCATGGGCAGGAATGGGTGGAGGCTGGAGATCGTATGCGCCCCAGGTCCTCAGTCGGGCATGGTCTCCACTCCCTCCAGGGCCGGACCCAGCAGGGCGGCAAAGCTCTGGAGCTGCCCCTTGCTGCCCATCACCACCAGGAGCTGGCCAGGGCCCAGGCGGGCGCCACCGTCCGGGTTGGCGATCAGCTGGGCCTCCTGCTTGCCGTAGACCGTACCGCGGTAGTAGCTGACCCTGGCCTCGGTGGGTTCGGGTGTACGAATCGCCAGCACCAGTGCTCCCGTGCGCCGCCGCAGCTCCAGCTCGGCCAGGGTCCTGCCATTGAGATCGCCGAGCAGTCGCTCGTCTCGGCTCAGCTGGAACTCCTCCACCTCGCAGTCGGAACCGGCCAGCAGGTCCATGAACCGCACCGCCAGCGGCCGCAGGGCCGTGGCGGCCATGGTGCGCCCGCCGGCCACGTAGGGGCTCACCACCTGGTCGGCACCGGCCAGCAACAGTTTGCGCTCGGCCTCCTCGCTGTCGGAGCGGGCGATCAGGCGGCAGTTCGGGGCGATCCCACGGGCGCTGAGCACCACGTAGAGGTTGGCGGCATTGCTGGACAGCGCCGCCACCAGGCTGCGGCACTGGTGGATCCCAGCCTCCACCAGGGTTTCGTCCAGGGTGGCATCAGCCTGGAGCACCGGCAGTCCGCTGTCTTCGGCGGCTTCCTTGCGCACGGGATCCGTCTCCACGATCAGCAGGGGCACTCCTTCGGCGGTGATCTGCGCGGCGATCTCACGGCCGATGCGGCCGTAGCCGCAGAGAATCACATGGTTTTGCATACGGTTCAGCCAGCGGCGGAAGCGGAGTTCGCGCATCCGCCGGAAGTATCCGGAATCCGTCAGGCCCAGCAGGCCCTGGATGGTGAGCTGGACCACCACCAGTCCTCCCACGATCGAGAGGGTGGTGACGAGGCGACCAGGACCGGAGAGCGGCTGGGTCGTTCCATCGCTCCAGCCCATGGTGCTGAGAGTGACCAGCACCATCCAGTAGCAATCGCCCCAGTCCCAGCCTTCGGTGAGGCGGTAGCTCGCCGCCGAGGCGTTGACCAGGAGGAACAGCGACAGGACCGGGGTGCGCCAAGGCTGCCGGATCCGGGTGGAGGGAGACCTTGGGCGACGGCGCCAGGGGCTTTGGGGCATCCGGCGCTCCGGTGGAGGGGGGTGGACTAACCCAGCCCCAGGGCGTGGAGCACCTCAGCGATGCTGAGCTGCTCCAGAGTTCCAGCGGAGCCGATTCCTTGTACTCCCTGACGGGCAGGCAGGCTGTCGCCGCTACGACCCAGGGCCACCAACGGCGTGCCGGTGAGCAAGGCCAGCTCGGTGGTGACCGGATCGCTGCTCAGCACCACGTCGGCCGCCGCCACCTCGGCGGCATGCTCAAGCGGCGCAAGGCCGGCACGATACCGGAGCAGCCGCAGCCCGGGGAGCCGGGTGCGGATCGCGGCGGGCAGCTCCTGCCAGCGGTCCGAAGGCCAGTCCGTCGCCTGGGCCGCGGGGCTGGGATCGGGAGCCAGGAGCAGGAGCGGGCCTGTGCCGGCAGGCAGGTTGGCGACGGCGGCCTCGAGGACGGGCTTGGGCAGGCGGAGCCGATAGGAAGAAGCATCGAGCGGAACACCGATCGGACGCAGCCAGGCCTCAAGGGACTGGGCGGGCCAGACCGCGACGGGTGGTGTGACCGTTGCGGTGGCGGAGAAGCCGCCGCGGGCGATGCGGGTGGGGATGTGGCTGAGAGAGAGCAGCAGGTCGATCGAGCGTCCGCTGGCCAGGTTGAGACAGACCTGGAAATCGGGCTCCCGGACGCCGCCGAGCAGGTTGGCCCAGTCCGCCAGGCTGGTGCCCTGATCGAAGCTGTACGGCAGCACCTTCTCGACCGCCGGTAACAGTTTCCAGATCGGTGCTGCGGCAGCGGGGCAGGCCACCTGGACCTGGGCAGACAGGTGCTCCGCCACGGCGGCCACCGCCGGGATGGCCTGCAGTTGGGTTGCGCTGCTGCCCGGAATCAGAACAAGTACACGCATCGGGGCGGCGGCGCGCAGGCATCGGGCGGGCTGATTGTATGAATCTGGTCTGGTTCTGCCCTTCTGCGGGAGTCGCTTGTGCATTTGCTGATCGCCGCTGCCGGCAGCGGTCGCCGCATGGGGGCGGAGCGCAACAAGCTGTTGCTGCCCGTGGCAGGGCGGACGGTGCTGGCCTGGACCCTGGAGGCGGCCCTGGCCTGCCAGGAGATCCGCTGGATCGGCCTGGTGGGCCAGCCGGTGGATCAGGCCGATGTGGCGGCCGTGGTGGCAGCTGCCGCACCGGATCGGCCGGTGCACTGGATCGAGGGGGGCACCACCCGGCAGGAGTCAGTCAGCCGCGGCCTGGCGGCCCTGCCGGAGGAGGCCGGGGCCGTGCTGATCCACGACGGCGCCCGCTGTCTGGTGGACCCGATGCTGATCGCCCGCTGCGCCGCCGCCGCGCTCCGCGGCGAGGCGGTGATCGCCGCCACCCCCGTGACCGACACGATCAAGCGGGTGGACGGGCAGGGCACGATCCAGGACACACCGGATCGCAGCACCCTCTGGGCCGCCCAGACGCCCCAGGGCTTCCCAGTGGCCCAGCTGCGCGCAGCCCATGCCCGGGCCGCGGCGGAGGGCTGGAGCGTGACCGACGACGCGGCCCTGTTCGAGCGGCTCGGCTGGCCGGTGCGGGTGATCGAGGCGCCGCCTTCGAACATCAAGATCACCACCCCGTTCGATCTGGGCATCGCCGAGGCGGTTCTGGCGCAGCGGGCCACCGGGACGGGGGTGCGGGTCAGAGCAGCAGGCTGAGCCGGCCGGCCTCGCCATCCAGCCGTGCCGTCACCCCCAGGGGCAGGGCGGCGTTGCCCGGAGCGTGGCCCACAGGCAGAGCAGCCACCACAGGGATGCCAAGGTCGGCGGTACGTTCGCGCAGCACCTGCTCCAGCGAGAACCGATGCTTGGCCGGCTCGATCTCGTCCGCTGCATCGCCGGAATCGTCGCAGCCCTCGAAACTGCCGAAGCCGATGCCGGCCAGCTGCTGCAGTGCGCCGCAGAGACGCCAGTGGGTGAGCATGCGCTCGATCCGGTAGGGGGCTTCGCCCACGTCCTCGAGGATCAGAACCACCCCCTGCAACGGGGGCAGGTGGGGGGTGCCCAGCAGGTGGGTGGCCACGGTGAGATTGCCCACCAGCAGGGGACCCTCGGCATGGCCACCCTGCCAGGGCTGCCCCTGCAGATCCGACAGCGGCTGGCCGAACAGCAGGGCCCGCAGCCGCTCCTGACTCCAGGCCGGCTCGTCCGCCAGGGTGGTGACCAGAGGGCCGTGAACGGCCCCCCCCAGGCCGCGGGCCTGCTGGGCCCAGAGCAGGGAGGTGACATCGGAGAAGCCCAGCAGCCATCCCTCGACGAGAGGGAGGGGGATCTCCAGCAGCCGGGCCGCCCCCCAGCCGCCGCGTACGCAGGCCAGCAGCCGGTGGGGCAGAGCCTCGGGGTCGGCACCGTCGTCCGGCAGGAGGTCGGCGTGGCGCTGCCGGTCGTCACCGGCGAGGTAGCCCCAGCGCCGCTCCGGAGCGAAGGGCAGGCTCACCTCCAGCCCCCAGCTCCGGAGCACAGCCATGCCACGCTCGAGCCGGTCCGGGTCGGCCAGGGCAGAGCTGGCCGCCACCAACCTCACCCGATCCCCGGTTTGCAGCGGGGCAGGCAGGGGAGAGCCGACACCCAGCGCGGTGGCGGCATCGCAATCGCTCATACCACCCTCCCCAGCACCAGGGCCAGCAGCAGCAGCCCGCCGAGCCACACCTGGTGTCCGAAATGGAGTCCGAAACGGGCCCGGGGGGGATCGCCGTGCAGGAGCGCCGCCTCCCGCTGCATGCCGAAGGCCGCCACGGCCCAGAGCGGCCAGAACGGCCACACCACACCGCTCAGGGCGGCGGCCAGGGCCAGCAGCAGCGACGAGAGGGCATAGCAGAGCGCCACGGCGGTGGGAGCCGCAGCCCCGAGGCTGAGGGCACTGCTGCGCAGCCCGAGGGCGGCGTCATCGGGTCGATCGGCCATGGCGTAGACGGTGTCGAAGCCAAAGGTCCACAGCAGCGTGGCCAGCCAGACCAGCACCAGGGGCCAGCCACCCCGAAGGGAGCCGCTGGCGGCGGCCCAGGGGATCAGCACGGCGAAGCCCCAGCAGAGCGCCAGAACTGCCTGGGGGAAGGGGCACCAGCGCTTGGCGGAGGGGTAGAGCAGGACCGGCGGCAGGCTGGCGACCGCCAGCAGCAGGCAGGGGCCGCGCCCAGCCGCCGGCAGCAGCAGCACCACCGCCAGGGCCGCCGCCAGGCACAGCAGCAGCAGCACCGTGGCACTGGCCACGCTCACCCGGCCGCTGGCCAGCGGCCGGCCACAGGTGCGCTCCACGAGCGGATCGATGCGACGGTCCCAGAGGTCGTTGGCGACACAGCCGGCTCCACTCACCGCCAGCCCGCCCAGCACGATCAGCCCCAGCAGCGGTGTGGGCGGCGCTCCCCCGGGGAGGAGCCAGAGGGCCCAACCGGCTGGGATCAGCAGGATGAGGCGCCCACTGGGCTTGTCCCAGCGCAGCAGCTCGAACCAGCCCCGCAGGGAGGCGCGGATGTTCATGGCGGCAGGTTAGGACTCACGGCGTGGCGGTCTGCTGCCCGCCGGCACAGGGCCCGGCGGATCGTGAAGGCTCCGGTGGCAAAGTGACGCCGTCTGCACCCGGCCGGACGCCTGATGGCCCTACCCGACAGCACGCTCGAACCGGTGCTGGCCCCCTCTCCGGCGACGGAGCCGGGGGCCACGGCTGCAACGCCCGCTGGCGGACTGCGGCAGGTGGCAGCCATTGACATCGGCACCAACTCGATTCACCTTCTGATCGCCGCGGTCGACCCTGAGCTGCGCAGTTTCCGGGTGGTGCTGGCGGAAAAGTCGACCACCCGGCTGGGGGAGCGCGATCCGGAAACGGGCGACCTGAGCGCGGCGGCGATCGAGCGGGCCTTTCTGGCCCTGCGGCACTGCCGAGCCCTGGCCGAAAGCCACGGGGTGGAGCAGATCCTCACCGCCGCCACCAGCGCCGTGCGGGAAGCGCCCAACGGCCGCACCTTCATCCAGGCGGTGCAGGAGCAGCTCGGGCTGGAGGTGGATCTGGTGAGCGGGCCGGAGGAGGCTCGGCTGATCTATCTGGGCGTGCTCTCGGGCATGGCCTTCGGCAACCGCCCGCATCTGATCCTCGACATCGGCGGCGGCTCCACCGAACTGGTGCTGGCCGACGGGCGCGACGCCCGGGTGCTGACCAGCACCCGCCTTGGCGCGGTGCGGCTGCAGCGGGATTTCGTCCGCCAGGATCCGCTTCCGCCGGCGCGGCTGGCCTTCCTGAGGGCCTTCATCCAGGGCTCGCTGGAGCCGGCGGTGGAGCAGGTGAAGGGGCACCTGCGGCCGGCGGAGAAGCCGGTGATGGTGGCCACCAGCGGCACGGCAATGACGCTCGCGGCCCTGGCGGCGGCTGAAGAGGAACGCCCGCCGCTGCGACTGCAGGGTTACCGGGTGAGCCGGGAGCGGATCGATCAACTGGTGAACCGGCTGGCCGCCATGTCTCTGGAGCAGCGGAAGGCCCTGCCGGCGATGAACGACCGAAGGGCCGAGATCATCGTGCCGGGCGCACTGGTGCTGCAGCAGGCGATGGCCATGCTCCAGGCCGGGGAACTGGTGATCAGCGAGAGGGCGCTGCGCGAAGGGCTGATCGTCGACTGGATGCTGCGCCACGACCTGATCGTGGACCGCTTCTCCTTCCAGAGCAGCATCCGGCAGCGCACGGTCCTGCATCTGGCCCAGCGCTACGGAGTGGATCAGGCCAGGGCGGAGCGGGTGGCAGAGCATGCCCTTCGCCTTTACGACCAGTGCCGCCACGTGCTGCACCAGGACAAGGGCGAGGGTCGCCAGCTGCTCTGGGCCGCCGCGATGCTGCACAGCAGCGGTCAGCACATCAACATCGGCGCCTATCACAAGCACAGCTGGTACCTGATTCGCCACGGCGACCTGCTGGGCTACTCCGAATCGGAGCAGCTGATGGTGGCGGCGATCGCTCGCTACCACCGCCGCAGCCTGCCGAAGAAACGCCACGAGGCCTGGCTGCTGCTGCCCGGTCGCGAACAGCGCCGCACCGTCAACACGATGGCGCTGCTGCTGCGGCTGGCCGCCTCCCTCGACCGACGCCCCAAGCCCGCGGTGGAAGGTCTGCGGATCCACTGCACCGCCACCGATCTGACGATCGCGCTCGAACCCGCCAGCGCCGATCTGGACCTGAGCCTGGAACGGTGGAGCCTGCAGGCCTGCGCCGAACCCCTGGCGGAGGCCACCGGAGTGCGGCTGCAGGTCGACTCCCCGCCGCTCGAATCTCAGCAGCGGTAGCGATCAAGACGGCACGGCTGCCGCGCCGTCGCCATGACGGAGTGGAGGTACCCACCAACGGTCCCATGGATTCCCCCACCGCCTTCGTCGCCGTCGCCCTTGCCGCCGTCTCCTGGGACGGCGTGCTCAGCCGCGCCGGCTCCAGGGCCCTGCGCCATTCCCTCGATTACCGCGCCCCGTTCCAGCAGATGGGCGATGCGGAGATGATCCAGCTGTTCGATCGCCTGCTGGCCGAGCTGCGGGCCGAGGGGGCGCCGCTGATGATGGCCCGGGCGGCCAAGCAGCTCGACCCCCACCAGCGCCGAACCGCCTTCGCCGTGGCCGCGGAGATCATGCGTTCCGACGGCGAACTGGTGGCCCAGGAGCGTCGGATCCTCGAGGACCTGGCCCAGCAGCTGGAGATCGACGCCCCCGAGAGCGACCGAATCCTGCAGGTGATGGACCTGCTGCACGCCAGCCTGGTGCGCAGCCCCGTTCTGGCCTGAGCCTGCCCGCGGCGTTACAGCACCGCTGTGGCGTTGTCGGAGCGGAGCGGGTTACCCGACTGTTGCTGGGTGTGGTGCTGATCTCCGCCCTCAGGTTGGTGGCAGCACACGCCGGTGCCGCCCTACTTCCGCCCGCCAGGCGCAGGAACGCCCCCTGCAGGAACCACCGCTGCCGCCATCGCCGGCGTCTCCCCGGCTGCAGGCCCTGCGCCGGTGGTGGGCCCGCCGAGGCCCGGTCAGCCCCTCACTCTCCTCTATCCCCTGGAGCGGCAGGCCAAGGAGGTCGATCCCTGCGGCTGGCTCTTCCCGGAGTCACGCCAGGCCGGGCGAACGCACACCGGCCAGGATCTGATCGTGCCGGCAGGAACGGCAATACTGGCCGCCCAGATGGGAACCGTGGTGCTGGATCACGGGCGCGGCTGGCGCACCCTCTACTCCCATCTTCTCGACATCGCCGTGATGCCGGGGGAAGCGGTGAGCGCCGGCCAGGCCATAGGCCACGTGGGCCAGAGCGGCCGGGCCACCACCCCACACCTGCAGTTCGAGCTCCGCGAGCAGCAGCGAGGTGAGGGCGCTGAAAGAGCACCAGAACGAACCGAAGGCATGGCTGAAGGCGACCGCCACAGCCACGCAGCCTGAGAAGCATAGAGGAGCGATCGGTTGTCTCGATCGTGACCCTTCCGCCCGACCGGGCCGCCCCTGCTGGGCAGATCGCGCTCCAGACGGAACCATCGAATGGGCGATACTGGATTCGAACCAGTGACCCCTTCCGTGTGAAGGAAGTGCGCTACCGCTGTGCTAATCGCCCGCACGAAAGGATCTTAAAACACGGCCGACCCCGGCACGGCTCACCGCTTTCTGCGCAACCAGGCGCGATCTGGCCAGCAGCAGAGCTGCCGCGCTGGCCCCGGCTGCAGTTCTGTTGATCTGCGGCGGCGGGGCGGCGCCGATGTTGTGCCTGATGGCGGCCCTGCGTCAGACCGTCGTGGTCCACGGGATCGCGATCAAGCGCCTCAGCGCCCTGCTCGGCAGCCTGGCGGAGGCGTCCACTGTCCTTCTGCTGGGCCGCTGATGCGGAACCGCGACGAGGAGCCCCACGACCATGAACAATTGACGCAGCCGCTCCGACCCTGCCGCGTGTCCTCCGCAGCCAGCACCTCCCCAGCCAGCACGGCCTCCGCCAGTGGGGCCACCGCCAGCACGGCCGAGGGAGATCCGGATCCGGCCCTGCAGGAAGTGGACGTGCTGATCGTGGGCGGCGGGGTGTGCGGCACCGCCCTGCTGTTCGAGCTGGCCCGCTACACCGACCTGCCCCGGATCGCACTGCTGGAGCGCTACGACCGGCTCGCCCAGGTGAACTCGAAGGCGAGCAACAACAGCCAGACCATTCACTACGGCGACATCGAGACCAACTACAGCCTGGAAAAGGCACTGCGGGTGAAGCGGACGGCCGAGATGATCGTCCGTTTCGCCGAGCTGCTCGATCCGTCCAGGCGGGAAAGCTGTGTCTACCGCACGCCGAAGATGGTGCTCGGGGTGGGGGCGTGGGAATGCGCCTTCCTGCGCCGCCGCTTCGAGGAGTTCTCGCCCCACTTCCCCGCGATGGAGCTGCTGGAGAAGGAGGACATCGCTGCCTGGGAGCCGGCGGTGGCCTGCGTCGACGGCGTGCTGCGGACCGAAGAACTGGTGGCGATCGGCATCCGCCGCACCTACACAGCCGTGGATTACGAGGCCCTCTCCGAGGCATTCGTGGCCCAGGCCCGTGCCGCCGTGGCCGGCGTCGAGCGGCGCCTCGATCTGCAGCTGCGCACCAAGGTGGAGCGCATCACCCCCGCGGGCGATGGGTTTCTGGTGATGGCCCGCGGCCCCGCCGGTGAGCGCAGGATCCGGGCCCGCCACGTGGTGGTGAGCGCCGGCGCCCACAGCCTGCTGATGGCGCAGCGCATGGGCCACGGCCTGGAGTACTCCTGTCTGCCAGTGGCCGGCAGCTTCTACTTCACCCCCGATCTCCTGCGCGGCAAGGTCTACACCGTGCAGAACGACAAGCTGCCCTTCGCCGCCCTGCACGGCGACCCGGACGTGCGCAGCACCGGCAAGACCCGTTTCGGGCCCACGGCCCTGCTGCTGCCTCTGCTGGAGCGCTACCGGCCGGCCTCCTTCTTCGAGTTCCTGCAGGTGCTTCGGCTTGACTGGTCCGTGCTGGCAGTGTTCTGGCAGCTATTCCGCGTCGCCGATATTCGCCACTACATCCTTCGCAACCTGCTGTTCGAGGTGCCATGGCTGAGGCGCCGATTGTTTCTGCGCGATGCCCGCAAGATCGTGCCCGGCATGCGGCTAGAGGATCTGCGCTTCGCCAAGGGCTACGGCGGCGTGCGCCCGCAGCTGATCGACAAGCGTGAACGTCGCCTGATGCTCGGGGAGGCCCGGATCCAGCCCCTTCCGGGGCTGGTGTTCAACGTGACCCCTTCACCGGGGGGCACCTGCTGCCTGGGCAACGCTGCCACCGACCTGGAGGAGATCGTGGCCAGGCTGGGCTGCGGCTTCGACCGCGGGCTCCTCGCCCGGGAGCTCTACGGGGAGGAGGATGCTGAAGCCGGACGGAACAGATGATCGTGGCCGGCCCAGTAGAGCCGGGAGCGGGCCTGGGTCGGTGCAGCCAGGGCAGGACTGACGACGTAGAGCGTGGTTCGGATCAACCCACGCTCCAGGCTGACGGCCGCCATCCGATCCAGCGGCACAACGCTGAGCCACTGGTCCGGCCAGCTCACCCGATACCCAATCGCGACGGGGGTCTCGGCGGGGTAGTGCTCCAACAGAACCTGCTGGACCTCGTCCACATGCCGGGCACTCAGATAGAGGCAGAGGGAGGCGCGCAGGGCCGCCAGACGGGCCAGGGATTCCCGCTCCGGAACGCCGGTGCGGCCGCCGGCACGGCTGAGCACGATCGTCTGCACCAAGCCCGGAATCGTGAGTTCCGCTCCCAGCGCCGCTGCCGTGGCCTGGTACGCACTCAGCCCCGGCACCACCTCCACCTCGAGCCCGGCATCGGCCAGGCGGCAGATCTGTTCGGCCAGGGCGCCATAGAGACAGGGATCACCATCGTGCAGGCGCACCACCCTTCTGCCGGCGAGAGCACGTTCGATCACCACGGCCATCACCTGCTCGAGCGTGAGGTTGCTGGTGCGGATCCGCTCGCAGGCCACGGGCGCCAGCGCGGCGATCTGAGGGGGGACAAGCGAATCGGTCCAGACGAGCACCTCGGCGGCCTCCACAGCGTGCAGAGCCCGCACGGTCATCAGATCGACGGCCCCGGGACCCGCTCCCACGATCCGGACGATGGACCTCAAGGTGCGCTCCTGGGAACCGACAGCTCACCACCGGGGTCGGGCAGCGGGCGGCGGCGGCCGTAGAGGAACCAGAGACCGAAGCCCCCGAGGGCGATCAGCAGCAGGCTCATCAGCTGGGCCATGCGCAGGCCACCCTCACAGAAGGGCGGGGTGGAGAACAGACAGAGGGGATCGGTGCGAAGACCCTCGATCCAGAAGCGGCCCAGGCTGTAACTGATCAGATAGACGCAGCTGATGGCTCCGTTCGGCAATCGGATCCTGCCTTTGATCCCGAGCCGGAAGAGGCTGAGCAGCAGGGCCATCACCCCGAGGTTCCAGATGGACTCGTAGAGGAAGGTGGGGTGAAAGTACTGCTGGTCAAGGAAGGGCGCAGGTCTGTTGACTGACGGGATGTATAGCTTCCAGGGCAGGTCGGTGGGCAGACCGAACGCTTCTGAGTTGAAGAAGTTGCCCCAGCGGCCGATCGCCTGCCCCAACGCCACCGACGGCACGATGACGTCGAGCAGGTTCCAGAAGGCCAGTCTGCGCCAGCGGCTGTAGGCGATCAGGGCCAGAGTGCCGCCCAGCAGGGCACCGTGGATGGCGATGCCGCCCCGCCAGATGGCCAGGGCCTCGAGCCAGTTCAGCTGGTACTGGCGCCACTCAAGCAGCACGTAATAGGTACGGGCCCCGATCACGGCGGCCAGCACCAGCAGGGGCAGGAGATCGGCGATCAGCACCGGATCGATGCCCCGTGATCGCCCCAGCCGGGTGGACAGCAGCAGGCCCGCCAGCACCGCCAGGGCGATCAGCAGGCCGTACCAGCGCAGGGAAAAGGGGCCCAGCTGAAACAGCAGGGGCCCTGGAGAGGTGAACACGGCCAGGGCCGAGGCAGGGAGGGAGAGCGTCAACGCATCGTTTCGGACGAAGGGCTGGACTGGGGGCTCAGATGCCTTCGGCCGCCTGCACCTTCTCGACCTGCTTCTTCTTCAGTACCAGCAGGATCTGGGCCAGCGCCACGGCGGCGAAGAAGGCGAGCATGCCGTAGAGGCGAACGGGGTTCTGGAGCACGATCTCGGCATCGAGCTGACCGAAGCCGCCCACGTTGGGATCATCGGAGAGAGGAGCACCGGCTTCCACCACATCGCCCACGCCCACCGCCAGTGTGGGTCCTGCGGGAATGGTGTCGCTGACGCTGACGCCATCGGCGGTGAGGATCTCCACCACGGAGGCGCCGTTCTCGCCGGCGCTGATGGCGCTGACGGTGCCGGCTGCCGAAGCCGTGTACACGGTGTTGTTGGTCTTCTCACCTGTGGGATACACCTGGCCGCGGCCCCGGTTGCCGCCTACGTGGATCGAGTACTTGCCGAAATGGATGGCAGCGTCGGTGCCGGGGTCAGGCGAAAGGATCGGGAAGACGATCTCCTGGTGCTGGTCACCGGGCAGGGGGCCCACCAGCAGGATGTTGGGGTCGTTATCGGAGTACTGGGTGTAGTACACCCCTGCGGTTTCCTCCTTCAGCTCCTCGGTGAGGCGATCCTGCGGGGCGAGCTTGAAGCCGTCGGGCAGCATCACCACGGCACCCACGTTGAGGCCGCTGCGGCTGCCGTCGGCACCCACCTGCTGGACGGCGGTGTCGTAAGGGATCTTCACAACCGCTTTGAACACCGTGTCAGGCATCACGGCCTGCGGCACTTCCACCTGGGTGGCCTTCTTGGCCAGGTGGCAGTTGGCGCAGACGATCTTGCCCGTGGCCTCGCGCGGGCTGGCGTAGTTCTGCTGGGCCCAGAACGGGTAGGCCCAGCTGGCCTGAGGGGCCAGAAGCAGCGCAGCGGACACGAGCAGGGAGCTCAGCAGCAGGGAGAGGGAGCGACGCATGGGGGGTGGGCGAACGGGCGACGGTTGGGGCGGAAAGCGCGGACGATCAGGCCCACCACGGCTTGTCGCCGGTGCGGAAATCGGTGGCGGTCCAAGGGCTCAGGAAGACGGTGTCATTCTCGACCGACACGTTCGCCAGGGCCAGAGAGAGGGGCGCGGGGCCACGCACCACCATCCCGGTGGCGTCGTACTGGCTGCCGTGGCAGGGGCAGATGAACTTGTTGGCTCCGCTGTTCCAGGGCACAACGCAGCCAAGGTGGGTGCAGATGGCATTGATTCCGTAGCTGCCGATCGCATCGGCGCCTTCCACCAGCAGGTAGGTGGGATCGCCCTTGAGACCCTGGACCAGGCTGCGGTCGCCTTCCTTGTGGGTGGCGAGCCAGCCACTGGCGGTGACGGTGTTGCCCAGCTCGTCCCTGGCGGTGGTGCCGCCGCCGCTGCCGGCGGCCTTCGGCGGGATGAAGTAGTTCACCACCGGGTAGAGAGCACCCAGGGCGACACCGGTGACCGAACCGAAGGTGAGCAGATTCATGAACTGCCGACGACCCATTCCGGGCACATCGCTCACAGGGATCTGGGTCATACGAGGCGTTCCTTGCTGCCGAAGCGACGTGGCGACATTATGACCGCTGCCCTGCCGCCACGCTTTGGCACGACAGGGGTCTGGTCGGGCGCCGCAACATGCTGTCGTGAGCCTCCCCATACCGCCGTGCCGTCCGCCCCGCAGCCACTCCGGTTCGAGGAAGTGCTCGAGCTGCTGCGCTCCCGCTGGCAGGCCTCCTACGACCTGCAGCTGGTCCCCCGTCGCGGCCGGCTCTACCTGCAGGTGATGTGGGGGTATCTGGAGCAGCAGTCGTTCCCGCTCGACGCCGAGGCGTACGAAGCCAGGCTGCGGGAGCTGCTGGAGGTGCTCAACGGTCTCGGGGTGGCGGAGCAGGTGCGTCAGTGGCTGAGCACCACCCGCGAGCGGCCGCGGCTGGGCAAGGCGATGAGCCTGGCCCTCGAACCCGCTGGCGATGGCCGCGCCAGCGAGTTCCTGCTCTGAGCCGGAGCAGCGGGGCTCAGGCCGGCTGGGGCCGCAGCCGTTCGGCCAGTGCCACCAGGCCCACCCCCACCAGGAACAAGGCCGTGATCGCGCCGGTCAGCAGCAGCATGGTCACCGGGTCGGTGGAGGGGGTGAGCACGGCCCCAGCCAGGGCCGCCACCAGTACCACCCAGCGCCAGGCCGCCAGCATCGTGGCGGCGCGGATCAGGCCGAAGGCACCGAGCAGCAGCTGCAGCACGGGCAGCTGGAAAGCGAGGCCAGTGGCCACCATCAGCAGCAGCACGAAATCCAGGTAGCGTTCGATTGACCAGATCGGCTCGACCACATCGGCGCCGTAACTGACCAGAAAGCGCAGGGCGGCCGGCAGCAGCGCCCACCAGGCGAAGATAAGCCCGGTCATGAACAGCACCGCCGAGGCCGCCACCGCCGGCGCCACCAGCCGTCGCTCGCGGCGGCTGAGGCCCGGCAGCACGAAGGAAAGAACCTCGTAGAGGATGTAGGGCAAGGCCAGGGTGAGCCCGGCATAGCCCGCCACCTTGAGGGAGACGAACAGGAATTCGCCCGGCGCCAGCTGCAGGAAGCGCATCCCCTCAGCGGGGACCTCAAGCAGCCGCACCAGGGGGCGCACCAGGGCAAGGCAGGCGGCAGCGGCCACCAGCAGGGCCAGCAGGCTGCGAAGCACCCGCCGCCGCAGCTCCTCGAGATGGTCCACGAGGCTCATCTCCACCTCGCCGGGAAACTCGTCCGGAAGGGGGACCCGGATCGGCGGCGGGGGCGCCGCGGCTGGGGAAGGGTTGGTGGGTTCGTTCATGGCCCTGGCTCCGGGGCGAGGCTAGGCAGGGGCGGAGTCGCGGCGAGCCAGCGAGCGGCCCGCTCCGGTCGGGCCCACACCACCTCACCGCCCCTGTGGCTCACCGTGCCCGGGCCGGTGCCGGCGATCCGCTGCAACTGGTCACCGGGCACCATCAGCACCGGCACCCGGGCGTTACCGCGGGCGCGGCTGAAGTGGGCGGCCAGATCGGCCGCCACCTGCAGGTCCCCCTCGACGGCGGGCACTTCCGACGCCTTGAGCATCACATGGCTGCCCGGACATTCCTGGGCATGGAACCAGAGGTCGCCGCGACGGGCCTGGCGCAGGCTGATCCATTCGTTCTGGCGGTGGTTGCGCCCCACCTGCACCCGCAGGCCTCCAGGGGTGCGCAGCTCCAGGGGGCGCGGCATGGTGGCGGGGTCCGGAGGGCCGGAACGGCGGCGGCTAGCACGGCTCTCGACGCCGCTGCGAACGAGCAGCTCTTCAGCCTCCTGCTCCAGCGCCTCCAGCTCGACCAGAGCCTGACGGGCCGAACGGGCCCGATCCTCCAGCGTGCCCTCTGCGGCGGCAGCGACACCGTCCGCCCGGTGCAAGGCCAGGAAGGCCAGGCTGGCGTCGATCCGCTCGAGTTGGCGATCGTGCTTCTCCAGCCGCGGTGTGATCGCCGCCACGGAGCGCCGCAGACGCCGCGCCCGCTTGTAGAGCGCCTGGGCCTCGGCCACCTGATCGCGGGAGGGATGGGCCAGACAGAGCAGGCCATCGGCCTGCCGCTGCAGCACGTCGCTGTTCTCCACCTGTTCGAGCAGGGCCTGCTGCTCAGCCCGTTGCCGCTCCTGTCGTTCGCGGGCGCCCACCAACCGCTGTTCCAGCTGCTGGAACCGCCGCTGCAGCTCCAGGCAGGCCAGCCTCTCGCCGTAGAAGGCGGCCAGGGGCCGGTTCACCGGCCCCGGCGCCGCGGTGCCCCAGCAGCGGTAGGCGGTGGCACCCCCGCTGGCAAAACCGAAACGCTCCTCCTCCAGATCCGCAAGCCAGCGCCGCCACTGACTCCAGAGCTCCAGCCACTGGGCCTCCTCCAGGTCCCCCACCAGGGTGTCCAGCAGCCGCCGGGACTCCTCCGGCCGATCGCCCGCCAGCTGAAGTGCCAACGAGGGACTGATGCCCTGGTAGCTCTGCTGCAGGGCACGGCTCAGGCTGACAGGGACCAGCTGCAGCCGGCGGCGCCAGCGCTCGGCGCTCTCGACGGCGCTGGGGACGTCGCCCTGCAGCCTGGGAGGCGGCGCGTAGAGATCGCCACTGCCGATCGGCCGCAGACGCGACTGCTGCTGGCGCACCTGCCGGGCCAGGGCGATCACCCGGCCCGGCCCATCCAGCAGGAACAGGTTGCTGTGTCGTCCCATCAGCTCCACCACCAGGCGGCGGCTGACGGGTTCGCCGGGACGGGGGGCGAAGCGAAGCTCCACCACCCGCTCCCAGCCGTTCTGCTCCAGTTCCACCAGGGCCAGCCCTGCCAGCCCATGCTGCAGCTGCCGGGCCAGGGTGCTTCCCTCCCCCCTGCGGAGCGGTGGCTCGATCGCCAGCAGCCGCGGGGCCTCAGCCAGCCAGCTGATCTCCAGCCAGTGGCGGCCGTGCAGGCCCCGCAGACCGAGCTGCAGCGCCTGGGGCGTGGGTTGCTGCGCCTTCTCGAAGCGACTGGGCAGCAACGCGGGACGCAGCTCCGCCAGCACCGCCCGGAGGCTGGTGACATCCATCGCCTGGAAGGGCTGGCTGGGCAGCGACATGGGTGCCATCGGCGGGGTGGGCTGCGGCCCCGGTCAGGGTGCTGGGGGCTTCTACTCTGCTGGCCAGCGGTCTTCTCCCTGCATGACCTTGCCCGCCCCGGCCGGCCGGCTCAGCGTGATCACGGGCCCCAGCGGCGTCGGCAAGGGCACGCTCGTGTCGGCCCTGCTCCGGCGCCACCCCCGCATCTGGCTGTCCGTTTCAGCCACCACACGTGCGCCCCGCAACGGCGAGCGGGACGGACAGGATTACTACTTTCTGAGCCGCGAGCGCTTCGAACAGGAGGTGCGTGACGGGGGTCTGCTGGAGTGGGCCGAGTTTGCCGGCAACCTCTATGGCACTCCGAGGGGGCCGGTGGAGAACCACCTGGCCGACGGACAACCGGTGCTGCTGGAGATCGAACTGGAGGGAGCCCGCCAGGTGCGACGCAGCTTCCCCTCCGGCTTCCAGCTGTTCATCAAGCCCCCCAGCATCGAGGAACTGGAGCGGCGCATCCGTGGCCGCGGCACCGACAACGAGGAGGCCATCCAGCGGCGGCTGGCGCGCGCACGCCAGGAACTCAGGGCCGAGGCGGAGTTCGACGCCGTGTTGGTGAACGCCGACCTGGACACGGCCCTGCAGGAGCTGGAGCTGTTGCTGGGGTTCAGTGACGCCGTCTGACACCCCTGCCATGGCTGACAGGCGAGACCCGCGAGGACTGGAGCCCAAGGAGGGAGGAGCAGACATGAAAAAAGCGGCCCGTCCGAGGGCCGCCCTGAGCGGTCGATGAGGCCTGAGCCAGGCTTCAGAGGGGGTGGAACAGCAGGTCGGGGAAGAAGCGATTGAACTCGATCATGATGCCTGCGGTGATCGTGAACCAGATCGCGGCGAAGACCGGAGCGGTGGTGAGGAATTTCTTCATGGAAACTGGCCGTGATGGGGCTATTAGGAGAAAAGGGATCGGCAACATTCAGGACCCTCTTCGGACTGCCGTCAGTGGACGGGATAGAGGAGGGCTCGCACACCGACTCTGGATGGATCGGCTCGGGAGGATTCAGCGAGGTGAAACGGTGACCTTGCTGTCCGACTCGAGCAGCTTGCCGCTGGTGAACTCCCCGAAGGCGGCCAGGGGCCAGGTGGCGGCTGCCAGTGTGCTCTTGAACGCCAGGGCCAGATCGATCTGGATCTCCTTGGTGGTGGCGTCCTTGCTGCCACGGATGGCCTGCAGGTAGCTGCGACCGGCCCAGCCGATGCAGCCGGCGATGTAGAGGAAGGCAATACCGGGGATCAGGAAATCACCGGCATGGCTCCAGCGGCCATCCACGATCAGGTGGGGCAGGCCATCGGCGCCGCAGACAGCCTGGCTGTACATCTCGAACCGGGCCTGGGCCTGGGGAGTGGTGGCAGCGCTGGCGCGCTGCTGGAAGCGGGGGCTTTCCGCACAGGGGGTGAGCCCGGCCACATCGGCATTGGCCACGGGGGCGAAACCGAAGATCAGCAGGGCGGAAATCAGAACGGCGAAGAGGCGGCGCATCGTGTCCGGTTCCGGGAAAAGGCCTGCCATCAGGCAGGATGTCACTGGCGGACAGTAAAGGAGTTCTCGGGAGCCCATGCCCACGGTCCTTGCCGTCGAAACAAGTTGTGACGAGTCCGCGGCAGCAGTGGTGCGGGATCAGCGGGTGCTGGCGAGCGCCGTGGCCTCCCAGATCGAGGAGCACGCCCGCTGGGGCGGCGTGGTGCCCGAAATCGCCTCGCGCCGGCACGTGGAGGCCCTGCCCCAGTTGATCGGCCAGGTGATGAAGGCCTCCGGCCTGGCCTACTCGGATATGGACGCCATCGCCGCCACCGCCACCCCCGGCCTGGTCGGAGCCCTGCTGGTGGGCTCGATCACCGGCCGCACCCTGGCGCGGCTGCACGACCGTCCCTTCCTGGCCGTGCACCACCTGGAGGGCCACCTCTGCTCGGTGCAGCTGGGCGATCCGCTGCCAGAGGGCCCCTACCTGGTGCTGCTGGTGAGCGGCGGCCACACCGAGCTGGTGCGGGTGGACGGGGTGGGGGTCTACGTACGCCTGGGCCACAGCCACGACGACGCGGCCGGCGAGGCCTTCGACAAGGTGGCACGGCTGCTGGGGCTGGGCTACCCCGGCGGTCCCGCGATCCAGGCGGCGGGGGCCGGTGGCGATTCCCTGCGCTTCCCCCTGCCCAAGGGCAGGGTTTCCCGGCCGGAGGGCGGCTTCCATCCCTACGACTTCAGCTTCAGCGGCCTCAAGACCGCCGTGCTGCGCCTGGTGCAAGGCTTCCCGGGCGACCGGGAGGCCCTGCCGATCGCCGACATCGCCGCCAGCTTCGAGCGGGTGGTGATGGAGGTTCTGGTGGAGCGCAGCTGCCGCTGCGCCCGTGATCAGGGCCTGAACACCGTGGTGCTGGTGGGCGGGGTGGCGGCCAACCGGCGGCTGCGGCAGGGCATGGCCGAGCGCTGCAAGGCCCTGGGGCTGCAGTGGCGGGTGGCGCCGCTGCCTTACTGCACGGACAACGCGGCCATGATCGGGGTGGCGGCGGCCAGGCGGCTGGCGACGGGAGCACGCAGCCCCCTCGATCTGGGGGTGGCGGCGCGCCTGCCTCTGGGAGAGGCTGACCGCCTTTACGAAACACAGGCGTGCTTTTAACTCTCTTAGGGTATTGGCATCCATGTCGGGTTGGCCCGATGGCCCAAGCAGAGATCCAAGAGAATCCTCTCGAACCCGTGCCGGTGGACCCCCAGGAACTCAACGCCTGGCGGCGGGGGTTCACGCCACAGGCCGAGATCTGGAACGGCCGACTGGCCATGCTGGGGCTGTCCCTCGGGCTGGCCAGCCTGCTGCTGATCCGGCTGGCCACCCACTCCTGAAGCCACCGACCGAAGGCCTGCGCGGGGGAAGCTTTCGCCGCCGCACTTCAGGCGATCCTGCCGCGCAGGATCTGGTCCAGTTCGTTGGGCCTGGGGCTGTGGGACAACGCCTCTTCCGGCGCCACCCGGCCAGCCTCCACCAACTGGGCCAGCGACTGATTGAGCGTCATCATCCCGTCGAAGGCGCTGCGGGCCATGATCTGCTCCACTTCCTCCAGATCTCCCCTCTGGAGGTAGTCCCTGCAGGCGTCGGTGTTCACCAGAAGGTCGTGGTAGGGGGCACGCTCGCCATCGAGGGTTCGGATCAACCCCTGGGAGATCACCGCCAGCAGACATTCGGCCACCTCCTGCCGCACCTTGTCCTGGTCATGAGGTGGGAACATGCCCATCACCCGGCCCACGGTCTTCACAGCCGAGTTCGTGTGCAGGGTGCCGAGCACGAGGTGGCCGGTCTGGGCCGCTTCCATGGCCGTGGATAAGGTCTCACGGTCGCGGATCTCCCCGATCAGGATCACGTCAGGATCCTCCCGCAGGGAGGCCCGCAACGCGTCGTGGAACGCCCTGGTGTGGAGGCCCACCTCCCGCTGGCGGATCAGGGAGCTGCGGCTGGTGTGAAGGAACTCCACCGGATCCTCGATCGTGATGATGTGCTTCGAGGCCGTGATGTTGATCCACTGGATCATCGCTGCAAGGGTGGTGCTCTTGCCGCTGCCCGTTGGGCCGCTCACCAGCACGAGCCCCTTCGAATAGGCCGTCAACGACTTCAGCACCGACGGCATTCCGAGTTGATCCAGGCTGGGAATGACCAGGGGAATCAGGCGCAGCACCATCGCCGGCCCTCGCATCGTTTCGAACAGATTGATGCGCACTCGGGCGAAGGGGAACGCGAACAATCCGTCGTAGTCCTTGTCCGCGTGGAACCTGTCGATCTCAGCCGACGGCAGGATCTCCTCCAGCCAGCGCTGGAACGCTGCCCGATCGGCGACCGGCCATGCCGTAGCGAGCATGCGCCCACCGGCGCGGAAACGGGGCACCTCACCGACGCCGAGGTGCACGTCCGAAAACTTCTCCTCCGCGGCGAGGCGCACGATCTCGGCCAGGGTCGATGGCATGCGCTCGGCGGATCCGAGCGCTTCGTACCCTCCACCCCAGGCGGCGGCAGGGGGTGGAGGGGGTGGAAGCGCACCCAGGGGGTCGGCGCCTGCCCGGAGAGGGGAGGACAGCAGGGGGGAGGCAGCCGGGTCCGGCACGGGGATCAGGGACAGGCACAGTCCGGTAAGCATTGCTCGGATCCCCCGCCGTGTCACGTCACGGCTGGATGGGAAGGGGAGGGGGGTCCCTAGGATCCGGGCCACCGCCACGGCCCCTTGACCGCCCCTGCACCGCTCGTCAGCCTCGTGCTCGGCACCCGGCCGGAAGCGATCAAGCTGGCGCCGGTGATCCTGGCCTTCCAGCGCGCCACCGACTTCCGCACCCGGGTGGTGCTCACCGGCCAGCATCGGGAGATGGTGTCCCAGGTGATGGATCTGTTCGGCCTGACGGCCGACCGGGATCTGGCCCTGATGGCCCCCCGGCAGACCCTGACCCACGTCACCTGCGCCGCCCTGCAGGGGCTGCGCGAGGAATTCGCCGAACACCGTCCCGATCTGGTACTGGTGCAGGGCGACACCACCACCGCCTTCGCCTCCGCCCTGGCGGCCTTCTACGAACAGATCCCCGTGGGACACGTGGAGGCCGGCCTGCGCACCGACAACCTGCTTGATCCCTTCCCGGAGGAAGCCAACCGCCGCCTGATCTCCCAGATCGCTCAGCTGCACTTCGCCCCCACCGCCGTCTCGGAGGCGAACCTGCAGGCCTCCGGGGTGGTGGGACGGATCCTGGTCACCGGCAACACGGTGATCGACGCCCTGCTGCTGATGGCCGAAACCGCCCCGCTGCCGGAACAGCCTGGCCTCGACTGGCAGCGGCAGCGCGTGATCCTGGCCACGGTGCATCGGCGCGAGAACTGGGGCAAGCGGCTGGAGTCCATCGGGCGGGGCTTCCTCGAGCTGCTTGATCGCCATCCGGACACCGCCCTGCTGCTGCCGCTGCACCGCAACCCCACCGTGCGCGAACCGCTGCAGGCCCTGCTGGGAGATCACCCCCGTGCCTTCCTGACCGAACCGCTGGACTACGACCGGCTGGTGGGAGCGATCCGCGGCTCCACCCTGCTGCTCACCGATTCCGGCGGTCTGCAGGAGGAGGCCCCCGCCCTGGGCAAACCAGTGCTGGTGCTGCGCCGTACGACGGAGCGGCCTGAAGCCGTGACGGCGGGAACGGCCCGCCTGATCGGCACCGACGCCGAGGCGATCGTGCGAGAAGCGAGCCTGCTGCTGGACGATCCCACCGCCTATGCCGCCATGGCCCAGGCCCGCAACCCCTTCGGTGACGGCCAGGCGAGCGGCCGGATCGTGCAGGCGAGCCGGCAGTTTCTGGCCGCGCCGGAACTACCCGCCAGCGGCTGAACAGCGAGCTACGGCTTCGGCTTCCTCGACCAGGGCGGCAGGTCGATGAACACCCGTGTGCCCTCCTTCAGGCCCGTGAGGATCTGGGTGTTGCGGCCGCTGCTGGCCCCGAGCGTCACCGGCTGGAAGGTGGGCTGGTTGTTCCTGCCCACCAGCAGCACGCCCGGACGGCCCTGCTCCGTCACCACCGCCACGGTGGGGACCAGGGTCTGGGGGGCGAGGCTGCCGGTCTTGAAATCGATGTCAGCGGTCATGCCGATCCGGAGTTCGTTGTGGGGACCGCTCAGCTTCAGCTTCACCTCGAAGGAGGTGACGTTGTTGTTCTTGACCGCCCGCGGAGCGATCTGCCGCACCCGGGCGGCGAAGCGGCGATCGGGGAAGGCATCCACCCGCACACTGGCAGGCTGGCCGCTGCTGATCCGGCCGATGTCGCTCTCGGGCACCTTGGCCACCACCTCAAGCCCCTGGGCCAGCTCCACCACCGAGGAGCTGGAGGCGCCGGCATTGGCCGAGGCGGAGGTGGTAGGTGTGACGAAGGCGCCGGGATCGGCGAACCGCTGCGTGATAACCCCGTCGAACGGAGCCCGGATCGTGAGTTCATCGCGCTCCACGGCCCGCTGGTTGTAGCGCTTGCGGGCCGCTTCCAGGACGGCCTTGGCGGTGAGGAAGCGGGTGCGGAACGAGACGATGTCGTCCTGGCTGATCGCACCTTCCTCGTAGAGCTTGCGTCGACGGTCGTAGTCGGAGCGGGCACGGCCGTATTCGGCATCGGCCTGGCGGACCTGGGCCTCCAGCTCCAGCTCCCGCTGGCGCAGGTCGCCGCTGTCCATACGGGCGATCGGCTGTCCCTGCCGCACCCGATCTCCCTCGTCGACGTACAGGGCCTCGAGCACACCGCCCCGCTTGGGGCTCACGTTCACGCTGCGGGCGGCCGCCAGCTCGCCGCTCGCCGTGACCACGCCCGGCAGGCTGCCGCGCTCGGCCAGCACCGTGTAGCTGGCAAGGTTCTTCTGGTTGCCGGCGCTGCGCTGCCGCTTCCACAGGGCGACGCCTGCCACCACCACGAGAACGGCCAGGCCCCCGGCCAGCAGCCGGCGCCTCCAGGTCGAACGGGGAGGCGGCGAGACCGGCTGAGGGGCCGCCGGAACAGGGGTCTCCACCCCTTCCGGAAGCTCCGCCCTGGAGGGAGGTTCGCGCATGAGCGTGGAAATGGCCGTGCCCCCGGATCTGGAACCAGTCTTCCTGGTTGGAGCGCGAACCGTGGCCTCGGGTGGCCAGAAGGGGGGCGTCTAGATTCCGGCCCATGCTCAAAGCCGGAATCGTGGGTCTGCCCAACGTGGGCAAATCGACCCTGTTCAACGCCCTGGTGGCCAACGCCCAGGCCCAGGCGGCCAACTTCCCCTTCTGCACGATCGAGCCGAACGTGGGTGTGGTGGCCGTGCCAGACGAGCGTCTGACACAGCTCTCGGATCTCTCCCGCTCGAAGGAGATCATCCCCACCCGGGTGGAATTCGTGGACATCGCCGGCCTGGTGAAAGGAGCCAGCCAGGGGGAGGGGCTGGGGAACAGGTTTCTGGCCACCATCCGTGAGGTGGACGCGATCGTGCACGTGGTGCGCTGTTTCGAGGACGACGACGTGATCCACGTCTCCGGCAGTGTCGACCCGGTGCGCGATGCGGAGATCATCAACCTTGAACTGGGCCTGGCGGATCTGGGTCAGGTGGAGAAGCGCCGTGACCGGCTGAAGAAGCAGGCCCGCACCAGCAAGGAGGCCCAGGCCGAGGACGCCGCCCTGGCCCGCATCCAGGCCGAGCTGGAGCAGGGCGGAGCCGCACGCCGTGTGGCACTGGGCGAGGAGGAGGCGCTGATGATCAGGCCGCTGGGTCTGCTGACGCTCAAACCGATCATCTACGCCACCAACGTGTCCGAGGACGATCTGGCCGGAGGCAACGCCCACTGCCGGGCCGTGGAGGAGCTGGCGGCCCGGGAGGGCGCCGGCACGGTAAGGATCTCGGCCCAGGTGGAGGCGGAACTGGTGGAGCTTGGCGAGGCCGAGCGGGCCGACTATCTGCAGGGTCTGGGCGTGAGTGAAGGAGGGCTGCGCAGCCTGATCCGCGCCACCTACCAGCTGCTCGGTCTGCGCACGTACTTCACCACCGGCGAGAAGGAAACCCGCGCCTGGACGATCACGGCCGGCATGACCGCGCCCCAGGCCGCCGGCGTGATCCACACCGATTTCGAGCACGGCTTCATCCGCGCCCAGACGGTGGCCTACGCCCGGCTGGTGGAGGCGGGTTCGCTGGCGGAGGCCCGCAACCGGGGCTGGCTGCGCAGCGAAGGCAAGGAGTACGTGGTGGACGAAGGAGACGTGATGGAGTTCCTGTTCAACGTCTGAAGCAGCGGCTCCAGGGCGCAGGATCCTCGAGTGAGGGATCCCGCCTGCTTGAGCCAGGAGGCTTGGCTGGGCGTGCTTGTGGGTGTAGTGACTGTCGACGGTCAGGTGCACGTCCAGCTCATCTGGAACCGCCTCGTCGATCCACTGCAGAACACCCAGGACTCCTGTGTGCCGGGTGATGGGTTTCGCACTGTGTGATCACCTCACCGGTGGCCACATCGAGTGCTGGGAACAGCGTGGTGGTGCCGTGGCGGATGTACTCATGGGTCGCGCGCTCGACATAGATGGCCAAAACCCAGCGGCAGCAGTTGCTGGATCCGGCCTGGGAGCTGGATCTGGGTCTTCTCGTCAACGCCGAGCACCACAACCGTGTCGGCTGGGTTCAGGTAGAGGCCAACGATGGCGCGGACCTTCTCGACGAAGAAAGGGGCCGTGCTGAGCTTGAAGGCTTTCTGCCGGTGGGGCTGCAGTGAACAGGTCTGTCGTCGTCGGTGCACAGTCGGCTTGGAGATTCCCGTTGCCGCCGCCAGCGAGCGGGCGCTCCACTGGGTGGTGCCTTCGGTGGGTGGTCTCTGCAGAGCCCGGTTGATCAGCTCGGCCACCTCGTCGGCCTGGGTAGTGTGCGGCCTGCGAGGCCGCAACTCCAGGGCTACGCGGCAGCCGGGGGTTACGTGCAGTCTCTCAATTCCGGGCTCGCGGAAACGCCACCGCCCCCTGGCCTCCGTCATGCCGGTGACGCCAGATTGTCAGGCCAATACGGTGATGGCCTCGCCGGTTCCGCAGGCCAGCACGATCTGGGTGCTCTGCACGATGGAGTATGGCAGGGGGGGTTGAGCGAAGCTCTTCAGCTGCTGAACCTCATCTACCGAGAAGTCCAACGGCAGCATCAGGCGTCCGACAGGCACGGACTGACTCCCTGCCGAACCACGTCCCACTCCAGCGAAGCCAAGTGCGGGACAGCGCACTAGGCCACTGCCTCAGTGTGAGCTTCGGCGGATGCATCGACAGGCCCATTGAGGGTTGCGGCGAACTCCGCCTTCGTGGGCTACCGGGAATAGCCGCGGCAGCACAGCAGGATCGGCTCCTGGAGCTTCAGGGTTTCGGCCAGGCCGGCATCGGACAGCCAGGTCACCATGAAGACCAGGTCGGCGGCATCCTTGAGAGCGCGATCGCGCTGTATCGGATCCGATCAGGGCATACAACCCAAGGGATAGAGATAACGTGGCAGTGTGCGCTCCGATACAATACGGTTTTCGCCGAAACGCAACACATCATTTTTGACCCGTGAATGATAGCATGAGTGAACGCAATCCGCCTCCCTCCCTACGAAAGGATTCTATCGCATGGTGCCAACGACAAGGGTGGCGACGGTCTTGCTGGTTGCCATGCAGGCATTCGGGTATTCTCACGCCGTAGTTGCCGCGGACTTGACGTCTAGATGTGAAATCGCCGACCCCGAGAAGATCCTCGCCAACATCAGCGGCGACTTCGAGCTGGTGGCCGATCCTCAGGATTCCCTGGGTAATCTTATCTTCGTCGCGAATGCTGTCTCCGGCACATCGAAAATCGTCGTGGCACGCATCCACCGTTTGACAGGAAAGGTAGTCGGCAACTCGCTCACCACAGTCGCTGACAACTACAGTGGTGACTCAACCATCAACGGCCCGGAGTTTGTTCAGCAGCCCAACGGGACGCTCGGGCTCATCTACAGAGGCCCCAAAGGCGTGCACGCTGTCTTTCGCAGCAACCCGCCGTCGACATGGTACGACTTCGACTTCAACGTCAATGGCGCTCGCCTTGCGGGGAGTCCCCCACCTATTTCGGCGACAAAGACTGGCAACTATCCGAGCGGGGGAATACCGCTTGGTCAAAAGACTTACTCGGAGAACACTGCCTCCACGAAGACAGCTTTTTACGGCCCACTCGGCGGCGGCAAGCTCACTGAAATAGCTGCCATCCTTGCTGCACAAGGGCTTCAGTTGTCGAGCTCCGCCCAGAGCCCGCGCGATGGCTATATCTTCATGAGTGCAGGAAATTCGATTGCGAACCCCGGGATCTACGAGGCAAAGATCAACGGCAAGGGTGGCTTCGTATCAGGGACCCTCGTTAATCGTGTCTCAGCAAGTATTGTACCGTTGGAGGCTTTGCGCGCGATTCGTCATCCGGTCACTGGGTCGACCGTTATCTTCGGGGCGGTTCTTAATCAGAACAAGATCTCCATCTGGGAGCAACCGTCATCGGGTGGCATGCTCACGCTCATCAGCACGGTTACGGTTGCCGGGACGAAAACCAACCACTATCGGGTGGAAAATGACGCGAGCAAAGTCGTCCTGCACTACCTCATCCGCGACGGAAGCGCTAAGGGCTCATACACTCTTCCGGTGAGGGCACGCGGTACGAATCTCGTTGTGGGGGAGGCCAAGAAGATCTCGGAGGCTGCGGGGGGCTCCGAGCTCGTGTGGCTGCCAGCCGCGAACCGATGGGCTCTCTTTTATCGGACCGCCACGAACGGGCTCACGCGGTGTTTCGTTAGGCCTTGAGCCTCTGTTCAGGGGTCGAACAAGCCGGCTCCTGAGAGGTGAACCTTGATAGCCCACCCCGGCGCCGCTTCCGCTTGCCCCCAAGTCGCTGCCGCTGAGGCCTGAGGCCTGGATCACGGCGGCCAGCCGGCCCTGCTTCTGCCACTGGCCGCGCCAGTTGTAGAGGGTCTGCGTCGTGATGCCGGTGGAGCGGGCAATCTCAGCCACGGTCTCCCGGCTGGGCGGACTCATGCGCTTGCGGATCTCCATCTCCGCCCGCACGGCCTGGTCATAGATCGGTTTCATGGTCGTCGGCAAGGCCCCCTGGTGGATGGGTCAGACCGAGCGGACTTCTTTGCTGACAGTGGGGGGGCTCCCAATTCAAAGCTCTTCAACAACACGGTGCCGATGCCGATGCCGAGATCAAAGCTGTCACTACCAATAAAGCCTCCAGTCAGAGCATCAGTCAGTAGCTGAGCACAACGGCGCCGGGATCACCTGGGGCAGTCAATGGTCCTGGAGCGATGGGGGCGCCTGCCCATGACGCTGTGCAGACCCTGGCTGAAGAGCTGGCCGGCAACCCAGTGCAGGCCGCATCGACAAGAAGCAACGACCTACGAACATTCCCGGGGTCTGATTCCTGGGTTCTGACGCGATTCAAGCCCACAGAGCCAGCTGGTAGCGAAAACGATGCAGGATGTACATCATGAGCCAACACAAAAGGAGATTCAGAGCAAGAGCCGGAAGCTGCACATCCCAGCTGATCTGATTCTCAAGAATGGCACGCCTTACGGGAGACAATGCCCTGAAAAATGGGTTGAAGTCAGCAATATAGCCGTGGCCCATCAGAGCTTGCTTGGGATACAGAATGGGAGAGATCAGAAATGCAAGCTGAAGAAAAATTGGCAGAAACTGAGCAAAATCTTTAAAGCGAGCACCAAGTATTGCACATGTCAGCATCATCCAGAAAACGAACAGAAGCAGATTTAACACAGGCAATAGAGCAGTTGTCACCAAGGAAACAAGAACATAGGGCTTGAACAGAGCCAGAATCAGAACCACAAAAAGAAGTGCCTGGGCAAAGCACTGAAGCTGAAAAGCCCAATCTTCAAGACAGAAGAAAATCGGAACAAATTTATTGTTTTTCATCTGCATTCCGCGCCTGACGAACAGGCTACTAGCGCCACTGAGTGATTCTGCAATGAACCCCCAGACAGTAACTCCAACGGCAAGAAACATAAAATAGGCGAGAGGATCCTTTACCCCAAACACCACTCCATAGACAAAGCCAAGCAAGGTGACACTCAACAGATTGGCGAGGCCAATCCAGAAGCTACCCAGATAGGTGCGGCTGAAGCGCCCCAGTGTGCGCAGCCAGGCGGCATACCACCAGGTACGAAAGGTGCGAATGGCGTAGCGAAAGCCATATCCCTGAAATCGGACAAGCCTCAGTCCGGATGTCATCTCCATCAAGCCTAGCTCAGGTGAGACAGATAGTACGTCTGCGCGTCTTCAAAGGCTCCATCGAAAACGATGCTTCCATGATTCATCACCAGTCCACGATTGCAGAATTGACGCAACAGATCGTTTGAATGGGAGGCCAGGATCAGCGTACCCACGCTGCCGAGAAAGCGGACCAGGCGATCCTGTGCCTTGTTAAGAAAGGATTGGTCGCCTGCTCCGATGCCCTCATCCAAGGCAAGGGCCTCATGGTGGAAACCTGTGAGCAAGCCGAACTGCAGCCTTGTTTTCATGCCATCGCTATAGGTTCGCAATGGCAAGTGCATAAAATCAGCAAGCTCCGTAAAGGCCAGCAACTCCTCATAGAAAAGATCAAAACCCCGTAAAGAGTTACGGTTGAAAAGAAACTGGGCTTTGGCTGCATGGAAACCAGTGAGATCCTGATCAATCCAGCTTGCCTTGTCAATCAGCGGCTCAATCGGAACGTTACGGCGGATACGACCGGACGTGGGAGCATAGATATCACAAAGCAGGCGAAGAAGAGTGGTCTTACCGGCTCCGTTGTGGCCAAGAATGGCGACTCGCTCGCCGGAACGAATCACCAGATCGAGATGGGAAAGCGCTTCAACCCCTACCGAATCCCGGCGTTCTCGCTTCAGCAAGCCTCCTGTCAATCCCGTGACAAGGGTCTTTTTCAGAGACCGTTCTCCGACGCCCTCCACGGGGATGAGCAGGGTGACATCCTCCAATTCCACAACCGGTTGCCCTGCCTGTTGCACTCACTCTCCGCCTGGAAGGAATCCAACTCCAGTATGCCTGGATTGTGTGAATGCACTGGCGGGACGCCATAACCAAGCTTCCAGGGTCCAGGCCGGAAGCCGGGCGGACCCAGTCCGGCCGGCATGGGGGGAGGGCCGGCCATGCCCCTGCAGGGATCGGGTGGTGGCGCCGCAGACCAGCGGCCCGAAACCCTCTGACACAACGGGGATCCTGGCGACCATCCACGCTTTCAACCGACGGAGGAAACTGCGATCTCTGCGGCCATCAGGCTCGTTGGCCTGACCTCAGCCTGGCCGCGAGCGCCTCACACGCCGGGGCATCGGCGAGAATCGAGCCAGATGCGGAGCCCTGCCATGACCCCAGCCCAGGATCCCTCCCAGGCCCTGCCCTCTGCAGCGCCGACCGGCGGCACCATCGATCCCGCCGCGGTCGCCATGCAGCCCCACAACTTCGACGTCCAGAGGGAGCTTCACCAGCGCATCCGCAACGACCCCGACTACGACGACTGGGAGTACGGCACCGAACCCCTGCCTCAGGAGTCGCAGGCGTGGGTGGCCGCCCAGAAGGCCCACGCCGGTGCCAGCGACCCGGCGTCGGGCGCAGGGTCGCTGGCGGACCCTCTCAGCTGACCCGCGCCTGGCGGGGATGGGGATGGAAACGGGCCAGCTGACCCACCAGCAGCAGCCCGAGCAGGCACAGGCCCGCCATCAGCAGCCACAGCCCCACCCCGTTCCCCTGACTGTCCAGCAGCCTGCCCCCAAGCAGAGGCGCCACCAGGGAACTGATCGCGAAGCACTGCGAGAACAGGGCCATCGCCATGCCCTGGTGAGCGGAGGGCGTCACCTCGATCACGGCCTCGCTGGCGGTGGGCAGGAAGGCTGCCGCCGCCGCCGCCAGGGGCAGCTGGGCCAGCAGCAGCATAGGCAGGCTGTGCCAGCCGAGGCTGGAGAACGCGAGCAGCAGCGCGCCTGCCGCGAAGCCCACCAGGCTCCAGCCCAGCCCGAGGGCCACCGGCCGGTCGGCCAGCCAGCGGCCCAGCGGCCACTGCAACAGCAGCAGGAGCGTCAGCTGGAGCCCCATCAGCAGCGCCCCCAGACTCGCGGGCAGCGGCGCCCGGGCCAGCCCGCCGCTCACCAGATCCAGTGGCAGGGCGCTCTGCAGCAGCGACACCATGCCGGTGGCCAGCAGCGTGACCGCCAGCAGCGGCAGCAGCGGCCGCACCCACAGCCGCCAGGACAGCAGCCGATCGGCCATCGGTGGTGGCGCCCCGGAAGGAAGCGGCCGCCTCAGCAGCAGCGCGATCACGACCAGCATGCAGGTGATGTCCACCAGATAGATGCCCCGCAATCGGCCGGCCGCGGCCAGACCGGCCCCCAGCAGCACCCCCACGGTGATGCCGAGCGCGTCGGCGGTGCGCACCAGGGCGTAGCCCCGGCTGGAGGGAAGCGGCGGGGCACTGAGCGGCACCGCCAGCTCGATCGCCGGCCAGTAGAGGCCCATAGCCGTGCCGAGCAGAATCTGGCCCAGCAGGAACGCCGCGAAGGTCTGGGCCGTCAGCAGCCGGCTGTCGGCCAGAAGCGACAGCATCGCCGCCAGCAGCACCGGCGGGCTGATGGCGAGGCCCCGATCCAGCCACCAGCCGCTCAGCAGACGAGCGGCCGTGCCCGCCAGCGCCGCGCTCGCCAGACCCTGGCCCACTGCCGTGGCCGAGAACTGGGCCTGGTGAAACACCACCGGGGTGAGATACAGCACCCCGCCGGCCCCGACGCTGCCCGCCAGGCGGATCATGGCCAGTTCGCGCAGCGGCGCGGGAAACTGGAGCAACCAGCTGAGGCTGCTTGCTCCTGCGTGAGGCTGTGACAAACCGCTCCCGGTGGCTGGTGGTGCTGCTCGCCAGTCTGCTGGTGGGGGGCCTGCCGGCCACGGCGGCCGATCAGCTGCAGGTTCGGCTCGATGGCCTTGTCCTTCCCCTCGATCTGGAGCAACTGGACGCCTGGAGCCGGGATCCGCGCAACAACCGCACGGATCTGGCGGTCTGGTTCGAGCTGCTGGACGATCGCAGCCGCCAGGATCTCAGCACACTGCTGCAGGCGCCGCTGCTGCGCGACCGCGGCCTGGCCCTGCAACTGCTGAAGAGCTGGGCGGGGCGCCAGGTGCTCGATGAGGTGGGCGAACTGCTGAGCACCGGCCAAAGCGGCAGTGGAGTGGTGCTGCTCGCGACCCTGCGGGAACTGCTGCAGAGGCCGGAGCCCGTCAGTTTTCTCGATCTGCTGCGGGCGGTGCCATCGCCGCACCTCACCCTCGACCTCGATGGACTGCTGAAGCTGGCCCAGCTGTGGCGGCGGCAGCTGGAAGACCAGGGACAAGCCCTGCGGCAGCTGCGGCAACTGCCGCTGCCCAGCATCGACAGATCCGACCTGAGCAGCAGGCTGGCCGCACTGGCCCCCGCGCCACGCCCCCTGTCCCTGACGCTGGTGGTGGCGCACCGCCGCGAGCCCCTGACCCTGCAGCTCTGGCCGGCCACCAGTCCACGACATCGCCCCTGGGTGCTGCTGATGCCCGGCCTGGGGGGCAGCGGTGCCCAGCTGAGCTGGCTGGGGCAGGGGCTGGCGGCGCGGGGCTGGCCGGTGCTGCTGCTCGAACATCCGGGCAGCGACGAGAAGGCGGTTCGGCAACTGCTCGACGGTCAGCGGCCACCGCCCGGTGCCGAGACCCTGCCCGACCGCCTGGCGGACGTGGAGGCGGTGCTGCGGGCCGAACGGACCGGCGACCTGCCGTCGCTCGGAGACTCTGTGGTGTTGATGGGCCACTCCCTGGGCGGGCTCTCGGCCCTGCTGGCCAGCGGCATGCGGCCGCTGGCAGGGCTGGAGCAACGCTGCGACCAGGCGCTGGATGTGATCCCGCTGATCAACCTCTCCCGCCTGCTCCAGTGCCAGCTGCCGGAGGTGACTCTGCCGGCGACGGTCCCGCCGGAGCGGTCCGGCGAACTGGCGGCGGTGGTGAGCATCAACGGGTTCGGCAGCCTGCTCTGGCCCGAACGCGGCCTGGAGGGGCTGCCGGTTCCGCTGTTGCTGCTGGGGGGGGGGCTCGACCTGGTCACACCCCCCGTGAGCGAGCAGCTGGGGCTGTTCCTGCAGCACCATGATCCCCGCAGCCGGCTGGTGCTGGTGGAGGGGGGCAGCCACTTCTCGGCGGTGCGCATCCAGAGCCAGGAGCGCGCCCTGCTGCAACTTGGAGACGGCCTGGTGGGAGTGGAGCCTCTGAAGGTGCAGGAGCTGATGCTCGGCCTCACCGCCGATTTCCTCGCCTCGCTCGAAACCGGCAGCCCCATGCTCGCCCAGCAGAGACTGCAGCAGGGAGTGAAGGCCTACGTCCTGGATGAGCGGACCGCCCACCGCTGGCGCGACCGGCTGGGCCGCTGATCCGAGCGCACGCCGCCGCCGGGGATCCTGCCTAGAAGCGGATGCGGGGATCGAGCAGGGCCACCATCACGTCCACCGTCACGCTTACGAACACCACAAGGCCTGCCACCACCACCACGATTCCCTGCACCAGTGGATAGTCACGCTGGGCGATCGCCTCCTGGAGGCGGAAGGCGATGCCAGGCCAGGAGTAGGTGACCTCGATCAACAGGGCCCCACCGATCAGGGAGGCCACGGTGATGCCCGTGATCGTAAGCACCGGCAGCAGGGCGTTGGGCAACGCATGGCGCAGCACGACCCGCGATTCACTCAGGCCCCGGCTGCGCGCCGCCTCGACGTAGTCGGAGCGCAACACGCGCCGCAGGTTGAGCCGCAGCGCGTTGGCGAAGATGCCGCTCAGCAGCAGGCCGAGGGTGGCCGCCGGCAGGGTCAGATGCCGCAACGTGCCGGCGAGCTGCGCGATATTGCCCGCCCGGAGGCTGTCGAGCAGGTAGAAGCCCGTGCCGGAGGGCGGCATCAGCGTGGCCGGGAACCGCCCCCCCACCGGCAGCCAGCCGAGCCAGACGGCGAAGACCAGCTGCACCACCATCGCCGCCCAGAACGGCGGCAGGGCATAGGTGCCGATGCCGTAGAGCCGGCCGGCCAGATCCACCTTCCCCTCGGGCCGGGCTATACCGCTGAAGCCCACCGCCAGGCCCAGCACGGCGGCAATCAGCAGGGCGCACACCCCCAGCTCCAGGCTGGCGGGGAGACTCTGGCGGATCAGCTGCGCCACCGGCGTCTGGTTGGTGAGAGATTCGCCCAGATCACCTCGCACCAGACCCCAGAGAAACGCGACGAACTGACGCAGCAGGGGCTGATCGAGCCCGAGCTGATGGCGCAGCGCCACTCGAGCGGCCTCCGGGGCGCGGCTGCCCAGCAGCGCATCGATCGGATCGCCAGGAGCGAGGCGCAGCAGCAGGAACACCAGGGTGGCGATCAGCAACAGCATCACCGGCGCCAGCAGCAGGCGGCTGGCGAGATAGCGCAGCAGCTGACGGCGGCGGCTCATCGGCGCCCTCCGGCGCCGCCCCGGGGCCGTGGCTCCTTCTGGAGCAGGCTGAGCACCACCCGGCCGGATCCGTCGAAGACCGGGGTGCCCAGCTCGCGGCGGGCCCAGGCCCGCGGCGCCACCAGCCAGACCGGGATGTAGGGCGCCGCGGCGGCCGTTTCCCGCTGCAGGCGTCGCAGCAGTACCAGCCGCGCCGGCCCCTCCAGACTCTGACTGCGGCGCAGATCAGCGTCGAGGCCGGGACGGGTCCAGAAACTGCCGCTGGCGGCGCTGGCTCCTTCCAGGCAGCGGTTCCCCTCCGCCTTGTCGCAGCCCAGCAGTGGCATCAGGTAGTTGTCGGCGTCGGGGAAATCGCCCATCCACTCGAGCATGATCGAAGCGAAGGCCCCTTCGCCGAGCTGACGGTAGGCCGTGGTGGCCTCCATCCCGCTCACCTCCAGGGTGATGCAGTCGCCCAGATCGCGCCGCAACTGCTCCTGCCAGATCAGGGCGAACAGCTTGTCGGCCGGGATGTTCGAGCGGAAGGTGAAGGGCAGGCTGAGCCGCCTGCCCCGGCAGTAGCCCGCCTGGCGGAACAGCCGGCGGGCCTCGAGCGGGTCATAGGCCGGCCAGGCCTCGGGATCGGAACCGGGCAGGCTGGGGGGGACCAGGCCGCGCAGTGGCGGTCGCAGTCCTTGGCTCGCCCGCTGGCTGATCAGGGCGTGGTCGAGGCTGCGGGCGATGGCGCGCCGCACCACCGGATCCTTCAGGGGCGGCTGGTCGGTGAGCAGGGTGAGGTAACCGATCTCCAGCGCCGGCCCCACCCCCTCCCGCAACTGGCCCGCGGCGGCGGATCGGTGCAGAGACAGCTGCTGGTCGCCCTCCAGACTGGTGGAGAGCAGCACATCCACCTCGCCGCTGCGCAGCGCGCCGTAGAGAGCGGTGGAGTTGCTCAGGTTGACCAGGTCGATGCCGTTGTTGGCCGGGCGGGGGCCCCAGTAGCCGGGGAACGGCTCCAGTCGCTGCTGCTGGTCGGTGAAGTAGGTAAGCCTGTAGGGACCCGTGCCGACGAAGCGCTCGTTCAGGAAACGGCGGTCGTAGGAGCGGTAGGCGGTGGGGGAGAGCGGCGTCAGATTGACGGCGCTCAGCAACCGGGGCAGGGCCGAGAAGGGTCGCCGCAGCCTCAGTTCCAGTTCATGGCTGCCGCTGGCCCCCACCGAGGCGATCCGGTCGCCCAGCAGATAGCTGAGCTTGCCGATCGCCAGGAACCGCTTCAGGCTGAACACCATGGCGGCGGCATCGAAGGGGGTGCCGTCGTGGAATCGGACCCCCTTCCGCAGGGGCACCCAGACGGTCAGCCGGTCGGCACTGAGGCGAGGCGAACCGCTGGCCAGGCGTGGTTCCAGTCTGCCGCTGCGGTCGATCGAGTAGAGCGGATCGCCGAGGGCGCTGATCAGCTGCAGCGCCCCGAAGCTGTAGGTGGCGGCGGGATCGACGGAATCGATGCGGCTGCGGCCCGCCACCACCAGCCGACCGTCGGGTCGAGCTGGCTGGCAGCCCGGCAGGGGGGCAAGCAGGGCCCCCGACAGGGACACCGCCAGCAGACACTTCAGGAGGGGGAGGGGAGGCAGGGGGCGCCTTGGCGATCAGTGGCGCCCATTCAAGACCGGGCCTGGCAGCTCTGGGCACGGGCCCGGTGCGGAACCTCCACAAGATGCAGGGAAATCTCGAACACCGGCGAACCATGCCGGGCCAGCGGCCAGCGGCGCACCCAGCAGCGGTCGTGGGGAACGTCTACGCCGATCACCTGATAAAGGTTTGCGTCTGTCGCGAGGTGAACGCAGTCACCCTGGTGAAGGTTCATGGGACGGGTGCAGAAACGGGGACGAACGACAGCCGTGAGGGGAAGGGGCCTACCCAAGGGTTCCGCGGGAGGGCCGGGCGGGTGGTTCGCGGTGGACAGCTGGACCGGGGGGTCAGAGGATGCCCATCGGTTCAGGGAGTTGCGGATTGTGTCCATCCTGCCCCAGCCGTCGCCCCGATCGACGACCCATGCATGACCGGGCAGCACCGGACCCCGACCAGCCATGACGGACGGCGACAGCGGCACAGCGACAGCGGGCAGGAGAAGGAGAACGGTCCGGCGGCTCAGAGGGTACGCAGGCAGGCCGCCACGCTCTGCACGTCCGCCAGGGCCTCGATCGCCGCCAGAGCCGAGCGGAAGCTCGCTTCCGGCACCTCGTGGGTGATCACCACGATTTCGGCCAGGCCGCCGCTGGCCTCCAGCTGAACGATCGAGCGAAGCGAGACTTCCTCCTGCCCGAAGCAGCTGCCGATGCGCCCGATCACGCCGGCCTGATCGCTCGTCTGCAGCCTCACGTAGTTGCGGTGGCGGCTGTGGGCGCTGTCCACCAGGCGGCAGCGACGCCAGCGGCTGGCCGCCAGCAGCGGATCCAGACCCGCCCCGGGCCCACCCACCTGGCGGATGCCGGCGATGTTGAGGATGTCGGCCACCACGGCGGAGGCGGTAGGGCCGGCGCCGGCCCCGGGGCCATAGAACATCACCCGTCCCACCGGGTCCCCTTCCACCAGGATCGCGTTGTTGACGCCATGCACTCCCGCCAGGGGATGGTCGAGAGGGATCAGGGTGGGGTGAACCTGCACCTCGAGCTGTTCGGTGCCATCGGGATCGGCACCCAGTCGCTGCGCCACTGCCAGCAGCTTGACGCGGTATCCCAGCTGGGCCGCATAGCCCACATCACGGGCTTCCAGCCGGCTGATGCCCTCGGTGGGGATGGCGGCGCGATCAACGCTGCCGCCGTAGGCCAGGCCAGCCAGGATCGCGATCTTGTCGGCGGAGTCGCCCCCCTCCACATCGGCTGCCGGATCGGCCTCGGCGTAGCCCAGGCGCTGGGCATCGGCCAGCACGTCGCCGTAGGCCGCTCCCTCATCGGCCATCCGGCTGAGGATGTAGTTGGTGGTGCCGTTGATGATTCCGCTCACCCGCTGCAGGCGATTGCCCCCCAGCGACTGCTTCAGGGGCTCGATGATCGGGATGCCGCCGCCGACGGCCGCCTCGATCAGTACATAGACGCCCCGCTCGGCCGCCGCCGCCGCGATCTCCTCACCATGGCGGGCGATCACCGCCTTGTTCGCCGTGACGACGGACTTGCCGGCGGCGATCGCGGCCAGGATCAGGCCGCGGGCCGGCTCCAGCCCACCCATCACCTCCACGACGATGTCGACGCTGGGGTCCCTCACCACCGCCCCGGGGTCGGTGGTGAGCAGCCCAGCCGGTAGAGCCAGCGGTCGTGGTCGCTGCGGATCCCGCACGGCGACCCGCCGCAGTGCCAGCTGAGCCACCAACGGATGGCGACCCTCGGGACTGAGGAGAATCTCGGCGACACCGGCACCCACCGTGCCCAGACCGAGCAAACCGATGCCGATGGTCATGCCTGTAGCGCCACGAAACCGACGATCCTAGAAATCACCGGCCCCTAGGGCCCTGGCCTGGGCCTGCATCATGCGCAGGATGTTGAGAAAACCGTTCGCGCGCGAGGGGGTGAGGCTGGCCTGCAGACCGGTATCCGCCAGAAAACCGGGGTCCAGGCTGGTCGCCTGCTCAGGGGTCATTCCCTCCATAGCGGTGATCAGCAAGGCCAGCAGACCTTTGGTGATCTGGGCGTCTGAATCCCCCTGCCAGTGAAGTCTGCCGGCGATCAGCTGGCCCACCACATAAACCTGGGAGACGCATCCCTTCACCTTGAAGGGCTCGCGGCGGAACTCCTCCGGCAGGGGCTCGAGCTTCTTGGCCAGCCAGAGGACGTACTCGTAGCGGCGCTTCGGATCGGTGGTGCCCCTCAGGCGCTCCACGATCCTGTCGAGGGCTTCGCTGCCGGTACTCATGGGCAAGGAGACGAAGTTGGCAGGAGGCTCAGCGGCGGCGGTGCCCGGACGCCATCCCTGCCAGCAGACCGCCGAGGCTGCCCAGCCCACCGATCAGGAGCAGGCTCTGCAGCAGGGGGGACGACCAGGGGAGGCGCTCCCGTGGCGCTGCCTCGCTCACCTGATCAAGCCGAGCCTGGCCATGCTGGATCGGCACCTGGAGATAGTCGCGGTGGCCAGGGCCGGCATCCACCTGGAGCTCCCAACTGCCGTCGGCGCCCTTCGGCAAGGTGAAGTCCAGGCGGCCTTGAGGATCCATCTGGCCCAGCTCGACCACAGCCCCGCCATCGGGGGGAACCAGCCGCACTGCGGCCCCTGCGGTGGGCTCGCCACTGGAGAAGTGGCTTTGGAGCATCAGGCCCTGCCGCAGCGATTCGAGCTTCTCCAGGCTCGATTCGATCGCGTGGGCCTCGACGCGGCAGGGCAGGGCCAGCAGGGCCGAGACACCGAGCAGGGAGAGGATCGCTGAACGGGTGAGCAGGATCCCGATAGGGGAATGGGGCCGGCGGATCGGGGCCTGGTTCATGGCGGGACCGGGGCACACCCAGGGACAGTGACGAGGGGAAGAGTAAGCGCCCTTCAGGAGGCCGACCAGCGGCTTCCCACCGCCTGACCCTTGCCGGCCTGCACCATCCGCACCATCGAACTCACCATCATCGAGAGGGCTTCGCTGGGCTGGGATCGCTGGCCCAGCTCGGCGGCCATCACCCGCTCGGGGACCGTTCCCATCCCGGTCGGAGCGGCGAACACCCGGGTGGCCGGGGAGGGGCGCTGGACCGTCGGGCGCTCGGGGGCGTTCAGCCGGGAGTCGCGGGCTGGATCCGAAGGAAATTGCACAGCGGCCAGGATTCGCACGCTGTGATCCTGGCAAAGAAGGGGCAGCAGCGCTTCGAACCGGTCGGCGCCTAAACAGCTTGCAACCATTCCAGCCCACGCTCGGTCAGCCAGCCGTCGAAGGGAATGTCCCAGGGATCGGCAGGCAGGCGCTCCACGCCGCAGTCGTCGGGCGCCACGATCAGCGCCGGCACCGCCCGCCAGGCCGGATCGCTGCGTAGCCGGTCGTACCAGCCACCGCCATAGCCCAGCCGCCGCCCGTGACGATCGAAGGCCAGAGCCGGCACCAGCAGCAGGACCAGAGCCTCGGGCCCGAGAGGTACGGGCCTGGCCGGGGCAGGGATGCCGCTGGAATCCGGCGCCAGCGACTCTCCCGACGTCCAGGCCTCGTAGCGCAGCGCCCGGGCGCCCCCCTCGCCCCGGATCGCCGGCAGGGCAAGGCGATCGGGCAGCAGCGCGCCCAGGGCCCGCAGGTCGGGTTCCCCCGCCAGCGGCCAGTAGATCCCCAGCCTTCCTGCGGGCCCCAGCAGAGCCGGCAGCCGGGCAAGGGCCTGCTGCTCCAGCCGTGCCGACGACCCTGGCCCCTGGAGCTGCCGCCAGCGGCGGAAATGCGCACGCCAGAGCGGCTTGGGGTCGGCAAGGGAGGGAACGGAGCCGGCGGGCAGGGGAGGGGCGTCACCCATCAGCGCTGAAACCAGCCGGTGAGGGCCACCGCGAGCGCATCGGCCGCGTCGTCGGGCCGGGGGGGGTGCTCCAGGTCGAGCTCCCGCATCACCGCCTCGAGCACCTCATCCTTGCGGGCACGGCCCGAACCGGTGAGAGCGAGCTTGACCTGCATCGGCGGGAACTCCACCACCGTCACCCCCAGCCGGGCGAGGGTCATCATCACCACACCCCTTGCCTGCACCACGGAGATCGTGGTGCTGGAGCGATAGAAGAAGAACTTCTCCACCGACGCCAGCTCCGGCCGCCAGCGACGCACCAGCCAGCGCAGATCCCGGGCGATCTCCACAAGCCTCAGGCCCTCCGGGGTGCCAGGGTCGGTACGCACCATGCCGCAGTCGAGCAGGCGCTGGGGGGGGCCGGTCTCGATCACGCCATAACCGACGCGGGCCAGGCCGGGATCGATGCCGAGAATGCGCAAGGGAGTGGCTGGGGCGAAGGTCAGCGCGCCAGGGCGAGCTCGAACTGACGGCGATCGGTCTCGCCCCGCTCGAAAACCTTGCAGAACACCTTGATCACCCGGTCGCCCGAATCGATCTGCTCGAGCGGGTCCTTACGCAGACGGTGGCGCAGGCAGCAGGCCACCACCCGGGCCACGTCATCGGCGGTGACCTCGATGCGGCCCTCGAAGGCCGCCAGTGCCCGCGCTGCCCGGTTGGTGACGATGTCGCCCCGCAGGCCATCCACATCCAGCTCGCCGCAGACCGCCGAGATGCGGATGCGCAGGTCATCGTCGATCGCCACCGACGGCAGGCGGTTCTGGGCCTCCACCACCCGGCCCTGCAGGGCGTCCTGGGTGGCCTGCACCCCGTCGCTGAAGCGATCGGGATCGGCGTCGAAGCCGGTGCGCTGATCCACCACCTGCACCCGCAGCTCAGGGTCCCGTACCGTGCGCACCTCCACGCTCATGCCGAAGCGATCGAGCAGCTGGGGGCGCAGTTCGCCCTCCTCAGGGTTGCCGGAGCCGATCAGCACGAAGCGGGCCGGGTGCCGCACCGACACCCCTTCCCGCTCCACCGTGTTCCAACCCGAGGCCGCGGAATCCAGCAGAACGTCCACCAGGTGGTCGTCCAGCAGGTTGACCTCATCCACGTAGAGCAAGCCGCGATTGGCCTTGGCCAGCAGGCCCGGTTCGAACGCCCGGATCCCTTCGCTGAGGGCTTTCTCGATGTCGATGGTGCCGCAGAGGCGGTCTTCGGTGGCACCCAGAGGCAGATCCACCATGGGCACCTGGCGGGATTCCACCGGCAGGGTTTCACCGGCCTCGGCACGCTCGCGAACCTCAGCGCTCTGCAGGTCGGGATCGGTCGGGGAACTGTTGTAGAGGTCGCCGGCCACCACCGGAATCTCCGGCAGCAGATCGGCCAGCGCCCGGATGGCGGTGGACTTTCCCGTGCCCCGGTCGCCCATGATCATCACGCCGCCGATGCGCGGATCGATCACGTTCAGCAGCAGGGCCAGCTTCATCTCCTCCTGCCCGACGATGGCGGTGAAAGGGAACACCCTGCGCTTGCGGGTCTGACTCACGGACGGGGGGCCGGCACGGGTTCGGATTGTTTCACAGCTGCCGGTGCGGGTGGCGGGGGTTCCGCCGATACCGGCAGCAGGCTCAGCACCTGGGGTGGGGTGGCGTCGGCCGGGTAGATCAACCGCACCCGCAGCTGGCGCTGCTGGCCGGGCGCCAGGCTGATCCGTCCCAGGGGCGGTCCCTGCTGGCCCTGGCGCTGCACCAGATGGAACCAGCGACGGCCGGCTGGGCGTCCATTCTCCCCATCCAGGCCGCTCACCTCGACCGTGCCTCGGAACATCACCGCGCGGGACAGCTCGGAGTTGAACGGAAGCCCGCCGAGCGGGCGATCACCCTTGAGCGGCGACTCGAGCGCCAGATCCAGCGCCACGGGTGCGCTGGTGTCGTTCACCAGGGGGAGGACCAGGTCGTACTCGACGCCGTAGTTGCCGTGGGCGGCCCAGGCGGTACCCGGGTAGGAGGAGCGGAGTTCCGCCGTCTGCACCTGGCCGGTGCCCAGGGTTCCCCGCTCGAGCGAGGCGATCGGCCAGGAGACCGGAGCGCTGCGCACCGACAGCCGCGGCCGGCCCGGATCGGTGAGGCTGGCCCGCCAGCGGCTTCCCTGCTGCACACCGCTCACCCGCGAATAGATGATGCCGGCCCTGCTGCCGCGGGGAGTTGGAGCATGCTCCTTCTGGCTCAGCCTTCCGCGGAGCAGATCGAGCCACACCTCGGGGGGCGGCGGCCGATCGCCGCCGAAGGCCGCCAGAGTGGCCAGCTGCACCGGCCCGTCGCTCTCCAGCCGCAGCTGCAGGTTGCGCCCGTTGAGCAGGGGATCGAGCCCCTTCACCGGGATCGGCAGCGCGAGCAGGGTGGTGAGACGCCCCGGCGCCAGGTCCCACTGCTCGGGCAGACCCGGAGCGCGCACGTTCTGGAGCAGTTCTGCGGCGACCCGGCTGCCCGGGCCCGCAAAGACGCTGGTGCCGTCGTGGGACAACAGGGGGGGGAGAGGCAGGAACGGGGCCGATGGCTGGGAGGGATCGGTCGCCTGCGACAGGGCGGTGGAGCCGGCGATCAACCGCAGCCGCACCGGTGTGTCGCCGCGGGGGGCTGCCACCACCCCAAGCCAGACCACGGACTCGATCGTTTCGGGACGGCCGGCATAGACGTGATGGCTGAACAGATCGAAGCGTCCCTGCAGAGGGACATCGAGATGGGCCTCGGGGAAGGCCAGCCTGCCGCTCTCCAGCTTCGCCGTGCCCGCGAAGGTGGAGAGCAGAATGCCTGGCTGGGTGATCAGCTCGGGGTTGTTGTCGTTCACCACCAGCACCCGATCCAGACCACCGGGCAGTGGGCGCACCTGCTGGGGCCTCAGCACCGTGGTGGGTGCGGCAGCGGCGGCCGGGGAGCCGGGACGTGCCTGGGCGACCGGAGGGCAGGAAACCCCAGCCACGGCGAGGGAACAGGCGAGAAGCAGCAAGGACATCAGCGAGCTGGCGGCAGTGAACCTGTGCGCCCCAGCAGCGTTTCGCTCACGGCGGCGGCCATGGCGCGGATCAGATCGGTGGAACGGGGGTCGTTGAACGGCCCCTTGACCATGAAGGCCGCAACGGCCCGCTGGCCGCTGGGCAGCTCGATCAGACCGGCGTCGGCGTAGGCGATGCCGATGTCGCCCGTCTTGTTCAGCACCGTCACCCCCCGGGCCAGCAGCTCGGTATCCGGATCGCTCGCTTCGATCCCGAGGCCCTTGAGCAGGCCCGCCGGCAGCAGGGTATTGGTTCTGGAGGTGGCCATGATCCGGCGGAAGTCGTCGCGGGCACGGGGACTGAGCTTCTCGCCGGTATCGACCAGGGCGATCGCGCGGGCCAGATCGCGCGGGCTGGTGGTGTTGGTGCCCTCCAGGTCCGGCAGCCAGTTGTTGAGCACCGTGGCGGGCAGGCCGAGGGCCTGGAAGTGGGCATTGGTGGCCTGCTTGCCGCCCAGACGCTTGATCAGCAGGTTGGTGGCGCTGTTGTCGCTCACCCGGATCATTTCGGTGGCCGCCTCGTAGAAGGGGAAGCGGGTGCCGATCGGACGGCTGGCCATCCAGCCGGCTCCGGCGCCCACCACCTCCTTGGTGAGGGGCAGAGGTTCGTTCCAGCGCAGCTTGCCGGCGTCGAGTTCGTCGAGGGCCGCCAGCAGGATCGGGCTTTTGATCGCACTGGCGGCCGGCAGTGGCGTGTCGGGATTGAGCTGGGCGTAGCGACCATCGTCGAGCACCAGCAGGAAACCGCCGACCTTGAGGTCCTTCTGGGCCGCCGCCAGGGTCTTCCAGCGCTGGCTGAGGCCGGGCAGTTCCCGCCGGGTCTGGAAGCGACCCAGCGGCAGGCCGCTCTGCAGCACCGGCGCCGGTGCGGTGCGACTGCTCATCGGCGGCGCCTCCATCGCCCCCTGGGCCACCCGCGGCGCCAGTTGCTTCAGCACGGTACCGGTGAGGACCCCCAGGCCAAGACCCATCACCAGCAGGCGAAGGACCAGCAGCAGGGGCTGGAACCAGCCGGAGAACCCGGCACGGGGAGGGCGGCCCGAACGCACGGCAGAGCAGAGGGCGACGGTGATGCCTGGACCTTAGGGGGTTCCGCGGTGGCTGAGCCAGCGCAGCTGACGGACCATCCCCCGCAGCAGGGCCACCTCCTCCTCCCGGATCTGGGCCCGCTGCAGCAGCGCCCGCAGTTTCGCCATGCGGGCATGGGCAGTGTGGGGCAGGAGAAATCCGGCCTCGAGCAGAAGCAGCTCCGCATCGGCCAGGGCGGCCTCAAGCGCGCCGCGGCAAGCCGGACCAGCCCTGGCGCTGTCGCCCGGCGCAGCGATCGGCAGGCTGCGGCGCAGCTCGTGCAGGGTTACCGCCACGGCATGGGAGAGATTGAGGGAGGGGTAGGCGACATCGGTGCCGATGCGCAGGATGCGCCCCGCCTGGAGCAGTTCGTCGTTGCTGAGACCGCGATCCTCCCGACCGAACACCAGCGCCGCAGGGAAGTCGTCGCCACCCAGCAACCAGGGCAGGGCCTGCTCCGGGCCCACGGCCGGCGACGCCTCGGACGGCTGTCGTCCGCTGGTGGCCACCACCCGACGGCAATCGGCGATCGCGGTCGCCAGATCGGGGAAGATCCGGGCGCTTTCCAGCAGCGGCGCCGCGTGCACCGCCATGCGACGGGCCTCGTCACCGAGGTGATCACAGCGCGGCTGCACCAGCCGCAGCTCCCGCAGACCGAAGTTGGCGCACAGCCGGGCCACGCTGCCGACGTTCAGCGGCCCGGCGGGCTCCACCAGCACAAGGGCCAGGGCCTGCGTGGCCGGGGCACTCATGCCAGCGTGTGCAGGTGGGCCAGCAGGTCGGCCATCGCCTGGGGAACCGGCTGGAAACGGGGCATGGGGGGTGTTCGACCGCTCACCACCTGCTGGATCAGCTGGCGATCGTTCTTGCGCTGGCTGACCCCGTGCAGGCTGGGGCCCACCAGACCCTGGGCGGCGATGCCGTGGCAGCCGGCGCAGTTCATCCGGAACAGGCGCCCGCCGTTCTCGGCCGAGCCCAACAGGTCGAGCGTGCGGCGGGTATAGGGATCGCTGCGGGCCGCAGGCAGCAGCAACACCAGCAACAGGATGCAGGCGCTGGCCGCCAGCAGGACAAGGGCCGTGATCAGGCCCCGGCGCTGGGGAGGCGTGGTCGCCGCGCTGGGGTTGAGCTGCACAACGGAGGTTGGCTCGACAGTCACGGATCGTTCGGGAGATTGCCCCAGCCTGCCTTGGCCATGGGAGAATCGCGCCAGCTTCGACCACCAGCTTCCTTCGATGATCGAACCCCTCCTCTGCGGCATCGTGCTCGGGCTGATTCCCATCACCCTGGTGGGCCTGTTCGTGGCCGCCTGGAACCAGTACCGCCGCAGCAGCGCCCTGGGCGGCTGAGTTCCCTCAGCGCCCCAGGATCATCAGCCCGCTGCTGCCGTAGCGGCGCTGGTCCTTCAGGAACCAGCCGGCCGGAACCTCAGGCCAGTTCCCGCTGGCGCATTCCCACAGCATCCTTCCCTCCGGGGCCAACCATTCAGCGGCCCTCACCGCGGTGGCGATCGGGCCATGAAGTCCGGCGGCATAGGGGGGATCCACGTAGATCAGATCGAAGCCCGTAGCGTCGACTCCGCTGCCGGCTTCGCTGCCTGGCTCACGGATCGGCCCGGAACGCCAGCGCCGGTTCGGCGGCAGCTCCAGCCATCGCGGCAGCGCACCGCAGAACACACGCACCTGAACCGGACGCTCCAGGCCCCGCTGCACCGCCTCGAGATTCGCCCTGGCGGTGGCTGCCATGCGGCGGTCGTGATCCACGGCCACCACCACGGCCGCGCCGCGCTGCAGGGCCTCGCAGCCCATCACACCGCTGCCGCAGCAGAGGTCGAGCCAGCGGGCGCCAGGGAGATCGGCAGCCAGCAGGTTCATCACAGCCAGCCGCACCCGGGACGCGGTGGGTCGGGCCGTCTGTCCCGGCGGGCTCTGCAGCTTTCGCCCGCCGCTCAGCCGCAGGCTCACGCCGTCTGCCGCTCCACCCAGTCGAGCCAGCGCCGCAGCATCCGTCGGCCCTGGGGGCCTGACTTCTCCGGGTGGAACTGGCAGGCGGCGATCGGGCCCCGCCAGACCGCCGCCGTCACCGGCGTGTCACCGAAGGCGACCCGCGCCGTGCAGCAGGACGGATCGCTGGGATCGGCGGCGTAGGAGTGCACGAAGTAGACCCAGGCCGGAGGATGGCCCTCGGGCAGCAGAGGACTGGGAGCGGCGGGAAGCAGGGGGGCCCAGCCCATATGCGGGATCGGATGCCCCGGGGTGCGCGGCAGCGCCCGCACCCTCCCGGGCAGGATCCCCAACCCGCGGGTCTGACCCTCATCGCTGGCATCGAACAGGAGCTGCAGACCGAGGCAGATCCCCAGCAGGGGGCGATCCCGGGCACTCCAGTGCCGCACGGGATCCGCCAGGCCGGAGCGTTCCAGGCGCTCCATGGCCGGATCGAAGGACCCCACACCCGGCAGGATCAGGGCGGCGCAGCTCTCCATCGCGGCGGGATCCTGAACCGGAACCAGCTCGACCCCGAGGCGCTCGATGGCGCGGGCCACCGAGTGAAGGTTGCCCATCCCATAGTCGATCAGTCCGATCCGGCTCATGGCTGGTGACAGGTCAGGGCTCGGGGGGAGAGAGCCGCTGCTCGGGATGCTGCAGTTCCGGGCAGATCGGCAGGTCGAGTCCGTTGAGGTGCTCGATCAGCTGATACAGGCGTCCCACCCGGCGCTGGTCGAAGTCGAGCAGGAGGCAGGGCCGGAGTCGGTCGGTGTCATCGCAGCTCTCGCTCAACTCGATCCTGCCGCTGAGGAGCAGGTCGGAGAAGAGCGTGTTCACCGCGGCGAGCTCCTCTGCTCCGAGGGGCGCGTGCAGCAGCAGTTCCAGTCCCTGATCGCCCACCTTGGTGGTATGGAAGACCCGGTAGAACCGCCGGATGGAGTCCATGGCCTCCGCCGCGCTGCGGGCCTCGCCCAGCAGATGCACATCCTCGGCGGAGATCAGACCCCGGGCGGCCAGACCGATCAGCAGATCCCGCTGACGACCCCGCCAGAAGTCATCCTCCTCAGGAGCCAGCAGCACCAGGGGGATCGGCGGGGTGCGGCCGGTCTGGATCAGAGTGAGGGATTCGAACAGCTCGTCGAGCGTGCCGAACCCGCCCGGCAGCACCACCAGGGCGTCGCTCTCCCGCAGGAAGAACAGCTTGCGGGTGAAGAAGTAGCGAAAGTGCACCAGCCGGTCGCCGGAGCCGGTGACGAAGGGATTGGGCTGCTGCTCGAAGGGCAGCTGAACGTTGAGACCGAAGCTGCGGGCACTGCCGGCACCGCGGTTGGCAGCCTCCATCACACCACCCCCGGCGCCGGTGATCACATCGAAACCGGCGGCAACCGCCTCCCGGGCCAGTTCCTCGGCCAGCCGGTAGACGGCGCTGTCGGGCGCACTGCGGGCCGATCCGAACACCGTGACCTTGCGGGTGAAGCGGTGGCTGTGAAAGGCCGAAAGCGCATCTTCCAGGTCGCGCAGGGCCCCGGAAATCAGGCGCCAATCCTCGCTCTGATGGGCAACCCGGCCCAGCTCAAGCACCGTGTGCAACGAGCGCTCGATCAGGAGCCGGTGTGGATGGCCGGCCATCTCGGGGGCGAGACCCTCCAGCAGGCCGCTGACGGGAAGCGGCGGAGCGGCAGGGGCCGGGAGAGTGGTCAGAGGTACTTGGATATCGTTCCGGAGAGGGTGGTCTTGGGAACGGCGCCCACGACCGTGTCCACCTTCTGGCCACCCTTGAAGACCATCAGGGTGGGAATGCTGCGGATTCCGTACTGGCTGGCGACGTTGGGGTTCTCGTCGGTGTTGAGCTTGCAGACCTTGAGCTTGCCCTCGAACTCCTTGGCGATCTCATCGACGATCGGGGCGACCATCCGGCAAGGACCGCACCACGGGGCCCAGAAATCCACCAGCACGGGCACATCACTCTTGAGCACATCCTGCTCGAAGGAGGCGTCTGTGACGGCGGCGGCGCTGGACATCCGTAGGGAGGGACAAGGTAACGCGAATCTAGCAACGGGGCTTCAGAATCCCCGGCTTTCGCGGGCCCGAACGTAGGAAGACAAAATGCCCGGACGCGCCGGGCGGGTGGTGTGAGGAGTGTGCGAGCCGTAGCCCCCACACCTGGAGGTTAACGCCCGTCTCGCCCGTCTACCGAAGTCTCACCTCTGGATCACGACGGTGTCGCGTGATGGCCTCACTTGCCCATACCGAGCTGCTGGGCCTTCTGGTAAACCTTTCCCTCCGTGAGCAGGGACGGCGCCACCACCACGTCCACCCGCTGCATCTCCCGCAGGGTTCGGGCGCCAAGAGTGCCCATGGAGGTGCGCAGCGCTCCCAGCAGGTTCTGGGTGCCGTCGTCGAGGCTGGCGGGTCCGCGCAGGATCTTCTCGAGGCTGCCCGTGGTGCCCACCCTGATGCGGGTGCCGCGCGGCAGCACCGGGCTGGGGGTGGCCATGCCCCAGTGGAACCCGCGGCCGGGGGCCTCGATGGCCCGGGCGATCGGCGAGCCGATCATCACGGCATCGGCACCGCAGGCGATGCACTTGCAGATGTCGCCGCCGGTGACGATGCCGCCGTCGGCCACCACCGGCACGTAGCGGCCCGTTTCCCGCTCATGGTCGTCGCGGGCGGCGGCACAGTCGGCCACTGCCGTGGCCTGGGGAATGCCCACGCCGAGCACCCCGCGGGAGGTGCAGGCCGCGCCCGGGCCGATCCCCACCATCACGGCGGCGGCACCGGCCCGCATCAGCTCGAGGGCCACCTCGTAGGTGACGCAGTTGCCGATCACCACCGGAATGCCGAGATCCCGGCAGAGGGCGGCCAGGTCGAGGCTTTCGCGGCCCTCCGGACCGATGTGCTCGGTGGAGACCACCGTGGCCTGCACGAAGAACAGATCGGCGCCCGCCTCGGCGACCGCCCGGCCGAACCGCAGGGCCGCCACCGGGGTGGCGCTGACCGCCGCGATGCCACCCCGTTCCTTGATCTCGCCGATCCGGCGACGGATCAGGTCCTCCCGCACGGGCGGGCGGTAGAGCTCCTGCATCAGCGGCACGAACTCCTCCTTGCCCACCGCCGCGATCCGGTCGAGGGTGGGATTGGGGTCGTCGTAGCGGCACTGCACGCCTTCGAGGTTGAGCACTCCGAGCGCCCCCAGGCGGGAGAGTTCCACCGCCATGTGCACATCCACCACCCCGTCCATGGCACTGGCGATGATCGGGATCTCACGCTCGATGCCACCCAGCCGCCAACGGCTGTCGGTGACCTCCGGATCCACCGTGCGGCCGCCGGGTACCAGGGCGATCTCGTCGATCCCGTAGGCCCGGCGGACGGTGCGGGAACGGCCTAACTGAATGGTCACCGCTGGACGTTGTCGCAGTCGGGCCAAGCTATCAACCGGCCAGGCGCGGCTTTTCGAGCCACGGCGTGCCGGAGAGGGCCCGGGGACGGGCGCTCAGCCCTTGCCCCTGAAGGACTGCCAGCGTCGCTGCAGGGAGGCGAGCAGCTCCTGGCGGTCGCTGCTGCGCACCAGGCGGGTGAAGCCGAAACGGGTGAGCCAGACCACCCCGGCCAGCTCCAGCAGGCCGGGCACCAGAGGCAGGCCCTCGATCGCCCCGAGCAGGGCGGCGTAGATCCGCAACACCATCAGGACGGCCACAAATCCGGCCAGCAGCTGCAGCGGACTGCGGTAGCGGTCGACCTGCTGCTGGAGCTGACCGCTGCCGAACCAGTCGCGGATCTTGCCGAGCAGCAGCTCCCATTCGCCGCCTTCGCCCGCCCGCCCCTCGCTGGGGGGTACATGCAAGGTGGTGGCAACGGCAGGTTCGGGAGCCGGCGAGAAGAACGAAGCGGGATCCGGCTCAGGCTCGGGAACCGGCTCGGGTTCGGGGGAGGATGCGTGCCAGGGCTCCGGCTCCGGCACGGCGGCCACCGGCTCCTCCACGGACCCCACAGGCTCCGGGGCCTGCTCCGCAGCAGCGTCGGGCGCCTCCGTCACGACGACTTCGGCGGCGATGGCCTCCACCACGAAAGCCTCCACAGGGGTTTCCGGCATGGCAGCGTTCAAGGGATCCGACCCATCGGAGCGATCCGTTTCGTTGGAGTCTGCAGACTCGTTGGAGGCTGCAGACTCGTTGGAGGCAGCAGAGGACTCAACCATCGGGGGCCGCGAAACCGCCGGAGGAGTTTAAGGCGCTTCTCCCTGGTTGTCTCAGGCCTGTTTCGCGGCTGGTCACTCCCCACCGTTCAGCCATCCAGGGGGATCAGGCCCGGGCGGGAGGAGAGGGGCACCGTGGGCAGCCGCAGCGGAAAGCGGCCGCTGCACAGCAGCTCGATCAACTCCGCGTTGATCTCATCCGCCAGCCTGGGGCTGTGGGCGGGCGCACAGCGCAGCTGCCGGCCGTCCACCTGAATCTCACCGGCCAGCAGCTGGCTGTAGGTCACGAACCCGAAGCTGGGCCGGATCCGCCGCGGAATCGAGAAGTCGAGCACCGGCGCCTCGAGTTCGGCGTCGGAGACCGCTGCCCGGCGGGCCACGGCCACGTTGATCAAAGGGATCGGCGCCGCGATCGCCACCAGCAGGGCGCTGCCGTGGCCGTCGAAGGAACAGGGACGGATCCAGTCGGCGCGCACATCGGTCAGATCCACGCTCACCGCCGCCACCGCGCCAGGGCCGCGGGCATGACCGCTGGGCAGCCTCCGGGTCTGGGGCTGATGGCCGCTGCCAGCCCCCAGCACCCAGCCGATCGCCCCGCCCACGAGCACCGGCGAGCCGGGCCCGAGCAGCGCCAGGCCAGGCATGCTCAGACCGATGCTGCGGCTGCCGCCCGAACCGTAGAGGGCGCTGTCATAGGGCCCTAGCAGCGGGCCAAAGGGGGTGTGGGTGACCCCCTCGGCGCTGCTCACCGCCACCACTCCGTTCTCGGCGATCGCCCTGTGCAGCAGCAGGCGCGCCACCCCGATCCGCTCCAGCGTGAGGCGGGTCTGCCATTCCCGGCGCGGGTGCAGCACGGTGGCCTCACCGCTGGCGACCAGCTCCACCTCACGGCCGGCCAGCAGGGTGCCGAGCACCTGGGCTCCGCCATGGCGGGGCGGGTCCCCCAGCCCTCCGCCGATCGGCAGGGTGATGCCACCGCTGCCGCTGGATCCCAGGCCGGCGACCCCATCGAGACGCACGTCCCGCAGGCGGATCGGCGGATCGGTCGGGCCCAGGCTGAGCTGCAGGCTGGCCTGGTCGGTGAACTCGGCGTTCGCCGCTACCACCACGTCGGTGGCGGCATAGGCGGCCGCCAACCCCTCGCTGGCAACCAGGGCGCGGAAGCCGCGACCGCTGCGCACCTGCAGATCGCCAGCACGCTGGCGCTGCTGAAGCTCGGCCTCGCTGCGGCAGGGCAGGTTCATGGGCTCGCGGACGGGTGGGGCAAGCCACCGAGGAGGGCGGAACCAGGCTCGCTTAACCTGGCCTTCGGCAGTGTGGTGCGAGATGGCGGATCCAACGGGTCCCGGCGAATCCGACGGACGGATCATCCAGACCGACCTGCGCAACGAGATGTCGCGCTCCTATCTGGAGTATGCGATGAGCGTGATCGTGGGGCGGGCCCTGCCCGATGCCCGCGACGGTCTGAAACCGGTGCATCGGCGCATTCTCTACGCGATGTACGAACTGGGCCTCACCAGCGACCGCCCCTACCGGAAATGCGCCCGGGTGGTCGGGGAAGTGCTCGGCAAGTACCACCCTCACGGCGACACGGCGGTCTACGACGCCCTGGTGCGGATGGCGCAGGATTTCTCGATGCGCATGCCGCTGATCGACGGTCACGGCAACTTCGGATCGGTGGACAACGATCCACCGGCTGCCATGCGTTACACGGAATCCCGCCTTCAGGCGCTCACCACCGACAGCCTGCTGGAGGACATCGAGGCCGAGACCGTCGATTTCATCGACAACTTCGACGGCTCCCAGCAGGAACCCACCGTGATGCCGGCGCGGGTCCCCCACCTGCTGCTGAATGGCTCCTCGGGCATCGCGGTGGGCATGGCCACCAACATCCCGCCCCACAACCTCACCGAACTGATCGATGGTCTGCTGGCGCTGATCGCCGATCCGGAGATAGACGATCGCGGCCTGATGGCGATCATTCCCGGGCCGGATTTCCCCACGGGCGGGCAGATCCTGGGCCGCAGCGGGATCCGCGAAACCTACATGACAGGGCGTGGCTCGGTCACGATGCGCGGCGTCGCCGCCATCGAGACCCTGGAGGTGACCGGCCGCCCGGACCGTGACGCGGTGATCATCACCGAGCTTCCCTATCAGACCAACAAAGCGGCGCTGATCGAGCGCATCGCAGAGATGGTGAACGACAAGAAGCTCGACGGGATCTCCGACATCCGCGACGAGAGTGACCGCGACGGCATGCGGATCGTGATCGAGCTGCGGCGTGACGCCTATCCGCAGGTGGTGCTGAACAACCTGTTCAAACTGACTCCTCTGCAGAGCAACTTCAGCGCCCACATGCTGGCTCTGGTGAACGGCGAGCCGGTGCTGCTCACCCTGCGCAAGATGCTGCAGGTGTTCCTCGACTTCCGCATCGAGACCATCGAGCGCCGCACCCGCTATCTGCTACGCAAGGCCGAAGAACGGGACCACATCCTGCTGGGCCTGCTGCTCGCCCTCGACCAGCTCGATCCGATCATCGCCCTGATCCGAGCCGCCGCCGACACGGCCACCGCCCGCCAGCAGCTCCAGGACAACCACGGACTCAGCGAGGTACAGGCCGACGCCATCCTGCAGATGCAGTTGCGTCGGCTCACGGCACTCGAAGCCGACAAGATCCGCTTGGAACATGAAGATCTTGTCGCAAGAATCGCCGACTACAAGGACATTCTCGGCCGCCGCGAACGGGTGCTGGGGTTGATCACCGAGGAGCTCGGAGCGATCCGCACCCGCTTCGATTCCCCCCGACGCACAGAAATCCTCGATCTCGAAGGCGGCCTCGAGGACATCGACCTGATCGCCAACGAGCGCTCGGTTGTGCTGCTCACCCAGAACGGCTACCTGAAGCGGATGCCGGTGAGCGAGTTCGAAGCCACCAGCCGCGGCACCCGCGGCAAGGCCGGCACCCGCAGCCAGGGGGAGGAGGCGGTGCGGCTGTTCATCAGCTGCAACGACCATGACACCCTGCTGCTGTTCAGCGACCGTGGCGTCGTCTATGCCGTGCCGGCCTACCGGGTGCCGGTGGGAAGCCGGGCGGCCAAGGGCACACCGGTGGTGCAGCTGCTGCCGATTCCGCGCGAGGAGCAGATCACCTCGCTGCTGGCCGTGAGCGCCTTCGAGGACAACGTCCAGCTGCTGATGCTCACCAGCGGTGGCTACATCAAACGCACGCGGCTGTCGGCCTTCGCCAACATCCGCTCCAACGGCCTGATCGCCATCGGCCTGGAGGGGGGTGACGCCCTCTGCTGGGTGCGGCTCGCTCTGCCCGGGGACAGCGTGCTGATCGGTTCGCTCAAGGGCATGACGATCCACTTCCGCCTCACCGATGAGGAACTGCGGCCCCTCGGCCGCACCGCCCGGGGCGTGCGGGCGATGGCCCTGCGCCCCGGCGACGAGCTGGTGAGCATGGATGTGCTGCCGGCCGAACTCGCCGACCAGGTGGCCAACAGCGCCGGCGCCGAGGAGGATGACGGCGAGGGCGAGGGCGAGGAGGTGGCTGTGAGTGATGGCCCCTGGGTGCTGGTGGCCGCCGCCAGCGGCCTGGGCAAGCGGGTGCCGGTGAACCAGTTCCGCCTGCAGCGACGGGCCGGTCTCGGGTTGCGGGCGATCAAGTTCCGGCGCGAGGGCGACGTGCTGGTGGGCCTCAGGGTGATGGGCGCCGGTGAGGAGCTGCTCCTGGTCAGCGAAAAGGGGGTGATCGTGCGCATGCAGGCCGACGCCATCCCCCAGCAGTCGCGGGCGGCCACGGGCGTGCGGCTGCAGAGGCTCGACAGCGGCGACCGCCTCAGCGAGGTGGTGCTGGTACCGCCGGCACCGGCAGAGGACGAGGCCGACCAGGGCAGCGGCGACGTCTCCTGAACCGACCGATGTCCGTCGACGTGCTGGTGATCGGCTCGGGGCCGGCGGCCCTGGCGATCGCCAGCGAGCTCTGCCTCAGGGGGCTGCGGGTCGAGGGTCTGGCGGCCGAGGATCCCGATCGGCCCTGGGTCAACACCTACGGAATCTGGGGCACGGAACTGGATCACCGGGGCCTGAGCCACCTGCTGGCGCATCGCTGGTCGGACTGCGTCGGGTACTTCGGGCCCGAGCCCCTCTGCCTCGGCCACGACTACGGCCTGTTCGACAAGGACGCACTACGGACCCACTGGCTGGAGCGCTGCGAGCGCGGTGGCGTGGTCTGGCACCGGGGCCGGGCCGGCAGCGTCGATCACGACGCGGAGCATTCCAGTGTCACCACCACCGCCGGGGCGGTCTACAACGCCCGGCTCTTGGTCGATGCGAGCGGCCACGAGCCGGTGTTCGTGCGCAGGCCCTGCCAGGGCCCCATCGCCGGCCAGGCCGCCTACGGAATCGTGGGCACCTTCTCGGCCCCGCCGGTGCAGCCGGGGCAGTTCGTGCTGATGGACTACCGCAGCGATCACCTCACGGCCCAGGAGCGATGCCAGCCACCCACCTTCCTCTACGCGATGGATCTCGGCGGCGGCGTCTTCTTCGTGGAGGAGACGTCCCTGGCCCTCGCCCCGCCCATGCCCTTCGCCCTGCTGAAGGACCGGCTGCGGCGCCGGCTGGCCCGGTGCGGCGTGGCAGTGGAGGAAATCCACCACGAGGAGCACTGCCTCTTCCCGATGAATCTGCCCCTGCCCGACCGGCGCCAGCGGGTGGTGGGCTTCGGCGGGGCCGCGAGCATGGTGCATCCCGCCTCGGGGTACATGGTGGGATCCCTGCTGCGCCGGGCGCCGGACCTGGCCGCAGCGGTCGCCAACGGCCTAGACACCCCGGGCCTGGCCGCCGACGGGGTCGCCCGGACGGCCTGGAGCGAGCTCTGGACGCCGCAGCTGGTGCGGAAGCACGCGATCTATCGGTTCGGGCTGGAGAAGCTGATGCGCTTCTCGGAGGAGGAACTGCGCCACTTCTTCAACGCCTTCTTTCAGCTGCCCCTGCCCCAGTGGAGCGGGTTCCTGGCCAACACCCTCACCCTGCCGGAGCTGATCCAGGCCATGCTGGGCCTGTTCGCCCTGGCTCCCGGCGACGTGCGCTGGGGGTTGATGCGGCCGCAGGGCCGGGAAATGGAGTTGCTCTGGCGCGCCCTGGCGGGCTGAGTTCAGCGGAAGACCAGCACCGGCAGCGGCGAATGGAGGAGCACCTGCTGGGTCTGGCTGCCGAGCAGGAAGCCGGTGAGGCCGCGGCGACCATGGGAGGCCATGAAGACCAGATCGCAGCCATGCTGCTCGGCAGCGTTGAGGATCGCTGTGTAGGGGGGATCTCCCACGACCCCATCGCTGTCGGCGGGCACTCCGGCACTGTCCGCCACCGCCTGGGCTTCTGCCAGGATCCGCTCGGCGTTCTCGCGCGCGACCGTGGTCAGACGCTCGAGTGTGCTGCCATCGAGCAGATCCCCCGCCCCGTACATCGGCACCGGCAAGGTGGTGCGGGCGTGGAAGAAGGTGATGCTGGCCCCCATCTCCTTGGCGAAGGCCACGGCGCCATGGACGGCCTTGAGCGACACCTCGGAGCCGTCGGTGGGAACCAGCAGATGCGAATACATGGTGTCGATCCCAGGGCCCGCGGGCCCGGCCAAGAAAGCGTAGCCGTGACGACGCAGGCGCCCCTCAGCCGGTGGCATCCCGGGAGCTCGGAGCCAGAGCCAGCACGATCCGGTCGTCGAGGACCTGTCCCTGCCAGGACAGCACGACGATCAACGGCAGAGCGACCGGCGGAACAACCGCCAACTGGCCCCTGGCCGCCCCGGGGAAGGGGCCCGAGGTGAACAGCCAGAAGATCGGCCGGTGCACCAGATACAGGAAGAAACCGGCGAAACCGATCTGTGTCACCAGGGCAGACAGGCGCAGATTGCTGGTCCGGCGGCCGGCGACGAGGAAGACCAGCAGCGGGCCGAAGATCGCCAGGGGAATGGCATGAAGGCTCGCCTCGATCGGAGCGCTGTGAGGCAGAGAAAAGAGAACGGCCAGAAGCACGGCGATGGCAAGGGGTCCCAGCCTCCGTGCCGACATTCGAGACGCTTGCCGAACAGAATCGTGATCCCGATCCGCGTGGTCCCGACCAGAACGGCGCCAGCAGACAGAGGGGATAGAGGCGGATCAGGCGGCGTCGGTAGAAGCTCAGGAGATCAGCGCCGTTGTGGATCCCCGCTCCGGCGATCAGCTGGCCCGAGTGAAAGACGAACAGACCCAGCACCACCACCGTGGGGCGATCGGTGCGGCGATAGATGACCTCGTTCTTGTAGCCACCAAGGGTCGGTGCGTAACCGAGCAGGTGCCAGAACCCCACGCTAAGCGAATGCAGAGGACCCGCAGCAGGTCGATGGCCTGGTTGCGGGGCCTGGATCGGGGTCTGGCTTCCAGCCTGGTCAGGAAGCCGCGAAGCCGCCGCCGCCGGTCGGGCGGACCAGGTGGGGCCTGGGGTTCCCGCTTCGCTCTCCTCACCGGAGATCAGCTCGCGGCTGGACGGGGAAGGGGTCCGGTGGGCAGGGCGCGGCTCGCCCAGTCCGCGGCGTTGAGGAGCGGGAAGAGGCCGTCCTCGGCTTCGAGGGCCTCGAGCCAGTCGGCCGGGAGATCATGGCCGCTGTCGATGGCGTGCTGCAGGCGCCAGAACCGATCCAGATGGCGGTGGATGCGCTCACGGGCGAGATCGGTGGTGGTGCCCGCCCGCAGTATGAAGCTCCAGTCGGAGCTCTGGGCCAGCAGCAGCTCCCGCCCGGCCTGGGTCAGCAGGCGCCGCTGGAAGGCGCTGGCGACGCCGCGGTTCACCCGGCGCACCATCGCCGCCGAGGCCCGGTGCCATTCCGGCACCACCCAGGCATTGCTCTCGTTCAGCCAGTAGTGGTGGTAGCCGCCCTGCCCCCAGCTGGAAGGGGAGGGCCGGCAGACCTGCAGAGCCGGCCCCTCGGCCAGGGCGCCGCGAAGGCTGCCGAACACCAGGCCCAGGGGCGGTCCCTGGCGGAACAGCTCGGCCAGGAAGTGTGGCCCCTCGTACCACCAGTGGCCGAAGAGTTCGGCATCGAAGGGCGCCACCAGCAGGGGCGGCCGGTCCATCGCCTGCCCCAGACTCTCCAGCTCCGCGACGCGCCCCGCCAGGTAGGCGGCCGCGTGTTCCGACACCCGCTCGGCGGCGACGGCGGGGTCGTAGGGGAGCTTGCGATCGAGGGGGCAGCCCCGACTGCTGACCCGGTGCAGCTTCAGACCCAGGGGACGAGCCGTGCCGACCCCCACGGCCTGGAGGTCCGCCTCCGGCAGATCCCAGCCCAGATCCCGGTGGAACTCCCGGTAGGCCCCGTCGCCGGGATAGCCCTCCGTAGCCGACCAGACGGGCAGGGTCGAGGCGCTGTCGCGACCGAAGAAGGCCACCCCGGCCGGTGAACAGATCGGCGCATAGACGCCGTAGCGCGGCCGGGGCATGGCATGGAGCAGGCCGTGGGCATCAAGCACCGCATAGCGCAGGCCGCATGCCAGCAGCTGCTGATCAAGGCCTTCGTAATAGGCACACTCCGGCAGCCAGATCCCGAGCGGCCGCTCGCCGAGCAACCGTTCGTGCTCCCGGACCGCCGTGATCAGCTGGGCCCGCACCGCCTCAGGGCTGTGGCGCAACAGGGGCAGATAGCCATGGGTGGCGGCACAGGTGAGCAGATCGAGCACACCGGCCCGCTGCAGCTGCCGGAAACGCGGCAGCAGGTCCCCCCCGCTCGCCAGCCACTCCAGGCGCGTCCGCTCCAGTTCGTCGGCCAGGGCCGTCACAGCGGCCCGATGGCTGGCCGGAGCGCTGCGGAGCAGCAGATGGCGTTGCTCCAGCCAGACAGGAAAGCGGTCCTGCAGCTGAACGTCGCTGATCAGGCTGAGCAGGGTGGGGGAGAGCCCGAGGCTGAGGCGGGGATGCTGAAGGGGGTCGGACTGGCTGGACTCCAGGACCCGCAGCAGGGGCAGATAGGACTCGAGCAGGGCCTGGAAGAACCAGTCCTGCTCGAGTGAGCCTGGATGGCTGCTGCGGACGTAGGGAAGGTGGGCGTGGAGGACCAGGGCGAGTGTGCCGGTGGCCATCGTCAACCCTGCAGTGGAGGAAGTGTACGGGCTGCGTCGGGCCTCTCCGGCGGGAATGACTTCTAGGCTGAACCCATGAGGCGAAGGAGAACAGGATGCAGCGTGGGCTGATCGTGGACGGCCATGGCATGTTCTATGCCCAGCAGAAACTGGGTTGGTTCTTCGATCCCCGCCGTCTGCTGGAACTGGCCGGTGCCGACCCGGGCGTCGAACTGGGCAGCGCCTTCTGGTACACCGGCCTCAAGGACCCCGCCGACCAGCGACCCTTCCGGGATGCCCTCACCAGCCTGGGCTTCACGGTGCGCACCAAGCCGCTGCGGGAGTTCGGAACCGACCCGGAGCAGCGCCAGTTCGCTCGGGCGAATCTGGATGTGGAGATCTGCCTCGACCTGATGATGGTGGCCTCGCGCACCGATGAGGTGTGGCTGCTGAGTGGCAGCCGTGATCTGGAGAGGCTGGTTGAGGTGCTGCGGGCCCGGGGGCTGAAGATCACCCTGCTCAACACCGATGGCATGGTGCCCAGGGAACTCCGCAACGCGGTGGATCGCTTCGTCGATCTGGCCACGCTGCGGCCGCAGCTGGAGAAAGCGGAGGCGCTTCAGACCCCGGTGTTCCAGCGGGACGTGGAGCCGGCTCTGCGCAGCGAGCCGATCCGGCAGGAGCAGCCCCGCCACGAACTGGTGCGCCGGACGGTCGAACGCCGCGACAGCATGCCCCGTGAGGTTGTGATCGCCCCATCCTCCTAAGATCAGGTAACCCGTATTCGCTTCGACTTACAACGGTCATGGCCAAGGATCCCGGCCGGGTTCTCATCTTCGACACCACCCTGCGCGACGGGGAGCAGTCACCCGGCGCCAGCCTCAACCTGGAGGAGAAGCTGGCGATCGCCCACCAGCTCGCCCGCCTGCGCGTCGACATCCTCGAGGCCGGGTTCCCCTTCGCCAGCCCCGGCGACTTCAACGCCGTGCAGCGCATCGCCGCCTCCGTCGGCACCCCCGAGGGCCCGGTGATCTGCGGCCTGGCCCGCGCCGCCAGAGGCGACATCAAGGCCTGCGCCGAAGCCGTGGCACCTGCCGCCCGCCGCCGCATCCACACCTTCATCGCCACCAGCGACATCCACCTCGAGCACAAGCTGCGCAAGAGCCGTGCCGACGTGCTGCAGATCGCCGCCGAAATGGTGGCCTACGCCCGCTCTCTCACAGACGACGTGGAGTTCTCCTGCGAGGACGCCGGACGCTCCGATCCAGAGTACCTGTACGAGGTGATCGAGGCCGCCGTCGCCGCCGGCGCCACCACGATCAACATCCCCGACACCGTCGGCTACACCACCCCGACCGAGTTCGGCACCCTGATCGACGGCATCAATCGGCACGTGCCGAACATCGATCGGGCCGTGATCTCGGTGCACGGCCATAACGACCTCGGCCTGGCGGTCGCCAACTTTCTGGAAGCCATCAAGAACGGTGCCCGCCAGCTGGAGTGCACGATCAACGGCATCGGCGAGCGGGCCGGCAACGCCTCGCTCGAGGAGCTGGTGATGGCACTGCACGTGCGTCGCAGCTATTTCAACCCCTTCCTGGGGCGCCCGGCCGAGAGCACCGAACCGCTCACCGGCGTGCGCACCGAGGAGATCTACAAGACCTCCCGGCTGGTGTCGAACCTCACCGGCATGGCGGTGCAGCCCAACAAGGCAATCGTGGGGGCCAACGCCTTCGCCCACGAATCGGGCATCCACCAGGACGGCGTGCTCAAGAACCGTCTCACCTACGAGATCATCGACGCGCGCACGATCGGCCTCAGCGACACCCGCCTCTCTCTCGGCAAGCTGAGCGGCCGCAGCGCCTTCCGGGCACGACTCGAGGAACTCGGCTACACCCTCGAGCGCGACGACCTCGACGAGGCCTTCGCCCGCTTCAAGGAGCTGGCCGACCGCAAGCGGGAGATCACCGACCGGGATCTGGAGGCGATCGTGAGCGAGCAGGTACAGCAGCAGGATGAGGCCCGCTTCACGCTCAAGCGCGTACAGGTGAGTTGCGGCACGGGGCTCCGACCCACCGCCACCGTCTCCCTGGTCACGGCAGATGGTGCCGAGATCACGGAGGCTGCGATCGGCACGGGCCCGGTGGATGCGGTCTGCCAGGCGCTGAACCGACTGGCCCAGGTCCCCAACGAGCTTGTCGAGTTTTCCGTCAAGAGCGTCACCGAGGGCATCGATGCCATCGGCGAGGTGACGATTCGCCTGAGGACGGGCGGCGTGCTCTACTCCGGCCATTCGGCCGATACGGACGTCGTCGTGGCGGCAGCCCAGGCATTCGTCAATGCGCTCAATCGCCTGGTGGCTGGCACGCAGCGCGCTCCCCTGCATCCGCAGAAAGCGCCGCTGCCGGTGGCTGAGACACCGCGGCTGTGAGCGTCGCGTTCGTCTTCATCGATCCCGTTGCCTGGAGAGTACAGCTCTCTGACTCAAGCCGGTCAATGGTTGGCTCAGGAATGGGCCTGGACTGTATCGTAAGGCTGTAGCTTCAGAGTAGAGATCCCTGCGCCGATCCGTCCAATGCACTCCATTCTTTCGGCCGCTCAGCGATCTATCTATAAACTACTGCGATTCCTGCTCTGGACTGCTGCAGGGGTTTATCTCGTTCTGGAAGTCCGTGAAGTCACAACACTTCACCAGCTCACGAGGATCACCGTCTTTGCTGTTCTTTTCCTGCTGGCAAACTTTCAGATCGGCATCGCACGCTTTCTCATCTCAAGGGAAGCTGCGGAAGGCTGGTTAACCTTCCAGGCCTCCATGGCGATGTTCACGGCAGCCATGTTCGCCGCCATGGATGGTGCGATCGATTATCTGATTGCGACCGTCCAGTGGAATCCGATCAACCCCTTCCTGCCGGTGATCTTCCTGCTTGGCTGGTTAGTGAATCTCGTTTCCGTCGTTCTTGCTGTCGCTTCGATGGAGATCTTTCTGCGGGTGATCGCCCGGGTGGGTCCCTTCCATCCAGGACGAACCTCAGCCGATCGTCAACCTGACCTGGAGTAACCCCATCGCCCTGCCCCCCTGCCCATTCATGCCTACCGGATCCAGGCCGTCTCGACCTCCGCTGGGGTGAGGTTGGCTGGCCCCCGTTAACCTCTTCGGTTCAGGGACCGATCCGCTTCAACCATGTCCCTTCCCACCAGCGACTCCCACCGCTCCGTCTGGGGCGGGGCCCTGCAGTTGGCCGCCCTGCTGCTGCTGGCCCTGCTGATGCTGGTCCCGCTGCTCTGGCTGATGAGCACCTCGCTCAAGGGTCCGGCCGAGGACATTTTCTCCAGCCCACCGGCCCTGTTGCCCGCCCAGCCCAGCCTGGAGGCCTACGGGCGACTGTTCGCCGACCATCCGCTGGGCCTCTACCTGTTCAACAGCACGGTGGTCAGCCTGCTGGCGGTGATCGGCAACCTGCTGTTCTGCTCGCTGGCGGCCTATCCGCTGGCCCGGATGCGCTTCGCCGGCCGGGGGCTGGTGCTGGCCCTGGTGGTGGCCACCATCCTGATCCCCTTCCAGGTGGTGATGATCCCGCTCTACCTGCTGATGGTGCAGCTGGGATTGCGCAACACTCTCTGGGCTCTGATCCTGCCGCAGGCCGCCACCGCCTTCGGCATCTTCCTGCTGCGCCAGAGCTTCCTGGGGGTGCCGGTGGAGCTGGAGGAGGCGGCCCGCATCGACGGCTGCAGCCCCGTGGGCGAATGGTGGAACGTGATGATCCCCGCCGCCCGAGCCGACCTGATCACCCTGGCGATGTTCGTGTTCATCGGCACCTGGAGCGATTTCCTCTGGCCCCTGGTGATCCTCGATGATCCGAGCCTCTACACCCTGCCCCTGGGCCTGCAGCAGCTGGCCAGCAGCTTCTCGCTCGACTGGCGCCTGGTGGCCGCCGGCTCGGTGGTGTCGATCCTGCCGGTACTGGTTCTGTTCATTTTTCTGCAGCGCTACATCCTCCCCAACGCCAGCGGTGACGCGGTCAAGGGCTAGTCGGGAAGCGGCGACGGCCGGCCATGCCCGTGTCGATCTGTGCGAATCGCCAGGCAGGCCGGCAGCGGCGGGATGGCGGTGATTAGCCTTCGCCTTGCAGGTTTGATGGACGACCGGGCACCCGATGGAGACCAGCCTGGTTCTGCAGAACCTGCTCTCGCCGCCGGTGCTGCTCTTCGCGCTGGGCGTGATCGCGGTGCTGGTTGGATCGGATCTGGAGATCCCCGCCCCTCTGCCAAAGCTCTTCTCCCTCTACCTCCTGCTGGCGATCGGCTTCAAGGGGGGCGTCGAGTTGCTGCACAGCGGCCTTGGCCCCCAGGTGATCAGCACCATCGTGGCGGCCATGCTGATGTCGGCCCTGGTGCCGCTCTACAGCTTCGCGGTGCTCCGCCGTCAGCTCGACACCTTCAACGCGGCGGCGATCGCGGCTACCTACGGCTCGATCAGCGCCGTCACCTTCATAACGGCCGAAACCTTCCTGGGGATCAGCGAAACCCCCCACGATGGCTTCATGGTGGCGGCGCTGGCCCTGATGGAATCCCCGGCCATCATCGTGGGCCTGCTGCTGGTGCAGCTGGCGGGGGACAAGCCGGCGCCCCCGAACGGAGAGGAGCAGGGGATGCGCTGGGGTGCGCTGCTCCGCGAAGCCTTCCTGAACAGTTCGGTGCTGCTGCTGGTGGGCAGCCTGGTGATCGGTGGTCTGGTGGCGAGCTACAGCCCGTCGGGCCTCGCCAAGATGGAGCCCTTCACCGAAGATCTCTTCTACGGCGCCCTCGGCTTCTTCCTGCTCGACATGGGCATCGTGGCGGCGCAGCGACTCGGCGATCTGCGCCGTGCCGGGGGCTTCCTGATCGGTTTCGCCCTGCTGATGCCCCTGTTCAATGCCATGGTCGGGCTGGGTGTCTCACGCCTGCTGGGCCTGCCTCAGGGTGACGCCCTGCTGTTCATGGTGCTGAGCGCCAGTGCCTCCTACATCGCGGTGCCGGCCGCGATGCGGATGACGGTGCCTCAGGCCAACCCCAGCCTGTACATTTCCACCGCCCTGGGGCTCACGTTCCCCTTCAACATCGTGGTGGGCATCCCCCTGTACATGGCACTGGTGAAACTGTTCATCCCAGCCATCTGAGCCCTGCTCTGAGCCGCCATGAAACGCCTTGATCTCATCTTCAGCGAACGTGAACTGGAGCGCGTGCTGCAGTTGATCGACGCCGCCGGAGCACCGGGCTACTCGGTGATGCGGCACGTCACCGGCCGAGGACCGCATGGATCGGTGTCGGAATCGATGGAGTTCAGTGGCTTCGGCGCCAACGCCCACGTGATCGTCTTCTGCGAGGAGGCGGTGCTGGACAAGATGCAGCAGGCTCTGCGGCCGATCCTGAAGTACTATGGAGGGGTGGGCTTCGTCTCCACGGCCGAGCCGTTCTGAACGACCCGTCCCCGCTCCGCAACGCCCGGCCGGAAGCCGGAGCTTCAGCCGGAGGCGGCGCTGTAGTGGGCACACCGCTCGCAGGGCCCCTCCGGCAGAACGGCGCAGCGCAGCAGGGGAGTGCGGGCGTTGAAGCGGCAACTGGGGTCGCCGATCACCCAGCGGCCGTTCCACCAGCGTGCGTCGGCCGGCCGCCGCTGGAACTTCACCTGCAGGGCCACGGTGGCGAGCTCGTAGCGCCCGTTGCGGAGGCGATAGCGGTGATGACGCTGCAGCACCAGGAAGCTGCGGTCGCCATGCTGCAGCCAGCGGCCGGGATGGGGCACCGAGCCGAGATCGGGCAGATCGAGCTGGTCGAGCAGCACGCCACTGCCGGCCTGGCGCAGCTCGACACGGACGGGATTCAGGGATTCACCTCTCCGGGTTCGGGGCCCAGACGACGGGAGAAACCCCAGAGGAAGAGAGCGGCCACCAGCAGCAGCAGCGTCCATTCCGGCGGCACCAGCTGGGGCACGCCAAGACGCAGCAGCAGGCGAAGTCCGACGAGTCCGACGGCCAGGTAGCCGGCCCGCTCCAGGTTTGGATAGACGACCAACCAGCGAATGAACAGCTCGGCCGTGAGTCGCAGCGCGATCACACCGATCACGCCGCCGGTCATCACCAGCCAGAGGCGGTCGCTCACCGCCACCGCGGCGGCGACGCTGTCGAGCGAGAAGGCCAGATCGGTGACCGCCAGGGTGGCCACCACCGCACCCAGGCTGCCGCTGCCTCCCCCACCGGCGGCATGGGCGCCGGTGCCCTGGGATCCGTTGCCCTGGGATCCGTTGCCCTGGGATCCGTTGCCCTGGGA
>CAYHCE010000001.1:33157-48703 GCA_964355015.1 uncultured bacterium | reverse complement strand
TGGGATCCGTTGCCCTGGGATCCGTTGCCCTGGGATCCGTTGCCCTGGGATCCGTTGCCCTGGGATCCGTGGCGATCGGGCGAACCACTGTCGGCCTCGACGGGGCCGGCGCGGAACAGGCTGGTACCGCTCAGCCAGAGCAGGTAAGCGGCGGCAGCCAGCTGCAGCGGCCAGAAGTTCAGCACCCAGCGGGCCACGCTGATCAGCACCAGGCGGAACACCAGTGCCAGCGCAAGGCCCCAGTTGAGGGCCCGGCGCTGCAGGGCCGGATCATCGAGCCGGCTGGAGATCGCAGCCAGGGCGATCGCGTTGTCGGCCGAGAGCACCGCCTCGAGAGCCACCAGCAAGGGCAGCAGCAGGAGAATCTCCCCCCATTGATCCGCCCCTTCCAGCAGGGGTGTGAGGGAGGGGATCGACTCCGCTTCCATCGGCAGGTCTGCAGCGGGTTCAGTTGAGGCACTCTAGAAAGTCCCTTCCCCTCCCCAGCCTCCGATGCAGCTCCAGGCCCGACTGGTGCATGCCGAAACCGGCCAGCGGGTGGTGGAGGTGAGCGCCTGGCGAGAGGGGGCCTGCCTGGGCCAGGCCCTGGGGGAGGCCGCCACGGCAGAAGCGGCGGAGGACCGGGCGATCGCACGGCTGAGGCAGCGGCTGCCCGCCACCCGCCCGGCGGTCGACGCAGCAGCTGTCGTGCCGCCGGCCCCACCCACCCCATCCGAGGCCCCGGCGGCGACGACGATGCCCCCGCCGCCCGCTGTGGCCGCTCCCCTACCGACTGCGGAGCCACCCGCCGATCCCGAGGACTGGAGCGACGAGCTGGCCGAAGTGGAGCTGGAGCTGCGACGCCTCGGCTGGGGCCGTGATCAGGAAGCGGTGTATCTGGAGCGGGTCTTCGGACACCCCAGCCGCAGCCGGCTGATCCGCTACGCCGATCTGCTGGCCTACCTCGGGGTGCTGCGGAGTCTGGCCCCCGGCAGTGATCCCGCCAGTGCACGGCCGCCGCTGCGCCGCGGCGATCTGCTGCTGCAGTGCGAGCAGTTGCTGAGCCGGCTGAGCTGGGGAGCCGCCGAAGGGCGCGCCTTCCTGGAGCAGCACTTCGGGCTGGCCAGCCGCCAGCAGCTCGGCGACGACGACCTGCTGAGCTTCAACAGGCTCCTCGAGGAGGAGCTGAGCCGCGAGCCGGCCCCGGCGGCGGCGGCGGCCTGATCGGTGATCAGCCGCCCCGCCGGCACTCCAGCGCCAGCAGGGACGGGCCCAGGCCCAGCTGGTTCTGGTTGGCATAAGCCTCGCTCTCCAGCCGGATCTCCAGGCGGCTGGCCGAGGCGTAAACGGGATCCTGGAGATGACGCCGGCTGGCAGGATCGAGAACGGTGGAGAGTCCGAGCGGCAGGGGCGGGGCGGCCAGACCTCCCTGGCGACAGCTCTGAACCACATGGATCGCCTCATGGTTGAGAATCCGGGCGAATTCGACACTGCCCTTGCCGACCACATCGGGGCGCATCCGGATGGTGCGGGCGGCTGGATCCCACTCCCCGGCGGCCCGGGGCTTGCGCGGCGGACCGAGCACCACCAGCACCCCCACCGCCTGGAGCTGTCTCACCAGGCTCGCGATCGCCGTCCGCTCCGTGGCGAAGTCGGGGGGGTAGCGGATGCGCTGCTGGATCTGCTCCACCGTGAGGGTCGGCTCGTCGAACCTGCGCCTGTAGAGGTAACGGGTTCTGCCATCGGCAAGGCCCTCGGCCCGGGGGATCCAGCTCCGATCGGCCAGCCGCAGCTCAGCCAGCAGTTCCGGCAGGCTCGCCGGGTCGACCACGCGGTCTGCGGGCCGAGGCGGGGCGGGCTCGCGGGAGAGCACCAGCTCGCGCAGCGGCGCCGGCAGCACCTGCAAGGCCGCCAGGGTCTTCTCGCTGCGTGGCAGAGGCTCCACGACGGCCAGGGCGGCAAGGCCGAGACCGGCCGACACCAGTGCGGCCGCCAGGGCCGGCAACGGCCGGATCAGCGGGACCCGTTCCAGGCGCTCGCCGCAGCGGGCGCAGAGCGGCACTCCGCCGGGGCCGTGGGCCATCCGCGGGGTCCGTGGCCGGCAGCAGGGACAGCGATAGGTGCTCATGGTGGCGGGCTCCACGGCAGCCGCAGGCCGGGGAAAGGCCCATCCAAGCCCTGAGCATGGCGCCTGCTGTACAGCGATGTTGCCGCGGGCTGCTCCGTTCCCGCTTCTCGATCGGCAGCCGTAGAGCAGACCCTGGTACGACCCGCCGCTGCCGGTTGCGAAGATCGGGATGCGCCTGTCCCCCGTTTCCGATGCCCCTCACCGCCCTGGTGCGCCAGCTCGAGCAGGTGCCCCTCACCGGCGAGGTGCTCGAACGCAGCCGGCGGCCGCAGCGGCTGCGCCTCAGCGGCGCCGGCCGGGCAGGGCGGGCCCTGATCACCAGCGCCCTGGCCCGGCTGGCGCAGGCGCCCCTGCTGGTGGTGGTGCCCACCCTGGAGGAGGCGGGCCGCTGGAGCGCCCTGCTGGAGCTGATGGGCTGGCCCAGCGCCGCCCTCTATCCCACCAGCGAGGGTTCGCCCTACGAGCCGTTCGATCCCACCAGCGAGATCACCTGGGGGCAGCTGCAGGTGCTCAGCGAGCTGGTGGATGGGGGCCTGTGGCGCGGCGCGATCGTGGCCACCGAACGGGCCCTGCAGCCCCACCTGCCGCCGCCCGCCGCCCTGGCGGCCCAGTGCCTCAGCCTGCGCAAGGGCCAGGTGGTCGACCTCGACGAGCTGGCCGCCACGCTCACCCGACTCGGCTACGAGCGGGTGCCCACGATCGAGCAGGAGGGCAGCTGGAGCCGCCGCGGCGACATCGTCGATCTCTTCCCGGTGAGCGCCGAGCTGCCGGTGCGGCTGGAGTTCTTCGGCGACACGCTCGAGAAGCTGCGCGAGTTCGATCCGGCCACCCAGCGCTCGCTCGATCCGATCGAGGCGGTGCGGCTCACCCCCACCGGCTACGGCCCCCTGGTGGCGGAAGCCCTGCGGCAGGCGATCCCCGACGGGCTCGAAAGCCTGCTCAGCCCCGAGGCGCTCGACCAGTTGCTGGAGGGCGGCACACCCGAGGGAATGCGGCGGCTGATGGGCCTGGCCTGGCAGCGGCCGGCCTCGCTGCTCGATTACTTGCCGGCCCACACCCTGGTCGCCGTCGATGAGCGGCGCCACGGCCTGGCCCACGGCCAGCAGTGGTTCGACCACGCCGAAGCCCACCACGCCGATGTGGACGTGCCCGCCCTGCACCGGCCGATCGCCGAGGCCCTCCAGGCGGCGGAAGCCTTCGCCGGCTTCGATCTGGCCGAGCTGCACGAAACCGACCGGCACCCCAACAGCTTCGATCTGGCCAGCCGGGCCGTAGCGGCCCACCCCAACCAGTTCGGCCGCCTGGCGGCCCTGGTGAAGGGGTATCAGCAGGAGAAGGCACGGGTGTGGCTGGTGTCGGCCCAGCCCAGCCGGGCCGTGGCGCTGCTGGAGGAGCACGACTGCATCACCCGCTTCGTGCCCAACCCCCACGATTTCCCGGCGATCGAGCGCCTGATCGGCCAGAACACGCCGGTGGCGCTCAAGAGCAAGGGCACCGCCGAGCTGGAGGGCCTGCAGCTGCCGGCCTGGAAGCTGGTGCTGCTGACGGACCGGGAGTTCTTCGGCCAGCACAGCCTGGCTGCCAGCGGCTACGTGCGGCGGCGGCGCAAGGCCACCAGCCGCACGGTGGATCCCGGCAAGATGCTGCCCGGCGATTTCGTGGTGCACCGCAACCACGGCATCGGCCGCTTCCTCAAGCTCGAGAAACTCGCCATCAGCGGAGAATCCCGCGACTACCTGGTGGTGCAGTACGCCGACGGCACCCTGCGCGTGGCCGCCGATCAGCTGGGCAGCCTGGGGCGCTACCGGGCCAGCACCGACAATCCGCCCGAGCTCAACCGCATGGGCGGCGTGGCCTGGAGCAAGGCCAAGGAACGGGCGCTCAAGGCGGTGCGCAAGGTGGCCCTTGATCTGGTCAAGCTCTACGCCGAGCGGCACCAGTCGCCGGGGTTCGCCTTCCCCCCCGATGGCCCCTGGCAGCTGGAGCTGGAGGATTCCTTCCCCTACGAGCCCACGCCGGATCAGAGCAAGGCGATCGCCGAGGTGAAGCGCGACATGGAGAAGCCCCAGCCGATGGACCGGCTGGTCTGCGGCGATGTGGGCTTCGGCAAGACGGAAGTGGCGATCCGGGCGATCTTCAAGGCCGTCACGGCCGGCAAGCAGTGCGCGCTGCTGGCGCCCACCACGGTGCTCGCCCAGCAGCACTGGCGCACGCTCAGTGAGCGCTTCGCGCCCTATCCGCTCAAGGTGGCCCTGCTCAATCGCTTTCGCACCACGGCCGAGCGCAAGACGATCCTCGATGGCCTCGTTGCCGGCACGGTGGATGTGGTTGTGGGCACCCACCAGCTTCTGGGCAAGGGCACCAGTTTTCAGCAGCTGGGTCTGCTGGTGGTGGACGAGGAGCAGCGCTTCGGTGTGAACCAGAAGGAGAAGATCAAGGCGCTCAGAAAAGACGTGGACGTGCTGACGCTCAGCGCCACCCCGATTCCACGCACCCTCTACATGAGCCTCTCGGGCGTGCGCGAGATGAGCCTGATCACCACACCGCCGCCGCTGCGCCGCCCGATCAAGACCCACCTGGCGGTGTTGGATGAAGAAGCGGTGCGAAGCGCCATCCGCCAGGAACTGGACCGGGGCGGCCAGGTGTTCTACGTGGTGCCGCGGGTGGAGGGGATCGAGGAGGTGGCCGGGCAACTGCGCACGATGCTGCCGGGCCTGAAACTGCAGGTGGCCCACGGCCAGATGCCGGAGGGGGAATTGGAATCGGCCATGGTGGCCTTCAATGCCGGTGAGGCCGAGGTGATGCTGTGCACCACGATCATCGAGAGCGGCCTGGATATCCCCCGGGTGAACACGATCCTGGTGGAAGACGCCCACAGGTTCGGCCTCGCCCAGCTTTATCAGTTGCGGGGCAGGGTGGGCCGCAGCGGAGTGCAGGCCCATGCCTGGCTCTTCTACCCCGGCGATGCCTCCCTGAGCGAAGCCGCCCGGCAACGGCTGCGGGCGATCCAGGAGTTCGCCCAGCTCGGCAGTGGCTATCAGCTCGCCATGCGCGACATGGAGATCCGGGGCGTGGGCAATCTGCTGGGGGTGGAGCAGAGCGGCCAGATGGAGGTGGTCGGCTTCGATCTCTACATGGAGATGCTGCAGGAATCGCTGGCCGAGATCCAGGGCCAGGACATCCCGGTGGTGGACGACACCCAGATCGACCTGCCGATCACCGCCTTCATCCCGGCCGACTGGATCACCGAGGCCGACGAGAAGATGGCCGCCTACCGCGCCGCCGCCGCCTGCCGCAGCCGTGAGGAACTGATGCAGCTCGCCGCCGACTGGGTCGACCGCTACGGCTCCCTCCCGGCGCCGGTGCAGAGCCTGCTGCAGCTGATGGAGCTGAAGCTGCTGGCCAAACGCTGCGGCTTCTCCCGCATCAGGCCGGAGAAGCCGAACCTCGTGCTGGAAACACCGATGGAGGAGCCCGCCTTCCGCCTGCTGCGCCAGGGCCTGCCCCAGCACCTGCACGGCCGGCTGGTGTATCAGGGCGGGGCCGGCAGCACGGCGAAGGTGCTGGCCCGAGGCCTGAGTGTGCTGACCGCCGACAGGCAACTCGACACGCTGATGGAGTGGCTCGACGCCATGGCCGATCAGATTCCCGACGCCGAGGGCCGCACCCAGGCCCAGCGGCAGAAGGAGCAGGACGCCGCGAACGCTGCCGTGCTGGTGGTCTGAAGCTGCACTGGGGAGTCCTGCCATGCCACGGCGACCATCACCGACCTGCCTGTCGCAAAAGTTCGTTACACTTCTGCAAACGTCAGGAATCCATGGGCGAACTGGTCGATGCGGGCAGCGGTCTCCAAGGCGCCTACGGAATGATCTCGGCTGTGGTGAGCGTGCTGGCCCTCGGCCTCTTCGCCCTGTTCCAGAACGAGCAGGAGAACAACGACGACGACGACTCCAACCCGGGCGGCGGGTTGATGCAACCGGTGGCCTGAGCCAGGCCCCGCACGGGCTGAGAGCTTCAGGCCAGGCCGGTTCTCAGGGGTCCGGGTACGGTCAGGGAGTCTGAGTGCCCGGCAGAGCCGCAGGCAGGTTGGCACTGGTGGGGTTGTAGACCTTCACCGCCCCAGCCTGCACCTGACGCAACTTCTTCACCAGGGTGGATTCGGCGGCTCGGTACTGGACGTCCTTGGCGGTGCCGAGATCTTCGAGGCGGAGCTTGCGGGCCTCCTGCTCGCTCATCTTCACCGACACGTCCGGTGCGATCCCCAGGTGATGAATGTCGCGGCCGCTGGGGGTGAGGTATTTGGCGATGGTCACGGTCATCCCGGAGCCATCGGACAGCCCCCGGACCGACTGCACCAGTCCCTTGCCGAAGGTCTTCTGACCCACCAGCACGGCGCGCTTGTTGTCCTGCAGGGCTCCGGAAAGGATCTCGCTGGCACTGGCCGATCCCTCGTTGACCAGAACCACCATGGGAGCCTTGGTGAGGGCGCGCCCGTTGGCACGCTTGATGTCCTGGATGCCGTCGCGGGTCTTGGTGGAGACGATGATCCCCTCATCGAGCAGCTGGCGGGCGATCTCCACGCTGGCCATCAGCAGGCCGCCGGGGTTGCTGCGCAGGTCGAGCACATAGCCCTGCACGCCCTTGGCTTCGAGGTCCCGCAGGGCCGCTCGCATGTCCTTGGCCGCATTGGCGTTGAACTGCTTGAGCCGGATGTAGCCCACCTTGGTTCCGTCGGGACCCTTGTTGATCTGATGCTCGACCGCGTGGAGCTCGATGCGTTCCCGGGTCAGCGGCACGTTGACGATCTGGGTCTTGCGCCGCAGCTGGATCGTGACCTTGGTGCCGGCCTGACCCCGGATCAGCTTGACGGCGTCCTCGGTGCTCATGCCCTTGGTGCTCTTGCCGTCGATCGCGACGATCACGTCCTTGGGCTGCACCCCGGCGCGGGAGGCAGGCGAGCCCTCGATCGGGGAGACCACCACCAGTTCCTTGGTGTCCTTGTCGAGGCTCAGCTGGATCCCCACCCCGGAGAGCTCTCCGGAGGTGTCGATCTGCATCTCCTTGAACTCCCGCGGATCCATGAAGCGGGTGTAGGGATCATCGAGGGTGCCGAGCATGCCCCGGATCGCCTCGTAGCTGTCCTTGGTGCTGCCGTAGCTCTTGGCCAGCAGATCACGGCGCAGCTTGCGCCACTGCTCCGGTGTGTATTTGCCGGTGGTGTCCAGATAGTCACGGAAGACGATCTGCCACGCCTGGTCCATCACCTCCTTGGGGCTGTCCGTGATCAGGGAGGCGGCGCTCGGAGCCATGAACGACTCCCCACCCACCACCACGGCGGTCGCACAGGCACCCAGACCGGCGAGAAGAACGATGCCGGTGCGACCCCTGCCCATTGGCTTCGCCCCCGTGAAACGCGAATGTGAATTCAAGCTAGCCCCCACCACCGGGGAGGGCGAGGCGAAAGAACCGGTTGAAGGCGCGTCAGGATGTGACCGGCCCTCAGTCCCGGCGTCAGCGGTTCAGGGATCGACCCAGCGACCATCCTCCTGAATCAGGGCGATCAGGGCCTCGACGCCTTCCGCCTCCGGCACCCGACGGATCTCGTCGCGGCCGCGGTAAAGGGAGATGGTGCCGGGGGTCTTGCCCACGTAGCCGTAGTCGGCGTCGGCCATCTCGCCGGGACCGTTGACGATGCAGCCCATCACCGCGATGTCCAGACCGGTGAGGTGATCGGTGGCGGCCCGGACCTTATGGAGCACCTCCTCCAGGTTGAACAGGGTGCGGCCGCAGCTGGGACAGGCCACGTACTCGACCATCGTCTTGCGCAGCCCAAGGGCCTGCAGGATCGAGTAGCAGACCGGGATCTCCTTCTCCGGTGCCTCGGTCAGCGACACCCGGATCGTGTCCCCCAGGCCCTCGGCCAGCAGGGTGGCGATGCCGGCGGTGCTCTTGATGCGGCCGTAGTCGCCGTCCCCCGCTTCGGTGACGCCCAGGTGCAGGGGGTAGGGGAAACCCTCGGCGTCCATGCGGGCGGCCATCAGGCGGTAGGCAGCCAGCATCACCGGAGCCCGTGAGGCCTTCATCGACACCACGATGTTGTGGAAGTCGAGCCGGTCGCAGATGCGGATGAACTCCAGCGCCGACTCCACCATCCCCAGGGGCGTGTCGCCATAGGTGAACAGCATCCGCTCGGCCAGCGAGCCGTGGTTGACGCCGATGCGGAGGCCCTTGTCCTGGGCCTTGAGCAGGCTCACCAGCGGTTCGAGCGTGGCCTGGATGCGCTCCCCGATCCGGGCGATCTCCTCCTCGGAGAAGGAGGTGCGGTTCGGATCGGGCTTGTCGAAGACGTAAAGCCCTGGGTTGATCCGCACCTTGTCGACGTGCTGAGCCACCTCCAGGGCGATCTTCATGCCGTTGTGATGCACGTCTGCCACCAGCGGCACCGGCCGGTAGGTGTCTTCCAGGCGCTTGCGGATCTCGCCGACCGCACGGGCATGGCCCAGGCTGGGCACCGTGAGCCGCACGATCTCGCAGCCGGCCTCGTGCAGTCGGCGGATGCCTGCCGTGGCAGCTTCGACGTCGAGGGTGTCCTCGTTGATCATCGACTGCACCACCACCGGGTGGTCGCTGCCCACCCAGACGTCGCCCACCCGCACGCTGCGCGTCCTGCGCCGGTGGATGACGGTGTCGAAGCGTGGATCACTGGCCCAGTCGGCGGGCAGACCCGACGGGGCCGTTTCGGGGCGGGCCAGGGTGCCGGTCATCGCGAGGGGGCCGGAAGGTGGGCCAACACTGCCACAGATCAGGGGGTGGCTGACGAGTCGTCCGCACCGACGGCGCCCGGACAGGCCTCCTCCAGCTGGCTCAGCCGCCGTTGCACGTCCTGGAGGTCCTGCCAGGTGAGCCACTTGGGCGTGCCCCGCTCCCGGGAGGGATTACGCAGCAGATAGGAGGGGTGGAAGATCGGCAGGCACCAGCGGCCCTGCCACTGCCGCCACTGGCCGCGTTCCCTGGTGATCCCCCCCCTGATCCCCAGCACGCCCTCCACCGCGGTGGCGCCGGCCAGCAGGATCACCCGGGGCTGGACCAGCTCCACCTGCTGGAGCAGCCAGGGCAGACAGGCCGCCATCTCCGGAGCGGTGGGCCTGCGGTTCTCGGGCGGGCGGCACTTCACCACATTGCAGATGTAGGCGTCGCGGTTGCTGTCGATCGCCACGCTGGCCAGCATCTGATCCAGCAGCTGGCCGGCCCGCCCCACGAACGGCCGGCCGCTGGCGTCCTCCTGGGCGCCGGGCCCCTCGCCGATCACCATCAGGCGGGCGCGGGGATTGCCGCGGCTCACCACCACCTGCTGACGGACCGCTGCCAGGCCGCAGCGGTGGCAGCCGTCGCAGGACGTGGCCAGCCGCTCCAGAGCGTGTTCGAGGCTTTCGTCCGCCCCTGGGACCCCGGCCTCCGGCCGTCCGCCCTGCGGCTCTGGCGACACGCTGCTCACGGCAGTCCCTGGCTGGCGCCGATCCTATGGAGCGGAGGCCGGGGCCGCGGACGTGACGGGCTGGAACGGTACCGGTCTGAACCTCTGGCCGGAAGGGCGTCAGGCAGGATGTCTCTTCCTCCCAGGCGCTCCACCAATGGAGTGCTGCGGCCCCGCTCCGGCCGCCTCCCGCTGCGGCCGTCGGCCGCGCCCCCGCCGATGCCCCGCCCGTTGAAGCTCTCGGCCCGGGCCGAAGCCCTGCAACCTTCGCTCACTCTCGCCATCGCCGCCCGTGCCAAGCAACTGCGCGCCGACGGAGAGGACATCTGCAGCCTGAGTGCGGGAGAGCCCGATTTCGACACGCCGGCCTTCATCCGTCGGGCGGCCAGCCAGGCCCTGGAGTCCGGCGCCACCCGCTACGGCCCCGTGGCAGGAGAACCCGCCCTGCGGCAGGCGATCGCCACCAAGCTCACGGTCGAGAACGCCATCCCCACCAGCGCCGACCAGGTGCTGGTCACCAACGGCGGCAAGCAGGCGCTCTACAACCTGTTCCAGGTGCTGCTGGGCCCCGGGGACGAGATTCTGCTGCCGGCTCCCTACTGGCTGAGCTACCCGGAGATGGCCCAGCTGGCCGGAGCCACGGTGCGGCGGCTGCCCAGTGACGCCGCCCAGGGCTTCCGCCTCGATCCGGAGCGGCTGGAAGCCGCGATCACCCCCGCCAGCAAGTTGCTGGTGCTCAACAGCCCCTCCAATCCCACCGGCATGGTGCTGAGCAGGCCAGAACTGGAGGCGATCGCCACCGTGCTGCGACGCCATCCCCAGGTGGCGGTGGTCTGCGACGAGATCTACGAGTTCCTGCTGGCGCCTGGCCAAAGCCATCACAGCTTCGGGGCGGTGGCGCCCGACCTGCTCGACCGGGTCTTCGTCGTCAACGGCTTCGCCAAGGGCTGGGCGATGACCGGCTGGCGGCTGGGCTACCTGGCCGGTCCGCGGCAGGTGGTGGCCGCCGCCAGCGCCCTGCAGAGCCAGAGCACGAGCAACGTCTGCACCTTCGCCCAGTTCGGCGCCCTGGCGGCCGTGACCGGCCCGCGCGACTGCGTGCGGCTGATGGCCGGGCAATTCGACGAGCGGCGCACCCTGCTGAGTGAGGGGCTGGACGCCCTGCCGGGGCTGACGCTGCTGCCGCCCGAGGGGGCCTTCTACGCCTTCCCGGACATCAGCGGCCACGGGCTGGATTCGATGACCTTCTGCAACCGTCTGCTGGACGAGGTGGGGCTGGCCGTGGTGCCGGGCGTGGCCTTCGGCGACGACCGCTGCATCCGCCTCTCCTGCGCCGCCTCCCCCGCCACGATCCTCGATGGCCTGAAGCGTCTCGAGCGCTTTCTGGCCAGCCTCTGACCCCCCCTTGCCGATTTCTCCCCATGCGTCCCCTTTCTCACCGTCTGCGAGAACGTTCGACCGCCTTGCTGGCGGGCCTTGCCCTCGCCCTGCTGCCGGCGGTCCTCCCCCCGCTCAGCCCCCAGGCAGCGCCGCCGTTGCCCGGGGCTCAGGCCGAGCAGAAACTGCTGCGGATCAGCGCCATCCCCGACCAGAACCCCGAAAAACTCAACCGTCTGTACGGCCTCGTGGCCGATGAGCTCAGCAAGCAGCTGGGCGTACCGGTGAAGTATGTGCCGGTGACCGACTACACCGCCGCCGTGAGCGCCTTCCGCACCGGCGACCTGGATCTGGTCTGGTTCGGTGGTCTCACCGGCGTGCAGGCGCGGTTGCAGAAACCCGGCGCCCAGGTGATCGCCCAGCGGGACATCGACGCCGCGTTCCACAGCGTGTTCATCGCCAACAGCCGCAGCGGCCTCAGGCAGGTGCTGAACGCGAAGGGGCTGCAGGAACTGAAAGGGAAGCGCTTCACCTTCGGCTCGGAAAGCTCCACCTCCGGCCGGCTGATGCCCCAGTACTACCTGAGTCAGGCAGGGGTGAAGCTGAAGGATTTCGCCGGCGGCGCGCCCGGCTTCAGCGGCAGCCACGACGCCACCATCGCCCTGGTGCAGAGCGGCGCCTACGACGCCGGTGTGGTGAACGAGCAGGTGTGGAAGAGCAGCCTCCGCTCTGGCAAGGCGGAACGCAGCAAGGTGATTCCGATCTGGCGCACCCCCGGCTATCCCGACTACCACTGGATCGCCCAGCCCAACCTGGATCAGCGCTTTGGCAAGGGGTTCACCGCCAGGCTGCAGAAAGCCTTCGTGAGCCTGCGCCGCAGCGACCCACGCCAGGCCCAGATCCTGGAGCTGTTCGGCGCCCAGCAGTTCGTCCCCGCTCCCGTGCATCAGTACGACGCGATCGAGAAGGTGGGGCGGCAGATCGGCAAGATCCGCTGAGCGCGGCCCGAGCCGGCCGAGCCGCGACGACCCTGCCGGCTCGGTCCCCCTACCCTTCACCCACGTGACTGGAGCGCCATGCAGTTCAACGGCAGCCTGGAGGAACTCCAGGTCCTCGTCACCCGTCTGGGGCAGCCGGGCCACTGGGTGCACCAGGGCGCCTTCGAGATGTTCGTGCTCGACGACGAGGAGACCAACATCCGCCTGAACTGGTGGCCCGGCACCGGCGAACTGCGCCTGGTGGGCGATCCGGCCCAGCGGATGGGTCTGGAGCAGGGCCTGGAAGTGTTGCTGGCCGAGGCCCGGCCTGCCGAGGGCTGAGGGGGCCCGCGTTCGCTTCCACCCTGTCCATCCTTCGTTCGCCCGCGCCCTGGTGACGTCTGCTCCCGACCGGCCCGTGCTCGAACTGCGGGGGATCCGCGTGGCCGGCCGCAGCGAGCCGCGGCTCGCCGACGTGTCGCTGCTGCTGCGCCCCGGGGAACGGGTGGCCCTGGTGGGTCCGAGCGGGGCGGGCAAGAGCACCCTGCTGGCGGTGGCCAACGGTCTGCTCGCCCCCTGCGCCGGAACCGTGCTCTGGAACGGCAGCCCACCGGCCCGCTCGCGGCGGCTGCGGCGCCGGCAGCAGGCCCGCATCGGCACCCTCTGGCAGGACCTGCGCCTGATCGAGGAGCTCACGGTCCAGCAGAACCTCAACGCCGCCCGGCTGGCGGACTGGGGCTGGCCAAGGGCCCTGCTCAATCTGATGCTGCCGCTGGAAACGGAGGCCAACGCCGCCGCACTGGCCCGGGTCGATCTCGACGCCGGCCTGCTGGCCCAGCCGGTCACGGATCTGTCCGGCGGACAGCGCCAGCGCCTGGCCGTGGCCCGGCTGCTGCGGCAGGACCCGGTGTTGCTGCTGGCCGACGAACCCCTCGCCCATCTCGATCCCCGTCTGGCGCTGGAGCTGCTGGCCCTGCTGCTGGACCAGGCGCGCGGCGGCCGCGCCCTGCTGCTGAGCCTGCACCGGCCCGATCTGCTCGGCGGCTTCGATCGGGTGGTGGCCTTGCAGTCCGGCCGTGTCGTACTCGACGCGCCCCCCGCCGCGCTGGACCCCGCCCAGCTGACGGAGCTCTACCGGGCTGCACCATGACCGGCGCCCCGCCCCGCCGGTCGCCCCTGCCCGGACCGGCGACGCCGCTGCTGCTGCTGCTGCCCGCCCTGGTGTGGCTGCCGCTGCTGCTCCTGCTGCCGGGGCTGGTCCACGGCGGCGGCTGGGACCTGATCGGCCAGTTCGCCCTGGCGGCGCTGACGCCCTCGCTCGATCCGCTCGTGCTGGGGTCGGCCCTCTCCGGCCTGGGAGTGACGCTGGGCATCGCCCTGCTGGCCTGGGCGGGGAGCCTGGCACTGGGGCTGGTGGGGGGAGTGCTCAGCTCCCGTCTCGTCTGGGGCACCGGCTGCGGCCGGCGCTGGCCGGCGGAGCTGATCCGGCGGCTGCTGGCAGTGCCACGGGCGATCCACGAGCTGCTCTGGGGTCTGCTGCTGCTGCAGCTGGTGGGACTGCAGCCGGCGGTGGCCGTGGTGGCGATCGCCATCCCCTACGCAGCCCTGGTGGCCAGGGTGGTGAGCGACCTGCTCGATGCCCTGCCCACCCGGGCGCTCGAGGCTTTGCGGGCGAGCGGCGCCGGGGCGCCGGCAGCGCTGCTGACGGCGCTGGGGCCGGCGCTGCAGCCCGGGGTGATCAGCTACGGCGGCTACCGGCTGGAGTGCGCCCTGCGCAGCGCCACCCTGCTGGGGGTGTTCGGCCTCGGCGGGCTGGGCACGGATCTGCGGCTCACCCTCCAGTCGCTGCAGTTCCGCGAGCTCTGGACCGGACTGTGGCTGCTGCTGGCGGTGATGCTGCTGCTGGAGGCTGTGCTGCGCGGCCTGCGGCGGCGCTGGGGCATGCCGGGCCGCCTCGGGCTGGGCCGGCTGGGCGTGGGACGTGGCGGGCGGGAGTTGGCGCTCGGCCTGCTGGCGCTGCTGCCCGTGCTGGCGCTGGTGGCAGTGGCGCTGCAGGTGAACCCGGCCCAGCTGCTGCGCTGGCAGCCCCTGCCGCCGCTGGTGGCCGACTGGCCGGCGGTGCTTGCCCTGCCCTGGGGCCAGCTGGTGGGCTCCACGCTGGTCCTCACGCTGCTGGCCGCCGCCCTGGCGGTGGGCAGCGGTCCGGTGCTGCTGCTGCTGGTCGCTCCCTGGCCCTGGGGGCGAATGCTGCTGCAAGGGGTCTGGGCGCTGGGGCGGCTGTGGCCGCCGCCCCTGACCGCCCTGCTGCTGCTGTTCGTGCTCCAGCCCGGGGTGGTGGCCGCCGCCCTGGCACTCGGCTTCCACAACCTCGGCATCCTCGGCCGACTGCTGCTGGAGGCGGGAGAATCGGCCGATGCCGGGGCGGAGGAGGCCCTGCGCAGCGCCGGCAGCGGTCCCAGGCTGGCGCTGCTCTACGGCCGCTTCAGCGCGCTGGCCCGCTCCTATCTGGCCTACGGCGCCTACCGGGCCGACGTGATCCTGCGCGAAACCGTGGTGGTGGGGCTGGTGGGGGCTGCCGGACTGGGCACCCTGCTGCTGGAGGCGCTCAGCTCCTTCGCAACGGATCAGCTGATCGCCCTGGTCGGGGTTTACGTGCTGCTGACCCTGGTGGGGGAAGATCTCAGCGATCGCCTCCGCCGGCGCCTGCTGGCGGGCTGACGCCGCCACCGATGTCCCCATCTCTCTCGCCGCCCCAGCCGCCGCCGTCATCGGCGCCGCGCAAGCTGATCGTGCTGGGGGACAGCGGCGTCTACGGCTGGGGCGATCCAGAAGGAGGGGGCTGGTGCGAGCGGCTGCGGCGCCACTGGATGGAGCTGCCCCAGGGTCCGGTTCTGTACAACCTCGGCGTCCGCGGCGACGGGCTGGAGCGGCTGGCGGCCCGCCTGCCGGCGGAGGTGGGCTGCCGCGGCGAGCTGCGGCGCCAGCGCCCCCAGGGCATCCTGATCGGCATCGGCCTCAACGACACGGCCCGGGTGGGACGCGCCGACGGCCGCCCCCAGCTGGCACCGGAGGCCTTCCTGTTCGGCCTGCAGCAGTTGCTGCGCCAGGCCGGCGCGATCGCGCCGGTGCTGGTGCTGGGGCTGACACCGGTGGACGAGGCCGTGATGCCCTGGGCCGACTGCCTCTGGTACCACCTGGCCACGGTGCGCCACTACGAGGGCCTGCTGGAGGAGGCCTGCCTGGAGGCCGACGTGCCGTTCCTGCCCCTGCTGGACGGCCTGCTGGAGGACCCCCGCTGGCCCCGGCTGCTGGACGCCGATGGCCTGCACCTCAACGCCGATGGCCATGGGCGGATCTACGAGAGGGTGCGGCAGTGGCCGGCCCTGCTGCACTGGGCCGGCCTGGAGCCGCTGCGGGCCCCGACACCGACCCACGGCCCCTGACCCCGGCACTGCAACCCTGCGACCCTGCGACCCTGCCGAAGTTCACCCGATCGGGGGAGGGTCGATCACCCGATCGGGTGAGGTGGCGGAGCGCCCGGCCGGCGGACGGTGGAAACACCGATCGCGCCGCGCCACCCGATGGCCCACTCCAACACCCCGTCGACCAAC
>CAYHCE010000001.1:0-33057 GCA_964355015.1 uncultured bacterium | reverse complement strand
AACACCGATCGCGCCGCGCCACCCGATGGCCCACTCCAACACCCCGTCGACCAACGCCCCGTCGACCAAATCCCCTTCGACCAGCGCCCCGTCGACCAACGGCCCCTCAGCCGACGCCAGGGATCCTCAGCCGACGTACCACCACAACGCCGACCTGCTGCGCGGCTACCGGGAGAGCCGCGATCTGCGCCTGCGCAACCATCTGGTGGAAGGGAACCTGCCCCTGGTCCGGCGGGTGGCCGCCCGCCAGAGCCAGCACACCAGCCTGCCGTTCGAAGACCTGATGCAGCTGGGCTGCCTCGGGCTGATCCGGGCGATCGAGGCCTTCGATCCAAGCCGGCACAACGCCCTGAGCAGCTACGCGGTGCCCTACATCCAGGGCGCGATGCAACATCACCTGCGGGATCAGCATCCGCCGCTGCGTTGCTCGCGCCAGCTGCGGGAGCTGCATCGCCGCGGCCAGCTCCTGCAGCAACAGCGCCTGCACCGGCAGCTGCCGCCCCTGGCGGAGGCAAGCCTGGCCGAGGCTCTCGGCTGCCGCCCGGAGCGTTGGCGCGAGGCCTGCGACCTGCACCATGCCCTGCAGTTGCGCAGCCTCGATGCTCCCGCCCTCACCGGGGAGGACACCGCCCTGCTCCTGGTGGACCTGCTGGCGGCCCCCGATCGGCCCCATCCCTGCCGGCCCGATCATCCGGCGGAGTCCCCCTGCTGCGAACCCGACAGGCAGCGACGGCTGCGGCAGCGGCTGAGCAGCCTGGAGCCCGGCCTGTTGCTCCTGCTGGAGGGGCGCGTGCTGGCTGGTGCCTCCTGGCGCCAGCTGGGGGAACGCCTGGGTCTGCGTGCCCGGGTGGCCCAGCGGTGCTTCGATGCCCTGATGGTCCAGCTGCGGCAGGATCTGCGTGACGACGGCCCCGACCACGGCCCCGATGATGGCCCCGATGATGGCGACGACGCCCCGGGAGTCGGCCGCCGGTCCCGCCGGCCTAACGAAGCGGTCCCGCCGGGCCCAGGGCCAGCGCCAGCCCGATCGCCAGAAGAGCGGCGATCAGGGTCTGGAGGCCGTTGACCAGCTCGTTGCTGAGCCACGGGAACCGCGGCTGCAGGGTGGCCCCGATCAGGCTCTCGATCAGGGTGGCCACCAGCCCCACCCCGCCGACCAGGGCCCAGGCCGCGAAGGTGGGCAACAGCCCCAGCGCCAGCAGCAGCAGAGCCATCACGGTGCTGCCCGCCAGGCTGGCAAGGGAACCCTCCAGGCTGATCGCTCCCTCGGTGCCGGGGGGCACCGGACGCAGTGTGGTGATCAGAACGGTGGTGCGTCCCCAGCGCTTGCCGACCTCACTGCCGCAGGTGTCGGCCAGCTTGGCGGCGAAGCTGGCGCCGAAACCCAGCAGCAACAAGGGCACCGGCGCTCCGGGAAGGGTGGTGAGCAGCGCCAGCACCGCGCCGGTGGCGGCCGATCCCCAGACGTTCTCCGGACCGCGCCGCCCCCCCCGTCCTTCAGCCAGCCCCGCTTCGCGCTTGCGCCGGAATCCCAGCCGCGTCACCAGGGAGCCCAGCAGGAGGTAGAGCACCACTGCCAGCCAGCCACGCCAACCCAGGCAGCCCCAGAGCAGGGTGCCGAGGATGCCGGCATGCACCCAGCCGGCGGGAGTGAGCAGGGGCAGGCGCTGGACGAGGGCGATCAGCAGGCCGTTCAGCCCAAGAGCGATCAGCCAGGGGAGCGGACCCTGAATCGGCAGGACGTCAGGGGCGGCGGCCATGGCGGCAGGCGGAAGAGCCACGGTGGTGACCCAGGCGGATGGCAAGGGGCGATCACGGCGATCCCCAGTGTCCCCGCACGGAAGGCACCCGCCGCTGCTCTGTTGCACTCCCCTAAGGGGCGGCAGGAGCAAGCACCGGCGCGGCGGATAATCGGCCCACACGTCCTGCCGGGCCGGCGTCATGATCTTCAAACCCAAGGGGTTCTTCCTCAACCTCGACAAGGGCGCACCCGCCACGCCGGCCACCGTCGCCCCGACAGAGGAGGCGGCGGCGAAGGCCAAAGCGGGCAAGGGCAGCAAGGCCCAGCCGGAGGCTGCCGCCCCTGTCGCCGCCGAAGGCAGGGGGCTCACCACCGCACAGGCGATCGCGGCCGAGCTGCGCCTTGAGCAGGAGAGCCGCCCAGCGCCCACCAGCGTCACCTTCGCGCCCGATCGACTGGTCCCCTCCGGTGCCCTGGTCCGCCGCCGCCGCCTGGCCGGCGCCAACCTGGCCGGTTTCAAGGAGATCGCCAACAGCCTTCTGAAGAGCTGAGGCCCCCGGCCCGCCACTGGGCCAGAACCGCAAGCCCCGCCACGGCTGCGGTGGAGGTGCGCAGAATGCACGGGCCCAGGCTCACCGGCAGCCAGCCCGCGGCCTGCGCCCCGACCTCCTCCGCCGGAGCCCACCCCCCCTCCGGCCCGATCGCCAGCGCCACCGGCGGGGGGGCCTGCTGCTGGGCTGCCTGCGGCCCGGCAACCGGGGGCAGAACCGACCCCAGCAGGGGCAGAGCGTCGCGGCGGGTGGTGGCCAGCAAGGCCAGGCCCCGGCGCGGCTTCGCCAGCCAGCAAAGGGCCGGAGCAGGTTCCGGCAGCTGCGGCAGCCACAGCCGCTCACACTGCTCACAGGCTTCCCGCACGATCGCCTGCCAGCGTTCCGGCTTCCACTCCCCCCGCGCCGTGCCGCACTCGGCCAGCAGGGGCTGCAGCCGATCCACCCCCAGCTCGCAGGCCATGCGCAGCAGGATGTCGAAGTCACGGCGGGGCAGAGCCACCGCCAGCTCCAGCTCCGGGGTGGGCAGCGACCGGCTCTGCAGGGGGGTGGCCACGGGCTGCTCCAGCCGGGCCCGCCGCTGATCGAGCAGCACCGCACTCCAGAGCCGGCCGGCCCCGTCGGTGAGCCCGAAGCGATCCCCCGGGCCGTAGCGAAGCACCCGGGTCAGGTAATGGCTCTCGCTTGCGGTGAGCAGGAGGGTGGCCCCTCCGCTGCCACCAAGGGCTTCGGCACAGTCCCCCGTCGCGGCGAGACGCTCCGGCCCGATCAGAAGGCGGCGCAGTTCCCGGGCCACGCCACGCCTCAGTTGGCACCGAGCGGGAAGAAGGCCTCGGGCTCCTCCTCCACCGGCCAGTCCTCGTTCAAACCACCGATCACCAGTTCCTCGATCTCGACCAGATCATTGTCGAGCTGACGCAGGGCGTTGATCAGCACATCGAGCGCCACTCCGTCGCTGGTGCCCAGGTCCACCCAGCAGCGGCCCCACTCCTCGCGGTACTCCGGCTGCCCCATGTTGTGCATCAGCGCCGGCAGGGCCCGTTCGGCCTCCTCCACGTCGTAGGTCATGCAGCTCAGGTCGAGGCCCTCCTCGTGGACCTGCAGGTTCTCCGCATTGAAACCGCCGAGCTTGCCCAGGAAGAACCAGCTGTCGAACACGGTGTCCACATAGCCGCGCTCCCCCTGACCGGGCGGTGCGGCGAAGCGCAGCCAGATCCAGCAGTTGAACGGGTCCACCTCACGGAAGCGAATCTCCATCAGCCCAGCTCCCCCATCGATCTCCGTTGCCACCTCCTCCATCAAACACGGCGACGGCAAGAAACACGGCTGTTGCAAGCTGGGGCCATCACAGGCCCGTCATGCTGGAGCTCCGATCGGTCCGCTACCACCCGGCCACCAGTGGTGAGGCGGTGCTGAGGGACGTGAACCTGCGCCTGGCGGTGGGGGAGCCTGCCCTGGTGGCGGGTCGCAGCGGCTCGGGCAAGACCACCCTGCTGGAACTGATCGCCGGCCTGGCCGAACCCAGCGGCGGCACGATCCTCTGGGAGGGCGAACCGCTGGGGGCACGCCAGCGGCGCTGGCTCTGCGGGCTGGTGTTTCAGTTCCCCGAGCGGCATTTCCTCGGGCTCACGGTGGGGCAGGAGCTGAAGCTGGGCCAGCGGCGGCTGCCCACCGAGGCGGCCGAAGCGGTGCTGCGCCAGGTGGGGCTGGAGGCGCTGTCGCCCCAGCAGGCGCCGGAGCGGCTCAGCGGCGGCCAGCAGCGAAGGCTGGCCCTGGCGGTGCAGCTGCTGCGGGATCCGCGCGTGCTGCTGCTGGATGAGCCCACCGCCGGCCTCGACTGGTCGGTGCGGCAGGAGGTGCTGCAGCTGATCGGCCAGCTGGGCCGCGACCGGGCCCTGCTGGTGGTGACCCACGAACCGGAGCTGTTCCGGGGGGTGATCGGCCAGGGCTGGGAGCTGAGCGAAGGGGTCCTGCAACCCCTGCCGGCGGCCCGTTCGCTGCTCCCTACGATGCCCTGAGTTGGGGGCGCAGCGATGCCCGATCAGTTGGTGCGGGCCACGGCAGCCGCTGGCGGGATCCGCCTGGTGGCGGCGCTCACCACCGTCACCACCCGCTACGCCCGACGGCGTCACAAGCTCTCGTACCTCACCACCGCCCTGCTGGGCCGGGCGATGACGGCCGGGTTGCTGCTGGCCAGCTCAATGAAGGTGGCCCATGGCCGCGTCAACCTGCGCATCCAGTCGGATGGACCGCTGCGGGGCCTGATGGTGGATGCAGGCCGTGACGGCACCGTGCGGGGCTACGTGGGCAATCCCGGCCTGGAGCTCGATCTGGTGGAGGAAGCGGACGGGTTGCATCACTTCGATTTCCGCAAGGCCACCGGCACCGGCTACCTGCACGTCGTGCGCGACCAGGGCAAGGGTGAGCCGTTCAGCAGCACCGTGGAGCTGGTCAGCGGCGGCATCGCCGACGACGTGGCCTCCTACCTGCTCCATTCCGAGCAGACCCCTTCGGCGGTGTTCGTTGGGGAACAGATCGACAGCGGCGGCGTGCGCTGCGCCGGCGGGGTGCTGGTGCAGGTGCTGCCCAAGGCCGCCCGTGAACCGGCACTGGTGGCCCTGCTGGAGGAGCGTTGCCGCGAGATCAGCGGCTTCAGCAGCCGCCTGGCCGCCTGCAAGGACGATCTGAAGCTGCTGCTGGAGGACATCTTTCCGGACCTCGATCCCCAGCTGCTGGAGGACGCCGAGGCCCGCCAGGACGTTTCCTTCCACTGCCCCTGCACCCGGCGCCGCAGCGTCAACGCCCTGCGGCTGCTGGGCCACGACGAGCTGAGCGCGATCCTGCACGAAGATGGCCGCGCCGAACTCACCTGCCACTTCTGCAACGAGGTGTACGGCGTGGAGGAGAGCGAACTGCGGGAGCTGATCGCCGAACTGGCGCCGGCCTGAGCTCAGGCGATCAGCAGGGCACCCAGCAGCAGCAGCAGCAGCGCCGGCAGGCTCTGCACCTGCTGCAGGGCGATCGGCAGACCGAGCGGCAGGGCGGGATCCAGCAGCTGGGCCAGTCCGCCCCCCAGCAGCAGACCCAGGCTGAGCAGGGCGAAGCTCCAGCCCACGGCCGCCAGGAAACGGCCGTTGCGGCGCTGCAGGTTGACCACCGTGACGCCGGTGGCCAGAGCCAGCACCAGTTCGGCCGAGCCGGGCGGGGTGAACAGCACCAGCACCAGCAGCAGGCCGTCGGCCAGCAGCGGAAACCAGCGCTCACGCCCCTCGGCCAGGGCCAGGTTGGGCAGGGAGAAGCTGGGGGCCTGCAGCTTGCTGCCGCCGGGCAGCTGGGGGAGGGACGGCAGGGACGGCAGCGCCGGCCTCGACGGGGAGCGGGGAGTGGCGGCTGGCTTGACCTCCTCGCGCTTCGAGGCGCTGAGAGCGGCGCTGCTCACCTTGCCCTGCTGACGCTCCCGCAGACGCTCCATCAGCACCGCGTCGTAGGCGGCCTCGACCCTGGCGCGGGCCTGGGGATCGTCTCCCACCGCCTCAAGCCTTTCCTGCCGGGCCATCTGCACCTCGTCGAAGCTGGCATCGGGGGAGATGCCGAGCCGTTGGTAAGGGCCCGAGGGGCCCTCACTGGGGGGTGGGGCGGAACCGTTGGTCATGGCCTCCGGTGCATGGGGCTGGGTCGTGGCCCGAGCGTATCGAGGCGCGGCCCTTGCGGTGGTCCAGGGAAGGGGCTTCGGAACAGGGAGCCCACGAGCGGCTCAGAAGAGCGGCTCGCTGCAGCGGTAGCCCGCCTCCTGCTGCAACTGGCGGCGGCGAGCCTCCGCCTCCTCGGCCGCCAGCCAGTGACGACGCTTGAGCAGGGGCATCTGGGGGGGCAGGTGGCTGCCTTCGCGCACTTCCACGGTCTCCTGACTGGGCAGGAAACGGACGTAATCGGAACCCCCGTCGTGGCGAGGACGTACCAGCCAGAAGGGCTCGGGCATGGCTGTGACCTTTCGTTGCAATCGATTCTGGCGAGCCTGCCGAGCCACCGTGGCCCGGATCAGAGCGCGATCGGCTCGACGCCGCTCACCACCGGTGCCACGGCGCTCAGTTCCAGGTCAGGATGGTCCTCCTTCAGCTGGTTCAGGTTCCAGTCGTTCCTGAACAGCAGCACCGGCCGGTCCCAGGCATCGCGCACCGTCTTGCAGTTGAAGACGCGGCCCACCTTCTCCAGAGCAGGCCAGCCGCCCGTCACCCAGCGGGCCACCGTGAAGTCCAGGGGCTCGAGCCGGCTCTCCACGCCGTATTCGTGCTGGAGGCGGTACTGCACCACCTCCAGCTGCAGCTGACCCACGGCGGCCAGGATCGGATCGCGCTTGCTCGGATCGGTGTCGTAGAGGACCTGCACCGCCCCCTCCTCGCGCAGCTCGTTGACGCCCTTGCGGAAGCTCTTGAAGGCCGAGGGATTGGGGTTGCGCAGCCAGGCGAAGATCTCCGGGCTGAAACAGGGGATTCCCTCGTACTCCACCCGTGGGCCGGTGTAGAGGGTGTCGCCGATGGCGAACATGCCGGGGTTGTTGAGGCCGATCACATCGCCGGGGTAGGCATCGTCAACCACCTCCCGATCCTGGCCGAACAGCTTCTGGGGCCGCGAGAGGCGGATGGTGCGGCCGCTGCGGGCATGGCGCACGCTCATGTCCTTCTCGAAGTGGCCGGAGCACACCCGCACAAAGGCGATCCGGTCGCGGTGGCGGGGGTCCATGTTGGCCTGGAGCTTGAACACGAAGCCGCTGAACTCGGGCCGCAACGGATCGACGGGGCCGTCGTGGCTGATGCGGGCCACCGGTCGCTGGGCCAGCTCCAGGAAGGCGTCAAGGAATGGCCGTACGCCGAAGTTCGTCATGGCCGAGCCGAAGAACACCGGGCTGAGCTCGCCGGCGTGCACCAGCGCCAGGTCGAGATCGGCACCGGCCCCATCCAGCAGCTCCAGCTCCTCAAGGGCCTGAGCCAGCAGTTCCGGCTCCACCAGATCGGCCAGTCCGGGATCACCCACCGCCAGCCGCCGCTCACCCGCCTGCTTGCCCCGTTCGGCGCGCTCGAACAGGATCACCTGCCGACTGCGGCGATCGATCACGCCGCGGAAGCGGTCGCCGCTGCCGATCGGCCAGTTCACCGGCCAGCAGACCAGGCCCAGTTCGCTCTCGATCTCGTCGATCAGCTCCAGCGGGTCACGCCCCGGCCGGTCCATCTTGTTGATGAAGGTGAAGATCGGGATCTGCCGCATCCGACAGACCTCGAACAGCTTGCGCGTCTGGGGTTCGAGGCCCTTGGCGGCGTCCTCCAGCATCACCGCGTTGTCGGCGGCGGCGAGGGTGCGGTAGGTGTCTTCCGAGAAGTCCTGGTGGCCCGGGGTGTCGAGCAGGTTGATCGTGCTGCCGGCATAGTCGAACTGCAGCACGGTGGAGGTGATCGAGATGCCGCGCTGCTTCTCGAGCTCCATCCAGTCGGAGGTCACCTTGCGCTGCTCGCCCTTGGCCTTCACGGCGCCGGCCTGCTGGATCGCGCCCCCGTAGAGCAGCAGCTTCTCGGTGAGGGTGGTCTTGCCCGCGTCGGGGTGGGAGATGATCGCGAAGTTGCGGCGCCGGGCCACCGCCGCGGCCAACAGGGCCCGTTCGACGCCGGTGGCCTCGGCGGTGGCGCCTGGAGCCGAAGAGGTGGAGGGGCTGGTCATGGGTCCCAGCCTGCCAGGCAGGGAGAGGGTCACGCCTGCCTGGCGCGCCGCAGGCGAACACCCCACCAGCCGCCGTTCGGCCCGCCTTCCACTCTGAACGTGTGGGCTGGGCAGGCGTCCGGACAGGAAGCACGACCGGTGCCACCTGTGCTGGTGTTCCAGTGGGTGCCGCAGACGGCACTGCCGCTGGTGGAGTGAACCGCTTGCACCCCCCACCGCTGGCGGTATCGTTGGCCCAGCAGACCACCCTTCCCGCCGTGACCCTGACTCCCACGCGTCCCGATCTGGCCGGATCCGCCGGCGCGACCGTGGAACAGGACAAGGCAACCCAGGCAGATCCTTCCCGGCGGGGCAGCGCCGAACAGCCCGACTTCCCCGCCACGGCCCCGGCGGCGAACCCGGTCTTCTACCGCACCTACTCCCGCAAGACCGACAGCGGCCGCGAGAGCTGGCACCAGGTGGCCGAGCGCAACCTCGAAGGCCTGCGCCGGCTGGGCCAGCTCAACGCCGAGGAGGTGGCGCTGATCCGCCGCATGCAGAAAGACCAGAAGGCGCTGCCCTCGGGGCGCTGGCTCTGGATCGGCGGCACCCCCTGGATCGAGCAACGGCACAACTTCTCAGGCGCCTACAACTGCACCTCCACCAACCTGGTGGACTGGGAAGCCTTCGGTCTGATGATGGACCTGGCGATGATGGGCTGCGGCACCGGCGCCGTCATCGAGCCACGGCTGATCGAACGGCTGCCGCTGGTGCGCAACCGGCTGGTGATCGAAAGCGTCAGCCCCATCGGCGTGACTCCCGCCGGCCAGAGGCAGGAAGCCACCACCCACACGACCTGTGGCCAGCGGGTGGCGATCCGGGTCGGCGACACGCGCCGCGGCTGGGTGGACAGCTACCAGCTGCTGCTGGAACTCTGCAGCGACGAGAGCTTCGATGCGGCCGAGCCGATCACCATCAGCGTCGACCTCTCGGACGTGAGGCCTGTGGGCGAGACGCTCAAGGGCTTCGGCGGCATGGCCAATCCCGTGAAGCTGGGGGATCTCTACGGCCGCGTCGCCCAGATCCTCAACAAGGCCCGGGGCCGCCGGCTCACCTCGGTGGAGTGCTGCCTGCTGATCGACGAGGCCGCCGTCACGATCGTGGCGGGGAACATTCGCCGCAGCGCCGGTATGCGCCAGTTCGCTGCCGAGGATCTCTCCGCCGCCGGCGCCAAGGAGAACCTCTGGCAGCAGGATGCAGGCGGCAACTGGCGCATCGACCCCGAGCGCGACGCGCTGCGGATGGCGAACCACACCCGCGTCTTCCACACCAGGCCCAGCCGGGAGGTGGTGCTGGAGGCCGTGAACCAGCAGTTCCGCAGTGGCGAAGGCGCGATCCAGTTCGCCCCCGAGGCGATCGCCCGCTCCAACGCCGACCTGCTGCCCACCCCCGAGCTGCGCACCGAGTTCATCGGGATCTACGTGGATCAGGGCCGCGAGGAAGCCGGCCGCTGGCTCAGCCTGCATCACCCCGGGATCGGCCCTGCCGAGCTGGAACACCGTCTCGGCCGCTACGGGCTCAACCCCTGCGGCGAGATCCTCGGCGCCGACTTCCACTGCAACCTGGCCGAGATCCACCTGAACCGGATCGATCCGGCCGACCACCAGGCCCAGCAGGATGCCTTCACGGCCGGCGGCCTGGCCGTGGCCTGCCTGCTCAACCACGACTTCGAAGTGGAGCGCTACCGCCAGAGCCGTGCCTGGGACCCGATCGTGGGCGTGAGCTTCACCGGCCTGTTCGATTTCTTCGTGCATGCCTTCGGCACCCCCTGGCTTAAGTGGTGGGAAGCGGGCCGCCCGGAAACCGAGGCGGGCCTCGCCTTCAAAGCCCGGGAGGCCGAGTACCTCAGCCGCTGGAAAGAGATCGTCAACGAGGCGGTGTGGAACTACTGCGACCGCCACGGCCTGTGCCGCCCCAACCGCTGCACCACCGTGCAACCGGCCGGCACCAAGAGCCTGCTCACCGGTGCCAGCCCCGGCTGGCATCCACCGAAGGCCCAGCGCTTCATCCGCCGCATCACCTTCCGCAAGAACGATCCGGTGGCGCTGGCCTGTATGGACTACGGCTACACGATCGTACCCAGCCAGTCGGACAAGGACGAGAACGGCCGCCTGCTTGATGATCCGTTCGAACCCCGCTGCACGGAATGGCTGGTGGAGATCCCCACCGAGGTGAGCTGGGCCAACATCCCCGGCGCCGATGCCGTGGAGATCAACAACTTCTCCGCTCTGGCCCAGTTCGATTTCTATATGCAGGTGCAGAAGCACTACACCGCTCACAACACCTCGGCCACTGTGGAGTTTCGAGAGAACGAGATCGAGCCTCTGGCCGAAGCGATTCACAAGGCGATCGATGAGGGCGAGGGTTACATCTCGGCAGCCCTGCTGGCTCGCTTCGATGCCAATGCCACCTTCCCCAGGCTGCCTTTCGAGCCTATCGATCAGGCCACCTACACGCGCCTGCAGGAAGAGGTGGCGGACCGCCGTCGCACGGCGGATTTCTTCGAGGCGCTGCAGCGCTATGACGGCGGCGAGCTGATCGAGGCCGGCCCGGCGGGATGCGATTCCGACAAGTGCCTGCTGCCGCTGACCAAGCCCTCCGGCAGCTGAACTCTGATCAACCGATCCCACAATTGACCGGCTAGCCATTGGCAAGCCCATTTTCGACACTCCTATCGGTGCAAGGACACAGATGCGGGTCAGCCGCTTCCATCTTGAGGGGCACAGAATGCCTGTCCAGCAATTTCTTCTGCGTTCAACAGGCGACTGATCATCGCTCCTCTTATCAGTGGGAGGCAAGCTTTTGGGCCGTGCTTCTGATGATCTCGCAGGTGCGCTGGATGATCGAAATCTCCAGATCCGGGTAGATCGGCAGACACAAGACCGATCTTGAAACGCACCAGGAATGTGGAAATAAGGCTCTACTATCCATGCCTTCAAGATAATGTTGGTATGGCTTGTGCTCCGGAATGAGTGGGTAGAAGTACCTGCGTGGGTAGATCTGTTCCTTTCTCAATTCATGGATGGCGAGCTCGCGCGCGGCTTCACCCCCATTGAAGAGAATCGGGAAATATCCGAAGCTGCTTCGTGCGAACTCTTCGGCCATTGGAAGCGAGATGGCCTCTTGATCACGCAGACCAGCCAGATACATCCTGGCGATGCTCTTGCGATCGGCCAGAATGCTGTCAATGGAGGGCAGACCTGCCAGGCCGACGGCTGCGTGCAGCTCGCTCATCTTTGCATTAAGGCCGTCTTCGGTGACCAAATCTTCTCCGGCAAAGCCAAATGTCCTTATCAACTTGCACTTTCTTGCCACTTCGTCGTCTTTAGTGAGTATGACGCCGCCTTCAAAGGTATTAAACAGTTTTGTGGCATGAAGGCTCACCACCGAGGCGTCACCATGGTCAAAGAAGCTGCCGCAATGACAGTTTGCTTTAAAACAGTGAGCGGCATCGTAAATCAACTTTAGATCATGCCTCTCGGCCACTTTCTGCAGTCCTTCGACATCACAGGGAATGCCGTAGACATGCGTGGGCATGATGGCGCACGTATGGGCCGTCACCTTCCGGGCGACGTCCTCAGGGTCAAGTCCGAATGTCTTGGGGTCGATATCTGCGAACACCGGCTTGCATCCGGCAAGCAGGATGGCCTGCGTGGTGGCCACAAAACTGAACGGACTGGTGATCACCTCACCGGACGCCTCCACTGCCTTCAAGGCCACCGTCAGCCCTAGCGTGGCATTGCTGACCAGAAGCGCGTGTCTTGCACTCAGTTCTGTGCCGAGCTTCAGCTCCAGCTCCTGACACAACGGCCCATTGTTCGTGAGGATCCGCGATTCCCAGATCTTTGCCAGCTGAGGCTCCAGATCCTGCAGCCTGGGCAGAAATGGCTTCGTGACATGAATCTCCTGTGTCACCGATAGCCACCTGCTGTGAACCAGGCAGGTTCGTCAGGCCATGATCCGCATCCCATCGGACACTGGCGCATCTCTGGCGCACTCCAAAGCACCTGCATTCCTGAGCAATCCATGGTTAGAGCGCATCGATGGGGTAACAGCTCCCATCGCTCCTGGGCCGGCAGCTCAGGCTGGAGGGAAGGCCATCCTGTGGAAATCATCTTGTGGAAGTCCGCTCAAGCTGGCAGGGCCATTGCATCCATACGCCTGGCTCCTGGTGACCGTAGCAGCTGAGTTGTGCAGAACGGCAGGCAGCAGAGGCTGCCGTGCCGTACTGCGGATGAAGCGGTGATGAAAGCCCACACTCCAACCAGGCTCCCTGGCTGGATGCCCAGCCTGCATCATGACCGTGGTTGACGTGCAGGTGCTCGATCCTGGCTGCAGGGGGGAAGACCATCGCTAAAGGATGCTCACATCGGCTTCAATTCTGGTCAATCCAAAAATCGGCAGTGTTGTGGGCGTCACCGTGAGTATCTGCGCGTAGGGAATCCAATCGATCGGGCTTACTTCGCTGGTTTCCGGGTCGATCACATCGGAGAGCATCACGGCGATGACGTAGTCGCCTGGCTGTAGGCTGAGGCAGAACTTCCAGTTTACCGTAGCTGTTTCTCCAGTGGCGTCATTCCATTGCAGGCCTTCGAGAAAGGAGTCAGTGTAGGCAATATCGAGGCCGTCCTTGTTGCGAATATGGATAGCAATCCCCGTTGCGGGGCTGAGGCAGGATCTACCCACAGACACTACCAGATTCATGATCTCGCCATGGCCAACGCTTGCACACCGCTGATGGGTTAAATCCCGGATGCTGACTCCTCGGATGGCCCCAACCTGGGTTCCCGATCGACCTACATCGGAATGGACTCCAAGGGCCTCTTTCAGTTCGGAGCTGATCGCCTGATCCACACCACCAGCCTTCTTCGTTTCGCCAGCAGCGGTTTCAATCTTCATGAAGTCCCTGAAGTAGGCTTCGCAGGCGCCCTGGATCTGACCAACGTAGCTAGATCTTCCCTGCTTGAGATAAAGGCCTTTCGAACAGAACGACTTGACCGCGTTCATGTCATGGCTGACAAACAGAAGCATGGTCCCATTGTCGATCAGCTTGGCAATCTTTCGGCCACACTGCTGCTGAAAAACAATATCACCCACCGCCAGGGCTTCGTCGACCACGAGGACTGCTGGCTCAACATGCGCCATCACCGAAAACGCAAGCCTCACGACCATGCCGCTGGAGTAAGTCTTCACTGGCTGATTCACAAACTCACCGATGTCTGCAAAGCCAAGGATCGCATCGAGCCTATTCTGTGTTTCCTGCTCACTCAGACCCAGAAGTGAGGCATTCAGAAACACGTTCTCCAGACCACTGAATTCTGGGTTGAAGCCGCTGCCAAGTTCCAGGAGGGCGGCGACCCGCCCCTGGACGGTGACGGTGCCTTGCGTGGGAGTGAGCGTGCCGCAGATCAGCTGCAGCAATGTGCTCTTACCACTGCCGTTGCGGCCGATGATCCCGAAACTTTCTCCTTTCTTCACCTCGAAGCTGACATTCTGCAATGCCCAGAACTCCCTGTAGTACTGCCTTCTGCCGCGAACCAGGAACTGTTTGAGACGATCAGCTGGATTGTTATAGATGTGGTAGCACTTGCCTAGATCCTTGACCTGAATGACCACGTCCTTGGCAGCACCAGCTGGGATGTTGTCGATCGAAGCCTGGCCATTCGAGGATCCACTGCTGCTGGGGATGTTCATGTGAGCAGACCGTTCATGAGTCTAGCTTCCACTACATCACGTCAGGGAAAGCACGCCTGGACTTCTCGAAAAGCCTGTAAGCCGCTTCGCAGGCCACAAGAGCCAGGCTGCTTCCGATGATCAGGTAAGTGGGCGACGGAGCCTTCCCTTCCACCAGAACAGCACGCGTCTGCTCGATGACCAGTGCCAATGGATTGATGTTTAGAATGGGCCTCCATTTCTCCGGCAAGGCTGTGATTGGAAAGAAGATTGGACTCAAGTACATTAACATGCTCAGCAGCACGCCAATCAGTTGGCCGATATCACGGAGAAAAACGCCCAGGCTTGCCAATACCCAACTAATGGCCAGGCTGCCCAGCAGGAGTGGTAACCAGACAAGTGGCAGCAGTACGGCCGTGAAGGGGATGGCCTTGAAAGACACCAGCTCGAACAGCCCCAGGATCACCAGACTGCAGCAGGCGTGGAACGCTGCATTGCCCAGCGCCACTGGTACCAGGATATCTAGCGGAAAAACAACCTTGGTGACATAGCTTGGGTTCGCCAGCACCAGCGTGGGGGCGCGACTGACGCTCTCGGAAAAGAGATTGAAAACGATCAGGCCCGTAAAGATATTGATCGCGAAGACCAGCGGACCATCCGTTTCCTGCCCCGTCCAGCGGGCCTTGAACACCTGGGAAAACACGAACGTGTAGACAGCGAGCATCAGCAGCGGTTGCACGACGGTCCAGCCGACCCCCAGCAGGGAACCCCGATAGCGTCCCAGCACCTCCCGTTCGCTGAGCCGCCACCAGAGTTCGCGATTGCGCCAGAGAGACTGCTGAAATCTGAGTTTCATGATGCAGGGCTGCGTAGGGGCAGGTTATCGCACTCGCTTCTGACTCGATCTGCATTGTTGACGGCCCTCCATCGTCTGCTGGCTACAGGACAGTCACTGATGCGGTCAGCAGCAACGGCTTCCGTTGAAGTTTTCGACTCGCCCTGGGCAATGGGGCTCATCTCCAGCGGATCCACAGCTTGTTCCGCCTGTCGCTGGCTGGTGATCGTGCTGGCGGGATCGTGCTGGCCCGGCAAACTCTTCTGCCGATATCAGGCATCGCTTTTCCGGTGCCGATGCCTCAGCAACGCGTTGAACCGGACTTCCCCCGGGGCCTGGCCTGGGTGTGCCTTCTTCCCGATTGGTTCAGGACAGCGGCTTGGCAGGAATGATCGTGAAGGAAGGAACCTTGCAGACCGGCCACAAGGATCACGTGCTGTTCCTGATCGGAGCGAAACCTGAAATCCCACCGCCGCTGGCTTCAGCGCATCGAGTGCAGGCCAATCGTATTGCCCTCAGTGTCGGCCACCAGGGAGATGAAGCCGAATTCGCCGATCGATTGCTTCGGGCGCACCACTCGCCCGCCGGACGGTGCCACACGCGCCTCCTCCACGGCGCAGTCGTCGCAGCTGAAGTACACGAGGGTGCCGCCGCCGCCGGGATCCATGCCCGGCATCCGCATCAGCGCGCCGCCCGCCCCGTACTGCTTTTCGTCCATCGGGAAGCTCCAGTACTCCATCTCGGGCACGGGCAGCCGTTCGAGCTGCAGCTGAAACACGCTTTCATAGAACCCCCGCGCACGCTCCATGTCGTTCACGGCGATCTCGAACCAGGTGGCGGGATTGCCGGCCATCGCCTCGAAAGCAGGAGGGCAAACGGAGTCTAGGGATGGTTCTTGCCTGAGACCAGCATCGACACAGCCAGACACAGCGACCCAGCCGCAGACCCCGGCGGCACACTCAGACGAAGCCCGCCTGTTCCTGGTGGTGCTCGGCGGCCGCACCGCCCGGGCGAACGTGGAGCTGCACGACGTGCGCTTCGTTGCGGGGGCCACGATCGAGGACACCTTCGCCGAACTGCGCGTCCAGTGGTTCGGAGCCCGGCGCGGGCTGCATCTCGACAGCTGGATGGCCGTGCACTGCGTGGACGGCTGGCGGGTGGAGCTGCGCCGCGAGCCCATCGCCGGAGCGGAGCGGCTCTGGTTCGTGAACCTGGGCGCCTATGACCCGAGCGAGCTGGCGGAGCTGCACCGCTTCGGTCTGGTGGTGGCCACCTCTGCTCAGGCCGCCCGCTGCCGCGCCAGAGAACGCTGGCTGGTGGGCGCCAGGGGGCAGCACAAGGATGACCTCCATGCCGTGGACGACTGCCTGGCCCTGGAGCGTCTGCAGGAGTTCCACGTCCACCTTCGTCCCGACCCCCAGGGCCGCAGCCAGCCGCTGGTGCCCGACTGGTTCGGCTACCGCCGCATCGATCGGGAGTGAGGGCAGCGCCGGCGACACGGGGTCTGCAGGGCCGGAAGGGATGATCGGATCCGCCCGTTCCCCTCTCCCGCTGCCATGAACATCGACGGCCAGGCCTGGCGCACCATCTGGCTGGAGGAGGGTGGCCGCTCGATCGGCGTGATCGATCAGACCCTGCTGCCGCACCGTTTCGAGACCCGCTCGATCGCCTCGCTGGCGGAGGCGGCTGAGGCGATCGCCAGCATGGTGGTGCGCGGTGCGCCGCTGATCGGCGTGACGGGGGCCTATGGCCTGATGCTGGCCCTGCAGGCCGATCCCTCCGATTCAGCCCTGGCGGCGGCCTTCGATCGGCTGCTGGCCACCCGGCCCACGGCGGTCAACCTGCAGTGGGCCCTGGAGCGTGTGCGGGATCGGGTCGCAGGTCTGCCGCCGGAGCTGCGGGCTGCGGCTGCGGCGGCAGAAGCCGCCGCCATCGCCGAGGAGGACGTGGCGATGTGCGAGGCCATCGGCGAGAACGGGCTGGAGATCCTCCGACGCCTCGCCGCCGCCCGGCCGCCCGAGCGGCAGGGGCAGCCCCTCAACGTGCTCACACACTGCAATGCCGGCTGGCTGGCCACCGTTGACTGGGGCACGGCCCTGGCGCCGATCTACAAGGCCCACCGCAGCGGCCTGTCGGTTCACGTCTGGGTCGACGAGACCCGCCCCCGCAATCAGGGCGCCAGCCTGACCGCCTTCGAGCTCGGACGAGAGGGGGTGCCCCACACCGTGATCGTCGACAACGCCGGCGGGCATCTGATGCAGCATGACCGCGTGGACGCCGTGATCGTCGGCACCGACCGCACCACCCGCACGGGGGACGTGTGCAACAAGATCGGCACCTACCTCAAGGCCCTCGCCGCCCATGACAACGGCGTGCCCTTCTATGTGGCCCTGCCCGCCTCCACGATCGACTGGACGATCGCCGACGGCCTGACGGGGATCCCGATCGAGGCGCGCTCGGCGGCCGAGGTGACCGACATCGGCGGCCGCAGTCCGCGCGGCGACCTCACCCGTGTGCAGCTCACCCCGGATGGCAGTGCCGGCTTCAATCCCGCCTTCGATGTGACCCCGGCCCGGCTGGTCACGGCTCTGATCACCGAACGGGGGGTGGCGCCGGCCAGCGAGGCCGGGCTGCGGGGGCTCTACGCCGCCGGGCCCGCCTAGCCACGGCCCGCCGGCCGGGTCTAGACCTCCTGGCGCAGCAGGCTGATTCTCGTGCCGGAGGATTCGATCTGCACCGTGAGGATGGAGTAGGTCCAGGCGCCGGCTGCCTTTCTGGCCTTCACATAGAGGGTGCCGCTGCCCTTCGATCCCGTGATCGGGATGGCCAGATCGGCGCTGCCGTCGGCTCCGTTCACGCTGATGTTGCCGGAGGGGAAGAGGCTGTCCCGGATCGGTGCTCCCAGCCTGGTGATCAGCACCGGATCCGTCTTCGCCGTGGCCAGGGCATGGCGGAAGGGCGTGGACGACTTCATCATCCCGAACACGACGCTCACCATCAGCGCGATGAAGCCGATCACCGAGGCCACGCCGCTGAGGCAGCCGGCAGGAACCGCCCACTTCCAGTTGAGCGCCCACCAGGTGCCGGATCGGGATGCAGTCACGGGGGAAGGCTCCCTCATCGGGGCAACCTAGGACCGGCTGCCCCCCTAACCTCGCCTGCACCTCTCCCTGGCGTGGTTCCGCCACGCCGCTGCCGATGCCGATCCGGAACCGCTGGTCGGACGCGGAGGCCCGCGCGGCGATCGATCGTTACGCGACAGCCGGCATCGGCGCTGACCTGGCCCTGCGCACCTACTCCGCCCGCCTGCTCGGCGCCGATCCCGAACTGGTGCTGCACGGCGGCGGCAACACCTCGGTGAAAACCACGGTCACGGGCCTGCTGGGCGAAACCATTGCGGTGCTCTGCGTCAAGGGCAGCGGCTGGGACCTGGCCACGATCGAACCTCCCGGCCACCCGGCGGTGCGGCTCGAACCGTTGCAGGCCCTGCGCGCCCTGCCGGCCCTCTCAGATGAGGAGATGGTGGCGGCCCAGCGCCGCAACCTGATCGATCCGGCCGCCCCCAACCCCTCGGTGGAGGCGCTGCTGCATGCCTTCCTGCCCCACAGGTTCGTCGACCACACCCACTCGATCGCCCTGCTGGCCCTGGCCGACCAGCCTGATGCGGCGGCGATCTGCCGCGAGGTGTACGGCGATCGGGTGGCGCTGGTGCCCTACGTGATGCCCGGCTTCGCCCTGGCCGTGGCGGCGGCGAAGGCCTACGAGGAGGCCGCCGCCGCAGCGGCCGCCCGTGGCATCGAGCTGGAGGGCATGGTGCTGCTCCAGCACGGCCTGTTCTCCTTCGGCGCCACCGCCCGGCAGAGCTACGAGCGGATGATCGAGCTGGTGCAGCTGGCCGAGCAGCGCATCGGCCAGGCGCGTGGCGCCCAGCCTCCGGTCCAGCCTTCGCCTGTGCCGGAGCCCGCCGGTGGGGCGGCGGCCGTGCTGCCGATCCTGCGCGGGGCCCTGGGCCGTGCCGCCGAGGCGGAGGGCGCTCCCACCCACTGGCTGCTGGCGCTGCGCGGCACTTCCCTGGCCCTCTCGGTGGTGAACGACCCCCGCCTGGGCGACTGGGCCCGCCGTGGTGTCGCCACCCCCGACCACGTGATCCGCACCAAGGCCTTCCCCCTGGTGCTGCCCGCCGATCCCAGCCCCGAGCGGATCGAGCAGGCCCTGACCGCCTACATCGCCGACTACAAGGCGATGTTCGAGCGTCAGAACGCCCGCGCCGGCGGGATCAAGCAGCCCCTCGATCCTTTGCCGCGCCTGGTGGCGATCCCGGGGCTGGGGCTGATCGGCATCGGCAACTCGGCCGCCGCTGCCGCCGTGGTTGCGGATGTGGCCGAGGCCTGGGCCCAGACCCTGCTGGCGGCCGAGGCCGTGGGCCGTTTCGCGCCGGTGGGTGAGGCCGACACCTTCGACATGGAGTACTGGAGCCTGGAGCAGGCCAAGCTCGGCAAGGGCTCCGAGAAACCGCTGGCGCGCCGGGTGGTGGTCGTCACCGGCGGGGCCAGCGGCATCGGTGGGGCCACCGCCCGGGCCTTCGCCGCCCAGGGCGCCGAGCTGGCTGTGCTCGATCTCGATCCGGCTGCGGCCGTTGCCAGCGCCGAGGCCTGCGGCACCTCTGCCCTCGGCCTGGCCTGTGACGTGACCGATCGCGGCTCGGTGCAGGCCGCCTTCGCGGCCGTCTGCGCCCACTTCGGCGGCCTGGACATCGTGGTGTCGAATGCCGGGGCCGCCTGGACCGGCGCCATCGCCGAGCTGCCCGACGCCGATCTGCGGGCCTGCTTCGAGCTCAACTTCTTCGCCCACCAGACCGTGGCCCAGGCGGCGATGGCCGTGTTCCGCGCCCAGGGCTTCGGCGGCCAGCTGCTGTTCAACGTCAGCAAGCAGGCCCTCAACCCCGGCCCGAACTTCGGCGCCTACGGCATCGCCAAGGCGGCCCTGCTCGCCCTGATGCGCCAGTACGCCCTCGAGAGCGGCGCCGAGGGGGTGCGCGCCAATGCCATCAACGCCGATCGCATCCGCTCCGGCCTGCTCGACGACGCCATGATCCGGCAACGTTCCGTCGCCCGCGGCATCAGCGAGGCCGACTACATGGCGGGCAACCTGCTGGCTCAGGAGGTGCGCGCCAGCGATGTGGCCGACGCCTTCGTGGCCCTGGCCCGCCTTGAGCGCACCACCGGCGCGGTGCTCACCGTGGATGGCGGCAACGTGGCGGCGATGGTGCGGTGAGGGCCGCCTACCGCCGCCCCAGCACCAACCCCAGCCCGATCCACAGCACCACCAGCCCCAGGCAGAGAGCGGTCCAGGCAGGCAGGCCCCAGCCGTCGATCGCCAGGGGCGCCACCACCGTGATGACGCCGCCGGCCAGAAACGGCTGCAGGAGCAGCTGCTTGATCGAGAAGGCCGGCAGGGCGTCGCTGCGGTCGTCCGGATCCGCCATGCGCAGCAGCAGCAGGCCGCTGGCCGCCACGCCGGTGGCCTGGCCGAATTCGATGATCGCCCGCTCGAACCAGTCGGGCGGCAGGATGCGGGGCGCCAGCAGCAGCACCACCGCCAGGTTCCACACCAGCCCGGCCACCCCCAGCACGCTCAGCGACACCCAGTCATGGCGCAGCAGGCTCAGGTCCAGGCAGGCGGTGGCGGCGGTGATCAGCAGATCCGCCGAAATCGCCCCCACCTGGCCCTGCACCGCCGCCGAGGCCAGGCCCTGCTGACGGGTTTTCTCCAGCACCAGCCGCACCAGCAGCGAGCCGGCGATCGCCAGGGGAAACACCGGCAGTGCCTCCACCACCGCGGTGAAGCCGCCGCCGAGCAGGGGGGCCAGCCAGCGCAGGCCTTCCAGCATTGCCATTCCCACCAGCACCGCCAGGCCGGCCAGGGCGAGGTTCACCGCCCAGGCCGCCAGGCCCGGTGGCGCGGCAACGGGGGCCTCCGCTTGGGTCTCCTGGAGCAGCGCCGCCCCGGCTTGCGGCGATCCCTGGCCCAGCAGCCCCTGGCGGCGGCGGGCCAGCACCACCACGAGGCCCCCCACCACCGAGGCGGCCAGCAGACCCACCGTGGCCATCGCCAGCCCCAGGGCCTCACCGCTGGCGAAGCCGAGGCTGGCGTAGCTCGGTCCCATCGCCGCAGCGGAGCCATGCCCCCCCTCGTAGGCCACCTCGATCAGGCAGGCCATCAGCGGGTGCACCCCCAGCAGGGGCTGGAGCACGAACAGCACCGCCAGCCCTCCGACCAGGTACTGGCCGAAGGCCAGGGTCAGGGCCAGCAGCACCTGCCCCGAGAGGGGCCGCCACAGCCCCGCCAGCTGGGGCAGGGGCTTGCCGAGCAGCAGGGTGGCGAACACCAGGGTGAGCAGCGGCAGCGGCAGCCCATCCCAGAGGGTCATCACCGGCGCCGGGATCAGCGGCAGGGGCCCCGCTGGCGCCAGCAGCAGCCCGAGCGTTCCGGCCAGCAGGGCCTCCGGGATCCCCCACCGCTTCAGTCCCAGCCGGCCGCCGATCGCCAGGGCGATGGCCAGCAGCAGCACCAGGATCCCGGTCGCCGCCGCCAGCCAGGCGATCGCGGCACCCCACCCCTCCGGCAGCGCCATCACAGGGCGAGGTGGCGGCGAAAGAAGGCCTCGGTGGCCTCCAGCACCTCCAGCTGCACCGCTCCGCTGCGGAAGCCGTGGCCCTCCTCGGGGAACAGGTGCACCTCCACCGGTACGCCGTTGTCGCTGAGCGCCCGGGCCATCCGCTCGGTCTGCTCCGGTGGCACCACCGTGTCCTGCAGCCCCTGAAAGAAGATCACCGGGCAGGCGATCTCGCCGGCATGGAACAGGGGCGAGCGTTGCTCGTACAGCGCCTTCGCTGCCGGCCAGGGCCCCACCAGCCCATCGAGGTAGCGGGCCTCGAAGCGGTGGGTGCCCGTGGCGAGGGCGGCCAGATCGGCCACGCCATAGCGGCAGGCTCCGGCCCGGAAGACAGCGGTGAAGCAGAGCGCCGCCAGCACCGTGAAGCCGCCGGCACTGCCCCCCTCGATCGCGACCCGGCCGGCGTCGGCCTTGCCGGCCGCCACCAGGGCCCGGGCGGCGGCGGCGCAATCGGCCACGTCCACCACCCCCCACTGGCCATCGAGCCGCTCGCGGTAGGCCCGCCCGAAGCCGGTGGAGCCGCCGTAGTTCACGTCCACCACCCCCCAGCCGCGGCTGGTCCAGAACTGAGTCAGCAGGTTCAAGCCCGTGCGCGCCATCGCGGTGGGGCCACTGTGACCCTTCACCAGCAGCGGCGCCCCCGGGTGGGCACCGCCCCGCGGCGGGTAGTACCAGGCGTGGGTGGGCAGCCCGCCATGGCCATCGAACCAGAGCGCCTCGGGTCGGCTGATCGCCACCGCCGCCACCGGCGGCGGGCCGGCGGCGGCGGGCGTGTGGCTCCAGTCGCCGCTGGCCAGGTCGAGCTCGAGCAGGCCGGATCCGGTGGCCGGACCGCTGGCCACGGCCACCAGCCTGCCGTTCTCCGCCTGGAGTCCGGCCAGATCATCGAAGGGCAGCTCGATCGGTTGCCACACCCCCGGGACGTCGGCGGCGGCCGGCAGCGCGATCCGGCCGAGCCGCCACCGCCCCGCCTCACAGGCGGCCGCCACCAGCTGCTCCCCATCCCAGGCGGTGGTGGACATGCCATGCACCCACTGGGGCATGGCGAACTCCGCATCCATCGGCAGCAGCGGCTGCCAGCACAGCGGCCTGTGGGTGCCCGGCGGGCCGGTGGCTTCGCGGCGCTGCTCGGCGCCGGCGAGCCGTTCGAGGTTCCACCAGCCGCTGCGGTCGTTGGCCACCACCAAGTCGCCATTGGGCAGCCACAGCGGCTGGAACACCGAGCAGGCCTGAGCGGCAGCGTCGGTGGCGGTGGGTGGCAGGGCGCCGGCGATGCGGCGGCCGTGCTCCAGGCCCCCCGCGTCATCGAAGCGGCCCAGCCAGAGCTGGCTGCGCTCCCAGGGCATGAACGGTTGCTGCCATTCGACCCAGGCCAGATGGCTGCCGCCCGGGCTGAGCACGGCATAGCCACAGAAGTCGGCGGGCTGGTGCAACGGCACGGGCTCGCCACCGCCGAGGGGCACGGCCACCAGCCGGTCGCGTCCGCCCGCCTCCATCACACCGATCCAACGGCCGCGCCCCTCGTCGATCCCTCCAGCCGCGAAGGCCCGCTCGGCGGACTCGCACAGGCGCCGTGGTGGCCTGGGCTCCAGGGCCCCTGCGGCCGGCAGATCCAGGCACCAGAGGCAACGGTCGCCGTCATCGCTGAACACCACGGCCGGTTCCCCTGCGGCCGCTTCCCCCACGGCATAGGCGCCACCACCGAAGCCATGCACCCGGCTGCGCAGGTTCCAGGGCGGCGGGGTGAGCTCGACCGCCGCCGCGCCCGGCGTGTCGCGTCCCATCAAGGTGGTGCGACCCTTCTCCTGCGGCCGTTGTTCCAGCCAGTAAAGCCGGCCCTGATGCCACTGCGGCTCCAGCACGGCGGGGAAGCGTCCGACCACCGCCGCCGCTGCCAGCGGGGCCCCCAGGCGCAGGTTCCCCAAGTGCTTGTCGCCCTCCGGCGGCTTCTACAATTTCACCATCGTTTCAGGTGATGCCTTGGCCATCAGCTTCGCCAGGATGGCCCGCCAGGCGGAGCAGTGCAGCCGGGGCGTGCAGGTGCCCAAGGAGGTGCTTGAGCATCCGCCGCTCACGATCCACACCCTCGGCGATCAGGTGCTGCGGCAGTCCGCACGGCGGATCAGCAAGGTGGACGAATCGGTGCGGGAGCTGGCCCGCGACATGCTGCGCAGTATGTACACGGCTCGTGGCATCGGCCTGGCGGCACCCCAGGTGGGGGTGCACAAGCAGTTGCTGGTGATCGATCTCGATCCCGAGAACGCCGCCACGCCACCGATGGTGCTGGTGAACCCAGAGATCGGCTCCGTCAGCGCCTCGCTCGATACCTACGAGGAGGGCTGCCTCAGCATTCCTGGGGTCTACCTCTCGGTGGTGCGTCCCAGCGACGTGGAGGTCAGCTTCCGCGACGAACAGGGCCGGCCGCGGCGGATTCGGGCCGATGGGCTGCTGGCCCGCTGCATCCAGCACGAGATGGACCATCTGCAGGGCGTGCTGTTCGTCGATCGGGTCAGCGATGAGCTCAGCCTCAACGAGGAGCTCCAGGAGCACGGCTTCCGCCGTGACGATGTCCACTCCCTGCGCTGAGCTCCATGCCGATGAAACCACTCGCCGGGGTGTTCCTGGCCCTGGCGTGCCTGCTGGGCATCGCCGCCACCGGCTCGGTGTTCGAACTGTCCTACGGCGATCCCGACCTGGGGGTGAGCGTCACCCGGCAGATCCTGGCCGCCTGCCTGCCGGGCAGCGTGATCAGCCTGCTGGTCGCAATTCGTCTCAACAAGCCAGCCTGAGGGGCTCTGGCGCCTGCCGAACCCACTTCTACGATCGGGCTCTCCATGCGTCCCTTCGCCGTCATGCGCACCGCGTGGTTGCCACGGTTCCTGCCTGTCCTGGCTGGCCTGGTAACGCTTGTCGCCTCCACCGGCTCCGGCCCCGTCCGGGCCCAGGGAAACCTGTTCGGTGCCCGGGAGGTGGACCAGAGCCGGTTCATCCTCGTGGTGGCCCCGATCGGTGATGGCACCCGCGCCCAGCTCAACATCTACGAGCAGATCACCAACAAGCGCCCCTGTTTCGCCACCTCCGGTTCGGCTCCCGCAAGGGTGGATCCCCTTCTGGGCAGCTTCGACTTCACGGGGATCTGCACCCGCTACCTCGATGCGAACGGCTATTCCCTGCGGGTGGGGGGGTCAGACCTGGCCACCGTGTACCGGCTCAGCGTCGTCAGGACCGACAACGACAACCTCCTGCTGGCGGCGCCCACCCGGAACCAGTCGGGGCCGGAGATGATCGTGGCCCGGACCAACGGGAACGGGGCCGGCTTTCTCCAGTTCATCCCGGAACCTGGCTGGCGACTGATGCGCCGCCAGTTCGGCAACCGTGTCCTCGGCCACGTGTACCTCTACCGCGAAACCTGGCCGGATCAGGGGGCGGTCCTAGCTGCACCCGCCTCCCCCACGCCGGCGACGGTCGTCCCGGTGCCATCGTCCCCCCCGCTGCCGGCCCCCTCGCCGCAGACTCCGATGCCCGCTCAACCGGCTCCGGCGGCGACCCAGCCGGTCCCGTCGACCAATCCCGCCAGCGCCCCTGCGGACCGGCCGGCCAGGCCCGCCCCCCCCACGCCGGCCGAGCCGGCCTCCGGCAGCCCGGTCAAGCCGACCGGCTCCAAGCCCTGAGCGAGGCGCAGCGGCACCGATTGCTACATTGACCTCCAGCAAGCACCACTGCGTGGTTCATGACCCAGGTCACCGTCGGCGAGAACGAAGGGATTGAATCGGCCCTGCGCCGCTTCAAGCGTCAAGTGTCCAAGGCGGGCATCTTTGCCGACCTCAAGCGCCTGCGTCACCACGAAACCCCCACCGAGAAGTACAAGCGCAAGGCCCAGCAGCGCCGCCGCCGCCGCTGAATCCGGCTCGTTGCGCTCAGGGGGTCAGCTTCAGGCCCTTCCCTCCGGGCTCTGAAGCTGGTCGAAGGACCGATAGGTGAGAGCTTCGGCAAGGTGTCGTGGCTCCACTCCGCTGCTGGCATCCAGGTCAGCGATGGTCCGAGCCACCCGCAGCAGTCGTTCCGCCGAGCGTGCGCTCAACCGCCGCTGCTCGATCGCCCGTCGCCACAGCTTCATCCCAGCCGCTGAGAGCCGGCTCTCCTGCTGCAGCGCGCCGCTGCTCAGCTGGCTGTTGGGACACTGGCCTGGATTGCGAGCCACCATTCGCTGCCGGGCCGCCGCAACCCGGAGTGCCACCACAGCGCTGCTTTCGGCCGGCTGCTGAGAATTGTCGGCTGCGTAGCTCGCCACCAGGGTGTCCGCCGCCAGGCGTCGCACCACCACCTGCAGATCGATCCGATCCAGCAGTGGCCCCGACAGCCGTGACCAGTACCGCAGCCTCTGGGCCTCGCCGCAGCGGCAGGCCCGTTCGGGATCGCCGAACCAGCCGCAGGGGCAAGGGTTGGTGGCCCCCACCAGGCAGACGCGGCAAGGGAAACGGCTGCGCTGCCGGGCCCGACTCAGCCACACTTCCCCTTCCTCCAGCGGCTGACGCAGCTGATCAAGAACCTCGCGCCGGAACTCGGCCAGCTCGTCGAGGAACAGCACGCCGTGGTGGGCCAGGGACAGTTCCCCCGGCCTGGGGATGGCGCCGCCCCCGACGAGGGCGGTGCCGGTGCAGCTGTGATGCGGAGCCCGGAAGGGCCGTTGTCGCAGCAGGGCGCCGTGGTGCTGCAGCAGCCCTGCCACCGAGTACACCTGGGTGAGTTCCAGGGCCTGCGGGTGGGGCAGTGGCGGCAGCAGGCCCCCCAACCGCCGGGCCAGCATCGTCTTGCCGCTTCCAGGTGGACCCACGAGCAGCAGATGATGGCCACCGGCTGCGGCGATCTCCAGGGCCCTGCGCCCATGGTCCTGCCCTTTCACCTCGCGGAGATCGAGCGGCGCGGCAGGCGCTGACGCTGCGGCCGCTGAGGCCGCGGCCGCAGGGCAAGGGCTGGCGTGGCGCCGATCCTCCAGCAGCTCGGCCACCTGCCGCAGGCAGCCGGCCGGCCACACCGACAATCCCTCCACCAACTGGGCCTCGCCACCGTTGGCGACCGGTACCACCAGCCCTCGCGCCCCGCACTGCCGTGCTGCCAGCGCCAGGGCCATCACGCCTCGCACCGGCCTCAGGCTCCCGTCCAGACCCAGCTCGCCCGCGCTCCAGATGCCTTCCAGCCATCCGGGCGGCAGCTGGCCGGAGGCCAGCAGCAACCCCAGGGCGATCGGCAGGTCGAAGGCCGGCCCCTCCTTGCGCAGATCCGCCGGCGCCAGGCTCACGATCACCCGGGTGAGCGGCGTGCGGAAGCCGCTGTTGCGCAGGGCCGCCCGCACCCGTTCCCTGGATTCCCGCACCGCCGCATCCGCCAGCCCCACGATCTGCAGCCCCGGCAGGCCAGGGGCGATGTCCACCTCCACCGCCACCTCACGGGCCTCCAGGCCCCGCAGGGCGGCACTGCTGCACCGTGCCAACATCAGCGGATCCGCGGCGGACACCTCTTCAGTGCCCAGCCCGTACCAGCTGACCTTCCGCCCCTCCTCCGGCCCGGCGCCATGGCTGCCAGCGACACGATCTTCGCCCGCATCCTGAAGGGAGAGATTCCCTGCGATGAGGTCTATGCCGATGACCTCTGCCTGGCCTTCAGGGACGTCCAGCCCCAGGCTCCGGTGCACGTTCTGGTGATCCCCCGTGAACCCCTGCTGAACCTGGCTGATGCCGAGGAGCGGCACCAGGCTCTCCTCGGCCATCTGTTGCTGGTGGCAGCCAGGGTGGCCCGGCAGGAGGGGCTGAGCGGCTGGCGCACCGTGATCAATTCCGGGGAGGAAGCCGGCCAGACCGTGTTTCACCTGCATGTTCACGTGATCGGAGGCCGGCCCCTGCAGTGGCCTCCCGGCTGATCTCCCCAGCGGCGACAATGGCCCCCCCAGCCGCTTTCGTTCATGCGTCCCCTGAAGGCCTTCCGCGACCAGCTGGTCAAGCTGCAGCGCCTGGCCCAGCCCTACTTCCTCCCTCTGGAGGAGAGCAGCTCCTGGCAGTTCCTGCTGCTGGTGGTCTCCCTCGTGGCGGTGGTGGTGGGGCTCACCCTGCTGCTGCTCACCGCTGTGGTCGCCGCCTCCGGGGCTCTGATTCCCGGCCTGCGCGATCGCTTCCTGCCCGGAGTGCCCGAGCAGGTGGCGGCCCTGTGGAGGGGCCCGATCGGTCCGGTGGTGATGGTGCTGTTCGCCGCCGGGCTGGTGGCGTTCGGCAGCGTGCGCAGCAAGCTGCGCCAGGGCCGCTGGCTGCCCTGGCTGCTGATGGGGGTGATCACCCTGCTGATCCTGGTGATCAACGGCATCAACGTCGGCATCAGCTACATCGCCCGCAACGTCGACAACGCCCTGGTGGCCTACGACCAGGATGGATTCTGGAAGATCGTAGGGATCTACGCCTTCTGCCTGGTACTGGCGCTGCCGATCCGGGCGATCCAGAGTTACCTGATTCCGAAGCTGGGTCTGCTCTGGCGAGAGTGGCTGAGCGGCCGTCTGCTCACCCGCTACCTCACCAACCGGGCCTACTACATCCTCAATCCCAACGACGAATCCCTTGAGGAGATCGACAACCCGGACCAGAGGATCTCTCAGGACACGGCGAGCTTCACCGGCACCAGCCTGAGCGTGACTGTGGAGATCATTGCGGCGTTGCTCACCTTCGTGAGCTTCATCATCGTACTGTGGAGCATCAACTCAAAGCTGGCCTTGCTGCTGCTTGCCTACTCAGTGGGCGGCACCGCACTGATCGTCTTTGCCAGCCGAAAACTGGTGATGCTGAACTATAAGCAGCTGAAGCTTGAAGCCGATTTTCGTTACGGCCTTGTGCATATCCGGGACAATGCCGAATCGATCGCCTTCTACAGGGGCGAACAACAGGAGGCCAAGGAGGCGGAGCGCCGCCTCGGTGGGGCCATCTTCAACTACGATCGCCTGATCATCTGGGAAGCGTTGATCCAGGTGATCCAGCGCTCCTATGATTACTTTTCCCGCTTTCTGCCCTGGCTGGTGATCGCACCGATCTACTTCGCCAAGAAAGTGGATTTCGGTGTGTTCGGACAGGCCAGCATCGCCTTCAGCCAGGTGCTGTTCTCGGTGAGCTATATCGTCAACAACATCGACCGGCTGGCGGCCTTCTCCGCCAGCATCAGCCGTCTGGAGGGCTTCCAGGCAAAAATGGAGGAGATCGCCTCCCAGGCGCTGCCCCTGCCGTCTGCAGAAGCGGCCGCAGGCGGTGACGGCATCGAGGCGAGGAGAGGGCGTTCCGATGCCATCGTCGTGCTGCATGCCGATCTGGTGCCACCCCGCACCAACCGCTGCCTGATCCACGACATCAGCCTCGAGGTGGGTCCGCGCCAGAGAGTGCTGGTCGTGGGTCCGAGTGGCTGCGGCAAGACCTCCTTTCTGCGCATGGTGAGCGGGCTGTGGCCACCGGCGGCCGGCAGCATCGAGCGCCCACCCCTTTCGGAGCTGTTGTTCATCCCCCAGAAGCCCTACATGATCCTGGGCAGCCTGCGCGAGCAGCTCTGCTACCCGCTGCAGCCGGAACGATTCAGCGACGATCACCTGCGCAACGTGCTCGAGGAGGTTCGCCTGCCGGAGTTGGTGAGCCGCTATCCCGACCTCGACATCAAGCAGGACTGGCCGCGGCTGCTGTCCCTGGGCGAACAGCAGCGCCTCGCCTTTGCTCGGCTGCTGCTCAATTCCCCCCGCTTCGTGGTGCTCGATGAAGCCACCAGCGCCCTCGATGTCACCACCGAGAAGCACCTCTACAAATTGCTCACCGAGCGAGAGATGGCCTTCGTGAGCGTGGGCCACCGCCCCACCCTGGCCGCCTTTCACGACACGGTGCTGGAGCTCGACGGTAACGGCGGCTGGCGACTGCTTCCCGCCGCCGGCTATGACTTTGGCCGCGCCTGAATCCCCGATGACTCCCCCCCCACCCGCGTCGCCCCCCTCCACCGTGCCCTCCACCAGCGCCACCACGTCCGATCTGCCCTCGTTTGGCTGGAGTGCCTATGCCGAGCGCGTCAACGGGCGGTTCGCCATGGTCGGCTTCGCAGCCGTACTGCTGATCGAGGCCCTCAGCGGCGATACCTTCCTCCACTGGGCCGGCCTGGTGCCCTGAGGCTGCTCAGGGCAGCTCGAGCAGATCCACCTGCCAGATCCCGTTGCGGCTGATCTGCACCGCCAGCACCCGGCCGTCCGCGCTCAGATTCACCAGCCTGGGCACTCCCGCCGGCTCCAGGGGCAGGGGTTGCAGGCTCTGGCTGGAGCGACGGTAGAGCGCCAGTTCGGTGCGCCCGTCCCGTTGGCGTACCAGGGCCAGCCGTTCTCCCCTGTCGTCAACGCTCACGCTCAGCGGCTGGGCATCGGGGCGGTTGAGACCCGGCAGCGGCACGGGCCTGCCACTCTCCAGATCCACCAGCAGAACCTGCTCCCGGCCCTCCCGGCCGCTGATCAGGGCCAGCCAGCGTCCGCTCAGGGAAGGATCCCGGTTCACACCGGCCTGCGCCAGGCCCTGGTTGATCACGGGCAGGGGCCGCAGGGGGGGGCTGACGCAGCCGCCCAGCAGGAGCAGCAGCAGCAGTGGTGGTGCTGCGAGCAGGCGGATCGGGTCGGCCCGCTTCATGGCTCTCCGCCTCCCGAGAGCCGCATCCCTGGTGGAAGGTCCGGCTCCAGCAGCCCGCCGAGGTCGAACACTTCCACCCGTCCATGGCCGTCCTGCACCAGTTGCAGGGCCAGGCGGCGCGCATCGGGCGACAGGCTCAGCCTCTGGACCTCCCGGTCGTCGGGGAGGGGAAGGGGATGGATCCTGCCCGTGAGCCGATCCTCGATCACCGCCAGACGGCGGGAGCCCTGCTGCACGAGCAGGGCGAGATAGCGGCCGTTCCAGCTCAGCGACGGGGAACTGTGGGGCTGGCGTCGATCGAGATCGCGCAGAGGCAGCACTGTGCCGCTGAGGCGCTCCTGCAGCAGGATGGTGCTGCGCCCGCCGCGGTCGACCAGGCTGGCCAGCAGGCGGCCGTCCCCGCTGAGGGCAGGATCCTGGCGGATCCGGCTGCCCAGGCCGGTCGATGGAGCGGGCCGGCCCCGCAGGCCCCAGGGAACTGAACAGCCACTGATCCCCAGCGCGATGGCCATCACCAGGCCGAGGCTGAACGACCGGACGAATCCAGAGTGCCGGGCGCAACACAGCAGCCGGTTCACAGCGAGGGCAGCCCTGCCGACGGCTGTGCTTCTGGGTGGCCGCAGGCGGGCCACCCGTTGACGCCGCCCGGTTGCCTGGCTCAGTCGTCGAAGCGGGAGCTGTTGTCCCGTGGTCGGGGGGAGGGGCTCGGCCTGAGGGGGGTGAAGTCGGCGTCGCTGACGTTGCCGGCATCGGCAGAGGCCGGATCCTGGCCGCGCACGCTGCGGCCGCGAATCGGACTGCCCTGGGGCACACCGGGGGTGCCAGTGGATCCGATCATCTCGCTGCCTGTCCCACCGGCTGATCCGCTGGTTCCGGTCGGACCGGGTCGACGGCTGGACCTGGGCACATTGTCGGGGGCGGGCACGGGCCGACTGCCGCGGCGAGGTTCCGGCCCGGCCTCGCGATCGCGCCGCCGGGCACCGAAGGAAGACCCTGCCGCCACACCGGCTGCCGCTGCTGCCGCGCCGCCAGCGGCCGCAGGAACCCCTCCCTGACCGCTGCGGGGAGCGCCACGAGAGAAGGGCTGCTGGTCGCGGGAGGCACGGGAGGCGGGGCTGTCCCAGTCCTCGTCGTCGGGAGAGCGACGACTGGCGGCCCGCTCGGGGATGGCCGGCCGTGCGGTCCGTCGCGGCCGGTAGAAGGGGGCCTCCTCCTCTGGCTCCTCGGTTTCGAGCGAGCGGATGCGGCGCCTCAGGGGCTGGGGTTCATCGAAACGATCCGTGTCTGAGTCCCAGCCGGGCCGCCCGCCCACCCTCGGTCGGGGTGCCGGCGGTTCGTCGTCCTCGAAGTAGGAGGAGCGACGGGCCTGCTCGGTGGTGACGCCCCGCAGGCGAACACTCTCGTAGGCGAAGAACACGGTGGTGCCGGCCAGCAGGAACTGGCCGAACTGCAGGATCGGATCGAGGCGCCAGCCCTGGAAGAAGAGAATGCCGCCGCAGAGCAGACCCACGGCAGCGAAGAAGACGTCGTAGTCACGGGCGAGGGCGGGCTTGAAGCTCCTCATGAAATAGAGGAGGGCACCGCCGACGGCCAACACGATGCCGACGATGCTGGCCCAGTTCAGGCTGGCATTGACCACGTCTGGAACCCTCAGGCGAACGCTGGATCGTGTTCCCCCAGTGGAGAACCCGTGGCACCAGTGTAGGGACCCCGCCACGACCACTCCGGCGTGACGGGAACACTGAACCCTCAGAGCTTGCGGTCGACCTGGTCGGTCTGGCTGATCAGCACCAGCGCGATGCTGATCGGGATCACCACGATCATGGCCCCGTAGACGAGGCTGCTCAGAAAGTTGGAGAGGGAGGGGGTCATGGCAACGCCGGGTCCGGCCTGGATCCTAGGCAGTGGGGTCCGCTTCCTACGATGAGCGGCCCACTGCTTAGAGCTTTGTGACGGCTGCCCCCTGGCTGATGCAGTCGTTGCCGGTGGCAGATCTGGCCCTGGGTCTGCTGCTGGCGGCCTGGACCCTGCTGTTCCTGTTCCGGATCGTGCTCACCTGGTATCCACAGATCGACCTCGAGAAGGGCGTGCTGCGGCTGATCGGCGCCCCCACCGAACCGCTGCTGCGCCTCACCCGTCGGCTGATCCCGCCGATCGGCGGCGTGGATGTGACCCCGGTGATCTGGGTGGGGCTGATCAGCCTGCTGCGGGAACTGCTGGTCGGTCAGCAGGGCCTGCTCACGCAGGTTCTGCGCCACGGCACGGGCCTGGCCTGAGCCGACCCCTATGAGGCAGGGGGCAGCATCTCCTGCTCCACGAACTTGGTGTGCACGTCGCCCCTCTGGAACTCGGGCCGATCGAGCAGCGCCAGATGGAACTCGATCGTGGTGGGGATGCCGGTGATGGCGCATTCCGTCAGGGCTCGCCGCAGCCGCCTGAGGGCGGCGTCCCGATCCACCCCCCAGACGATCAGCTTGCCGATCAGGGAGTCGTAGAAGGGCGGGATCTCATAGCCGGTGTAGACGTGGCTGTCGACCCGAACGCCGGGACCGCCGGGGGGCAGCCAGCCGGTGATCCTGCCGGGGGCCGGGCGGAAGTTCTGCTGCGGATCCTCGGCGTTGATGCGGCATTCGATCGCATGGCCCGTGAGGCGGATCTCCTCCTGGCGCTGGGGGAAGCTCCGGGGCTGGCGCAGCTCGTCCCCGATATCGTCCGCCGCTGCGGGGCCAAAGCTGTCATCGCCCCTATCGATCGCAACGAGTCGCTTCCTCCGGGGCTGATGCAGCAGCTCAAAGGCTGGCTGGACGAGATGGGCGTCGCCGCGGTCTTCCCCAAGCCCTTCTGCTCTCTGACGACCACAACCTACAACCGCACGCCGCTGGTAACCACCTACGACGACCCGCTCATCCGGCGCTTCGCCGAGCATTTCGGCCGTCCCGAGTTCCACGTGACCGTCGAAGGCGGCCACATCCGCCAGGTGCAGGTGTCGCGGGATACCGCCTGCGGCTGCGCTCAGCACGTGGCGGAAGGCCTGACCGGCCTGACCGTCGACGAGTCCATCGAAGCGGCCGGGATGCTCCACCACCACTTCCCCTGCCTGGCCAGCATGAACCAGGACGCCGACTACCACGACACCCTGATGCACGTCTCGGGCAACA